>NZ_RBRE01000075.1:0-29583 GCF_003700275.1 Pseudomonas cichorii | reverse complement strand
ATGAATTCGCTCCTACAGGACGTAGAAAAAGATCGCCACGAAGTGCATCAGGCTCCCGCCGATCACGAACAAATGCCAGATGCCATGCCAGTGGCGGATATGGTCGTAGGCAAAGAAGATGATGCCCACGGTATACAGCACGCCGCCACCGGCCAGCCAGATAAAGCCCGCCAGGCCCAGGGTGGCCAATAACGGTTTGACCGCAACCAGCACGATCCAGCCCATCACCGCGTAAATCACGATGGACATGATCCGCGCTTCGGAGCGCGGCTTGATCTCTTGCAGGATACCGATCAGCGCCAGCCCCCAGACCACACCGAACAGGCTCCAGCCCCATGGGCCGCGCAATGTCACCAGACAGAACGGCGTGTAGCTGCCGGCGATCATCAGATAGATCGAAAAATGATCGACCTTCTGCATGATGGCTTTGGCCCGCCCGCGAACGCTGTGATAAACCGTCGAAACGCTGTACAGGCTGACCAGGCTGACGCCATAGATCGCCACGCCGATCACCTTCCAGACATCGCCATGCAGGTTCGCCATCACCAACAGCCAGATGGCACCGACAGCGGCCAGTACCGCGCCCACCAGATGCGACCAGGCATTGAATTTTTCTCCGTAGTACATACGCACATGACCTCTGACTACTCGAAACACCTGTTTTAAAGCCTTTCGATGAGCGATGCAAAGCCCGGTGCCATATTTGCAGCAGCCATTGCCGGGCGTGTCAGGCACAATCGTTGCCACACCAACAACAAGCGCCACGACATGCAGATCGATGACGAGCTGACCCTAAAGAAACTGGAAATATTCCTCGCCTTCATGCGCACCGGCAACCTGGCTCGTGCCGCCGCCGAGCTGCAGACCAGCAATGTCAGCGTGCATCGTGCGATCCATTCGCTGGAAAGCGCCCTGCGCTGCCCGCTGTTCAAGCACGAAGGCCGCAACCTGACTCCGCTGGAAAGCGCCTACGTGCTGGAAGAGCGCGCCCAGAAGCTGATTCAGGATGTCCTGAGCACGGTCGAAATGACTCGCCAGGCCGCTGGCTTCTCGGCCGCACGCTTCAAGCTGGGTGCGCTGTATTCGCTGACGGTCAAGACTGTGCCGCAGCTCATCATGGGTTTGAAGATCCGCCGCAGCGAGCTGAATATCGACCTGATTCTGGGCTCGAATATCGACCTGCTCTACAAGCTCAAGAACATGGAAGTCGATGCGATGCTGGTGTCGCTGGATGAAAGCGTCAACGATCCGGACTGCGAACACCTGCCGCTGTTTTCCGACGATATTTTCCTTGCTGTACCTGCCGACTCGCCCCTCTCACAACACAGCGAAGTCGACCTGAGCGACCTGCGCGAAGAGACCTTCATCACCCTGACCCAAGGCTTTGCCACTCACCGCGATGGCGTGCAGGTATTCCGGCAGGCCGGGTTCGAGCCCAAGGTGGCGATGCAGGTGAACGATATCTTCACCCTGTTGAGCATGGTCAGTTCCGGTGTGGGTTACGCCTTGCTGCCGGGCCGCATCGCAGCAGTCTATGAAAACCGCGTGCGGCTGATTCCGTTGCAGAAGCGCTATCGCATGCAGCAGCACATCGGCCTGGTGTTTCTAAAATCCAGAGAACGCGACCCGAACCTGCTGGCACTGATTGCCGAATGCCGGATGTATACCAACCGCCTGCCTCACACCTTGTAGGAGCCAACTCATTCGCGAACCATTTCGCGGATAAATCCGCTCCTACGCAGTGATCAACCAACAATCCCGCGCACGATGAAGTACAGCAGCGACGGCCCAAGCAGGCAGCCAAGTCCGGTGTGGAACGTCGCCGTCAGCGCGCCGTAAGGCACCAGGCGCCGATCTGTAGCAGCAAGACCTGCGGTCACGCCGCTGACGGTGCCAGCCAGGCCGCCGAATACCATCGCCGAGCGCGGGTTATCCAGGCCCATCCAGCGGGCGGCCATGGGCGTGCCGACCATTACCAGAATCGCCTTGATCAAGCCGGTGGCAATCGACAGGGCCATGACATCCGAGGTCGCGCCGAGCGCAGCACCGGTCACCGGGCCGACGATATAAGTAACCGCACCGGCACCGATGGTGGTCATGCTGATCGCATCGCGGTAACCGAATACCCAAGCAATGCTGGCGCCGACAATGAACGGCAGGATAGTGCCCAGAAACAACGCAACCGCACCGATCATCCCGGCCTTGCGCGCTTCGGTAGCCTGCACCTCGAAAGCCGTGGCGACGATGGCGAAGTCGCGCAGCATCGCGCCGCCCATCAGGCCGATCCCGGAGAACAGTGCCAGGTCGGCCAGGCCTTTTTGCCCACCGGTCAGCGTCCCGCCCACCCAGGCCAGAATCAGGCCGATGACGATTGCAATGGCCGAGCCATGCACTCGGCCGAAGGTCAGTCGCCTGGACAGAATCACCGAAATCCACATGATCACGCCGACGAAGGCAAACGCTGTGATCAGCCCGTTGTGTTCAAGACCTTTCTCGATAAGATCCCACATATCAGCGACCTCCCACAGGCGTTACAGTCGGGATCACGGCCGGTTCTTCCTTGGGCAGCGGTTCACCCCGGTTGGTACGGCTGATCAACGCGATGGTGACAGCACACAACACCACCGAACCGATGGCTGCGAGCACTGCAACCGGACCGCCCTTGAGCGCGGTCACCACGTTTTGCTGGGCGGCCATGGCCACCACCACAGGAATGTACATCGCACCCCAGAAACCGACGCCCATCTCGCAGTCCTTGGTCATGCCGCCGTTTTTCTGCATCCACAAACGGGCGCAGATCAACAGGATCATGGCGATCCCGACACCACCGACATTGGATTTGACCCCCAGCAGGACGCCGAGCATGTCACCGAGAATCACCCCCGCAAGGGTGCAAATAGCCAGCAAAGCCACACCGTAGATAATCATTGTTGTTATTCCTCAATTGCGTTGCCGAAGTTGTTGTTTTTGTCCTTCGCAGCATTGCACTCAGTCTCTATGGATTACGGGTTCCCTCCTCACGCGACAACGCGACCAGACTGTCCAGGCGAGCGCCTTGAAAGGCCACTGCCGTTCCCTGTTCAAACACCTTGCGCGCCAGCCCGGTCAGCACTGTGCCGGGCGGCATTTCGATCTGCAGGCGCACACCACGCTCGTAGGCGGTCTGCACTGTGCTGCGCCAGTCGACGACCCGGCACATGTTGAAGGCCAGGTCATCACGCAGTTTTTCAATATTCAGGATCGGCCGTGCAGTGCTGCCGCTGAGATAACGCACTGTCGGCGTCGCAAGCCGGACCCTGGCGAAGGCATCGGCCAGCGCCTGCGCCGGTGCTGCGAGCAAGGCGCAATGGGACGGCACGCTTACCGCCAGCCGCTTCACCGCAGCAGCGCCAGCGGTTTTGGCCAACCGCCCGACCTGCTCCATCGCCGGAACACTGCCCGCAATGACGCATTGGTTGTCGGCGTTGATATTGGCCAGGAATACAGGCGTGTCCTGAGCGTGAATCCGGGCAATCGCCGTCTCGATGCAGGCCTGATCCAGGCCGATGATGGCGGTCATGCCATAGCCTTGGGGATAGGCGTTCTGCATCAGCTCGCCGCGCAAGGCCACCAGCCGCAGTGCATCGTCAAAAGCCAGGGCGTTGGCGATTACGGCTGCCGGATAGGCACCAATCGACAGCCCGGCAACGTAATCGGGCGTGCAGCCGTGCTGCTGCATGACACGGGCGCAGGCCACACCGGCGATCAACAGGCAAAGCTGAACGGAACGAGTCGCTTGCAAGGCATCCGGGCTGTCGAGAGCCAGCACATCCTCATCCAGAACCTGCGCAGCCTCGCGCAAGCAGTCGTGCACCGCGGGGGCATCCGGCAACTGATGCAGCATGCCCGCCTGTTGTGCGCCCTGGCCGGGAAACACCCAGAAGCTGCTCATGCGCACATCCTTGGCTGATGCCATGGATTGCTGACCAGAAACGCGCCGGTCGAACTCTTGAACAGCACCTGACGCGAGGCGCCGGCCCATTCACGTAACGCCACGGCGCCATCGGCCAGTTGCAACTGGACATCGATCCGACAGGTCGCGTTCTCCAGCGCTTCGACCAGCTCAGCCGCCCAGCGGCGACTGACGAATTCGGGGGTGCGCAGAATCAGATCCAGATCGCTGTCCTGATGCAGTGCGGCAACACCACTGGCCAGCTCAAAACCTGCACTGCCTGCAACGCCCCACTCAATGTCCAGCACCTCCATCACCGGCCGGATCTGCTGCAAGGCAGCCAGCGCCGGCCAATGCCGGATGTTGTGGCTGGCCAGATGCGTCAGTTGCTCGGGCCGCACACGACGCGCAATGGCAGACGCTGCCATGCTCGCCGCATAACGCTGCTCGCGCAGAGGCCCGCGTATGCCCACCGCCACCTGTCCGGGCATGCTCGCAGCACGGCGTACCACCACCGGCTGGCCGTGGCTGACCACCTCAATCACCCAGTCGGGTGCATCCGCTGGCAAGTCAGACAGGCGCAAGCCCCACAACAGATCATGGGGCAGCACCGCCAACGGGATAGTCATTACCACTGCGCTCGCAGCAACTGGCGCACTGTCGAGGAAGCTGCACGATTGCTGGCCCCCAGGCGACTGCTCAAGTCCGTGCCGGTTGCCCGAACATCTTCAATCGCACTGCTCAGGACGTCCTGCACCTGGGCAAGATCCCGTTCCGCCGGTTGTTCGATCTGGCTGACCGCCAGGGTTTCCCACAACAGACCAAGGCTGGCGTAGTTGTCGATGTCATACGCCATGGGCGGGATGCTGGCGGCGAGCTTTTCCAGTTCCTCGACACTGCGCAAGGTCACGCGGGCGGCGGAGGCCTTGCCCATCGCATGCACCATCACGCCCGGATCGCGCAGGGCAATCAGTCGATTGGCCTGGTAACCATGGGCCAGGAACGCACCGGACATGGCCTTGCCCACCAGCAGCGCAATCACCGGATGCCCGGCCAGACGCGCACGGGCGTAGCTGTCCACCGCCCCGGCCAGCGCCTGATGAATCCCCAGAGCTTCTTCGCGTCGGCCATAGGCCTGGCTCGGCACATCGACAATGGCAATCAAGGCGCGCTTGTATTCACTGTGCCGATCAAGCTCGATGGCATCGTCCACGGCCTTCGCCAGTCCCCAGCCTTCCAGCAGTCCGACCTCACCCTGGCGAGCACGGGGAAAACGGTTGTCCGCATCGACCACCACCGCCAGGAAACGTACCGGCACCTCACCGAGCAGGCCGTCCGCAGCCTTGACCGAAGTCGGCAGGCCCGCTACGGCGCTGGCCTGTGCGCTCAAGGCGTTGAACCAGTTCAAACCACGCTGGGAATCACTCATGACCGGGCTCCTTGATAGAGATTACGCACCGTTTGCGGGTCGATCTGCGCCTCGGTATCCAGTTGCGCGAAACGCTGCAGGAACAGGTCGTACTGGCTGCTGCGATGCCCGGCAGGAACACCCTGGCCAAGCCAGCCGCTGACCTGTTGCCGGATATCCGCCACGTCGTCAGCGGCAAAGCCATCCACCATGTCGCTGGCAAAACGTTGCTCGCCGCCGGTAAGGCTCCAGATGAAAGGCCGGTCGCGGGAGTCGTATTCTTCGATGCCCGCTTCCTGTTCGATAACCTGCGGACCGTTCAAGCCAAGGCGCGCTTCCTGGGTGACCAGCAGATAGCTGCACAGGCCCGCAGCGATGGACATGCCGCCGAAACAGCCAACGCTGCCAGCCACCACACCGATCACCGGCTGGTACTGACGCAAGTCGACAATCGCGGCGTGAATTTCAGCAATCGCGGCCAGCCCCAGATTGGCTTCCTGCAAGCGCACACCACCGGTTTCCAGCAGCAGAATCGCGGCAGTCGGGATACCTTTGCGGTTGTCCTCGGCCGCCAGTTCCAGCGCACCTGCCATTTTTGCGCCGCCCACCTCACCCATGCTGCCGCCCTGAAAAGCGCCCTCGATGGCGGCAATCACCACAGGTCTGCCATCGACCGTACCCTTGGCGACCACCACACCATCGTCGGCCTGCGGCACGACACCCTGACGGGCCAGCCACGGCGACATGACGCGGGCGAAAGGGTCGAGCAGTTCGCGAAAACTGCCGGCATCCAGCAAGGCACGGGCACGCTGGCGGGCACCAAGTTCGATAAAGCTGTGCTGGCTCAACAAGCGGGCGGTATCAGTCATGGCCGATCTCCTCGAAACCTTGCTCCAGACGCAAGCGCACCACGCCCGGTGTCGCACCGAAATCATGAATGTCGATGCTCAGCGCTGGCGGCGTCTGGCCCTCGAACATGCGCTCGAACAAATGCTGCCAGCGCGCCGATGCACCATTGACCGAGGTCACCACCTGGATCGACAGCTTGCCCGGCATGCCTGGCTCCAGCAGCACCTCAAGGTCGCCCGAACCGACACAGCCCACCAGCGCACGACCGGCTGGCGGCTGCCCGGCAGGGAATTCAAAAGACAGGGTTTCCATGATCAAAGACTCCTCAATGGATGGCCGAGCACAGGCTCCAGGCCATCGATAAACAGGCAGGCGGCGAGCAGATCGGCTGCGCCTCCGGGAGAGGCATTCAGGCTCAACAATTGCTGATCCAGCTCTTGCAGATAACGACGGCCCGCCAGGCTGGCGCTGCCACCGGCATCCAGCACCCGTTGCGCGCCGCGCTGCATGGCCTCAAGGCCGGTCATCCCGGAACGATGCAATACACAGGTGTCAGCCAGCGTGGTCATGATCGCCAACAGCGCATCCAGCCGGGCGTTCAGCTCGCCACTGCCAGAGGCACGGCTGTGTTGCAGTTGCGGCAGGCCGAAGCAAATGACCGCAGGGAAGCCAAGCTGCGCCTGCTCTCTGGCGCCCATGGCACCGTAACGCCGGGCAACTTCACGACCATTGCTGGGCTGAACGATTGCATGCCGGTCTTCGATCAACGCCAGGCGAGCCGCACGCAGACACAGCGCCGCCGGGGTGCAGTTCCCTGGCTCCAGCGCCGCAGCCGCCACCAAAAGGCCCAAGGCCCAGATCGCGCCGCGATGGGTATTCACGCCGCCAGTGGTACGCAGCATGTCGACTTCACCTTCACGCCCGAGACTGCCCAACGCTTCACGCAACGGCTGGCACACCTCGCCGAACTCCAGAGCGGCATCGGCCATTTGTTTGAAGGTCGGCCACAGCGACAATGCCGAAGCGTGCATCAAACCCAGGTGCAGATCGGTGTGGGCGCCACTGCCGCGCCGGTCGACCAGAGCCGGCTTGGGTGACAGATCGGCCTCGTCGATCAGCGCATCCACGGCCAGATCGGCCAGTTGTGACGCCAGCGATAAAGGCGCTGGATTGAGTTTGAGTGCGCTCATCACCAACTCCTGAATTTCGCAGGCGGGTTGTACAGGCCACCGGACCACTGGACCAGTTCGGCAATACTCTTGGCGGCAAGCAATTCACGGCTGGCGTCGGTGCGCCGGATACCCAGGTCCTCAGGCAGGGCAATCAGGCCTTCACGACGCATGCGCGCAGTGTCCTTGGGGTTATGGCGCATGCCGATCACCGTCACACCCGCCACTGCAGCAATCATCGCCTGCCGCTCTTCCAGGCTGCGGGCCTTGTACAGGTATGCGATGCCTTCCTCGGTCAGCAGGTGAGTGACGTCATCGCCATAGATCATGATCGGCGCCAGCGGCATGCCGCTTTTCTTCGCCACTTCAACTGCATCGAGAGTTTCGACGAAGGTGGGTTTGCCACCCTCCTGGAAGGTCTCGACCATCTGCACCACCAGCTTCTTGCCGCGCTCCAGATAAGCCTCCGGACCATCGCCACTCTGCTGGCGCATATCGAGCCAGGCCGGTGTGGCATGCCGGCGGCCACGCGGGTCATGGCCCATGTTCGGCGCCCCCCCGAAACCGGCCAGCCGTCCGCGTGTCACGGTTGAGGAGTGCCCGTCGCCATCGACCTGCAAGGTCGCACCGATGAACAGGTCCACCGCATATTGTCCGGCCAGTTGGCACAACTGGCGGTTGGAACGCAGCGAGCCGTCGCGACCGGTAAAGAACACATCAGGCCGGGCGGCGATGTAGTTTTCCATGCCCAGCTCGGTGCCGAAACAATGCACGCTTTCGACCCAGCCACTTTCGATGGCCGGAATCAGGGTCGGGTGCGGATTGAGAGTCCAGTTGCGACAGATCTTGCCCTTGAGGCCCAGCGATTCGCCGTAGGTCGGCAGGATCAGCTCAATGGCCGCGGTGTTGAAACCAATGCCATGGTTCAGCGACTGGACGTTGTGTTTTTCGTAGATGCCGCGGATCGCCATCATCGCCATCAGCACATGCACCGGCTTGATATGGCGCGGGTCGCGGGTAAACAGCGGTTCGATATAGAACGGCTTGTCGGCCACCACCACGAAATCGACCCATGAGGCCGGGATATCCACACGTGGCAAGTCGCTGACGTCATCGACCAACTGGTTGACCTGAACGATGACGATGCCATCGCTGAACGCTGCGGGCTCAATCAGTGCCGGCGTGTCTTCGGTGCTCGGACCGGTGTAGATATTGCCAGCGCGGTCAGCCATGAAACCGGCGGCCAGCACCACGTTGGGGATCAGGTCGACCACCAGTCGCGAATACAATTCGATGTAGGTATGAATGGCGCCGATTTCCAGCAGCCCGTCTTCGAGCAACTGGCTGATGCGCAGGCTTTGCGTACCGGCGAAGGAGAAATCCAGTTTGCGGGCGATGCCCTGCTCGAAAAGATCCAGATGCTCGGCGCGGCCGACACTGGGCATGATCATGTGCAGATCGTGCACTTTGGCCGGATCGACCCTGGTCAGCGCACGGGAAAGAAAGTCCGCCTGCTTCTGGTTATTACCTTCCAGCACCACCCGGTCTCCGGACACCAGCAAGGCTTCCAGCGCCGCGACAATGTTCTCGGTCGGCAACACCACACCATCGGCGAGACTTCGCACCTGTTCGAGCCGCCGCTGCTTCTCACTGCGACGACGCGACCAGCGTGCGTCGGGGTTCATTATTGTTGTCATGATCGCTCCACGATTTCGCTGTCGTGGGCCACCTTAGGAGCGAAGGGTGTGGGGCATCAATCAAGCAGGGAGCATGATCGTTACGGTTAGAGTAATGAATGGTGATTTTGTCAGGGCCAGCACGTCATTTGCGAAAAAGTCATTCCTGATAGTGCAAAACAGGTCGATGAATATCCCCAAATATTATATTTCTCCAACTCCGAACCCACTATCCACAAACTAAACTACAGAAAATAAAGGAAGCACTATAATAAGGAAATTCACTATGAACACACGCCCCTCTCGATTAATCTTATATAAAACAACCAAAACACTCTTACGCTCACTGACCATACTCTTGGCAGTGACATTCAGCCTGACCATCCTCGCCGAAGAGGACGTCATCTATGATGATAAAGAAGTACTATTACCCTCGGCAAATCAAGAAAAAGACACAGACATCTTCCAGACATCTGCAAGAGGCGTAATTGCTGAAAGCCTTGCATGGAAAATACGCGGAATAGGAATATTTTCAGGGGGAGAAAACACTTACCAGGTCCCTATCGTTGAGGACCAAACCAATGAGCTAAGGCGCAAGGGAGAGCTTCATCGCAGGAACCCCAATATACCTACGCGCGTCTATCTGGCTGTCGGCGATACAGTAATACTGGAAACAAAAGACTACCCCACTCCTACCACTCAGTGCTTCGCCTATACATTCGCCAATTTTGACAAGCCCTACAATTTTTCAGAAACCAATGGTGTGAGACTGCTGAAAAACTCCAACACTCTGTATAAGGCAACCCTACCTGGCATGCTCATGCTGGCCTGTGTGGACATTGATAAAAACATGAGTAACTGGAGTAGCGTGGGAGCCGCTGTTACTATAAATACGTCCCCATCACATAAAAACACATCACTTTACATCTACGGGCTCACGCCTCCTGGCGACTGGCCGAAAATTGCAAAGTCACCGGATCCGTCAGGACAGGTGTATCTATTCAACGGCAGAACCGTAATGGCCTTTCCTGCGGCAGTCGCTTCGCTCCATGCCGACAAAAATATAGATGCCATGATGCAAGAGCATCTGATTATTACAACCCGTTATGATCAACTCAATGGTTTCGCATGGCAAATCGATAACCCGATGGACACTATCGCATTTTCGATGTATCAGGCCAGCTTCAACGTCTGCTGTGCGGCCTGGTACAGCAATGGTTTGATCGGTATAAATTTTGGCGGCAACCGGATAACCAGTCACTGGGGCGACTGGCATGAATATGGGCACCAGAATCAAGAAGCATGGCGATGGAGAGGTATTAGAGAAGTCAGCAATAACTTGTTCTCGCTGGAAGCCTGTCAAATGCTGACTGGCAAGAAAACAGAAAATTTCACTCGATGTCATTCAAGGTTTGGCTCATTCATTACTTCCGATCCAGAAGCTGTAGGACGTTTTCTGGCCATGGACGGCTTACCTGAAAACCCTACCAACCCTGCCGATCAAACATTATTGATGCTTGCGCAACTCTATGTTTCGTTTCCGGACTGGCATGCACAGCTCGCGAGAGATTTTAGAGTCGCTTATGCCCGAGGCGACAATGCTGCCGACTTTTCCACCGATCAGCAAATGATGGACTGGTTTGCAATCAACTCCAGCCGGGTAGTCGGCAGGGATTTGCGGGGGTTCTTTGATAAATGGAAATTTCCTTACAGCGCAGAGTCGCGCCAGGCAATCGCTGACCTCCAGCTTCCACAGCCGATAAAACCAAGTGTGCAGTACTCCGTAGACTGGACGCTTTCTGCACAGCCAACCCTCGAAGGCGTGATACCCGTACCGCTCCTGAAACACTCCCTTGGGCTTGTGGCCTACGGCAAGGAGGAAGGACCGACCTCGCTTCAAATGGTTGAGAACGAAAGCTATACGAAACTCACCACACTGGTTGTAGGTAGCAAACGAGTCCCTTATTCCGTAGTGCTGCGCGGCACCCTCAGACGCGGCGAGTGCGAAGGGGAAGGTCCGATGCATGGAATCGGGACTTGTGCCGGCCAGGATCATAACGTCTATTGGAAACTGCGCTATGTACCCTCGGACAATTTACTGCCTCTGCCCGACGACAATTATGAAGGTGTATTGAGGTTGGGTATCAGAGCGGCATATGACGAGAACTGGGGCGGGACTTTGACCGTGCCTATCAAGCTGGCTGTATCGAAGAATCAATAGTCAGGTTTTCGCGAATAAATTCGCTCCTACAGCGCCCGTAGGAGCGGATTTATCCGCGAAAGACCGGATCATTCCCATTCAATCTGATACCGCGTGCTCCGCCCTCCTCCCGGCAATTTCTGCAAACAGCCTTTTTCCAGCAGGTCGCCAAGATGGCGGGTTGCGGTCGCTTTACTGACCTTGGCAACAGTCTGGTATTGCGCGGCACTGATGCCGCCTTCAAATCCAGGCTTGTCGGCCAGCAGGTTTCCATCCAGAAGCCGGTCAAGGACCTTGATCTGCTCCGCTGCCAGGCCTTTATCCCGGTGTTTTTGCCAGAAGCGGGCCTTGGCCAGTACTCGGTCGATACGCTGGATTGCCTGCTCAAGGGAATGCAGCAAGGTCTGGAGAAACCATTGCAGCCATGCCGTGATATCCAGGCCACCCTTCTGGCAATGTTCAAGAATGCGGTAATAGTCCTGCCGGGTAGCAAGAATGCTGGCAGACATGGCATAAAAACGAATCGCCTGGTTCTGCGCCTGAGCCAGGGCCAGATCGGTGATGGCTCGTGTCAGACGCCCGTTGCCGTCGTCGAAGGGGTGCAGGGTCACGAACCAGAAGTGCGCAAGCCCGGCGCGCAATAACGGGTCCAGGCCGGCATCCGAGCGACTGGCATTGAACCAGTCAAGGAATGCATGGAGCTGCTGTTCAAGCCCCTTACGTGGCGGTGCCTCAAAATGTACGGTGGGTCGATCAATACGTCCCGAAACTACCTGCATGGGCTCTTCGCCGCGCAAGTCCCCAACACGAATGTTGTGCGACATGAGCGATTGTTGCGCAGGAAACAGCAAGCTATGCCAGTGCAATACGCGCTCAATCGTAAGCGTGGTTTGATGCTGCTGTGTAGCATCCAGCATCAGCTCTGCAAGGCCCTCGCTACGCGGGTTGACCTGTTGGTTACCCTCCAGCCCAAGACGCCTGGCAAGCGAAGAACGCACAGAACCGACATTCAGTTGCTCTCCCTCGATGGCCGAAGAGGTGATGATGTTTTGCAGCAGGGCATCCAGTTCAGTCCGGGCACTGGTATCCGCACCCGTTGCGCTCAACATGCCCAGCAACTGTCCCTGGGCTTGAGCACACTCGCGCAGCAACGCCGCCAACGGCTCTTCCTGCCAGCGAAAAAGCGGCCAGTCCGAGTGTTGCCAGATCCATTGCTGGGAGTCATTCATGATGAAGCTCTCGGGGTTTGAGCCGAATAATAACGCTATTCGGCTCACCAAATGAGCCGAATACACGAAATAATCGGCTCATCCCCAATGCTTCCAATGTGGCATGACCAGCCCGCCATCAGGCAGGCCGGTCATGTAGAGGGCGGGTTACTGCCAGTTGGCGGCAATTACCGGAGACAACTGCTCCTTGTAGTTATCCGGCAACGTCAGTTGGCCAGCCGCTGGTGGCGAGAATGCAGCCATCGCATCCACCAGACCTTGCACCTTGGTGTCGAGCAGTGTCTTGCCATTGCTGGTCTTGAACTGTTCGACATGGGTGGCCGCCCCTGTGTACCAATCCTTGATCACCAGTGCATCGGAGGTTCCGATGACGCTGACTTCCAGGTTGTTGGACACCTTGCGGAACCAGAGCTGATCGGTGGCGATGCCGTCCATGAATCGGGCAACGTCGGTATTGCCGCTGGTCGAGTCATTCTCGACCACCGTATCGACGCCATAGCCACGTCCCAGGATATAGGTATCGTTGCCCGCCCCACCGGTCAGGGTATCGGCCCCGCCCCGTCCGTCCAGCGTGTCGTTGCCAGCACCGGCGCTGAGGCTGTTTGCCGCCGCGTTACCGGTCAGCACGTTGGCGAGGGCATTGCCCGTGCCATTGATGGCGGCAGTGCCGGTCAACGTCAGGTTTTCCAGGTTGTTACCCAGTGTCCAGGTCAAGCCGGACTCGACCGTGTCGGTTCCTTCGTTGGCATTCTCGGTAATGGCGTCGCTGGCATTATCGACCACATAGGTGTCATTACCTGCGCCACCGATGAGCCTGTCAGCGCCTCCCATGCCATCCAGGCGGTCGTTGCCCGCACCACCAGTCAGGGTGTTGACGGCACTGTTTCCGATGAGGATGTTGTCCAGTGCGTTGCCTGTGCCGTTGATAGCCGAAGTGCCGGTCAGGGTCAGGTTCTCGAGATTGGCGCCAAGGGTCCAGGTCAGGCCGGACTCCACGGTATCGGTTCCCTCTCCCGCGTTTTCGGTCAGCACATCGGACGTCGAATCCACCACATAGGTATCGTCACCCGTACCGCCGCGCATGGTGTCGTTGCCTGCACCACCGTTGAGCCGGTCGTTGCCCGCATTGCCGGTCAGAGTGTCGTTGCCAGCTCCACCGTTCAGGGTGTCGTTGCCCGAACGACCGGTCAGGGTGTCCGCTCCCGAGGTGCCGGTCAGCGTCAGGTTCTGTACCGTGACGACAATGTCCAGAACATCAGACGCGGTCAGGCCGCTCTTGTCCCTGGCGACGACCTTGACGCTGGTTGTGCCGATAGCCGTACCCGGTGCCGTGCCGGTGAACTGGCGGGTGGACGTATTGAACGTCAGCCAGGAAGGCAAGGCGCTGCCATCCGCCAGCGTGGCGGTGTAGGTCAGGCTATCGCCGCTGTCGGGATCGCTGAAGGCTCCGCTGGGCACGGTATAGGACAAGACAGCACCCTCGGCCACGCTCTGATCCGCCAGAGCGCTTGCAACCACAGGTGCGCGGTTGGGCTGCGACACGGTCAGGGTCGCATAGGTACCGGCGGCATAGCCGTAGTTGTCCGTTCCCCACAGGATGAACTGCAGGCTACCGACATCGGAGGCCGAAGGCGTACCGGACAGCGTCCGGGTCCTGGCATCGAACTTCAGCCAGGCAGGCACAGCGGAACCGTCGCGCATCTTCACGCTGTAGGTGATGGAGTCCCAGGCATCGGGATCGGTAATGGTGTTTTCCGCAATCGTGTAGCTGAAGGCTGTCCCCTGACTCGCCGTCAAGGTCGGCACGTTGGCGTTGACCACCGGCGACTTGTTATTGGCAGCCCGGCTCACGACTTCCTGCAGTTTGGCCTGATCCCAGACAACGCCATTGGCAAACTCGACCCGCTCGATCTTCTTGTCATAGGTCACGCCGTTGCTGACGGTATTGGCGGCGTAATAGCCCGACAAGGCGATCTGGTCGCTGCTGCCCTTGATCCTCATGAACAGGTGCTCGCCCTGCTGGAAGGCCAGGACGTCGTTATCGCTGATGCCCGAACCGAAACGCAGCGTGTCGACCGCTGTGATGACATCGGTGTTGTCGAGCGTGTCCTGACCATCGCCCAGGTTGAACACATAGACATCGTTGCCGGCACCGCCCGAGAGGAAGTCGTTGCCCAGCAGGCCCGCCAGGACGTTGTCCCCGGCGTTGCCCCACAGTCCGTTGGCCAGTTCGTTACCGGTCAGGAGCAGATTCGCCGAACCATCGGAGGCCATGCGTTCGATATGCGCACCGAGCGTGTAGCTGACGGTGGTGCGAATGAAATCATCGCCTTCGTCCGCTAACTCGATCACCTGATCGTTGATGTTGTCGACCGCGTAATAGTCATCGCCCGCGCCGCCGACCATTGCATCAGCGCCCTGTCCACCGAACAGCGAATCGTTGCCGTTGCCGCCTTCGAGGCGGTCGTTGCCGATACTGCCATCGAGGTAGTCCGCACCATCACCGCCCACCAGCAGGTCATTGCCCGCCTGCCCCCAGATCTGGTCATCGCCGGCGCCGCCATAAATGCGGTCATCCTGATTGCGGTAACCCATGAGCGTGTCGTTACCGCTGGTTCCCAGGGTAATGGCACGCGCCTCGACATCGTTGCCACTGAGTACGCTGCCATCGGCAAACTCAAGGCGTTCCAGCTTGAAGTGTTCGCTCGGTTCCTGATACCAGTTCTGTACGGTAATGGCGTCAGTGCCGTTGCTGTGGCTGATGAGCAAATCGTTGCCGGTCCGGGTGAAACTCAGGCTCTGGAGGCTGATTCCCTCACCAAAGCGTAAAGTGTCAAAGGACGGGGCGATGTTGCTGTAGGCCTGACCAGCCCTGCGCTCGACCAGCAGATCCCGGCCATCGCCAAGATTGAAGAGGTAGGTATCGTCGCCGAAGGAGCCGTAAAGGCTGTCATCGCCGGTGCCGCCGGACAGTGTGTTGGTGTTGCGAATCCATGGGGTGCTGTAGGCCTCCAGAACGTCATTGCCCGCACCACCGGACAGTGTGTCACTGCCCTGGCCACGAAGGATGTCCTGGCCATCGCCACCCAGCAGTTCGCCACTGCCTTCGAGCAGGTCGTCCCCGCTGCCGCCATCGAGCAGTCCGTAACCCTGAAGGGTGTCGTTGCCAGCACCGCCCAGCAGAGTGTCCAGGCCGCTACCGCCGATCAGCAGATCGTCGCCATTGTCACCGTTCAGGGTGTCGTTGCCTGAACTGCCATAGAGCGTGTCATTACCGTCGCCGCCGTTCACCACGTCATTGCCGTCTCCGGCGTCGACGTAATCGTTGCCTGCGCCCGCCGCGATCACGTCATCGTCAACATGGCCTTGAATGGCATCGTCTTTTTCGGTGCCTTCGATTGCCTTGAGCCGGATGGCCTCGATATCCCAGGTCGTGGCGTTGTCGAAGACAAATTGTGCGACTGCAGTCGCTCCAGGCTGGCCGGCCTGATAGGAGAACTGGCCCTGAATGCGAAGCCGGTCGCCAGTGAGCTGATTGATGACCAGAAGGTCCATGCCTTCGCGGCGCAGCAGCAGATCGGTCGGTGCCAGGCCGCTGAAATGCACGCTATCGCTACCGATGCTGTTGAAAATGATGTCATCACCCCAGCCTGAGGCGAATAAATACTGGTCATTGCCGTCGCCACCGTCCAGGCGGTCGTTACCACTGCCGCCAGTGAGCACATCGTTACCCAGGCCACCCAACAGAGTGTCGTTGCCGCTGCCACCCTGCAACGTGTCGTCACCATCACCGGCATCGAGGTAATCGTTACCCTCACCACCATCGACGCTGTCGTTGCCGGCAAAGGAATACACCTCATCGTCGCCACCGCGCGCTTCGATATGATCGTCGGCAGAGTAAGCATGGATCAGATCGGCAGCTTCAGTGCCCTCCAGCGTCAGTTGATGCAGTTGCGCCGGGCTGATAACAGCCTCCAGCCCATCGCCATAGTGCAGATGAATGCCGCCGGACGGTATTTCGTTACTGAAGAAGTCGGCGAGGGACAGCAAATCCTGCGGACTGTCAGGGAAAGAGACATCCAGGCTGGTGCCATTGCGGCGGAACACCAGGGTTTCCAGAGGCAGGTTGGACAGGTAAATGGTGACCACATTCTCGTAGGCATCCATGATGATGTCCTGACCGCCGCCACGGGCAAACAGATAACTGTTGGTGCCACTGCCCCCGTCAAGACGATCATTGCCTTCACCACCTGCCAGGAAATCGTCCCCGGCACCGCCTACCAGATAATCGTTGCCAGTGCCGCCCTGAAGCGTGTCGCGACCCGCGCCGCCATTGAGGGTGTCGTCGCCGGCACCACCGATCAGGGTGTCGTCACCGAGGCCTCCGTCCATCCAGTCACTGCCGTCGCCGCCGTCCAGCAGGTCATTGCCTTCATCGCCGAGCATATTATCGTTGCCGGCTTCGCCATACAGGCTGTCGTTGCCGACACCGCCATTGAGATTGTCCTGGCCATCACCGCCAAACAGGGTGTCGTCGCCAGCGAGCCCGGAGACAAGATCGTCACCGGCCAGGCCACGCAATACGTTGTTGCTTGCATCGCCGATCAGTTCGTCGTCACCGGCGCTGCCTTCCAGCACCTTGAGCCTGATATCCGCAATGCTCCAGAGCGTGCCATCGTTGAAGACAATTTCATCGACCGCCGTGCCATTGCCTGCTTCGGCTGCAAAGTAGTTGGTCAAGCGAATGCTGTCATTGCTTGAGATGGACAGGAGCAGGTCATTGCCTTTGCGTTTGGCGATAACAGATGCCGCCTCGATACCGGCCCCGAACAACAGCCGGTCGCGTTTTATCCCGGATGAATCGGCAGCGTTTTCAATCACGTCATGACCGTGACCAACCTCGAATATGTAGGTATCGCTGCCTCGGCCACCGATCAGGACATCATCACCAATACCACCGGTCAGGACATCGTTGCCATCGTCGCCCATCAGCACGTCATCGCCTGCACCACCGGATAGCTGGTCGTTACCGACCAGGCCATGAATATTGTCATTGCCGGCCAGTGCATCGATCGTGTCATCAGCCAGCGTACCGAACACCAGATCATCCCCTGTGGTGAGGGAACTGTTGGTCAACAGTGTCAGGATCTGTTGCTGGTCGAGGCTGCTGCCGTCCGTGAAGCGGATCGATTCGATGGCGCCAAAATCCAGCGAACCGTCGAAGTTGAAGAAGTTATCGATCTGCAACGAGCCTGCATCGCTGCCGTCGGCATTGCGCACATGAATCCAGACCGTCGTGACATTGCGCGAGAACACCAGGTCGCTCTGGGCAATACCTTGCGCAAAGACGATCTGGTCCAGACCGCCCCAATCCAGGATCTTGTCGTTGCCATGTCCGCGCGCGAAGTGATAGCTATCGTTGCCCGTATAGCCATACATCCCGTCATCACCCTCCAGGCCGTAGAACAGCGCGTCACCGCCCGTGCCATACAGGGTATCTTTGCCGGCGGTGCCTATCAGGCTGGAAAAATCGAAGAATGGCGCCAGTTGCGGACTCGATGCAGCAACATTCTTGAAAACCACATCGCGCTGAGCCCGGTAGGCAGGCGAGTACATGCCCAGGTCAGTCAGCACGCTCACCACGCCCTGAATACGAGCGCTTTGTCCATTGGCAAGCATGCCGTCGAGCTTGCCTTGCAGCGCATCCCAATCCACTGAAATGCCATAGGCATCAGAGCCGAACGCCGTGCGAACGATGTCCAGCTCTGCGGCATATTCGGTCTGTGCAAGAATCTGTGCCGCCGTGAAGCGCTTGAATTCAAGGTACTCGGCGACCAGTACCGGAGCAGCCTGGCCATGCGGGTTGGGATCGCGCTCACCCCAGCACCATAGCCCCATGTAGGCATGGCCCACCAGGTTCTCCAGAGTAACGAGCTGGCGTGCGTCCATGACATGCGAGTAGATTTTCTGGGGATCACGGCTGTAAGGATCGACGTCCTCGGCTCCGGCCCAGCGATAGATCAGGTTATCCAGTAACTGGTCGCGAGTGGTCGCGTCGGTAGCCGACACGTACTGGGCCAGCAATGCCTTCAATTCCGGGTCGAGCACCATGGCCTGATGCAGGTCATGCACCTTGCCAAAGCCTTTGGCGTTGGCCATGAAGTAGACATCGTTGGTAAGCTCGATGTCCCCGCTGTTGACGCGCCGGGAAGCGTCGACCTTGAACCAGACATCCGCTGCGGTCGAGGCCATGCCGTTGGCCAGCATGACCGTACTGATCTGACGGTGCTCGTGACCGTGGGCATCGACCTGGGTCGAATCGGTATAACCGGTGCTGATCGACACTACGCCAGCATCGGCCAGGCTTTGCAGCTCGCCCATATCGCTGGTGCCGTTACCGTTGAGATCGCGCCAGACCTGCAGCGTGGCATAGGAGGCATCCTGGGCATTGATCGTGCCGTCGCCATTGCTGTCGTATTCGGCCAGGGCCTGATAGCCATTCCGGGCTGTCTGGCCATTGTTCAGCAGGCTGTGGTTGCCGAACAGTTCGCTGCCGTTGCTGATACGGCCGTCGCCGTTGCGATCATGCACCAGCAGGCCATCGTCGGGGCTGACCCAGCCGGCCATCTCGCTCAGACCGTCATTATCCAGATCGAAATGGCTCGCCCCGACCGCCAGGGTTTCGATGCCGTCGCCGTCCAGGTCGATGACAATCGGCGAGGTGAGGTTTTCGGCATCGTCGGTTTCGGGCGTTTCTTCTTCCTCTTCTTCCTCAAGCTCCAGAGCAATACCGAGGTTGTAGTTCTGGAAAGCGTTGACGATCAGGCTGCCATTGATGGTCAGTGTGCCGTTCTTGAGCACATAGGTATTGCCGCCACCGTAATAGGTGTCTTCAGGATCTTCCTCTTTGCGCTTGCCGCCGGTAAGTCGCCGATTCTCCAGATAGACTGCGCCCTTGCCGTCCGAGTCGAAGATCACATCGTGAGACTGCGCCTTGTAGATATCAAAACCATTGCCGCCGTTCAGCGTATCGGAGTCGGAACTGCCTCTGTCGCCGCTTTCACTGCCTTGCAGAATATCGTTGCCATCCCCGCCCTCAAGCAGGTCGCTGCCATATCCGCCAATGAGTGTGTCGTTCCCGGCGCCGCCATCAATCGTATCGTTGCCTGAGTTACCGGAAATGTAATCGTTACCGCCTTCGCCCCTCAGAACATTACTTCCCGAGTTCCCAAGGATCCGGTTATCGAGGTCATTGCCTGTTCCATTGATGCTGGCAGTGCCGGTCAGCTCCAGGTTTTCAAATTCATCGGCCAGCTTGAACTCGACACTGGACTTGACGGTATCAGTGCCCTCACCCGCCTTCTCGACAACCGTGTCACCGGCGTCATCCACGACATAGGTATCGTTTCCCGATCCGCCGACCATACGATCGGCCCCCTTGCGGCCATCGAGCTGATCGTTGCCGTCGCCACCATAAAGTTCGTCGTTGGAGTAATTCGTACCGTAAAGGGTATCGTTGCCGTTCCCGGCAATGACCGCAGCACCTTTGTTGATAATCAGCTCGGTGACGTTCTTCAGCGCATAAGGATCGATGACACCGTTGTTGTTGGTGTCCCGTCCGTCATAGACGACATAGCGCCCGTCACTGTCTTCATAGGTAATGATGTCGTTAGTCACCAGCCTTCCAAGAAGGGCAGCGAACTGTGCGGCAAACCATGGCGCGCCGGTACCCAGCAGCAGTGTATTTTCGGCTACGATCCGTTCCTTTTCGCGACTGGCTGCCTCCAGCGAAGCCCAGTCGGCACTGGTCAGATTCAGTCTGTTGGCGACAGTGCCGGTGAACTTTATCGGTACTGTCCGGCCAATACCGGAAGGGTCGATATCCTCTCGGGTCAAGTAGTTGGTTAGTTGGGCAAGCGGCCCGCCGCCTACATAATCGAAGTTGTCGTTTGCAGGCTCGACATAAATATTGGAAATGGAACGTGAACCATCCTCGCCGACATAAAACACGGCATCGGCATTGATTTGATAACCACCGGTACCGAATACATAAGCACGTTCTGCATAATCACTTTCATCGACTCCACGGGTATAGCCACTGACCGCCAGGATGCGCTCACCCTGTGCAATGCCATACAAGTCCAGAAGCTCGGAAGTTGTATAGACACCCGGCGGCAGTTTTTTATCGCCATAATCGTTACTGGCGAGAAACCTGCGAACAATCCTGAACTCTTCGATGCCCACGAAACGTCCCGCTCCGGTGGTCATGTACTCGTTCATATCGACGTAGACGGGATCGCCTTCGGCATTTTTGGGACGAATCAGCTTTTCGTCCTTTAGATTGCCAGGCGGCGTATCCTGATTGAAAAGGTATCTCGATACAATTTGTTGGCTGGTCGGCATGCTCATCATTTATCCCCTGAGTTGATTTTTGTTATGTGGCGTGTTCCTGCCCCACTTTCGCTTTGTTCCGTAAGCACAGCTCCGCACCCCGATGAAACAGCCAGGGAAGTGTGAGTGGCAAACCCTCTGGAAATAGACTCCAGGGTACTTTTCCAGGCCAGCTCTTTAATATGCTGGTAACGCTCTTCGGTTTGGCTGTATTTGTCAGTTCCGCAGCATTCGATAGTGACGAAGGTGGAGGTCACCTTGTAGAAGTGACTTCCGAAGCCTCTTATCCTGTCGTAAAAACTCAACTGATCACGTAGCCGAGGTGAATCCTTTACCAGCACGACATCCCGGGAAAAGGTAAACGTCGATGAGCCACCGCGTTGATCGAAATAACTTACCAATACAAACGGCTCACGCGGATAATCAAGCGCAGTTTCTTCCCTGAGCGGCGCGATGGTTTTTATTGCAAAGTTCTCTACAAAGGATCTTCCATTGCTTTTTGAGGAACGAACTATCTGGACAAGATCATATGTCCCGTTGTCGTCAACAAGCCCTGTCTTTAAAAAATCATTACCATCGTGTCTTTTATAAATATAGCTATTATCAACTTCAAGCCTGACCAGACTTTCCAGAAACCGTTGCCGATGCTCTTTCTCACTCAGCACCCTTCCCTCTGCCAGGCAAAGAACGGCATCGGTCCAGACCAGCCGATAAACAGAAAAGCCGCCCGGCACTGCAATGAGCAGAAATATTACGGTCACTACGATGAATCTGAAGTCTTTCCACAGTGTTCTTTTACGCGCAGCCATACCTGTATTTCCTGTTGAAAATCCACAGCCATGCCGGGGAAGAAGGATCCCTGGTCAATTCCGAATAGATGTAGCGTCAGCTGGCTTATGCCGGCCTGCGGGAGCGGCGCTCACTCCTCAAGACTTCAAGCGCGTCATAGGGCGTTCTTGTACGGTATTCGACTCGCTCCCTGAGTCGTTCAGTCGCTTCGCGATGCTTGTCCTGACTGTCGGCAACAAACTCCTGAGCGGGTTGTTTGGCATGTCGGCCCGCAGCTGAAAACGCCTTTTTGCGTTGGGCTGCATCAAGGCCGAAGAAGTCTGCCAGATGGCCGTCCATTTCGCCGGGTAATTCACGGTAATTCACTGGCAGGCCGTCAAAGGCGCGACAGTATTCATGGCCGAAGTCGAGAGTCCGGCCCAGGCGCTGGGCGATATAGTCCTCACGGGAGTCGGTCAGACATTCTCCGTCCAGAGCACAAGGTCCAATAATCCCCGGCACCATATGCATGCCTGCCAGGCGCATGTGGGAGACGGCTATTTCCAGAGGCTCGCGATACACGAACATCCATGCAACCTCAGGAAAGCATTCATGCAGCAACGGCAGTTCGCCGATGTTCCACGCATCCAGTTTGACCACCAGCGACTGCTCACTGCCAAGTCGCCGTTGGCCATAAGCCGCGAACAATCCGCGCAAGGCGGCGCGCCGGACAGCGGGATCGAGCGCAGCTCTCAACAGTGCATCCAGAGGCGGCGGCTCGGAGATGACGATCACCTCGTCGAGCTGCGCCAGCATCTGGCCGATCAGGGTCGAGCCGCAGCGCGAGGCGTGATAAATGAACGCGCCGGGGACGACACCAGGCATCTGCCAGTCGCATAACACCGCCAGCGGGGTTTCACGGCGAAAGGCCTGATTGAATGGCAACCGCAGCGCATCCTCGACAGCATCGCGAAAGAACGGTTGATCGAGTTTGCGCTCGCCAAACCAGCACCAGTCCACCCGCCATTCTCCGGCGTGCTGCCAGATACGGATCGGCAGCCAGTCTTTCAGGCTGTCCATTGCTGGTTCCATTGGTTGCGCCCCAGCCGCATGGCAGCGCGCACGTCTTCACGAGCAAACTGCAGGCCGTGTTTGGCGCCCAGCGTCAGGCTCAGGGCGATGAAGGTTTCGATATCCTGCTCGGCCTGCAAGGCGCGACACAGCTCGGGCTCACGCTCCAGCAAGGCGCGGAACTGCTTAAAGGCTTCGGCGGCACGTCCCGGACCGGTTGGCGGGGTGCTGGGCAGACCGGCTTCTATCTGCTGTTGCAGCCAGGCATTGGGTCGGCAGTCGAGCACCAGATGAACCCGCTCCTGCCTGCCCCAGTTATCGACGCTGTGCGGCCGGGCCAGATCGAGAAACCAGCATTCGCCCGCACTCATCGGGATGCGCTGGCGGTCCAGCATGAAATCCACGTCCGGTGAGCTGAGCAAGGGAATGTGCAAGCGGCGATCCGCCTGCGGGCCATCCAGATCATAGTCACGATGTTCGTGGATGCGGCCACCCGGCCCCAGGCGCAACAGGCGGGCGCAACGAATATCCACAGGCAGGTCGCGCAAGGCAGCAGCCCAACGCGGGTCACTGCACCATGGATCTCGCAGGATGGGTTCGCCTGTGCCCGGCGATAATTCGGTCAGGGCATCGGCAGCGGAAATCAATGCGACGCCCGACCACTGGCCTTCGTAGTAACCGGCATTGAAATGTGCAGCCCAGGCGTTAGCGCCAATGCGCGAAAGCGCCTGTAACAGCAGCGTCAAATCCACTGTTACAGGCAGGCGGGAACAGAGCGGAAGGCTGCGGCAATCGCCTTGCACGAGCCTGGCTCGCCGTCGTTTCGCTTACCTGGCCGGGGTCTCGGCCACTTTCACCGGTTGGCTGATATTGCCCGCCGACCATTGGGATTCACGCGAAGCCAGGGCCCCGGCGATCACCTGCACGTCGGTCGAAGGCAGTTGTTCCGGCAGCGGATCGAGACCGGCGCTGGCGAAGATCTGCCCGTAGGCATTGCGCAGGTCGGCATAGGCCAGGTCGCGGCGCAGATCGGCCTGCAGGGTATTGAGTTCGCCCTGGATCAGATCCAGTTCGCCAATGCCTGCTGCCTTGTAGCGGTTGCGCAGTTGACCGACGATTTCGCCGTCGATATTCGACAGTTGCTGGCTGGTCTTGAACTGGCGCAGGGCTTCGCGATAGTTGGCGTTGGCCACGTAAAGCTGGGCCAGCACCGCAATCGACATGGCCTGACGACGGGCTGTCGCAACTTCTTCACCGGCCTTGGCCACATCGATGGCTGCTGGCGCGGAGATCACGTTGAACAGGTTCCAGGTGACCTTGACGCCCATGTCAGCCCATTTGTCGTTGACCAGGAACGAGTTGCTGTCGTAATGACCACCGGCAGAAAACTCCAGGCCCGGCAGCATGCGCAGCATGGCCTTGCGGGTTTCGGCAGAGCTGATGCGGGTCTGGTAATCCTGCTCGCGCAGTTCCGGACGGCTGGCCAGCGCTTCGTTTTCCAGAGTTGCCATGTCGACCTTGAGTTCCGGAATCGAATAGTCGTCAGGGGTTGCCAGGGTCAGTTCACTGCCCAGCGGCAGGTTGATCAGGGTTGCCAGTTCGGTCTTGGCCAGCGACAGCGCCTTGCGCTGTTCTTCGAGCTGACGGGTCGCCTGAATCAGCGAGCGCTGGTAGCCCAGTGCCTGGACCGGATCACCGACCCGCTGGGCACTCATCTGCTGGCTGTTGCCTTGAGCCTGTTCGACGCGAACCATCAGGCTGTCGATCTGCTTGAGCAGACGCTCGGCCGCCACCGCACGCCAATAGGCTGAACGTACGTCCTGCACGATGGTGTTGACGACCTTGCGGCGACGTTCCTGCACGATCAGGCGCTGATCGCCCTGCTGCTTGGCGCTGATGTAGCTGACGCCGAAGTCGAGGACGTTCCAGACCATGGTCAGGTCGGCGACACGGCGGCTGCGATCCTGGGAAGTCGACGGTTCCAGAGACTGGGTACCGGTCTCGACACTTTCACTACTCGATGCACTGACATTGCTGCGTCCGGCATAGCCTGCGGACAGGGCCATGCGCGGCAGCATGTCGAAGCTCGCCAGGTCCAGTTGACGCTTGGCCAGGGCTTCTTCCATGATTTTCAGGCGCGCTTCAAGGTTGTACTTGACTGCGCGAGCCATGGCTTGATGCAGGGTCAAGGGACCGTTCAGAGGCTCCTGGTCCTTGTACATCTGTTGCAGATCGCTTTTGGCGCGTTGCTCACTGACGCTGCGGTCGATAGGCTTGCTGGTGACAGCACAACCACTGATTACCAGCGCCAGCAGGCTGACACTGAACAACTTCTGACTTCTTTTCATCCTTACGACCGCCCCTGACTACCCATTCTTTTTTTATAAGCGCCGGCTTGAGCCGACGCACAACTCAAAATTTGCCTCAAGCCTGCACTTCACTGATACCGGCGTGCTCCAAAGCCCATGCTAGTTCATGCAACTGTTTTTGCTCGCTGTCCTTGAGCTGCTGCAACTGCTGATCCAGGGTCAGCGCACCGAAACTGCTGCGCATACCTGACGAGGAATCACTCAACCCACGACCGCCATTATCGAAAGAACTGGTCGTCGAGGTGTCCGCAGAGGCATCACGATTGAAGAGCGTCGAGAAGGTGCTGTTGCCAAACACGCTGCCTTCGCCATTGCCAAAGCCGAGGAAGCCCGCACCCGAACCGACACCGGTAAGGCTTTGCGAAGTGAAGACCTGAGCGATGAAGCTCGGAGCCAGAGCACCGTTATTGATAAAGATATTGCCCACAGCCGGCAGATCACCGCCGGTGGTGCGCTGCTCGAAGAGTGGCGCAAAACTCAGTGGCGAGCCCAGGTTGCCGGTAGGCGGGCCGAACAGTTGAGGCTGCAACGGCAGGTTTGGCTGGCTGATCAACGGCACCGAGTCCGCAATGCGGAACTGCGGGTCGCCGCCCTGGGAAAGCGTCGTGACCGCATAGTTGGCGGAGTTGACGATGCCGACGCCGGTATTGCCTGCCAGATCCGTCACCGTGCTGCTATCGATGGTGATGAAGTTGCTTGCATCGTTGGTGTTGGCATTCGGGGTCAAAGTCGCAGTCCAGGTCTGGCCGCCATCGCTGCTGATCAGGTTGGACAGCGTGCCATTGGCCACACTGAGGTTTGCAAGATCGAAGTTGCTGACTCGCTCACTGAAAGTGAACGTTACCTGAGTGGTCTGACCGGTGGTCAGGTTCGGGTTGGCAAGCACGATGCTCGAAACGGTTGGTCGGGTCCCGTCGAGGCTGTAGTTGCCCGAGTTGGCCACGCCAGTGCCTGCGTTGCCTGCCAGGTCGGTGACGTTGCTGCTGTCCATGACGATGAAATTGCTTGCATCGGAGATGTTGGCAGTCGGGGTCAGGGTTGCCGTCCAGGTCTGGCCGCCATCGCTGGTGATCAGGTTGGACAACGTGCCATTGGCCACGCTGAGGTCCGAAAGATCGAAGTTGGTGACCGGCTCGCTGAAGGTGAAGGTGACCTGTGTGGTCTGGCCAATACCCAGGTTTGGATTGGCGATCACAATGCTCGCAGTAGGACGCGAGGAGTCGATCACGTAATTGCCCGACGAGCTGACACCGCTGCCCACGTTGCCAGCCGCATCGCTTACACCCGACGTATCTAGAGTGATGGCGTTGCTGGCATTGTTGATTCCGGCTGTCGGCGTCAGGGTCGCGGTCCAGGTAATACCGCCGTCGCTGCTGCTGACCGCGCTCAAGGTTCCGTTGGCGACGCTCAGGTCAGCATTGCTGAAACCGCTCACCGCTTCGCTGAAGGTGATGGTCACCAGCGAGCTTTGGCCAATGCCCAGAACGCTGTCGGCGACCACAATCGTGGCCGTCGGACGCTGGGTATCGATGGCGTAATTGTTCGAGACAGTGGTCCCGCTGCCCGAGTTGCCCGAGCCGTTGGTGAAACCGGTGTTGTCCAGGGTAATCAGGTTGGTGCTGTCGGTGATCCCGGCGGTTGGCGTAAAGGTCGCGGTCCAGGTGACACCGCCATCGCTGCTGCTGACTGCGCTCAGGCTGCCGTTGGCGACGCTCAGGTCGGCGTTGTTGAAGCCGTTCACTGCTTCGCTGAAAGTGATGGTCACCAGCGAAGTTTCACCGATGGCCAGATTACTGTCGGCTACCACAATAGTTGCGGTCGGTTGCACTGTGTCGATGGTGAAGTTGCCCGAGTTGGTCGTACCGGTCCCGGCGTTGCCTGCCAGGTCGGTCACGCCAGTGTTATTCAGGCTGATCAGGTTGGTGGTGTCCGCCACGTTGATGTTCGGCGTGAAGGTCGCGGTCCAGGTGATACCGCCATCGCTGCTGCTGACCGCGCTCAGCGTGCCGTTGGGCACACTCAGGTCGGCATTGGTGAAACCGCTCACTGCTTCGCTGAAGGTGATGGTCACCAGTGAGGTTTCACCCACACTCAGGGCGCTGTCGGCAACCACGATGACCGACGTCGGACGCACGGAGTCAATCGCATAGTTGCCCGATACAGTGATCCCGCTGCCCGCGTTACCCGCCGCGTCACTCACCCCGGTGTTGTCCAGAACGATGGAGTTGCTGACGCTGGTCACACCGGCCAACGGCGCCAGGGTCGCGGTCCAGGTGATGCCGCCGTCGCTGCTGCTGACAGCGCTCAAGGTGCCATTGGCAACAGTCAGATCAGCATTGCTGAAGCCGCTCACCGCTTCACTGAAGGTGATGGTCACCAGCGAGGTTTCACCGATCGCCAGAGCATTGTCGGCAACCACGATGGTTGCGGTCGGACGCAGGGTGTCGATGGCGTAATTGTTCGAGGAGGTGATCCCGCTGCCCGAGTTGCCCGAACCATTGGTGAACCCGGTGTTATCCAGGGTAATCAGGTTGGTGCTGTCGGTAATCCCGGTGGTTGGCGTAAAGGTCGCGGTCCAGGTAATACCGCCATCGCTGCTGCTCACTGCACTCAAGGTGCCATTGGCAACAGTCAGGTCAGCATTGCTGAAACCGCTCACCGCCTCGCTGAAGGTGATGGTCACCAGCGAGGTTTCACCGACTCTCAGCGCGTTGTCCGCCACAACGATAGTTGCAGTCGGCTGCAAGGTGTCGATAGTGAAGTTGCCCGAGTTGGTCGTGCCGGTTCCGGTATTGCCTGCCAGATCCGCTATGCCCGCATTGTTCAGGCTGATCAGGTTGGTGGTGTCCGACACGTTGATGTTCGGCGTGTAGGTGGCCGTCCAGGTGATACCGCCATCGCTGCTGCTGACCGTACTCAGCGTGCCGTTGGGCACGCTCAGGTCGGCATTGGTGAAACCGCTCACTGCTTCGCTGAAGGTGATGGTCACCAGCGAGGTTTCACCCACGGACAGAACGTTGTCCGACATGACGATAGTCGAAGTCGGGCGCTGTGTATCGATGGCATAGGCATTGGAAAAGGTGCTGCCGCTGCCCGAGTTGCCCGCTACATCGGTCACGCCAGAGTTGTCCAGAAAGATGTTATTGCTGCTACTGGTTATACCGGCTGCCGGCGTCAGCGTGGCTGTCCAGGTAATACCACCATCGCTGCTGCTGAGCGTACTGAGGGAGGCGTTGATCACAATCAGGTCGGCGTTGGTGAAACCCGTTACGGCTTCACTGAAGGTGACGGTAACCAGCGAAGTCTCACCAAGGGCCAGAGCGCTGTCGGCTACCACGATCGTTGACGTTGGTGACTGGGTATCGATAGCGAAATTGTTGGAGTTGATCAGACCGCTACCGGCATTGCCAGAGGCATTCACCACTCCCGAGGCATCCAGAGTAATGAGGTTGGTGCTGTCGGTAATATTGTTGAAGGGCGTCAGGATCGCAGTCCAGGTCACACCGCCATCGCTACTGCTGAGCCCGCTGACGCTGGAATTGGTAGCGCTCAGGTCTGCGCCGTTGAACCCGGCCACCGCCTCGCTGAAGGTGATGGTCACCAGCGAGCTTTCACCGGCTCTCAGCGAGGTGTCTGCAACCACGATGCTCGCGGTCGGGCGCACGGTACTGATGTTGAAACTGTTCGAGTTGGTCGTACCGGCACCAACGTTGCCTGCCAGATCACTTACACCGGTGTTGGCCAGGGTGATCTGGTTGGCGTTGGCGACCAGATTGGCGTTCGGCGTGTAGGTTGCCGTCCAGGTACTGCCACCGTCACTGCTGCTGACTGTGCTCAGGGTGCCATTGGGTACGTTCAGGTCTGCGTTGGTAAAACCGGTCACCGCTTCACTGAAGGTAATCGTCACCAGGGTAGTTTCACCCGCTGTGAGGACGTTGTCCGCGATTACTACAGTAGCTGTCGGACGCTGCGTGTCGATCGCATAGTTGTTGGAGTTCGTTATGCCTGTGCCGGTGTTGCCGGCCGCATCAGCCACACCGGTATTGTCCAGCGTAATCACGTTGGTGGTGTCGGTAATGTTGTTGGTCGGCGTGAAGGTAGCCGTCCAGACAATATTGTTCGTGGTTGTGACGGCACTCAGGCTGCCATTCACAATGGTCAGATCCGCGTTACTGAAACCGGTCACCGCTTCACTGAAGGTGAAGGTCACCTGCGAGGTCTCACCAATGCTCAGGGCAGCATCCGAGAACACGATAGTGGCTGTCGGACGCAACGTGTCGATTGAGTAATTGGCGGAAATGGTAGTCCCCACTCCGACGTTACCGGACAGATCCTGTACACCCGAATTGTTGAGGGTGATTGAGTTGGTGGCACTGGAAAGGTTGGCCGTAGGCGTCAACGTGCCCGTCCAGGTACGGCCGCCATCGCCGGAAGAAACCGCGCTCAGGGAAGCATTGGCAACTGTCAGGTCGGCGTTGGTGAAGCCGGTGACCTGCTCGCTGAAAGTGATGGTCACCAGCGA
>NZ_RBRE01000004.1 GCF_003700275.1 Pseudomonas cichorii | reverse complement strand
TGCCGCCCGGGCGGCAATGCGCCTGCACCTGATCAACTGCCTGCAACGCTTTCGCGCAAAGGATTAGCCACTAAAAGGCTTATCGTTTACCATCGCGCCCCGTCGGTTTCCGAGAGGAACTAACAGGGAATTCGTGAGCTTGCGCTCAAACGAAACTGCCCCCGCAACTGTAGGCATCGAGCCCGCTTCATTACGTCACTGGGTATTCCCGGGAAGGCTGGAGCAAAGGTGTTGACATGCCAGTCAGGAGACCTGCCGACCTACACATTACTGACCGGCGGGGTGTCCGGGAAGGACATCCGCGCGCCGACTCATGGCTGCCTTGCCCTGCCTTCCGCTGCAGTGCCGGGGATGTGTTTCCTGTCTGTACATTGCGCCCTGCACGTACGAAACGGAGATCGCCCTAATGTCACTGCCTCGCCTTGCCGTACTCATCGCAGGTCTGAGCCTGTCCACCATGAGCCTCGCAGCGCCTACCCGGTATCCGCTGACAGTCGAGAACTGCGGCCAGAAGCTGACCTTCGAGCAGGCGCCGCGCAAGGCCGTGACCATTGGCCAGGCCGGCACCGAAATACTTTACGAACTGGGCCTTGGCGACAGACTGGTGGGCACTTCGCTGTGGTTCAACGATGTGCTGCCGCGCTTCAAGGCGCAGAACGACAAGGTCGAGCGCCTGGCAGACAACGATCCCAGTTTCGAGGCGGTGATCGGCAAGCGCCCGGAACTGGTGGCAGTGCAACTGGAATGGATGGTCGGCGCCCAGGGCGTGGTCGGCACCCGCGAACAGTTTCATGACCTGAAGATTCCGACCTACATCATGCCGTCCGACTGCGAAGGCAAGGACAATCTGGTGGGGGCAGACGGCACGCGCCTGGAGCCCTTCCGCATCGACACCATCTACAAGAGCATCGAGCAACTGGCGCAGATATTCGACGTGCAGGACCGCGGTCAGCAACTGGTTGAGCAACTGCGCAATCGCCTGGCCCATGCGGTGGCGAACGTCAAACAGAACAAGGCCAGCGATGTTTCCGCCGTATTCTGGTTCTCCAGTGCCGACATCGATATCGACCCTTATGTCGCAGGCCGCAAAGGCATCCCGGACTTCATGCTCAATAACCTGGGCATGCGCAATATCGTCGAGTCCGACGAGGAATGGCCAACCGTGGGCTGGGAAACCATCGCCAAGGCCAACCCGGACATTCTGGTCATCGCACGAATGGATCGCCGTCGCTTCCCGGCCGACGACTACCGCAGGAAACTCGAATTCCTCAAGTCCGACCCGGTGACCCGCAACATGGACGCAGTCAAGCATGACCGCATCGTGATCATCGACGCCGACGCCATGCAGGCCAGCATCCGCCTGTTCACCGGTATCGAAGAACTCGCCGAAGCGGCCAACCGCTACAACACTGCCAAATGAAGCTGAGCACGGCGCTGCTCCACACGCTCTGGGTCACTGCGGTGCTGTTGCTGGCCATAGTGGCAGGCGCAGCCATCGGTGAAACCAGTATCAGCCTGCCGGTGGTGTTTCAGGTGCTGGCGAACAAGCTGTGGGCTGCCGGTTATGTGCTCGATCCGATCGACGAAGGGATTGTCTGGAACTACCGCCTGACCCGCTCAATCGTGGCCGCAGCCTGTGGCGCAGGGCTGGCGATTTCCGGGGTGGTGCTGCAATCGCTGCTGCGCAACCCGCTGGCCGATCCGTACCTGCTGGGAATCTCCGCCGGCGCCTCGACCGGCGCAGTGCTGGTGGCGATTCTGGGCTTCGGTGCCGGAGTCATGTCGATGTCGGCGGGCGCCTTCGTCGGCGCCGTGGCCGCTTTCTCGCTGGTTGCCCTGCTCGCCCGCTCCTCCCAGGGCCCGACTGCGGCCGGGCATATCATCTTGGCCGGGATTGCCGGGTCGCAGTTGTTCAATGCGCTGACCTCGTTTCTGATCACCAAGTCCGCCAGCGCCGAACAGGCCCGCGGCATCATGTTCTGGCTGCTGGGCAATCTCAGTGGCGTGCGCTGGCATTCGGTCTGGCTGGCGGTGCCGGTGGTGCTGCTCGGTTTTCTGGTCTGCCTGTGGCATCGACGGGCGCTGGATGCCTTCACCTTCGGCAGCGATTCGGCAGCCTCGCTCGGCATTCCGGTGCGCCGCGTGCAAATCGTGCTGATCGCCTCGGCCGCACTGGTCACGGCGGTGATGGTGTCTCTGGTCGGCTCCATCGGTTTCGTCGGGCTGGTGATTCCCCATGCCGTGCGCATGGTCGCCGGAGTGCGCCATGCCCGGCTGGTGCCGTTCAGTGCATTGTGCGGCGCGCTGTTCCTGATTGCCGCCGATATCCTGTCGCGGACCCTGATCAAGGGTCAGGTGTTACCCATCGGCGTCATTACCGCGCTGATCGGCGCGCCAGTCTTCGCGCTGATTCTCATCCGGGGGAAAACCACTCGATGAACGCTTTCTCGCCCATCGTCGATACCCCGCTGCTGACCTGCTCCAGCCTTGGTTATGCGATCAAGGGCAAACCCTTGCTCATGGATCTGAGCCTGAGCATTGAGCCGGGCGAAACCCTTGGAATTGTCGGCCCCAACGGCTCGGGCAAATCGACCCTGCTCAAGCTGCTGGCCGGTATCCAGATGCCGTGCAGCGGCGAGGTTCGGCTCGGCGGACAGATGCTCAGCGGCATGAAACGCCGCGATATCGCCCGTCTGCTGGCCGTGGTCGAGCAACAGGCCGATACCAGCGACGCGATTACCGTGCTGGATGCCGTAGAACTGGGCCGTACGCCCTGGCTGTCGGCGCTGGAACCCTGGAGCGAAACCGACGATGCGATTGTCCGTCAGGCCCTGCAGGATGTCGGCATGCTGCACTTGATCAAGCGCGCCTGGCACACGCTGTCCGGCGGTGAACGCCAGCGTACGCACATCGCCAGGGCGCTGGCGCAACGCCCGAAGATCCTGCTGCTCGACGAGCCGACCAACCATCTGGATATCCAGCATCAGTTGTCGATTCTGGGCCTGATCAAATCCTTGCCGGTCACCACCGTGATTGCCCTGCATGACCTCAATCAGGCGCTGGACTGTGATCGCGTGGCGGTCATGGAAAACGGCCGGATGGTTGCCCTGGGAACGCCTGTGAATGTGCTCACGCCTGAACGACTGCTGAGCACCTTTGGCGTCAGGGCTCACTGGCTGACCGACCCATTCGATGGCGCAAAAATACTGCGTCTGCTTCCCCAATGACTGAATCCGGAAACCTGCCTGAATGCGTATTCTTGCTGCACTGACCCTGCTTGCACTGGTCTGCTGCCCGACAGCCATGGCCCAGACCCATGAAGTCAAAATGCTCAATCGCGGCATAGCCGGCAGCATGATCTATGAGCCCGACTTCCTGCACATTGCGCCGGGCGATACCGTGAAGTTCATCGCCACCCACAGCAGCCACAATGCGGCCTCGATTCCAGGCCTCTTACCTGCCGGAGTACCTGGATTCAAGGGCAGGATCAACGAGCAGGTCGAACTGACCCTGAACACGCCAGGCTTCTATGGCATCCAGTGCATTCCTCATCTGGCGATGGGCATGGTGATGCTGATTCAGGTGGGTGACCCGGTCGAACATTCACCGGCAATCCCGACCAGCCTGCCCGCACGGGCCAGCGAACGATTGAACGCAATCATCGGGCGTGAGCTGACCAGGTGATCCGTCCCTGAAAGCCCGACACTCAACATCATTGCGGCCATTGCTCCAGCAGCATCGCCACGAACTTCTCGGCCGCTGGCGAAAGTGATGCGCCACGGCGGGAAACCAGCCCCAGGGTGCGGTCGACCACCGGCTCTACAAGGGGCACGCTGACCAGCGTGGGATGCCCTTCTGCCGGCATTGCCAGGCTGGGCATGGCCGATATTCCAAGCCCCGCCTCGACCATCCCCAGTGATGTCGACAAGTGCTGCACTTCGTAGAACCACTTGGGCCGCCAACTCAAGCCGGCCAGCGCATGGTCGAGAATCATGCGGTTGCCGCTCAGGCGCCCGACACCGATCAGGCGATATTCGCTGAGTTCGATCCAGGCCACCGACTCTCGACCGGCCAGTTCGTGGTCACGTCGACAGGCGAGCACGAAAGGCTCCTTCACCAGTGGTACGAACTCGATATCCGGGTGCTGCCCGCTCATCATGTTGATGCCGAAATCCGCCTCGCCGCGCAACACGGCTTCCAGGCCCTCATTGGCACTGAGGTCGAGCAGACGGATACGAATCTTGGGATAGCGCTCGTTGTACAGGCGGATCACCGAAGGCAGGAAATAGAACGCTGCCGTGGGAATACAGGCAAGGGTCACCTGGCCGATCTGCCGCTCGGCCAGTTCCCGGATATTGAGAATCGAGTCCTCGAAATCATCGAGCAGCCGGCGCGCCTTGGGGAAAAAATCGCGCCCCACGCTGGTAAGGCTGACCCGGCGAGTGGTTCGGTCCAGCAGTGAGGTACCCAGTCCCTGCTCCAGCTTCTTGATGCGCCGGGTCAATGCGGGCTGGGAAATATGCAGCACTTCAGCAGCCTCATGAAAGCTGCCAAGTTCAGCGATTTTCACGAAAGATCGAATATCTTGCAGCTCATATTCCACATTATTTTCCTTTTTTCTCAAGTGGGACGGGCTTGTATGACCGGCAAACCATTATTTCTTAAAGTGGAATAATAGCTACGATCTTTGCATTGGATACGCTTAAAAATCCATGGGACTCTTGCTTCCAACACATCAATTACTCCAATTGATCAACAAGAGTCCGAAATCATGCAACCGATTCCCTGCGTCCTGATGCGCGGCGGCACCTCCAAGGGGCCGGTTTTTCTCGCCAGCGATTTACCTGCAGACACCGCTGAACGTGACGAACTTCTGCTGGCGCTCATGGGGTCAGGCCACGAACTTGAAATCGACGGCATTGGTGGCGGCAGCCCGCAGACCAGCAAAGTGGCAATCGTCAGCCCCTCGACTCATCAGGACGCCGATGTGGATTACCTGTTCGTGCAGGTCATGGTCTCCCAACGCCGCGTCGATACTGCGCCCAACTGCGGCAACATGCTCTGCGCCGTCGGACCGTTTGCCGTGGAACAGGGGCTGGTCAAGGCCAGCGGCGACACCACTCAAGTGCGGATTCGCAACCTCAATACCGGCACCTTCGTCTGCGCCGACGTTCACACCCCCGGCGGCCAGGTCAGCTATGAAGGCCAGACGCACATTGACGGCGTACCGGGTACGGCAGCGCCTGTGCAACTGACCTTTCTCGACGCCGCCGGAAGCAAGACCGGCAAGCTTTTCCCTACCGGCCAGCAGACGGATATCTTCGACGGCACCCCGGTAACCTGCATCGACATGGCAATGCCGATGGTCATCATTGAAGCCTCGCTGCTGGGCAAGCGTGGCGATGAAACGCCCGCCGAGCTGGACGCCGACAAGGACTTTCTGCGCCAACTCGAAGCACTGCGCCTGCGCGCCGGAATGGCCATGGGCCTGGGCGATGTCAGTGACAAAGTGATCCCCAAACCGGTGCTGGTTTCACTTCCCGATGCTGGCGGCACCCTCAAGGTTCGCTACTTCATGCCGCATAACTGTCATAAGGCCCTGGCCATTACCGGCTCCATCGGCCTGGCAACCGCCTGTGTCAGCCAGGATACCGTTGTTGCGCGGCTGCTGGGCAATGCCCAGGCCCAGCGCTTGCAAGAAGTGCGCATAGAACACCCGAGCGGTTCGATCCAGGTGGCTCTGGCCTATGTCGGGGAAGATGGACAAACCATCCGTGCTTCGGTAGTACGCACGGCGCGTCGGCTTTTCTCCGGAGAGGTTTACGCCCCGGCCGCGCAGTTGCTGGCAGGTTGACGTTTTTTAGCTGCAGTGTGCCGTGCCTGACCTTGAGTACCGCATCAGAACAACTCCAATAATGGGTGATGCAACATGAAAATCGCTAAATCGCTCTACTTTCAGATTATCTGCGCCGTGATCCTCGGGGTCCTGGTCGGACACTTCTGGGCTCAGCAGGCCATCGCGCTGAAACCGCTGGGCGATGCCTTCATCAAACTGATCAAAATGATGATCGCGCCGGTGGTGTTCTGCACCATCGTCACCGGCATCGCCGGCATGAGCGACAAACGCTCTCTCGGACGCCTGATGAGCAAGACCATGCTGCTGTTTCTGGTCCTGACCGTGATCAGCCTGTTCATCGGACTGGTCGCGGTGTACGCGATCCAGCCGGGCGCAGGCATGAACATCGATCCGGCGAAGTTGAGCACTGCCGGCTTGAGCCAGTACACCGACTCCGCAGCAAAGCTGGGCGTGGTGGACTTTTTCATGCACATCATTCCAGACACCTTCATCGGCGCATTCAGCAAGGGTGAAGTATTGCCGGTGCTGTTTATCGCCGTACTGTCCGGCTTCGCCCTGTCGTCGCTGGGCGAGCGCGGCAAGCCAGTGCTCAATGTGCTGGAATCGGCATCGCACATGGTCTTCAAGATCTTTTCGTACCTGATGCGCTTCGCTCCGGTCGGTGCGTTCGGAGCCCTGGCATTTACCGTCGGGCAGTACGGCATTACCTCCCTGGGCTCGCTGGCCAAGCTCATCATGACCCTGTACATCGCGTGCGGCTTCTTCGTTTTCGTCGTGCTGGGCGCAATCTGCCGCGCCAACGGTTTCAGCCTGTGGAAATTGCTGCGCTTCTTCAAGGAAGAGTTTCTGGTCGTGCTGGGAACTTCATCGACCGAGCCCGTATTGCCCCGCATGCTGGAGAAGCTGCAGGCCCTGGGCTGCAAGAAAGGCGTCGTCGGTCTGGTGCTGCCAACAGGCTACTCCTTCAATCTGGACGGCACGGCGATTTACCTTTCCCTGGCGGCCATCTTCATCGCCCAGGCCTGCAATATCGAGCTGAGCATGACGCAAACCCTGACGATGCTGGCAATCATGCTGCTGTCATCCAAGGGCGCGGCGGGCGTGACCGGCAGCGGCTTTGTCGCCCTGGCATCGACCCTTACCGTCATCCACGACATTCCACTGGCTGGCCTGGCGCTGCTGATCGGTATCGACCGTTTCATGTCCGAAGCCCGGGCGCTGACCAGTCTGGCCAGCAACGCCGTCGCTACGGTCGTGATTTCCCTGTCGGAAAACGCATGCGACCGTCAGACGCTTCTGCAACAGCTCGACGGACGAGCTATCGCCACCACGCCTGAAACTCCGTTGCCACTGGCTGCCGAGCGCAGCTGACACCGACTGACCCCAACCGATATCTGCCAGTGCAGGTCGGGCATCGCACACAAGATGCCCGGCAGGCCCGGCTGCATTCGCTCGCCCATACATAACAACAAGAGACGATTCCTATGCTTGCCTTTCTTGGCCTGGCCATGGTGGTAGTGTTCACCTACCTGATCATGTCCAAACGCTTGTCCCCGATTGTCGCATTGACCATCGTTCCCATCGTTTTCGCAATCATTGGCGGCTTCGGCGGCAGCACCGGAAAAATGATGCTCGACGGCCTGAAAATGGTCGCGCCCTCCGCAGCCCTGCTGCTGTTCGCCATCCTGTTCTTTGGCCTGATGATCGACTCGGGCCTGTTCGATCCGCTGATCCGCAAGATTCTCAAGCGGGTCAATGGCGACCCGATGAAAATCGCCGTGGGCACCGCATTTTTATCGCTGACCGTTGCCCTGGATGGTGATGGCACGACCACTTACATGATTACCTGTGCAGCCATGCTGCCGCTGTACAAACGCATCGGCATGAACCCGATGATCCTCGGTATCGTATCGATGCTTTCCTTGAGCATCATGAGCGGCATGACGCCCTGGGGCGGACCTGCCACGCGGGCGATTGCCGCGCTGGGGCTGGATGCCGGCGAGTATTTCATCCCGTTGCTGCCCACCATGATCGGCGGCGCTGCCTGGGTGGTGTTCACCGCCTTTCTGCTGGGCCGCGCCGAACGCAAACGCATCGGCAACGTACAGTTGCAAGGCGCTGGTGACTGCTACATCGACGAGATTCTGGGCAACAGCCCGCACAAGCGTCCGAAACTGGCTTACGTCAACCTGGTGCTGGTCATCGCCGTGATGATTGCCCTGGTAACGGGCCTGATGCACTCGGCAGTGCTGTTTCTGATCGGTTTCGTGGTAGCACTGATGATCAACTACCCACACCTGGACATTCAGAAAGAACGCATTCTGGCCCACTCCGGCAATGCCATGACCGTGGTTCTGCTGGTCTTTGCTGCCGGGGTGTTTGCCGGGATCTTCTCCGGCACCAAAATGGTCGACGCCCTGGCGCAGACGCTGGTGAACTGGATTCCGGCCGAATGGGGACATCTGTTCCCGCTGGTCGTGGCCATCACCAGCATGCCGCTGACCTTTGTGCTGTCCAACGACGCTTACTACTTCGGCGTCGTACCGATCCTGGCCAATGCCGCAGCCGCCTACGGCATCAGCCCGCTGGAAATTGCCCGGGCCTCGATTCTCGGTCAGCCGGTGCATCTGATGAGCCCATTGGTGGCCTCGACTCTGTTGCTGGTCGGCATGATCGATCGCGACATCGGCGACTTTCAGAAAGCCACATTGAAATGGGCGGTGCTGACCTCACTGGTGATTACCGCCCTGGCCCTGCTGACCGGCGCCCTGACCCTGTTCGTCTGATCCAGCCCTGAAACACAACTGCTCACGGGTCCTGAAAAGGACTCGCGGATCACTGCACTTCCAATAACAACAATGAGTATCGAGCATGAGTATGTTTTTCAAACGTGGAGCGCTTTTTTCCTTACTGGGCGCCCTGCCCTGCGCCAGTGTCGGCGCAGCGGGCCTGGTTGAAGACAGCAAGCTGAAGCTGCAACTGCGCAACGTTTACTTCAACGAAAACTTCCGCGACGAAAACGGCCTGAGCGCGCGTGCAGCCAGCACCGCAAAAAGCGAGCGCAGTGAATGGGCGCAAGGGTTCCTGCTCGACTATCAGTCCGGCTTTACCCAGGGCACCCTGGGCTTTGGCATTGATGCGCTCGGGCTTCTGGGCGTCAGGCTTGATTCCGGCAAAGGCCGCAGCGGTACAGGCTTGTTGCCGGTGCATGGCGACGGCCGTGCGGCGGATGAGTTTTCCAGCCTGGGCGCAGCCGCAAAAGTGCGCCTGGGCAAAACCACGCTCAAGCATGGCTCGTTGCTGCCCAGGACTCCAGTGCTGATCTACAACGACGCGCGGCTGTTGCCGCAGACCTATCAGGGCACCCAGTTCATCAGTAACGACATCGAGAACCTTACGCTGACCGGTGGTCACCTGGATCAATTCAAGCTGCGTGACTCCTCGGACAGTCGCTCGATCATCCCCGACGGCTTTACCGGTAAAGGCGCGGATTTCACGTATATAGGCGGGGACTACAAGCTGGGCAAGAATATTCGCCTCAGCTACTTCCATGGCGAGCTTGAGGACTTCTACCGACAGAACTTTGCCTCGGTCCAGCACGATCTGCCCATCGGCAAAGGGGTGCTGACCAGCGACTTGCGCTATTTCCATAGCGTGGATGCCGGCGCGGCGCGGAGTGGCAAGATCGATAACGACATGCTCAGCGCACAGGCGAGCTACGCCCTGGCCGGGCACAGTTTCAGCGGCGGTTACCAGACCCTGAGCGGCGATGCGGGCTTGCCTTATATCAGCGGCGCAACCGTGTACTCGTTCAGTAACGTCGGGATCGGCAAGTTCATCGAGGAAGATGAAAAGACCTGGATGCTCGGTTATGGCTATGACTTCTCACGCATGGGCGTACCGGGCCTGTCGTTCTCGACCCGCTATCTGAGTGGCGACAATGGCAAGTCCGGCGCAGCCAGGCTGCACGAATGGGAGCGTGATATCGAGCTGGCGTATGTCCTGCAGGGCGGCACGTTCAAAGGGCTGGGCATGAAGCTGCGTAACTATGTCTACCGGTCGGATTATGCCCGGGGGCGTGACAGTAACCGGATCTACATCACCTATGAGCTTGCGCTCTGGTAAGTCCGGCAGCTTCAAGGCAGACACTGCATGTGCGTTGTCTGCCAGAGCGGATCGTCCTCAACATCAACCGTCACAAAACCCTGCTTTTCCCAGAAGCGGATCGCCCCCGGCAAAAACGGATGGGTATGCAGATACAACACCTCGACGCCATGGGCAACGGCCTGTGTCTTGAGCGCTGCGTATAACCGCCCTGCCAGCCCGGCGCCTCTGAACGGGTGGCTGACGAACAGACGCATAATCTCTACCGTGCTGCGACCTGTGTAGTCCAGTTGCGCGAAACGATGATCGTAAGGCAGATAACCGATGGCGGCGATGATCTCGCCTGCGCAGCGGGCAATCAGGAACTTGCCGCTATCGGCATGCAGATACACCCGCTCGAAATCCGCCAGGTCGGCCGGGAGCACAGCGGCATCGAGCATGGGAAAGATTTCGCCACGGGCGCGCATGACAAAGTCGATGGTTGCATGGATATCGGCAGGCTGGACTTCGCTGATGGTTATGTTCATGGCGGCGGATCGGGCTGGGGGATCGCAGGTTAATACAAATGTCGGGGCATTGTGTACAGGCTCCGTGGGAGCCAATTCGTGCGCGAACAAAACCCGTACAAACGCACAGATTTACAGCATGGCTGGCACTGACGCACCAATGCAAAGCGGGCATCCGCTGCTTTCTTCAGCCATAAACCCCTGAAAACAGGCGCTCTCGCAAACTGGCACAGCCTCTGCATAGTCATGCACAGGAATACTCGGGTGCATCCGGCAACGTGGCTTGATGCCCCCCCAAGACATTGATGAATGACAGGCAAAGGCGCCTGGAACCGAAAGGTTCCGGGCGCCTTTTTTTTGGATTTGAAAAACCTGATTGGCCTCGGCCGGGACTTGCTATGAACACCACAGTCTTCCCCCTCAACGATGTAAAGACCCTGATCGTCGTCGGCAATGGCATGGTCGGTCATCATTGCGTCGAGCAGTTGATCGCAGGCGGCGCCCTGGAGCATTATCGCATTCATGTGTTTGGCGAAGAGCGCCAGCGCGCCTATGACCGCGTGCATCTTTCCGAATACTTCACCGGTCGCGATGCCGAATCGCTGGCCATGAGCGATGCAAGCCTCTATGAACAAGCCGGGCTGACTCTGCACCTGGGCGTTCCGGTACTGGAGATCGATCGCGAGCGCCGCGAGATCATCACCTCTGAAGGCTGCTTCACCTACGACAAGCTGGTCCTGGCCACCGGTTCGTTCCCGTTCGTGCCGCCCATCGAAGGCGCCCAGGGCGATTCACGTCTGGTCTATCGCACCCTTGAAGACCTCGACACCATCCGCTATGCCGCTAGCAAGGCACGGCGCGGCGTGGTGGTCGGTGGTGGCCTGCTGGGCCTGGAAGCTGCCAATGCGCTGAAATCCCTGGGACTGGAAGCGCATGTGGTGGAATTCGCGCCACGCCTGATGCCCGTGCAACTGGACGAGTATGGCGGCGCGGCCCTCAAGGCGCGGATCGAATCCCTGGGGGTTGGCGTACACCTGTCGCGTGCTACCCAGTCGATCAGCGACGGCAAGCAGTACCGCTACCGCATGAACTTCGCCAATGACGAGTTCCTGGAAACCGATCTGATCGTGTTCTCCGCCGGTATTCGTCCGCAGGATGCGCTGGCCCGCCAGTGCGAACTGGAACTCGGCCCACGCGGCGGTATCGCGATCAATGAACATTGCCTGACCAGCGACGCGGATATCTACGCGATTGGCGAATGCGCGGCCTGGAACGGCAGTGTCTTCGGCCTGGTCGCACCGGGCTATCAGATGGCCCGTAGCGTTGCCGCGCAACTGTGCGAACAGGAAGCCGATTCCTTCTTTGGCGCCGACATGTCCACCAAGCTCAAACTGCTGGGCGTGGATGTCGGCTCGATAGGCGACGCCCATGGCGCACTGGCTGGCGCAGTCAGCTACCGCTTTATCGATGAGGCCAGTTCCAGCTATCGGCGCCTGGTGGTATCGGCCGATGGCAAGCAGGTACTGGGTGCCGTGCTGGTCGGCGACAACAGCTATTACGACACTCTGCTGCAATACGCCCAGAACGGCATTCCACTGCCTGCCGATCCTTCGAGCCTGATTCTGCCCCGTGGCGAAGGCGCACCGACGCTCGGCGCCGATGCGCTGCCAGCCACGGCGACTATCTGTTCCTGCCATAACGTCAGCAAGGCTTCGATCTGCTCGGCCATCGATGGCGGCTGTACCGACCTGGCCGCGATCAAGACCCAGACCAAGGCCTGCACCGGCTGTGGCGGTTGTGCGGCGCTGCTCAAGCAGGTTTTCGAGCACGAACTGATCGCCCGCGGCGTCAGCGTCGACAAGAGCCTGTGCGAACACTTTGCCTATACCCGTCAGGAGCTGTATTCGCTGGTCCGCGTCGAAGGCATCGAAACCTTCGAGGAACTGCTGACCCGCCACGGCAAGGGCGCGCATGGCTGCGATACCTGCAAACCGGTGGTAGGTTCGATTCTCGCTTCCTGCTGGAACCGTCCGATCACCGACGCTTCGCTGGTGCCATTGCAGGACACCAACGACACCTTCATGGCCAATATGCAGAAGAACGGCACCTACTCGGTGGTGCCGCGCATTCCAGGTGGCGAGATCACCCCGGATGGCCTGATTGCCATCGGCGCCGTGGCCAAGAAATACGACCTGTACACCAAGATTACCGGCGGTCAGCGCATCGACCTGTTCGGTGCGCAACTGCACGAACTGCCGGACATCTGGAGCGAGCTGATCGAGGCCGGTTTCGAGACCGGGCATGCCTACGGCAAGTCGACCCGCACCGTGAAATCCTGCGTGGGCAGCACCTGGTGCCGCTATGGCGTGCAGGACAGCGTGGCCATGGCCTTGCGCATCGAAGATCGCTACAAGGGTCTGCGCTCGCCGCACAAACTCAAGTTCGCGGTCTCCGGCTGCACCCGTGAGTGCGCGGAAGCCCAAAGCAAGGATGTCGGTGTCATCGCCACCGAGAACGGTTGGAACCTCTATGTGAGCGGCAACGGCGGCATGCGCCCACGCCATGCGGAACTGTTCGCCACCGACCTGGATGACGAAACCCTGATCCGCTACATCGACCGTTTCCTGATGCTGTACATCCGCACCGCCGACAAACTGCAACGCACCTCGGTCTGGCGCGAATCGCTGGAAGGCGGCCTGGATTACCTCAAGACCGTGGTGATCGATGACAGCCTGGGTCTGGCGGCAGAGCTGGAAGCGCAGATGCAACTGGTGGTCGATCGCTATGAATGCGAATGGGCCAACGCCCTCAAGGACCCGGAAAAGCTCAAGCGCTTCCGTACCTTCGTCAACGACAAGCGCAGCGACCCGGACGTGCATTTCGTCAAGGAACGCGAGCAGCGTCGTCCGGCCAGAACCGAAGAAATCGCCCTTATTCCCCTGTTCAAGGAGGTGGTCTGATGAGCCAGTCCAATATGGCCTATGCCGAAAAAACATCTGCGCCAGTCACGCATAGCCAATGGCTGCCGCTGTGCACACGCCGGGATCTGGTGGCCAACTCCGGCGTGGTAGCCTGGCTTGATGGCGCGCAGGTCGCGCTGTTCTATCTGCCTGAAACCGGCGAAGGCGAAAAGCTCTATGCCATCGAAAACCGCGACCCCAAGTCCGGGGCGAATGTCATCGGCCGCGGCATCATCGGGCAGATTGGCGGAGACCTGGTGATCGCCTCGCCGCTGTACAAGCAGCACTTTCGTCTGCACAACGGCTCCTGCGTGGAATACCCCGAGCAACAGCTCGAAGTATGGCCGGTGCGCCTGAATGGCGAACAGGTGGAAATCGCCATCTAGCCTGCCGCCCGGCAGGTCCTACAAGGTTTATCTGTATATCCATACAGATAAACCTTGCTCCCGACGCATTCAGTGTTCATCCTTACCGCCTTCAAGACCCGTCAATGAAAGCGGTGGTTATGCGGCTGTTTCTCTGCGAAAAACCCTCACAGGCCAAAGATATCGCCGCCGTACTCGGCGCGACACGGCGTGGGGACGGCTGCTGGATCGGCCCCAATGCCACCGTGACCTGGTGCATCGGCCACCTGCTGGAAACCGCGCCACCGGATGCCTACGACGCCCGCTACAAACGCTGGGTGCTGGACGACCTGCCGATTGTCCCCGACAAGTGGAAGATGCTGGTCAAGCCCCGAACCGCCAGCCAGTTCAAGGCTGTCAAACGCCTGCTGGGCGAAACCCGGGAACTGGTGATCGCCACCGACGCCGACCGTGAAGGCGAGATGATTGCCCGCGAACTGGTCGAACATTGCCGCTATCGCGGGCCGATCCAGCGCCTGTGGCTGTCGGCACTGGACGATGCCTCGATCCGCAAGGCGCTGGCCTCGCTCAAGCCCGGAGCCGACACTTTCAGCCTGTATCATTCGGCACTCGGCCGCTCCCGCGCCGACTGGCTGATCGGCATGAACATGAGCCGCCTGTTTACCCTGCTCGGACGCCAGTCCGGTTATCAGGGCGTGTTGCCAGTGGGCCGGGTGCAGACGCCAACCCTGCGACTGGTAGTGGATCGCGACCGCAGCATCGCCGACTTCGTGCCGGTGCCGTACTGGGCCATCGACGTCAAACTGCTGCATGAAGGTCAGGCATTCATCGCTCAATGGCGAGCACCGGCGGATGCCTGTGACGATCAGGATCGCTGCCTGAACCAGCCCCTGGCGCAACAGGCTGCAGAAGCCCTGCGCAATGCGGCCAGCGCGAGGGTCGTCAAGCTGCGCACCGAACGGATTCGCGAAGCAGCGCCCCTGCCCTTCGACCTGGGCACCCTGCAGGAAATCTGCTCGAAAAAGCTCGGCCTGGGCGCGCAGGAAACCCTGGATATAGCCCAGTCGCTGTATGAAACCCACAAGGTCATCACCTATCCACGCAGCGATTGCGGTTACCTGCCCATCAGCCAGCATGGCGAAGCGGCGGGCATCATTGCCGCACTGGGCAAGGCCGATCCGGCATTGAGCGAACTGCTCAGGCATCTGGACCCGCAACGCCGTTCACGGGCCTGGAACGATGCCAGGGTCAGCGCGCACCACGGCATCATTCCCACCGCCGCTGCCAGGGGCATCGAGCGCCTGACCGGCAAGCCGCGAGCGGTCTACACCCTGATCCGGGCACGCTATCTGGCGCAGTTCCTGCCCAACCATGAATACGACCGGACCCAGGCGGATTTCGAGTGCGCCGGGCAGGCCTTGCGCGCAGTCGGCAAACAGATTGTCGAACCGGGCTGGAAACGCGCCATGCCCGAAGCACTGGCTCCGGCAAAAGGCCGCGAAGCTCCGGCACCGCAGAACCTGCCTGCGTTGTTTCAAGGCTGCGACTGTGCGGTGAACGAGGTCATTCTCAAGGACCTCTGGACGCAACCGCCCAAGCCCTTCACCGAAGGCGACCTGATCAAGGCCATGAAGAACGTCGCCAGACTGGTCGAGGACCCGCTGCTCAAGCAGAAGCTCAAGGACACCACCGGAATCGGCACCGAAGCCACCCGCGCCGGCATCATCCAGGGCCTGCTGGATCGCGGATATCTGATCAAGCAAGGCAAGGCCCTCTGCGCGACACCCGCAGCATTCAGCCTGATCGATGCCGTGCCGCGCGCCATCGCCGATCCCGGAACCACCGCCATCTGGGAACAGGCGCTGGATATGGTGCAAAGCGGTGAAATGAGCCTGGAGGAATTCGTCGCCAAACAGGCTGCCTGGATGAGCAAGCAGGTCACTCGCTGTGTCGGCCTGCGCCTGACCATCAGCGGCCCGGCCAGCCCGGCCGGTGGCGCTGCGCCGTGGAAGAAGAAACGCAAGACCGGCACGCGCAAGGCTGCCAGCGGCACCGCCAGCAAAAGCAAGCGCCCGGCCAGATCGAAGAAAAAGGCCTGAGTTTCGCCGCAGTTGTTTGTAATGTTCTCCTTACATCCTCTCCAGAACCTGCAGAAAAAAGCAGGCCCTTGCCCTGAATCCGCACAGTAACCGCGACTCGCCCCTCTCTCCTTTCGCTGTAAAAAGACTGATTCCTGCCTTTTCTCTTGAAAACCGCGCATCAATATCGTATTCATTGTCCGACAATGATAATGATTAACATTTACCAACATTAATGAATCTTAATTGTTACAATCTGGCTTTCCGTTTGAAGATAACTGCCACTAGAAAAGGGAGCGGCACCAGCATGCGTGTATTAGTGGTAGAAGACGACATATCGGTCAGCCACTGGCTGGGCAGTAAACTGCATGCGTTCGGCCATAACTGCAAATTGACCCATGACGGCGAAGGCGCCCTGGAAATCCTGACCCAGGAAGCGTTCGACGTGGTGGTGCTCGATCGCATGCTGCCCAGGATGGATGGCATTGAATTGCTGGGCAAACTGCATGGCCGTTCCCGCCCTCCCGTACTGATCCTGTCGGCCAACGACCAGATCAGCGATCGGGTCGAAGGCTTGCGTGCCGGTGCGGACGACTACCTGGGCAAGCCTTTCGATTTCACCGAGCTGCTGTTACGCCTGGAGGTGCTGGCGCGCCGGCACAATCAAACCGCCATGGAAGAAGTCATTTACGTCGAAGACCTGCGCATCGACCTGGGCCAGCGCTGCGCCTGTCGCGCCGGACGCAATATCGACCTGACGGACAAGGAGTTCCGCCTGCTGCAAGTGCTGGCCGAGCATCCGGGCCAGACGGTCACCCGCACCATGTTGCTGGAAAAAGTCTGGGGCTATCACTTCGACCCGCAGACCAACCTGATCGACGTGCACATTTCCAAACTGCGCACCAAGATCGACAAAGGCTTTGAACGCAGTCTGCTGAGGACCATCCGTGCAATCGGCTATGAACTCGGCTAGTCGTTTCGAGCTACGCCACATCCTTGAAACCAGCAATTTCCAACAAGCCGCCACCATGGCGTTCGCCTGCCTGCTGGTGGCCCTGCTCTCGGTCATCGGCAGCGGCTACGTCCTGGAAAACGTGATGCGCAGTCATGTGCGGGAAATGATTCTCGCCGACGTACGCATCATGCATGAGCTGACCCAGAGCCGCAGCAGCCAGCAGGTGGCCGAACTGCTCAGGCAGCGTGAACTCTATGATCGTCGCAGCGAGCGCCACTCGCTGTTGCTGGACCCGCAGGGCAAGGTCCTGACCGGCGATGCGGCGATGCTGGACATCATGAACTGCATCGCCTCTAGGTGCCCCGATAACTGGCGAAACATCCGTAGCGAAAATATCCAGATCATGGGACTGGTGATCGAGCTGCGCGACGGTGGTCGCTATTTCAGCGCCTATGACCTGCAACCGATGCTCGAACGCACCCAGATCATTCCGTTGATGGCCGGTGCCGGACTGTTTCTGGTGCTGCTCGGCAGTCTGGTCCTGAGCCTGCGCTACAGCCTGCGCAAGCTGTACCGCATCGAGCGCATCCATGACGCCCTGAAACGCTTTGCCAGCGGCGATCATCAGGCCTTTCCGCCGCACAACCGCAGTGGCGACGAACTGGATCGACTGGCCACCGACATCTATCGCAATCTGGAGCGGATCAACAAGTTGATGGCCGAGGTCAAGGGCGTTACCAGTCACATCGCCCACGAGCTGCGTACGCCGTTGACCCGCCTGCAGAATCGTCTGGTCAGTGCCGCCGAAATCGCCACCGGCGATGTGCGCGAAGCATTGTGGATGGCCGCCGATGAAAGCGAGCGGATCCAGAGCCTGTTCCGCGCCGTCATGCGCGTCGGGGAAGTGGAAACCGGGCGCTGCGCCCATCTTTTCGAGGAGTTTCCGGCGCAGGATCTGCTCAACGATCTGCGCGAGTATTACTTGCCCATGGCCGATGAGCGCAACTCGCCGCTGGTGCTGAGCGTCGACCCGGGCTGCCGGATCTGGGGCGATCGCGCCTTGCTGTTCCAGGCCATGGCCAACCTGCTCGACAACGCCCTGAAATATGCGCCGCGCAACTCCACAGTGACCCTGTTTGCCCGGCATCGTCCGCTCTTCACCACCCTGGGTGTGGCTGATCACGGTGACGGCATTCCTGCCTCGGCAACCGAACAGGTCGTCGAACGCTTCCACCGCCTGCATACCTCCGGCGACATTCCCGGCAACGGGCTGGGCCTGACGCTGGTCAAGGCGATCTGTGAATTGCATGGCGGGGCACTGCGCCTGAGCGACAACCAGCCTGGTCTGCACGTGGAATTGCAGCTGGGCCGGGCGATTCCTTAACGCTTCTTAATGATCCCCGTCTTGCCGCTTAATGAGAATAAATCTTAGTATCGTTTCACCCGATTGAACCGACTCCGACCGCCGTTCATGCGGTCGGAATTACCCTTTCCGACATTCCACAAAGGCCTCTGGCATGCTCAATTCCATCAAGAAATTCCTCCAGGACGAAAGCGGTGTGACTGCCATCGAATACGGCATTCTCGCTGCCTCCATGGCTGCCGCCATCGGTTATATCTTCGGCTCCGACGGCCAGTTCATCGGCGCGCTCAAGGAACGTTTCGGTGGTATCGCCGACCAGATCCGCTCGACCAACAACAGCACCGGCAGCAACTGACGTAGCGCGCAGGATTCCCGCCCATGACCAGCCTCGTCGTCGTGCTGTTGCTGCCAGCCCTGTGCTGGGTGGTGATCACGGATCTGCTGTATCGCAAGATCCACAATCGACTGGTGCTGGTCCTGCTGGCGGGATGGCTGCTGCTGCCCCTGCTCGCCCCCTTGGACATTGGCCCGTTTGCCGGGCTTGGGGCCTGGCAGATCATCTCCGCCATGGGCTGGTCGACAGCCGGCGCGGCGCTGGTTCTGCTGGTCGGCTATGGCCTCTACATGATCGAGCGGGTCGGCGGTGGCGACGTCAAGCTGATGACCGTGCTGAGCCTGTGGATCGGCAGTGAAGAGCTGATCACCTTCCTGATCATCACGTCGCTGGTCGGCGGCATCCTGGCGCTGGTGCTGCCCACCCTGGAAATACTCGAAGCCGCGCTGGCCCGGGGCGTGATGTGGCTGATCAGACGCATGCCACAGAACGTCCTTGCCGTACCGATCATCTATGACGCGCAACGCCCCGCCGGTATCCCCTACGGCCTGGCCATCGCAGCAGGTGCGCTGTTTACCCTGTTGAATCCCATCCACACCTGAACCCACAGTAGTCGCACTCGATGAAAAAGAATTCGCTCATTCTGCTGACTGGGGCCATTGTCCTCGCCAGTGGTTCCGCCCTGCTCGCCCGGGCGTTGCTGGCACCGGCCAAGCAGCCCGAAGCCAAGGCTCAGGTGCAGCCTGCTGCGCCAAAGGAAATCACTCGTCAGGTGCTGGTCGCATCGCGCAACCTGCAGCCGGGAGACTTCATTGATGCCGGCAGCCTCGACTGGCAACCGGCAACCCCGCAAATGACCCGTTCGCTGTATTTCATCGAAGGCCAGGACAAACAGGATTCCCTGCTCGGCGCCACGGTGCGCCAGCCGGTCGATGCCGGTCAGCCACTGACCAGCAGCGTGGTCGTGCGTCCTGGCGAGCCGGGGTTTCTGGCTTCGGTCATCAAGCCGGGAATGCGCGCCGTGTCCGTGCCGACCAGCGCCGTGGAAAGCAACTTCGGCCTGGTGGCTGCCGGTGATCGCGTGGATGTGATCCTTAGCCTCAAGCGCGAACAGGAAACCCAGGCGCCGGATGCTGCCGCGAATTCCGCGCCGTTTCTTGCCGCACAGACCATTCTTCACGATGTCCGGGTGCTGGCGATGAACAACAGCACCCGCAGCGACCTGACGGTGCGCAAGGACGTGGAAACCACGCCCAACGCCAAGAGCACCAGCACGCGCCAGAGTTTTGAAACCGTGACCCTGGAAGTCGCACCGTCGGCAGCCGAGCAACTGGCCGTGGCCAAGGAAATCGGCAACCTGCAACTGGCTATCCGCTCCTCGGTCGAGCAGACCGAAGAAGAGCTGTCGGGCGGCGGCGAAGTCACCACGCTGAACAAGACCACGAGTATTTACCCCTCCCAGAAAAGCGCAGGCAAATCCGGGCCGTCGGCCACTGTGCAGCTCTTCAGAGGTAAAACCAGCGAAGTTCTGGATCTGGCGAAACACTGATCAGTTGCGAATCCCGGCCGGTGTAGCGCCGGCAGACGCCCTTACGGAAAACACAGCATGAAACGCACAGCGCAACCTCTGGCTTCGGGCCGGAACGGACTCTCCTTGCTGCTCGCCGGCCTCGGCTTGAGCGTAACCCTGGCCAGCCCGTCAGTGGTCATGGCCGAACCAGCGCCCGTGGACAACTACGATATGCCGGCCAGAACGCCGGTTACGCCGGTCATTACCCGTGCCCAGTTGCAACAGATCAGTGAAACCCAGACCGTCAACCTGACCGTGCGTCAGGGACGCCTGCTGCAACTGCCCCGCGCCGCCGCCAAAGTGCTGCTGGCCGACCCGGATGTGGCCAGTTTCCAGATGCCCTCGCCCAGCAGTGTATTTGTCTTCGCCCAGCGGGCAGGCGCCACCACGCTGTATGCGCTGGATGCCAACGACAACGTGATTGCCGCCATGCGTCTGGTGGCAGGTTTCGACCTCGAAGGCCTGCGCCAGCAGATCGAAAACGAAGTGGTCGGCTCGCAGGTCAGCTTCGTGCCGGCAGCCGGAGACGGCCTGATCGTGCGTGGTCATGTGCGTACGCCGCTCGAAGCCCGCCAGGTCATGGCCAGCGTCAAGGCCGCCGTCGGCGCCAGTGACAGCGCGGCCGGAGCAGCCGGTGGCGGTGGCGGTGGCGCTCCAGCGCCAGGAGGCGGCGGTCCTGCTGCGCCGCGGGTCATCAACCAGCTCAAGGTCGAGTTGTCCGCTCAGGTCAACATTCGCGTCCGGGTGGTCGAAGTGTCGCGCAACCTCAGCCACACGCTGGGCCTGAATTGGGACGCGGTCATGAACAGCGGCAAGTTCCGTCTGGCGACGGGCTCGTCCACCAGCCTGTTCAGTGCTGCCAACGCCGCCTCTTCGGCCGGCACCATCGCCGGAGCGACCCAGGCCGGACAACTGATTCGCAGCGCCAACACCATTGGCTTTACCGACGGCAATCTGACCGGGCTGATCAATGCCTTGTCCGTGGAAGGCATGGCCTCGATCCTGGCCGAGCCCAACCTGACCGCGATGTCCGGCGAAACCGCAGGTTTTGCGGCCGGCGGTGAAGTGCCGATCGTGGTGATCACCAACAACAACGTCAGCATCACCTACAAATCCTACGGCGTGATCCTGCGCATGACCCCCACCCTGCTCTCGCCCAACCGGATCAGCCTGCATATCGCCCCGGAAGTCAGCGACCTGTCCGATGACGGCGCGGTCACCCTGCCCGATGGCGGCTCGACGATCCCGGCGTTCAAGGTGCGTCGTGCAGACACCACGGTGGAACTCGCCAGCGGCCAGAGCTTCGCCCTCGCGGGCATGCTGCGCAGCAACGTTTCGCAGGAGGTCAGCGGCCTGCCTGGCCTCAAGGGCGTGCCACTGCTCGGACGCTTGTTCGAGGGTGAAAACAGCACCCAGGAAGACACTGAACTGGTGATTCTGGCGACCGCTTATGTGGTCGATCCGGTCACCGAAGGCGAATTGCAAACCCCGGGCCGCGGCCTGCCGAGCATGGAAGCGCAGATGCCGCGCCAGGCCAGCGCAGGGTACCTGTACTGATGGAGACCTTGAAAATGAAGCCTGTCACTTTGCGTCTGGCGCTGCTGGCCTGTCTGCCGTTGTTCATGGCTGGCTGCACGGCGCAGTACAACGAGCTGCGTGCCAAACGTTTTGCCAATACCCCCACGCCCACCGTGCAAGTGAATCCCAGCGCACTGAGTGTTTCACTCAACACGGTCAATCAAGGCAAGGGGTTGAGTGCCGAATCACTGGAAAACCTCAATACGATGCTGAGCAATCAGGGTCGCCTGAAAAACCAGAGCCTGACCCTGCAACCCTTCACGCCTGCAGGTGAGCAGATGGCCAAGCGCCTGGCGCGAGTCTTGAGCGAGCGTGGCGCCGATGCCCAGCGCATCATTCTCGCACCCATCCAGCTCAAGGCTGCCGAGCAGTCTGGCGGCTGGGATCTGCAGGTCATTTCCGAAGCCATGGTCGCGCAGATTCCCGATTGCCAGATCGCCAACCCCAACGCCTGGACCATGACGCCTTACCAGGCAGTCGGCACCCTTGGCTGTGCGAACCGCGCCAACATTGCGCGGATGGTCAGCGACCCGCGCGATCTGGTACGTCCGCGCACCCTGGACAGCGCCGATGGCAACCAGGCCAACAATGCCGTGCAGCGTTATCAGGAAAACAAGATCACCGAGCTGCTGGACATCGACTTCTCCCAGGACGACTGAGGACGCCGCCATGAACGACAAGACCAACCCTGTATTACCCAGCGGCGACAAAACCTTCCTGGCCCCGGTGCTGTTCGCCGCGGGCACGGCTGACCAGCGCACGTTCGCCGAGCAGATGCAGCGCCTCGGCCAGCCCGAAGCGCTGGTGCTCAGCGGCGGCATCGAGGCCGCCAAAAGCTGGTGCGCCGAGCAACGGGCCAGCCTGTTGCTGGTGGATCTGGATGGCGAACAGTTCCCGCTGCAAGCCATCTCCGAGCTGTCGAGCCTGTGCGATCCCGGCTGCGCGATCCTGGCCATCGGCAGCCAGCAGAACGTCGACCTGTATCGCGCCCTGACCCACAGCGGCGTGGTGGATTATCTGTGCAAACCCGTACCGCTGGACTTGCTGGCCAGCAGCCTGGAGCGGGCGCGCAATATCCATCAGCAACCGCAAACCAGCCAGGTGCGTACCGGTCGCAGCATTGCCGTAACGGCCTGCAGCGGCGGACTGGGCACCAGCACGGTCAGCGCCGGCCTGAGCCTGTTGCTGTCTCGCGAGCGCCATATTCCGGTGGCCGCCGTGGATTACGACCGGCACAACGCCGACCTGTCGCTGTTGCTCGGTGCCCAGGGCGATTGCGGCCTGGCTGCGGCCTTGAGCAGCAGCGAGATCGACGCCCGTTTTCTGCAACGGGCCATGAGCCGTCTCGACGACCGTCTGCATCTGCTGGCCCAGGAACCATCAGCCGAGCATTTCGCGCCTATCGACACCGATCACCTGCTGGAGCTGGGCGCCAACCTGTGTCGCCTGTTCAATCAGGTGGTCTGGGATCTGCCCTCCGGCCATCCACAGGGCGCGCTGGAAGTATTGCGGCATGTGGAAACCCGCATCCTGCTCAGCGAATTCAGCATCCAGGGCGCGCGCAATACCCAGCGTCTGCTCGAAGAAATCGGCGATGAAAGCGAGGGCCAGCAACTGCTGCTGGTGATCAACCAGCCGCGTGGCACTCACCAGACCGTAGCCCGCGAGCAGTTCGAGGCGTTCGTCGGCAGACGGATCGACCTGATCCTGCCCCACGCCGGACATGCGCTGGGCGACAGCCTGCTGGGCGGTCCGCTGAGCCTGGAAGCCGCACCGGCCTTTCGCCAAGCACTGCTGAATCTGGCGGATCTGGCCTGTGGCCGCAAACCGGGCAACGCAAGCATTGCGCCGTCGGTGCTGGCCCGCCTCAAAGGCGCCCTGACCCGTCGTAACGCGGCCTGAAGCAAGGAACCGGATCATGCTGATACGCAAGCCCAGAACCCTCGCCCCCGTTGCTCCGCCCTCGCCTGTGCAAGAAAGCAGCGAACCGGCCAGCGAGATGCACAAGGTCAACCCGACCAAGGCCAACCCGACGCTCAAGAACGCCGACAGCAGCGCCAATCTGAACCGGCGCCTGATACGCGGCTTTCTCTACGACCAGATCGACCCGCTCAAGGCTGCGGCCATGGGCCGCGACAAGCTGCGCCAGCAGATCGAAAGCCAGATACGGCGCATCTGCGATGAAAACCGCCTGCAACTGTCGCGCCCCGAAGAAGAACAGATCGCCAGCGAAATGCTCGACGAAATGCTCGGTATCGGGCCGATCCAGCCGCTGCTGGCCGACGATACGGTCAACGATATTCTGGTCAACGGTGCGGGACAGGTGTTCGTCGAGCGCTTCGGCAAACTGGAGCTGTCCAGCATCACCTTTCTCGACGAAGAACATGTGTTCAACACTGCCCAGCGCATCGCCGCCGGTGTCGGGCGCCGCATCGACGAAGCCAATCCGATGGTCGATGCACGGCTGGCCGATGGCAGCCGGGTCAACGTCATCACTTACCCGCTGGCCATCGACGGCACCACCATTTCCATCCGTAAATTCATGCGCCGCAACCTGACTCTCGAATCCCTCGCGGCACGCAATGCCATGTCGATGGAAATGGTCCAGGTGCTCAACCGCGCCATGATTGCCAAGCTCAATATCGTGGTGTCCGGCGGCACCGGTGCGGGCAAGACCACACTGCTCAATGCCCTGTCGCAGAAGATCAGCGAAGACGACCGGATCCTGACCATCGAAGACGCCGCCGAGCTGCAACTGCAACAGATCCATGTGGTGCGCCTGGAAACCCGTCCGGTCAGCGCCGAAGGCACCGGCAAGGTCGATCAGCGTGACCTGGTGCGCAACGCCCTGCGCATGCGCCCGGACCGGATCATTCTCGGTGAGGTGCGCGGCGGCGAGGCTTTCGACATGCTGCAGGCCATGAACACCGGGCATGACGGCTCGCTCTGCACCGTCCACGCCAACACCCCGCGCGACGCCATCATGCGTCTGGAAAACATGGTGATGATGGCCAGTATGCAACTGCCCATGGAAGCCATCCGACGCCAGATAGCCAGTGCCGTGAATCTGGTGGTGCAGGTCGAGCGCCAGCGCGACGGCGGGCGGCGCATCGTCTCGATCACCGAAGTCTGCGGCATGGAAAACGATGTGATCCAGACCCAGGAGCTGTTCGGCTTCAAGGTTCGTTCCACCGACAGCCAGGGCAAGATTCTCGGTGACTACGTCGGCAGTGGCCAACGCCCGGAGTTCTACAACCAACATTCGCATCTGTTTGGCGATCTTTGAGGGAACACTCCATGCAAGCCGTTCTCGATCTGCTCACCCTGCTGGTGTTCGCCTGCGTCATGTTCGCGTTCTATGGCCTGCTGAGCCTGAGCAAACGCCGCCAGCGAGCCGCAGACAGTGCCGCGCGCCTGGAGCAACTGCTGCGCGACAAGGTGCCGGTCAATGCGCCGAACAGCCAGGCCGAAAGCATCATGCGCGAAATGCAGAGCGCACCGCTGGGCAACGTTCCGGTCGTTGGCGTCCACGTTGCGCGTATCTGGGTCAACCTGAACCTGCTGGGCTGGCGCAAGACGCTCAAGGCCCGGGCCATCATGTTCGGCCTGGGCGGTTTCTTCGCCGGGGTCGTGATCGGGCGCGATACGCCCATGCCGTGGCTGTTCGGCAGCCTGATCGCGGTATTCGCCGCGGTTGCGCTGTTCACCCTGCTCTATCGTCAGGCGCTGGGCAAATACTACAAACAGTTGCGCCAGTCGCTGCCCGAAGCCATCGACTCCATCACCCGGACCTGCCGTGCAGGCGTGCCGATCAGCAATGCCTTCGCGCTGGTTGCCGAACACCTGAGCGGGCCGTTGAGCGTGGAGTTCGCGATCATCGATCACTGGCTGCGCCTGGGCGTTCCGCTGCGGCGGGTCATGCAGGATTCGACCCAGCGCGTACCACTGGCCGAATACCGCTTCTTCGCGGTGATCCTGATCATCAACCAGGAAGCCGGTGGCCGACTGGGCGAAACCCTCGACCGGCTGTCGGCCACCCTGCGCGACCGTCACGAGCTGCAACTGAAGATTCTGTCCAAGACCTCCGAAGCGCGCGCCTCTTCCAAGATCGTGTCATCGCTGGTGCCCGCCATGCTGGGCTACATGTACATCAATGCCCCTCAGGATTTCCGTTTTCTGCTCAATGACCCCACCGGCAACATGGTGCTGTTCTACGCCATCGCCAGCGTCACTCTGGGGCTGGTCATCAACCACTTGATGGTGAGCCGGGTCGGATGAAACCTCGTCTTTGCGGAGAACAACAATCATGAGCAACGAAACCCTGATTCTGCTCGCCCTCGGTGTGATGCTGAGCGGGATTGGCCTGGGCCTGCTCGGCTGGTATCTGAGCCTGTCGGAAAAAAGCCTGAACCTGCGTCTGGGGCGCAGCGAGGACAACCGCCAGCAACAGGTCCAGGCCAATATCCTGCGCACCGATCAACTGGCGCTGTCGGCCAGCGCCAAACGTCTGCTGCTGCCACTGGCTTCGGTCGGCGAGCATCTGGCCGGCACCGCCCAGGATCGTCAGCACCTCAATCGCCTGTTGAGCATGGCGGGCTTTCGTGCCCAGGCCAGTCTCGGGTTGTTGATGGTCGCCAAATATGCCAATGGCCTGCTGTTTCTCGGTGTCGTGCTGTTCGCTGTTCTGGATGCCCAGAGCCGTTTTGGCCTCAAGGGTCTGGCCATGGGCCTGATCGCCCTGTTCGTCGGCAGTACCCTGCCCGAAGCCTGGCTGAAATGGCGTGCAGCGCGGCGCGGCGGACGCATGGCCCGCTCGGTCCCGGATGGCCTGGACCTGATGGTGATCTGTGCCGAAGCCGGCTTGCCGCTGGGACGCATCATGCAGGTGGTGGCCCGGGAACTGGCGCTGTCGGCTCCCGAACTTGCGGATGAATTGCGCTACACCTTTGCCGAACTGCAAATCGTCAGCGACCGCTCGCGGGCCTTGCTCAACCTTGCCGAGCGCACCGGTGTGCGGGAAATCGAAAGCATGGTCGCCACCCTGATCCAGGCCGAACGCTACGGCACGCCGCTATCCCAGGCGCTGCGCACCATTGCCGATGAAAGTCGCAAGACCCTGGTGCTGGGCCTCGAAGAAAAAGCCGGAAAGCTGCCTGCACAAATGAGCGTGCCGCTGATGGTGCTGATCCTGCCGCCGATCATCGCGGTCATGGGCGCCCCGGCGATGATCCGTCTGGTCCGCGCCCTGGCGCAAAACTGATGCTTGCCTTGTCTCTGGAGAATATCGTGTCCTCACCTCTGTCCCTTTCACGCCTTGCCCTGTTTTCGCTGCTGATCGCCGGCCTGAGTGGCTGCGCCAGCCTGCCGGGTCTTGGCACAGACAAGTCTCAGCCACAGAGCAATGCGCCACTGAGTAAAAAGGAAAGCGCCGAAGCCCTGCGGCTGGCGCGCGTGCTGCGCGATAACGGCCGTATAGAAGCGGCTACCGAGGTCTACGCCAGAATGGACCAGCGCCAGCAGCTCGATCCGCGTGAGCTGCTGGAATACGCGAGCGTTGCCGCGCTGGTGCGCAAGCCGCAACAATCGCTGGAGCTTTACGGTCGTGCCCGGCATGCGCTGGGGGGTGCCGACAATCTCAGTGCATCCGAAAGCCTGATTACCTGCCTGGGCATGGGCCGCGCTCGCCTGGCCCTTAATCAGCTTCAGGCGGCGCTCAAGGATTTCACCTGCGCGCTCAAGGCCCAGCCGGACAGTACCGAAGGCCTCAATGGCCTGGGCGTGGCCAACAACAGCCTTGGGCAGACCGGGCAAGCCCAGCAATTGTTCCAGCAGGCGCTGGAAATCGACCCGTCCAACCAGCCTGCGCTGAACAATCTGGCCATGACCTACCTGAGCAGCAACCAGCCGCAGCAGGCCATCACCCTGCTACAGGGCGCCAGCCTCAACGCGACACCCAGCCTGGTGCTGAATCTGGCGCTGGCCCACTTGCTCAAGGGCGATAACGATCAGGCACGCCAGACCCTGAGTCGCAACCTGCCCGATGCCAATACCGAGGAGCTGCTGCAAGCCTTGCAGTCCAGCGTCGCCCGCATCCATGCCGGCTCACCTGCCGCAACCGAACTGCTCGCCGCCAGCCAGCGTCCGCTGGCCCTTGGCACGCCGCAGTGAAGCCGGGCATGCATGCGCTGCAAGGCCCCCAGCGCCAGCGCGGTGTGACGGCGGTGGAAACCGCGCTGATCATGCCAGTGATTCTGATTGGCCTGATGATGTTCTTCGAGCTGGCGCGCATTGCGCTGGTGGTGATCATCGGCAACCTGGCGCTGGACTCGGCGCTGGGCGGCCTGCGTCACGAAAAGATCGACCTGATGGCGACCGAGCAGTTGCAGCCGCTGATCACCGACAGAATCCTGCTGGCGTCCTACGGCTACCTCAAGGCCAACGAAATCCAGGTCGATGCCACGTCCTACAGCGCGCTACAGGTCATGGGCGGCGAAGAAGCCAATAGCGATGAATCCACCACGCAACTGCCCGACGGCAGCCAGCCGGTCATCGTCGTCAAGGTGAACCTGCAACAGACCTACATCACCGCACTGCCCAGGCTGCTCGCCCTGCCCGACCGCTTCACCTATGAGTACCGCCAGGTGCTGGGCAACCTCTACAACACTGCATTGATTGGTAACGAGCAATGATCAAGCGTACGCAGCAACGCGGCAGCGCCCTGCTGGAAACCGCACTGGCCCTGCCGATCATCCTCGGCACAGGCTTCATCTGCGCCGACCTTTACAACCTCAGCCGCGCCAAGGCCGACATGGAGCGCAGCACCTCGACGCTGTCGTCGATCCTGGCGATCCAGGACCGGCTGACCAGTGCCGGCCTGGAACAGTTGATCGACAACATACGCGGCCCGCGCCGGGACAATTATCAGATTTTCATCGCTCAGGTCCGGCGCAGCGGCGACGTGGTCTGGCATCTGCAACGCGGCCCGGCCACCGGGCTGTGCGACGACCCTTTCGGCGGCAGTTTCTACAGTGGCGAACTGCCCGAGAACAGCCCCACCTCATCGGGCTCCGAAGACCGGCAGGAAGACACGGTTTCGATGTTGGTCGTGCAGACCTGTCAGGCCAGTACCGAACTGGCCATGAGCAGTGACCTGTTCGGTGGCCGGATCCTGCAAAGCGTTGCCCTTGATCGCATGCAGAACAGCGATCTGCAACTGGCCGAGGACCTGGCGCAGGAAGCCGGTCTGGACAAGGAAAAGAGTTGATTAAGCCTTCTTAATGGAGCCAGCCTTGCTGCTAGTTGGGAAAGATTCTTATTCTTGTATGAACCTCAAGGCTGCCGTAATGGCGGCCTGCTGATCCAATCCGGCTCCCTTCAGGAATGACCGCTTCATGCTCAATCGCAAGCTTCAGCGCGGTAACGTCGCGCCCTTCATGATTCTTGCCACTGGCGGCCTGTTACTGGCCAGTGCCTACGCGATAGACCTGACGCGCATGACCAGCAACGCCTCGCAACTCAAGCGCGCCACCGACGCCGCCGCGCTGGCCATCGGCCGGGCCAATGCCGACGGCGATGAGAACGTCAGCCAGGACCCGGTCGGGTTTGCCACCGCTTATGTGCGCCAGAACCTGGGCATGGACGCGCAGCTTCTGGATAACCTGGGTGAAGTCAGCGTCGAGGAGGGTCGCAGTGCCGACAGCAACCCGACCTACCGTGTAACCGCAACCTCCCGCCACGATCCGCAGGTCAGCGGCAATGCCAGCCAGGACCTGACCGTGCATTCCACGGCCGAGCTGATCAGCAAGCCGCTGGAGGTGGCGTTGGCGATTGATTCGTCAGTCAACTTTGCTTCGATAATCTCCGGCCCCAGTCCGGATGCGCAGATGCATATCGAAGCCACAGAGCATTTCCTGGGCCTACTCTTCGGCAAGGACAGCAGTGGAGAAACCCGCGAAGATAAGGACAACCTGCGGGTAGCCATTATTCCGTTCAGCAACGAGGTCAATCTGTACGACCCCGATTACAGCCGAAACAGTCAGCCACGGCTAAAAGAATGGACCACCCCGGACGCACTGATTACTGAAGATCCCATTCCGGCCTTGAGCACACGTGGTTTCTACAGGCAATACGGCGACCTGAGCAACATCATGTTTCCGGACCGCCGGGCCAGACGCCAGAGCTTCTACCGGGGAGACAACTACAGGGACAAGACCTATGACTGGATCGCATCTCCTGCCCAGTCAAAGATGCGCTTGACCGCAAACATGCTTTACCTCAACCCGGAGGACAATCGCCCTGTTGTTTCCGAGCGACGCATGTTTTCACTCAGCACAGTGGATGCAGACGGCGCTGACCAGACAATCATGACCGATCACACCATCCCCAACGCACCATTGCTGCCTCTGGAAGCCAGCCGCAGCAAGATCGAAGAGCGCGTGCGTGAAATCAAAGGCGACTGGCAGATCCATCCACTGCCAGGGCTGGTATGGGCCGGCAGCACCTTGTCACCCAACTGGCGTGGCAACAGTGGCTGGGGCGACAGCAAATATCCACTGGATTTCAATGCCGATGGCAGCGGCCCTAACCGCAAGGCAATTGTTTTGCTGATGAACTGGAATTCGGGCTCAGCCTGGCGTTCGGAAAAGGAAACACTGCGCGACTATCTCGATACCTGCCAGTCGTTCAGCGATAACGGCATCGTTTTCTACGCGGTGGTTCGCAACACCACAGACATCAATAGTCCAGGCGGACACTACGTGACGCCAGCCGACTGGCTGAACCCCTGCACCGATGGCGGCAAGCGCCTGCATGTCATTGAGGGGCAGTCATCGAACACCAGCGGCGACCTGCAGGCCGCGTTCGACAGCATCGCCAACGAACTCAAGAGCCAGGCCAACCGCGTATTGCTGATCGAATGATGCGCCTCCCCATTTGCGTTCCTGCCCCCAAGGATTGTTCCCATGACTGAGCGTTCCCCTGCCCGTCCGCGCCTCCAGCGTCTGTATCTGACGCTTGAACCGCGGATGATGTTCGACGCAGCGGCCGTTGCCACGGCTGCGGATGTCGCTGCTGCAAGCGAAGCGCAAGGCGCCAGTCAGGCAACGGATAAAAGCACCACCGAGCCTGCGGACACGGCGGCAGCAACGAGTGCCGCACACGAGGACAGCAGTACCTCAGGCAGCGATCAGCAAAGTGCCGCCAACAGCCAGCGCACTACCACGCTGGCGACCGAAAGCGGCGCTCATCTGAGTCTCGACGCCCTGAAAAGCCTTGAAACCCTGAGTAGCGTCAGCAGCCTGAGCGATATTGCCCAGGCCGAACTTTCCAGCGATGGCAGGACCCTGTATGTGGGCAGCAGTGAGGGTGAGCTGGCGATATTCAGCCGTAATTTCGACACGGGTGAACTGACGTTAAGCAATACCCTGACAAGCAGTGATACACAGCTCACCTCTCTCATCGATATGCAAATGAGCCAGGATGGCAAATCACTGATCATGACGGGCAAGCCCGTTACAGACAGCACCTTGGGCAATAATGCCCTTTCGGTATTCACTCGCGATACCACAACAGGACAACTGACCTATCTCGAAAGCCATGTCGTAAACTCCATCGAGAGTCTGTCTATCTCAGATGATGGTCGGTCGGTGTATGTGCTCACCGATAACGGCAACGGCGGCGTGGAAATCCTCAATCGCGATACCGTCAGCGGCTCACTGACATCGCTAGGGCACCTGAGATCCAGCTCCTGGAGTGAACCCTACATGTTCAGGGTTACATCCATGGTGCCCCATGGCGACTACGTCTTTTTCAGCGCCACCTTCCAGCAGCACACCCTGATCGCCTATCAACGCGATGCCGACGGCAATCTTGGCTCGCCGTTCTATATCCGTGACGGCCAGCAGGACAGCGCCGGCACCACGCTGTCGTTCAAGTCCCCCAGCCAGATCAACGTTTCGCCCGATGGCGAGACTTTGTATGTCACCACCTCCGAAGGCATCGTGACCGTCAGGGTCGAAGGTCAGTCCTTTGTGGTGCAGGGCACCCTGAGCCAGGCCAATATTACCTCCGCAGCCCTGAGCAGCAACGGCAGCACGCTCTACGCCACGCTCAGCGATGGCAGCATCAATCGCTACAGCGTCACGACTGCCGGCCTGGTGCTGCTCAACAGCACGGCGAGTAACCAGAGCGACGTCCGGGAAATCCAGCTCAGTGTCGATGGCGGCGTGATTGTCACCGGCTCCGGCATTGGCGTTCTTCAGGAAGCCAGCACCCGTTATCTGGAAGGCAGCCTTGCGCAACGGTTGAGCGATGCGCAGGTCAGCGATGCGACCCTGGACGCACTCGACGGCGGCAATGGTGACTACAACGGCGCCAGTTTCAGCGTCACACCGCAGCGCGGAACCAACGCCGAAGACCGCTTGAGCTTTCTCCAAACCGCCACCCTGACCTTGAGCAGTGACGGCACGCAGATCCTCAACAATGGCAACGCGATTGCCGACCTGGCCACCGACGGCTCCAGCCTGAGCATCACCTTTACCAGCCAGGTCAATTCCGCGCTGGCCAATCAGGTGCTGCAACAGATCGGCTACAACAACACCAGCTCGGATGCCGGCAGCCTGGCAGTCATGGTCCTGGCTTTCGATAACGGCCAGGGTGCGAGTACTTCGCTGAATGTGGAAGTGCGCCTGCTGGATATCAACAACGCCCCGACTCTCACCACGACCGCCAGCGACCCCAGATACTCCGCCCAGGGCAACCCGGTCAGCATGTTCCGCGACACTGTCATCGATACTGGCGAAAGAGCGCAGTTGGTCAGCGGCCTGGACTTGAGCGTTAGCGGTATCCAGGACGGGGCCAATGAAATGCTGGCCATCGACGGCGTGCGCATTGCCTTGACTGACGGCAATAGCGGCACCACCCGCAGCGGCCTGAGTTATACAGTCAGCGTCAGCGGCACAACCGCCAGTGTCAGCCTGAGTGGCGGCGCGCTCAGCGTGTCCAGTGCGCAAACGCTGATTGACGGTATCGGTTATTACAACGACAGCACCGCCATCAGCGGCCCTGATCGGGTGATCAGCCTGACGCTGATTCGCGACAACGGTACGACAGCCAATAACGGCATCGACAGCAGCGCGCTAAACCTGACGTCGACGGTGACCATGCGCGCCAACAGCGCACCGCTGCTCAGCGACGTACCGGGCAATCTGGACTACACCGAAAAAGCGCCTGCACTGCTACTGCTTGCAGACGCAGGCTTCAACGACGTCGAACTGGACAACGATGGCGATTACCGCGAGGCCAATATCCGGATCGTGCGCAGCGAAGGTGCCCATGCGGCCGATATCTTCGGCTTTCAGGAAGGCAATGGCTTTACCTTGTCCGCCGATGGCCAGCAAATATTCAAGGACGGCAACCTGATTGCCAGTTTCAGTCAGGTAGACGGCACTCTGGTTCTGACCTTCAGCGCCAGCCAGCCGGTCAGCGCCGCGGATGCCAATCAGGTCCTGAAACAGATTACCTATGCCAATGAAAACAGTGATCCGGGCAGTCAGATCAATCTGAACCTGTCGATCAACGATGGTGACGGCCTGACCTCGACGCTGCATGAAATCTCCATAACCGTGACCGAAATCAACGACGCCCCGGAGTTGACAGCCACTGCGCTGAACCCGACCCTGAGTTTCGGCAATAACAGCGCGCTGTTCAGCGACACCCTGATTTCGACCGTGGAGCAGGGTCAATCCATCGTTGGCCTGCGCCTGGAAATCAGCGGTCTGAGCGATGGCAGTCAGGAACGCCTGAACATTAATGGCACCCTTGTCGAACTGGTGGATGGCACCCGGACCGTCGGTGACTACACCTATACCGTGACCCTGTCGGCAGGCACCGCCACGCTGCTCATTACTCCCGCCAACGGCATCAGCACGGACGCGGCGCAAACCCTGGTCGACGGGATCCGCTACAGCAATGCCAGCCAGGCCCCGACTCTGGGCAACCGTACCGTAACGCTGGTCAGCATCCAGGACAGCGGCGGCACACTGGATGGCGGAACCGACGTCAGCGAGCTGAACATTGCTTCAACGCTGGAGGTCACCGCCAACACCGCACCCGGCGTCAGCAATCCGAATCTGGGCACGGTACTGACCTCCCCCAACATTACCGATCCGACACAACCCACTCATCTGGTACCCGGCAGCGTTGATTCGGCGCCCACGGCCATGAGCACTTCCAGCGACGGCAGGTTCGTCTATATCGTGGCCGGCAAGACCCTGACGATTTATGCCAGGACGGCAGACGGTCTGGTCGCGCAAGGCAGCTTCAGCGACGACCAGTATTTCAGCGACCGGGATATTTTCCTCGAAGGCCTGGACAGCGTGTCATCGGTGACCCTGTCAGCCGACGGCAGGTTTCTTTACGTGGCAGGTTCCGAGGCCACTTCCGAGAACGCTTCGGGCACCATTTCGACCATTACCCTGTACCAGCGCGACGTCATCAGCGGAGCACTCAGCTATGTCGGCGTTGTCGCCAGCAACGAAACGAGCACTGACTATTTCGGGCAAGTGGTGGTGTCTGCCGACGGTAACTCCATGTATGTGGTCAGCGCCGACAACTCAAACCCTGGCATCAGCGCCTTCACGATCAATGCCCAGGGCGGCCTGACCGAGGTCGGACATTTGTCGGACGGCATTGGCCAGGGCTCGGACCTGGTGATTTCCAGCGATGGCCGCTCGGTCTACGTCAGCGCCAGCTGGGACAACGGTATTGCCATCTTCAACCGTGATAGCACAAGCGGTGCGTTGACCTATGCAGGTTCTCTCACAACGCTGGGCAATGGCCAAAGCCTCACGTCAACCGGAGGACTTGGCCTGTCCAGCGACGGCAACTTCCTCTACGTCTCGGACAGAAGCAACAACTCGGTCAGGATTTTAAGCCGCGCCAGCGATGGCAGCCTGACCCTGGCAGGCACCATCAGGGATGGACTGAGCAGCGTCTACTCACTGACCGACATCAGCCTCAGCGCCGATGGCAGTGCCCTGTATCTGGGCCACAACGGCAGTGATCCAAGCCTGCTGGTGTACAGCAGGGACGCCACGACCGGCGCCTTGAGCTTCGTTCGTGCCTACTCTTCATCGACAGGTTTCGAGCACCTCGTCAGCGCCGCAGACGGCAGCCTGTATGCGCTGGGCAGTAGCTGGTCAGGTTCGGATGTGGTGATATTGAGCAGCCCGACCAGCGCTGCACATTTTACCCAGGGCGGCGATGCAGTGCTGCTTGCGCCTCACGGGCTGCTCAGCGACGCCGAGCTGGATGCGCTGAACGAGGGCGCAGGCAATTACAACGGCGCCATCCTGACTCTGGAACGAGCACAAGGCGCCAGTGCCGACGACCGTTTCGGCCTGCAAGGCTCGGCAAGCGTCAGCCTGTCCAGCGATGGCAGCCAGATCCTGCTCAACAACAGCGCCATTGCCACGTTCAGCCAGGACGCTGGTCGCCTGACCATCCGTTTTATCGGCGATATCAGTCAGGCCCAGGCGCAATCGGTGCTGCAACAGCTGACCTATGGCAACAACGCCTCAACGCCGCCTGCCCAGGTGCAACTGGCGGTCAGCCTCAACGATGGATTGCTGAGCTCGACCAGCACCCCTTTCAGCGTCGCGATCACGGCCAGCAGTACGCCCGGCACGACGCCGCCCGTGACTGGTGGCGATGGAACGGTCGTGACACCGCCAGTCAGCGGAGGTGGCGAAACAGGCGTCACGCCACCGGTAACGGACAATGGCGGCACCGTCATCACCCCGCCGCCTACTGCCGGGGAAGCCCCGGTTATCGCACCGTCGAACAGCGTGACCGAGCCGGTCATCGTGCCCCTGCAATCGGCACCGCTGCTGGGCCTGCGCCCGAACGGCTTCGCCGAGCGCAGCAGCGTCGAGTCGGCCAATGCCCCCTTGCCAACGACCCTCGGCCAGAGCGGCATGCCGACAGACAGAAACAGCCTGTTCAGCACTGTGCTGCCCGACGCCAACGGTCTGGAATCGAGCCAGCGCAGTGTCAGCGAGCAACTGCTCGGCAGTAGCAGCATCCTCGGCGACACCCTGGCTTCCAGCCAATCGGCACAGACGGGAGAACTCTGGCAGATGCAGGTCGATACCCGCAGCGATGCCCGGACCAGCGAAGTGCAACTGCCGCAATCGTTGCTCAGTGCCAGCCAGGGCAGCCCGCTGCTACGCCTGAACAATGGTTTGCCTCTGCCCGCCTGGATTCGTTTCGACCCGCGCAGCGGCAAGCTGAGCGTCGATAACCGCCAGTTGGCCAGCGCACAACGCCTGAATCTGCTGCTGATCACCCGCGACAGCTCAGGCAAGGAACAACGCACGCCGGTGCAGATCGAGACCGGTGAGCGGCCTCAAGGTGCCGCTACCCAACAGACACCGGCAGCCCCTCAAGTACCAGTGCCCGCAGCAGAACAGGCCCTGCGCGTACAACTGCAGGACAGCGCGCCGAGCCTGAACCTGGCACGTCAGGCCGAAAGCCTGCTGGAAAGCCTGCTCTCGCTGCTGGACAACCACCACGCGCCAACACGCGATACAGAAACAGTCGCCAACGCAGCGACCAACAACGACCAGCGCGTCGCATGATCTTTTTCAGGGGAAACGCAACAATGTTCAGACTCACCCAAGAACAGCGCCTGTCTGGCTTTGCGCTGCGCAAGACAACTCTGTGCCTGGCCATCGGCTGCATCGTGGCCGGCCTGAGCGCCTGCGCGGTCAAACCCGAGCCCGTCAGCCTGGAACAGCAACTGGCCCAGGCCAGCACCGACCGCAGCAAGATGTTCGATCAGCAGGAACCCCTGAGCCGTCCGGTCAGCCTCAACGAAGCCATGGCCCGGGCGGTGAAATACAACCTGCAACAACGTCTGGGCCTGATGGAACAGGCCATGGAAGAAGGCCTGCTCGATATCCAGAACCTGAGCATGCTGCCGCAACTGGCTGCCCGCGCAGGCTGGCGTGGCCGCGACAATGTCGCAGGATCGTCCAGCGAATCGGTGCGTACCCGCACCCAGTCGCTGGAGCCGTCCACCAGTTCTGATCGCTCGGGGCATACGGCTGACTTGCAGTTGTCGTGGAACGTACTGGATTTCGGCATCAGCTATTTCGGTGCCAAAGTCCAGGCCAACAAGAGCCTGGCCGCCGAAGAACGGCGCCGACGCGTGATTGCCGACATCATCCAGCAAGTGCGTACCGCTTACTGGGACGCCGCCACCGCACAACGCCTCAAGCCTCAGGTGCAAGCAACTCTGGTCCAGGCCCGCGCCGCACTGGAGCAGGCGCGTGTGACCGAACGCGAGCGACTGCTGACGCCAATCGACTCGCTGCGCTACCAGAAAAGCCTGGTGGAAATGATCCGCCAGCTGGAAGTGCTGGACGGAGAACTGGCACTGGCCAAGTCGCGTCTGGCCGGGCTGATGAACATCCCGCCAGCCAGCCAGTACACCCTGGCGGTTCCGGATGACGCCAGCATGACGCCGCCCAGCGTGGCCTACAGCCTGGATGATCTGGAAACCCTGGCCATGACCCGCCGCCCGGAAATCCGCGAGGAAACCTATCAGGCCCGCAATGCGGTGCTGGAAACCCGCATGGCGATGCTCAAACTGCTGCCCGGCGTCAATCTGTTCGCCGGCCTGAACCGTGATAGCAACAGCTATCTGGTCAATGAGCAATGGGCCGATGCGGGCATGCAGATCAGTTGGAATCTGATGAGCGTGCTGTCTTACTCGTCGATCAGGAAAACCGGTGAAAACCGCGAAGCCGTGGCCGAATTACGCCGTCAGGCAGTGCGCATGGCGGTGCTGACTCAAGTCAACGTGGCCTGGCAGCAATACCAGCGCGCCAACCAACTGTTCGAGCGCTCCAACGAACTGCAACGCTTGCAGGACGGCATCCTCGCGCAAAGTGAAAGTGCCTACAGCAGCCAGGCGCAGAGCCTGCTGGAAAAAGTCCGGATCGAAACCGAAACCGTGCTGGCGAAACGTACTCGTGATCGCAGCTTTGCCGAGCTGCAGGCCACTTACGGCGCCATCCAGCAGGCCGCCGGGCTCGACCCCCTGCCCCAGCGTCTGGCTGGCGAAAGCATTGCCGAACTGACCCAGGCCATCGCCCGCAATGCAGTGGAACTGGCCCGTGGTCAGGTGCAGATCCCACGCCATGAAACGCCGCTGAATGCTGCTGCGCCAAACAACCCGCTACCCGCCAGAGCCGTCGCCATTATGCCGGTCGCCCGGGTCGATATGTTCGACAGCCTGGGCTCGCTGCAAGGCGCGGAGCTCAAGGAACAAGGAAGCGCGGCCCATGCACGCTGAGCAACCTGCAAGCCGCAGCGCCCTGAAAAGCGCTTCGCAGACCTGGCTGGCGATCCTGATCGGCGTCGCCGCGAACATGGCCCATGGCGCAGATCCGCAACCGACTCTGCGCGTGCAACTCAGCCCGATTGCCCAGACCACCCTGTCCAGTGAAGTGGCCGGAAAAATCACCGAGCTGTCGATCAAGGAAGGTGAACGCTTCAAGAAGGGTGACCGGCTGGTGGCCTTCGATTGCAGCGTCTACCAGGCACAGTTGAACCGCACCGCCGCCGTGCAGGAAGGCGCACGCAAGAAGCTTGAAGTCGCCAATCGTCTCGACAAGCTCAACTCCATCAGCGTCGCCGATGTTACCCAGGCCCAGGCGGCGATGGCCGTTGCCAGAGCCGAGAGCGGGATCAATCAGGCGATTCTGGGCCGCTGCGCGATCAGTGCGCCCTTCTCCGGGCGAGTGGCTGCGCGCAAGGCGCAACGCTGGGAGTACGTGGCCGAGGGCAAGGAGCTGCTGAGCATCTACGATGACAGCGCCTACGAACTGGAACTGATCGTGCCATCCAACTGGCTGCGCTGGCTCAAGCCGGGCCAGAACTTCAGCGTCCATCTGGACGAAAGCGGCCGGGACTATCCGGCGCAGATCAGCCGGATAGGCGCGATCATCGATCCGGTCAGCCAGTCGGTGAAAGTGTTCGGACGCATCACCCAGAGCGATGACAGCCTGCTGCCCGGCATGAGCGGCGTGGCGAAGCTGAGCGCGCCGGGTGAGTCATGAGTCAGGCGCCCACCGCACAACCTCACAGCCGCTCCATGGAACACCTGACCTTGCTGGTCCAGCTGGAGCAGCAAGTGCGCGCCGCCGACAGCCTGCAAGCGCTGGGCTTCATCATGCTCAACGACAGCCGCACGCTGCTCGAATATCGCCAGGCGATCCTCTGGCGCTGCGACACGCAAAAGCTGCAAGGCTTCTCAGGGCTGGCGGTGGTGGAGCAGCAAGCGCCCATGGTCAGCTGGCTGAACCGCCAGTGCCGGCGCTGGGAGCAGACCGACCATGCCCGGCAAATCCATGAGCTGAGCGTCTCGACGCTGGCCACCGAAGACCAGCCGCAATGGAACGAGTATTTTGCGCAGCACTTGATCTGGCTGCCGCTGCAAAAAGCCGGCGGTCCGCTGCTCGGCGCTTTGCTGCTGAGTCGCGATGCACCGCTGCGCGACACCGAGCGTCTACTGGCACCCTTGCTTCTGGATTGTTATGGCCACGCCTGGAGCAGCCTGCTGGGACATCGCCCGCGCCGCCAACTGCCGGGCAAGCGCAAGCGACTCTGGTGGCTTGCCGCACTGGCCATGGCCGCCGTCTTGATGCTGCCGGTGCGCCAGTCGGTATTGGCTCCGGCAGAAATCGTCGCCCGTGACCCGGCGGTGCTGCGTGCGCCTCTGGCTGCTGTAGTCGATCGGATTCTGGTCCAGCCCAATCAGCGAGTCAGCGCAGGCCAGCCACTGGTGCAGCTCGACACCCGTGAACAGACCAACCACCTGGAGTCGGCGCGTCAGGCCTATGCCGTGGCCGATGCTGAACTGCGTCAGGCTCAGCAACAGGCGCTGTTCGACGAGCGTAGCAAGGCAACGCTGGCCACTTTGCAAGGCCGCCGCGAGCAGGCCGCAAACGATGTCGGGTTCTATACCGCCAACCTCAAGCGTCTGCGCATTGACGCGCCCCGTGACGGCATTGCGATTTTCGATGATCCCAGTGACTGGATCGGCCGTCCCGTCACTCTGGGTGAGCGCATCATGCTGATTGCCGAGCCGCAGGATGCCGATCTGGAAATCCAGTTGCCGGTTGCCGATGCCATCGACCTGCAACCTCAAACACCGGTGAAACTGTTCCTCAATACCGACCCTGGTGCTCCCTTGACGGCCACTCTGCAACGCATCGGCTATCGCGCCAGCGTCAATCCCGACGGCATCATGGCCTATCGGTTGAAGAGTAGCTTCGACGCTCAGGACCCGCGCATCCGTATCGGCCTCAAAGGCAGCGCCAAACTGTATGCCGAGCCGACCGTGCTGTTCTATTACCTGCTGCGCCGCCCGTTGGCCGCCCTGCGTATTCATGTGGGCCTGTAACTGATGGACCTGCCAGCCCTGCGCCAGGAACTGAAACTGCATCGCGGCCCGCGGCTGCGCGACGGCTCACCGAGCTGGACCCTGGAAGACCCGGCGCGTGGACAGTTCTTCCGCCTCGGCTGGGCCGAAGTGGAAATGCTCGCACGCTGGGAAACCGGCAATAGCCAAAAGGTGCTCGACGCGATCAATACCCGGACCTCCCTGACTCTGGACATCGAGGACGTCAAAGGCTTCGCGGCGTTTCTGGGCAACCTGCAACTGATTCAGACTCAAGGCCCGGAGGGCAACCAGCGCTTGCTCAGGATCAGCCAGCAACAAAGCCACGGCTGGGCTGGCTGGCTACTGCACAACTACCTGTTCGTACGCATTCCGCTGGTCAACCCCGATGCGTTTCTGCAGCGCAGCCTGCCGTGGGTTCGGCCATTGATGAGTCGCGGCTTTGGCCTTCTGACCTTGCTGGCAGGCCTGATCGGCCTGATTCTGGTCGCCCGGCAGTGGGACGTTTTCGTGCATACCTTCCTGCACTTCTTCACCCTGGAAGGCGCGCTGCTGGCGGCCATCACCCTGGGCTGCACCAAGGTGCTTCACGAACTGGGCCATGCCTACACCTGCAAGCGTTTCGGTTGCCGGGTTGCCAGCATGGGCGTGGCCTTGCTGGTTATGTGGCCGGTGCTCTACACCGACACCACCGGAGCCTGGCGCCTGACCTCACGGCGGCAACGGCTGGCCATCGGCGCCGCGGGCATGCTGGTCGAACTGTCGCTGGCGGCCTGGGCCACCCTGCTCTGGAGCTTTCTGCCGGACGGCCCGTGGCGCAGTGCGGCCTTCATGCTGGCGACCACCACCTGGATTCTGACCCTGGCGATCAACCTCAGTCCGCTGATGCGCTTCGATGGCTACTTTCTGTTATCCGATGCACTCGACGTACCCAACCTGCAAGGCCGTGGCTTTGCCCTGGCCCGCTGGCGTCTGCGCGAATGGCTGTTCGGCCTCAAGGATCCGCGTCCGGAAGTGTTCGAGCCCTGGCTGGAGCGCACGCTGCTGATCTACGCCTTCGGCACCTGGATCTACCGTTTTTTCCTGTTTCTGGGCATTGCCCTGCTGGTCTATCACTTCGCATTCAAGTTGTTGGGGCTGCTGTTATTCGCCGTCGAGATCGGCGTTTTCATCCTGATGCCGATCTTCCGCGAGTTGCAACACTGGGCCAGGCGCCGCAAGGACTACCGCATGAACCGCAATACCCTGATTACCGCCACCGTGCTCACCGCACTGCTGCTCGCGGCATGCCTGCCATGGCGCAGCAGCGTGCAGGCTCCAGCGCTGCTGCGCGCCAGCCAGCAGGCCACGTTACTGGTGCCCAATGGCGCGCGACTGCAAAACATTCATGTAAAACCCGGTCAGGTGCTGCAGCGCGATCAAGCCATGTTCAGTCTCGAAGCGCCCACCCTCAGCCATGAGCTGAGCAGTCTTGAACTACAGATCAAGACCCTGCGCTGGCAACTGAGCTTCCAGCACATGGACAAGGACACCGCCGCCCGCCTGCCCGTGGTCCAGCGCGAACTGGACAGCGCCCAGGAGCGCTACAACGCCTTACGTAGCCAGATCGAACAATTGCAGATTCGTGCGCCTTTCGACGGCACGCTGGTGGACATCGCCGAACCTCTGGCGGCGGGTCAATGGCTGCCGCCCGGAGAATGGCTGGCGACCCTTGCCGCACCCGACAACGGGCTGATCGAAGCCTTTGTCAGCGAACAGGACATGCAGCGCATCGCGGCAGACAATCGTGCCTGGTTCTATCCCGAGGACTTGTCCAGAGCGCGCATCGAGTTGCAGGTCCGCAGCATTGAGCAGACCGCCGTACGCAAACTGACTTCGGCTCCCGAGCTGGCTTCGGATTATCAAGGCAGTATCGCCACCCGCCTGAACAAGGAACACGAGCCGATACCGGAACAGGCGGTCTACCGGGTTCTGCTGCGTCCGAGCGGACCGTCACCCGCTATCGAACAGGCCATCCGGGGCAACGTCAGCATCGACGCCGAGACGCGCAGCCCGCTGCTGCATGCCTGGAAAAACGTGGTAGCGGTACTTATACGCGAAGCCGCTTTCTGACCTTAACAACTCTTAATGGACCGGCGATTGTTGGCGCCGGAAGCGGACTTTATGGTGATGCTCTACTTTCATGCTGGAGTCCGAGATGTCCACCGCCACCCTTGCAGAACCGCTGTCACGCGCCAAACGACTGAAGACCGGAACCCATACCGAACACGAAAACATCAACGACCTGGTCATGCGCAACGAGCCTTTCCGCAGCATTGAAAACTACGGCAACTTCCTGCGCCTGCAACACGGTTTTCATGGTGCGCTGCAACCGGTCTACCTCAATGAAAGCCTCAACGAACTGCTGCCCGGTTTGAGCCAGCTCAACCGTTTCCCGGCCGTCGAAGCCGACCTGAACGACCTGGCACTGCCAACGCCACAAAGCCCGCAGCCAGCGAGTATCGAATCGGCCTACCAGGCACTCGGCTGGCTGTATTGCAGCGAAGGTTCAAACCTCGGCGCGGCGATCCTGTACAAACAAACTCGCCAGCTCGACCTGCACGAAACCCACGGCGCCCGTCACCTCGCCGCCCACGAAGACGGCCGCGCCCTGCACTGGCGCGCCTTCGTCCAGCAACTGGACGCCCTGGAACTGACGGAAGAACAGGACCAGGAAGTGATCGCCGGCGCACGGGCAGCGTTTGATTTTTATCGGGATCAGTTGCATCGGGTGTATGGCACGGCGGTTTGAAATACGCCTTCGCGGATGAATCCGCTCCTGCGAGTGGGAGCAATTCAGTTGAAAGTGATCACTCCACCGGCATGGAGACACACCGCGAAGCCCCCTCCAGAGTCTTCCACAAATCCCGCATGGTCGGATTCTGATTGGCAATGGCGCAATACGAGCGAATCTCCAGTCGTGTGCTCCACTCCTCGCCCCCGGCCCTGACCAGCAGTCCACGCTCCAGCTCGTCGACCACCGCGCTTTGCGGCAGCCAGGCTACGCCGTAGCCTTCGATGGCCATGCGCATCAGGAGCATGGCCATGTCGGCTTCGTAGCAGCGTTCCAGTTTGACCGGAGACGGGCCGTTCTTGATGACGATGTCGGCGACCCGGCCCAGGAAGGTGGTTGCGGTGTAGGCCAGATGCGGGACGGGCTTTGCAGTGCTGCCAGGCAGGCGGTACAGCGGCTGGCCTTTCTTGTCGGGAGCGCACAAGGGAATGAATGCATCGTGCCCAAGAGCGAGGCTGCCGAAGCGTTCGGCGTTCAGCAGGATCGGTGCGAGCGGATGGTGGTAGACGATCATCAGGTCGCAACTGCCCTCCTCCAGCGCAATCACCGCGTCATGGATGTTGGCTGCTACGACCCGCGCATTGAATTGCTCATTGTGTTGCTGAAACTGCGAAAGCCATTTGGGCAGGAAGGTCATCGACAGACTGTGCCCCGCCGTGACCTGGATGGATCGCCCGGGCATGCGTTCCACTTCGCGCAGGGTTGAGCGCAGTCTGAGCAGACCCGCCAGCGCTTCGCGGCTTTCTTCACAGAAGGCGCTGCCGGCTGCGGTGAGGCGCACGGGATAGGTGCCGCGGTCGACCAGTTCGACGCCAACCCACTCTTCCAGAGAGCGGATCCGCCGCGACAAGGCCGGTTGGGTCACGCAGCGGATTTCGGCCGCCCGGGAGAAGTTCTTCCATTCGGCGATGGCCTGAAGATCGTCCAGCCACTTGATTTGCATGCATGTCTCTCCTGCGCTGAGAGGCGCATTTTATGTCGGCTTCACGACGCTATAGCGGCTATTTCGCCAACTATTCCAAAAGCGCATGGGTTTAGCCGGATTACTCATCATGCCGTTCAGGCGCTTGCCTAGAATCGCCACAGCACCGGGGCCAAAAGAGCCATTGGGCCAATCAGACTTGTCTCCTGCCGAATAAAAAGATCAAAAAATCACTTGAGGACAGCTTCGTGAAGAAAAACAGACTTCCCCGGCAAATTGCGATGGGCATTGCACTTGGCGTGCTGGTGGGTTGGGCGTGTCATCATTTCGCAGGAAGCGAGCAGGATGCCAAACGGATTGCCTCCTACTTTTCGATGATTACCGATATTTTCCTGCGCATGATCAAGATGATCATCGCGCCTCTGGTATTCGCGACGCTGGTCGGTGGCATTGCCAGCATGGGCAACTCCAGGTCAGTCGGACGCATCGGGTTGCGGGCCATGACCTGGTTCGTGACCGCTTCGGTGATCTCGCTGGCGATCGGCATGGGCCTGGTCAATCTGTTTCAGCCCGGCGCCGGACTGAATATGGAAGTCGCCCAGCAGGCGACAGCGGCCGTACCGGTCAATACTGGCGATTTCAGTCTCAAGGTATTCATCGGCCATGTGTTCCCGCGCAGTATTGCCGAGGCCATGGCTAACAATGAAATCCTGCAGATTGTGGTGTTCTCGCTGTTCTTCGGCTTTGCCCTGGCTGGCGTCAGGCGCGCCGGTTACACCAGGATTACCGACACTATCGATGAGCTGGCCAAGGTGATGTTCAAGATCACCGATTACGTCATGGCTCTGGCACCGATTGGTGTGTTTGCCGCCATCGCATCGGCGATCACTACCCAGGGGCTCGGTTTGCTGGTGGATTACGGCAAACTGATCGCCGAGTTCTATCTGGGCATTGCGGTGCTCTGGGTGGTGCTGTTTGCTGCCGGTTACCTGTTTCTCGGGCGCTCGGTGTTCACCCTGGGCAAGCTGATTCGCGAGCCTATTCTGCTGGCGTTTTCGACCGCCAGCAGCGAGTCGGCCTACCCCAAGACCATGGAAGCCCTGGAAAAATTCGGCGCGCCCAAGCGGGTATCCAGCTTCGTGTTGCCGCTGGGTTATTCGTTCAACCTCGATGGCTCGATGATGTACCAGGCTTTCGCCATCCTGTTCATCGCCCAGGCCTATAACATCGACCTGAGCTTCACCCAGCAACTGTTGATCCTCTTGACCCTGATGATCACCAGCAAGGGCATGGCCGGCGTGGCACGTGCCTCGGTGGTCGTGGTTGCCGCCACACTGCCGATGTTCAACCTGCCGGAAGCCGGGCTGTTGCTGATTATCGGGATCGATCAGTTCCTGGACATGGCGCGCACCGCCACCAACGTGGTGGGCAACAGCATCGCCACTGCCGTAGTCGCGAAATCGGAGCCACATGCAGAGCTGGATGAGGACGCCGATAACCCAGCGGCTGCCAATCCCGCACACCCGGTTACGGTCGCCTGAGGAATCTCGCCATGAAGAGCAAATCGAAGTCGGCCAGCAAGGAAGCCCCGGGCCGCAAGCTAGGAATTGTCGGGGGGCTGGGTTCTCTGGCTGGCGGTGACCTCTTCTACAAGCTGGTCAAATCCAGAGCGGTGCTTGAGGATCAGGGCCGTTACCATTTCCTGTTCGAGCAGCACCCGTTCAAGGACGTGCTGCTGCCTCTGGACCAGGGCGCGAACATGACGTCGCGCAAGTTCTATGTGTTTCAGGTGTGCAAGTCGTTCGAGGAAAGCGGCGTCGATGCGGTGATTCTGCCCTGCTTCGCCAGCCATACGTTCCGGGCCGAAATCCAGGAAGAACTGGGCATTCCGGTACTGGACATGATGCACGCGCTGGCCCGGTATATTCGCAGCATGGCCAGACCCGGAACCACCCTGGGCGTGATTGCCTCGGACTTCGTCGTTCATTCAGGGCTGTTCGAGCGCTATCTGGGTCAGGACTTCCGGATCGTCTATCCCGATACGCAAGCACAGTCGGCACTGATGGAAGCGATGTACGGGGTCAGCGGCATCAAGGACGGACATCTCGAAGGGGCCCCGCTGGAGACGGTCTATCAGGCGTGTCTGGCCCTGCAGGCACAGGGCGCCACGCTGATCGTCCCCGGCATGACGGAACTGTCACTGGTCTGCGCCGACCTGCAGCGTCGCGGGATATCGGTTCTGGATATCAATGAGATCCACGCGAACTTCGCGACCCAGGAGCACGGCCAACCCGCGCAACCGCCGTTCAAGCTGGGGATTGTCGGCGGCGTCGGCCCCGCCGCAACGGTGGATTTCATGAGCAAGGTGGTTGCGCATACGCCTGCGGGAAAGGACCAGGAACACATCAAGATGGTGGTCGAGCAGAACCCGCAGATCCCCGACCGGACCGCCAGCCTGCTACGCAATGAAACCGATCCGACCATGGCCCTGTACGCAACCTGCAAGCGCCTGGAAAGCGCGGGAGCCAATGCCATCGCCATTCCCTGCAATACCGCTCATGCATTTGTCGAGCGTATCCAGCCGCATTTGCGGGTGCCCATCGTCAATATGTTGAGCGAAACGGTGGAGTGGATCGTGCAGCGCTACGGCTCGGGCAAGAGCGTCAGCCTGCTGGCAACCTCCGGTACCGTGCAGAGTCAGGTCTACCACGAGGCCGCACGGCGCGCCGGGTTGCAGCTCATCACGCCGGGGTTCGATTACCAGAACATGGTGATGGAGGCGATCTACGGCGAACGCGGGATCAAGGCCGGATTTACCGAAGGGCTCTGCCGGGAACAACTGCTGCTGACGGCGGAGCATCTGTGCGAGCTGGGCGCTGACGTGTTGATTCTGGGCTGCACGGAATTGCCACTGGTGCTGGCGCATAGCGAGGTGTTTCGGATCAATCGGCATCATGTTTCGCTGGTCGATCCGACGGCAATTCTGGCGATGAAATGTGTCGGGCTGGCGGGAGATCGCGGCATGTCTCCAACCCAGCTTTTATAGCTCAAAGATTTTTACATGCGGTTACATCCACATCTAGTAATAATTCTCATCGGAGATGTTATATTGTATCGATAACTATCAGGAAGTCCTCCATGTCGTCTCGTAAAATCGCGTCCCTGACCAGCCTGGCAATCGGGGTGCTGGGTAATGTCAGCTTCGCAGAAGAACCGCCGCAAATTCTCGAACTGGACAACGTCAACATCTCTTCCGATTACCATTATGAGACGGCCACCAGCCCGGTTCAGGGCTATCGCGCCACACGTTCGGCAACCGCGACCAAGACCGACGCCGCCATCAAGGACATTCCGCAGTCGATCAGCGTGGTGCCAGCTTCGGTGCTCAAGGACCTTGGCAGCAATAGCGTGGAACGGGCGCTGGACTATGCCGGCGGTGTGTCTAAGCAGAACAACTTCGGCGGTCTGACGCTTTACGAGTACAGCATTCGCGGCTTTACCACTTCGGAATTCTACAAGGACGGCTTCAGCGCCAACCGTGGCTACCCGGCCACACCGGACACCGCCAATATCGAGCGCATCGAAGTGCTCAAAGGCCCGGCCGCCAGCCTGTATGGCCGTGGCGATCCGGGCGGTACGGTCAATATCGTGACCAAGAAGCCGCAGCGCGAAGCTTTCACCACCTTGCAGGCCAGTGCCGGCAGTTGGGATCGTTATCGCACCGCGCTGGACGTCAACACGCCGCTGGATGAAGAAGGCAATATCCTCTCGCGAGTCAATCTGGCGGTCGAAGACAACAACAGTTTCCGCGATTACGTCGAGAGCAGCCGGGTGTTCGTAGCACCTTCTTTCAGTTGGCAGTTGAACCCCGACACCAGCCTGTTGGTGGAAACCGAATTCGTCCGCCACAAGTCCACCTTCGACCGCGGTATCGTCGCGCCGAACAACAAGTGGAGCGGTATGTCGCGTTCGACCTTCCTGGGTGAACCAAGCGACGGTGATATCGATAACGACAACAACATGATTCAGGTTGCCCTGGACCATCATCTCAATGATGACTGGTCGCTGCGCCTGGCCAGTCATTACAAGGAAGGCGAATTGTCGGGTTTCGCCAGCGAGGCGCGTCCGCTGAATGCCGATGGACGCACAGTCAATCGCCGCTATCGCGAACGCGACATGAACTGGCATGACAGCATTACCCAACTGGAGCTGCGCGGTCGCTTTAATGCTGTGGGTCTGGAGCATGAAGTGCTGATCGGCACCGAATACGAGAACTACCGCAAGAACGAGCGGGTGACCAATATCGGCGGCAGCACCTACGCCATCGATATCTTCAACCCGGTCTACGGCCAGGCCAAACCTAATGGTGCCCGCGGCGGTACGGATTTCTTCGAGCATGTGGAAAGCCGTGCGCTGAACCTGCAGGACCAGATCATCTTCACCGACAAGTTGCGCGGCATGGTCGGCGTTCGTTACGAGCATTTCGATCAGCAGATCGACGACTACATGCCAAACGCCACCAACCCCACGTCAAGGCAGCAGCATGATGCGTTCACTCAACGCGCCGGCCTGCTGTATCAACTGACGCCGCAGGTCGGGCTGTTCGCCAACGCCTCGACCTCGTTCAAGCCCAACAACGGGCTGGATGCAGCAGGCAGAACCTTCGATCCGGAAGAAGGTGTCGGTTATGAAGTCGGGATCAAGAGCGAGCTGTTCGACGACCGCTTGAGCACCACCCTCGCCGCTTTCCATATCGAGAAGGAAAACGTGCTGGCCCTCGACCCGTCCACCAACGTCAACCGCGCCATCGGTGAAGCCCGCAGCCAGGGTCTGGACCTGCAACTGACTGGCCAGTTGACCGATGCGATCCGGGTGATCGGTGCCTTCGCTTACATCGATGCCGAAGTGACCAAGGGTGACCTGACTATTCCGAGCGGCAGCCGGATTCTTGGGGTCGCCAAGCGCAGCGGTAGTCTGCTGGGCGTTTATGAGTTCCAGGAAGGCGCATTGCGGGGTTCGGATGTCGGCGCAGCGTTCACTTATGTCGGTGATCGCTCCGGCGAGTCGGGAACCAGCTTCGAGCTGCCGGCCTATCACACCGTCGACCTGCTCGCGCACTACAAGGCCACCGATAACGTGACCGTGGGCCTGAACCTCAACAACCTGTTCGACGAGAAGTACTTCGAGCGCTCCTACAGCAATTACTGGGTCGCCCCCGGCGAGCCACGCAACTTCACTGTCAGCCTGACCCTCAATCTCTGATCGATCACCACAAGGACGCATCATGTATTGCAAACCATCCGTTCTGACCTTGAGCCTGCTCGGCGCCCTGTTTGTGGGCCAGGCCAGCGCTCACGGCCTGTGGACCGAACAGCGGCGCGGCAACATCGAAGTGGTCTACGGCCACGGCGCCGAAGACAATGCCTTCAAGGCGCAGAAAGTCAGCGGCGCCTGGGCCTATGACCTTGCAGGCCGCATGGTGCCGGTCACCGTGCAACGCCTGGACGATCATGCCCGTCTGCAGCCGCTGAAGCCGGTGGCGATCATGTCCGTGGCGCTGGACAACGGCATGTGGACCAAGAGCAAGGACAACAAGTGGATCAACGAAGGACGCACGAAAGTGCCGGGCGGCACAGAGTCGATCCACACCTTCAAGTACAGCCTGGCCATCTATGAGGAAGGCGCCCGCCTGCCCTCACTCGACAAGCTGAAGTTCGTGATCGTGCCGCAGGTCGATCCCCTGGAGGTTGGCCCCGGCAAACCTCTGCCCGTACGGGTGCTGGTCGACGGCAAGCCTGCTGCGGGGATCAAGTTGATCGGGGATTATCGCAGCGCTCCGGATACCGTAAGTGCCGAAACCGATGCCGAAGGACGCGCCACTGTGCTGGTGCGTAACGAGGGATTGAATGTGATCGCAGCCGAGGTCACGCTGCCGGTCAAGGGCGATGCCGATATTGAAGCACGAGGGTTGTTTACCTCGCTGACATTCGTGGGCGAAGCGCATCACGATTGATCATGTGCAGGAGCGAATTATTCGCGAGAGGCCCGTAAAGTTGTAGAGAATCTATAGCCTTCAATGACGTCTCGCGAATACATTCGCTCCTGCAGTTACAGGTATTTCAACCAGCTGATATCCCGCCGCCGCGCCTTGAGCCCGGCAAACCAGCGCACCGCCGGAAACAGCGCCACGGCCAGTAGCACCGAACCCAGCCAGACGCCCCACATCGCATCGAAGCCGAAGTAATCGCCCTGATTCCTGCCCCAGATCGCCACGGCAATCAGGTACAGGAACTTCAGCACGTACAGGTGCAGCAGATAGAAGAACATCGGTGCCGCGCCCAGGGTCACCAGCGGTCGCAACCAGCCCTTCTCCTGAATCCGCTCGAACCAGATCAGCACCAGCAGACCAATCCCCAGAGTCAGGCTGATGAACAGCAATGACGGCGGGTATTTGGTGATATTGAAAAAGCTCATCACGGTTTGCAGGCCGGTTTCGCCTGTGCTCCAGGGCTTTTCGCCATAGCCGTTGATCAATCGCAGGACCATGAAGCCGAGCAGCGCGCCCAGACCCCAGACCAGCAAACGGCTACGGCGTGCGGCCGAATCCATGGCTTTCGAGAACCACGGCCCGGCGGCATAGCCCAGGGCAATCACGCCAATCCAGGGCAGCACAGGATAAGACGTGCGCAGGCGCAGCGTATCGCTGACTTCGATCCAGCCACGATCATGCAGGATCGCCCACGGGATATGCATGGCCGACTCGACGCCAAAGTGCAGCGAATCCAGCAGATTGTGGCCGGCGATGATGACCACACCGATCACCACCAGTGCCCAGCGCGGCAGGAACACCATCGCCGACAAGGCCACCATGCTCAGGCCGATGGCCCAGATGACTTGCAGGTAAATGATGCTGGGCGGGAACTTGAAGGTCCAGGCGAAGCTCACCAGAGTGAACTCCAGGGCAATCAGGAACAGGCCGCGCTTGAGCAGAAACGCCGAAACATCGGTTCTGCCACTGTACTTTTCACCGTACAGAAACGCCGAAAGCCCCGTCAGCAGCACGAACAGGGGCGCACACACATGCGCCAGCAAGCGGCTGAAAAACACCTCCGGGGCGGTAGTGGCAACATCCATGGGATCGCTGACCTGGCGATGCAGGAAAAAGGTTTCCCGCACGTGATCAAGCAACATGAAAAGAATGATCAGCCCGCGCAGGGCGTCAATCGAGCGCAGCCTTGAAGGCGGCGCAGAAGTCGAGGGAACAGCTGTTGTCATGGAGGATCAGGTCCGTCAGAGGGCTGTAACAGTTGCAGGCTTTCAAGGCGCTTCACGGGCAAACCGCATTCACACAAAACGCCGAGCGCATTGTGCCGCAGTCCGGCTTGCCCGTGACAGCGCTATCGAAGCTTTCCTGGTCGCAGATCAGAACTCGTTCTGCAAGGCCTTGTAGCCGCGAACCAGATCGATATTGGTGTGCGCCACGTCTTCCGAGAATTCCGAGGCCGAGATGCTCACCGGCGGAAACTGCGACAGATCGGTGTTCGGACCGATACGGGTGGTGGACGGCACGTAGAAGTTTTCCGGCAGATCGCGACCATCGACCACCGAGTTATGGCGCACGACGCTGCCATTACCGACCTGGCAGTTGAACAGCACACTGTTGAAGCCGACGAAAACCCGGTCGCCCACGGTGCATGGTCCGTGGACGATGGAACGGTGGGCAATCGAGCTGTATTCGCCGATGGTCACCGCGGCACCGGACTTGGAGTGAATGACCACACCATCCTGGATATTGGAGTTGGCCCCGATGATGATGGGGTCCATGTCGCCGTTGGCGTTGACCTCATCGGCACGAATCACGGCATACGGGCCGACAAAGACGTTGTCCTTGATGATGACCTTGCCACAGATGATCGCGGTTTTATCGATATAGGCCGACTCGGCAATGACCGGCAGATGGCCGGAAGGGTTCTTGCGGATCACGGTAATAGTCCTCAGGACATATAGTTGGAAGTGTAGGCCACGGCATCGTGGGGGTGCAGGCTTTCCAGGTGACGCACGCCGACACTGGACGCGGCAAAACGCCCTTCCAGTGCCTGCTGGATCTTGCGCGCAGCGTCTTCGACGTACATCAGGTTCTGGCCGTTGAGCCGGGCAAAGGCCTGCTCGTCGGCGCGCTTGACGGCGGTCTGGACCGGCGTGCCCAGAGCGCGTTCGGTGACATCGATCAGGCTCATCAAACCCAGTTCGCTGGCCTGTTCAGGGATCCGTACCTGAACTGTCGCCACGCTGCGCTGGCTATGCGGCGTCGCGAAGGAACCATTCTCCCGCAGCCAGAGCGCCGCATGAGCGGGAGTCAGTTCCGACTGCTCGCCGAACTGCGCCAGAAATGCCTCTTCCAGAAGCTGGCGCGACAAGGCTGCCGAGCAAGGGCAAGTCGAGGAATAGGTCACCTCCACCGAGGCATCCAGAGACAGCTTGCCGTCCACCCAGACAGCATCCAGAACCACCGGGTAGGATTTCCAGCCGCTGAGTCCCCGGGTTTTCAGCGCCGCTCGCCGGCACAACAGATTGAAGCTCATCCTGAACCGGGCACGGCTGGAATGGCAGTCGGCATGGCTGCTGACCATCGCCTCAAGCAATGCGGCCATGGCGCCGGGCGTGAACAGTTGATGCTCGGCAAAACTGTCGAGCAAGGTGTACAGGCGTGACATGTGAATGCCCTTGACCCCCGGATCGGCCAGGTCGACCTGCAGATCCACATAGGCATGCACGGGATGCTGCACGCCGGGCTCGCTCAGCAGGATCGGCACTTCGATGCCTTGCATGCCGACCCAGTCAAGGGCAATCAGGGCCGCGGAAGTTTCCGTCAGGGCAACGTCAGGGAGGGGGCTATTCATGTCTGGCGGTATCTCGTTGTCCAGCTTCACCGCAGCGGGCAAAGCATGATGTATGCGATCTGGCGACGTATCAGGTCGACCACTATTGATACACTATAACATTAACAACCAGAGAACCAGACATGGCTACTCGGACATTACCGCTCAGGTTTTTGCCAACTCTCCAATGAGAAAGTCGCGAAAGGCACTTACCGCCGCTGGCAGGTTGCGTCCGGCCATGCTTTGCAATTCGATACGCCGGGCTTTCATCCCGTCATCGCTGATGGGCAAGGACTTGAGTTCCGTGCCTTGCAGGCGCCTGTCCAGGGTCATCTCGCTGGACAGGCTGATACCACCCTCCTCGCGAACGAAACGCAACAGGGCGCCGATGTAATTGCTGGTCAGCACCGGATCGAACAGCAGGCCCTGCACGCCGCAGCAGATATCGAACAACTGGCGCAAGGTCGTATCGGTATTGGTCAGGGCAATGTCGTAGGGCTGCAGTTCTGCCAGCGAAACCTCCTTGCGTCCTGCCAGGGGATGGCTGTTGCTGACCACCGCGCAGATGGCTCCGGAATGGATGTATTCGACCTTGATTTCCTTCTGTGGCGTCAGGCTGAACGTCAGGCACAGATCGGCATCGCCGGAACGGACTTTCTCGGTGGCATGTGCAGGTGCGCAGACCTCCAGGGAAAAGTGGATGCCCTGATAGGCACGTCGAAAATGAGCGATGGCCTTGGGCAGAAACTCGAGGGCAAAACCTTCGGAACAGGCGATACGCACATGTCCGCGCTGCAAGCCGTGCAGTTCGGTGATTTCCAGTACCACCTGCTCGGCTTCAAGCTGGGATTTGCGCGCATAGGCCGCAAGACGTATGCCTGCCTCGCTGAGCACCATGCCACGGGCGCGGCGCTCGAACAGCACCGCATCCAGATCCCTTTCCAGCTTGGCGATCTGCCGACTGACTGCCGAAGCCGCGACATTCAGCCGCAAAGACGCTTCACTGATCGACCCGCAGCGCGCCACCTCCAGAAAATAACGTAAAGCTGTGGATTGCACACCGTAGAGCTGCATGACACCTCCAGCGTTGCCTTTTTGGCAAAGCAAGTATCGAAAGATTGTGCTTGTGGCATTGATACGCTTTGCCTAGAGTCCTGTCGAGGCCTAATAAAACCATTGCCTGCTTTCACCCTCTTTCCTTTCGCATTTGCGATCCACTGCCCTTTGATACAACCACTTCGCCTTTTGGAGACGACGGCATATGGGCATCAAGGGTTTCGCTCGCAGCATCGCGCTGCTTGGCTTGTTCAGCAGCTTTTCCGCCTTGGCCGGCAAAGCCGACGACACACTGGTTTACGCTTCCGACAGCGAACCTGAAAACATCAGCCCCTATCACAACGACTTGCGCGAAGGTGTCATTCTGGGGCGGCTCATCTGGGACAATCTGGTCTATCGCAATCCTGACAGTGGTCAACTGGAACCCATGCTGGCCACCAGCTGGAAACAGGTCGATGACAGCACCATCGATTTTGAATTGCGCCAGGGCGTGAAATTCCACAACGGTGATGCCTTCACCGCCGACGACGTGGTGTTCACCCTCAACTATGTGGTGTCTCCCGACTCGAAAGTCGTCACGGTGCAGAACGTCGACTGGATCAAGAGCGCCGAAAAGCTCGGCGACTACAGCGTTCGCCTGCACCTGAAGAAACCCTTCCCGCCCGCACTGGAATACCTGTCCAACGCGGTGCCGATGTTTCCGAAAAACTATTTCGAGAAAGTCGGCATGGCAGAATTCAGTCGCAAGCCTGTCGGCACCGGCCCCTACAAAGTCACCTCGATTGCCAGCGGCGTGGGCGTGAACATGGACAAGAACCCGGACTACTTCGAGGGCAGCCCGCAAGGCCAGCCGAAGATCGGACATATCCAGTTCAAGGTCATCGCAGACTCCGAAACCCGTCTTGCCGAACTGATGACCGGTGGCGTCGATTGGGTCTGGCGCGTAGCACCGGATCAGGCGCAGAGCCTCAAAGGCATGGAAAGCCTGGTGGTGACCAGCGGCGCGACCATGCGCATCGGCTTTCTGATCCTCGATGCACGCGGCACCTCCACTGCCGACTCGCCCATGAAACACCTCAAGGTCCGTCAGGCCATCAACCATGCGATCAACCGTGAAGGCCTGGCTTCGCAACTGGTAGGCGGCGAAAGCAAACCGCTGCAAGTGGCCTGCTACCCGGCCCAGTTCGGGTGCGATACCAGCGCCGCGACGGTCTACAACTATGACCCGGCCAAGGCCAGGGCACTGCTGGCCGAAGCTGGCTATCCGAAGGGTTTCGAGACGGAAATCTTCGCCTACCGGGATCGCGACTATGTCGAGGCGATCATCGGCAACCTGCGGGCCGTGGGTATCAACGCCAAGCTGCGCTACCTGAAATACGCCGCCCTGCGCGATCAACAGCGCGGCGGCAAGGTGCCGATGTCGTTCCAGGCCTGGGGCTCGTTCTCGATCCTCGATACCTCGGCTTCGGCGGGCACCTGGTTCAAGGGTAACCCGGACGACAACATCAAGGACCCGCAAGTCCAGAGCTGGCTGCAAACCGCCGACAACGCCCTCGACCCTCAGGTGCGCAAGGACAATTACCGCCTGGCCCTGCAGCGCATCAGCGAGCAGGCGTACTGGGCACCGCTGTTCAACTACTCGATGAACTATGCGTACGTCTCGGACCTGAACTTCAAGCCCTACCCGGACGAGCTGCCGCGCTTTGTCCTGTCGAGCTGGAAGTAAGCGCCACATGACGTAAATCGCTGAGTCCGGCCTGGGCGCCTGCTGAAGGGTGCCCCATTGCCATGGACTTTTCATTGTCATCCCATGGATACAAGGTCACTTGCCATGTCTGGATTTCTTCTGCGCCGCCTGGGTATTGCCTTATGCGTGGCGATTACCGTATCGGTGATCAGCTTCTCCCTCTTGCACCTTTCCGGTGACCTGGCCACCGCCATCGGCGGACCTGAAGCCACCAGCGAACAGATCGAACAGATCCGCGTTCAATACGGCCTCGACAAGCCATTGGTGACGCAATACTTCAACTGGCTGGGCGATCTGCTGCGTCTGGACCTGGGCGACTCGTTCTTCTTCCAGGAGTCGGTCTACAACCTGATCGCCTCGCGCCTGTCCATCACCCTCGGCCTGGGCGCCATGGCGCTGGGCATCGCGCTGTTGATTGCCATTCCGCTCGGCGTACTGGCAGCGGTCAAGCGCGATACCTGGATCGATCGGCTGGCGCTGAGCATTGCGGTGCTGGGCCAGGCCATGCCCAGCTTCTGGTTCGCCCTGATGCTGATCGTGGTGTTCTCGGTCACCCTGAAATGGCTGCCGGTGTCCGGCAATGCCACATGGGCGCATTTCGTGATGCCGGCGATTGCCCTGGGTTACTACGCCACACCGGCGATCATGCGCCTGACCCGTGCTGGCATGCTCGACGTGCTCAACTCCGACTACATCCGCACCGCCCGCGCCAAGGGGCTGCGCCCGTCCACCGTGCTGTTCAAGCATGCGCTGCGCAATGCGCTGATTCCGGTAGTGGCGCTGGCCGCCGTGGAGTTCGGCTTCATGCTCGGCGGTTCGGTGGTCATCGAAACGGTGTTCTCCCTGCAAGGCATCGGGCAACTGGCCTGGGACGCCATCGCCCGTGACGACTTCCCGGTGGTGCAGGCCGTGGTGTTGCTGATTGCCGTGATCTACATCGTTCTCACCCTGCTGGCCGACGTGCTCAACGCACTGCTCGATCCGCGCATCCGCGTGAAATAGGAGGCTGATCCATGAGCACGACCACTTCATCGGCGCTGGTCATCAACGATTACCAGCCACCGGCCAGAAGCATCCTGCGAACCCTGCGCAACAGCCTGCGGCACCGGGGCTTTGCGATTGGCATGTTGCTGCTGGCGATCATTCTGTTCGGTGCCCTGTTCGCCCCATGGCTGGCACCTTATGACCCTTACGTCCAGGACGTGATGCTGCGCATGAAGCCACCGGTATGGATGGCCAACGGTTCCTGGGATTACATTCTGGGCACCGACAAACTGGGCCGCGATTACCTGTCCCGGCTGCTTTATGGCGCACGCATCTCGCTGTTCATCGGTTTCTCGGCGGCGCTGATTTCCGGCCTGATCGGCACGGTCATGGGCCTGCTGGCAGGCTATTTCGGCGGCAAGGTCGATGCCGTGATCAGTTACCTGATCACCACCCGCCTGGCAATGCCCGTGGTCATGGTCGCCCTGGCTTCGGCTTCGCTGATGGGCGGCTCGCTCAAGGTGGTGATCATTCTGCTCGGCTGCCTGTTGTGGGACCGCTTTGCGGTGGTGGTGCGCGCCGCCGTGCAGCAGATTCGCGATGCCGAATACGTAGCGTCGGCCCAGGCCCTGGGTTGCTCGACCTTTCGTATCCTGGCCAGCGAGATCCTGCCCAATCTGGTCGGTGCACTGATCGTGGTCGCCACTCTAGAAATGGCCCACGCCATCCTGCTGGAGTCGGCGCTGTCGTTCCTCGGCGTTGGCGTACAACCGCCGATTCCGTCCTGGGGCCTGATGATCGCCGAAGGCAAACCCTACATGTTCTTTTCTCCCTGGGTCATCGCCATCCCCGGTATCGCACTGATGGTGCTGGTGCTGGGTATCAATCTGGTCGGCGACGGCCTGCGCGACTTGATCCTGCCCGATGGGCGCAACTGACAGAGGATATCCGGACATGGCTCTCTTGCATGTTGAAAACCTGCGCGTCGATATCCCCCTTGGCGAGGAAACCCTGCACGCCGTTCGCGGCCTGGATTTCCATGTCGAACGCGGCGAAATGCTGTGCATCGTCGGTGAATCGGGCTGCGGCAAATCCCTCACGTCGCTGGCCCTCATGGATTTGCTGCCACGCAAGGCGCGGCGCACAGCCAGCCGCCTGAGCCTGGACGGCATCGATATGCTGGCGCAGAGCGAACGCCAGATGTGCGATCTGCGCGGCAATCGCCTGGCGATGATCTTCCAGGAACCCATGACCTCGCTGAACCCGGCCTACAGCATTGGCGATCAGTTATGCGAAGTACTGCTGCGGCATCGCAAGGTATCGCGCAAGGACGCCATGCTGCGCGCCGCACAGATGCTGGAAAAAGTCGGCATCAGCAATGCTGCCGAGCGCCTGCGCCAGTATCCGCATCAACTGTCCGGCGGTCTGCGCCAGCGGGTCATCATCGCCATGGCCCTGATGTGCGAGCCGGATGTGATCATCGCCGACGAGCCGACCACGGCGCTGGACGTGACGATCCAGGCACAGATCCTGCGCCTGATCCGCGACATCCAGAAAGAGTTCGGCATGGCGGTGATATTCATCACCCACGACCTGGGACTGGTTGCCCGTATCGCTGACCGCGTGGCGGTGATGTATGCCGGCCAGATCGTCGAAACCGCACCAGCCGTGCAGTTGTTCGAGAACCCGCAGCATCCCTATACCCGTGGCCTGCTGGCCAGTATTCCGATTCCGGGCCGCACGCAACCGGGACAACCACTGGGCTCGATTCCCGGCCTGGTGCCAAGCCTGGTGGGCGAACAACAGGGCTGCGCCTTCCGCAACCGTTGTTCGCAGGCGATTGCCGCCTGCGCCAGCCAGGTACCCGCCGTGCACAGCGACGAGCATATGGCCCGTTGCCTGTTTGCCAGGCCCGGTGCCGAACCGGTGTTTCATCGTGAGGGGGCATTGTCATGAAAAAGGATATTGCGCTGGAACTCTGTGATATTCGCCGGGAGTTCAGGATCAATCGCGGCTTCTTCAAGCCGGCGGCGACCCTGAAAGCCGTGGATGGCGTGTCGCTGCGCCTGATGCGTGGTGAAACCCTGGGGCTGGTCGGTGAATCCGGCTGTGGCAAGAGCACCCTGGCGAAAATGCTGTTGGGCCTGCTGCCACCGAGCAGCGGCGATGTGCTGGTCAACGGCAAGCACCTGGCGGCCACCGACCGCAAGGAAATGGCCCGACGCATCCAGCCGATCTTCCAGGACCCCTACTCTTCGCTGAATCCGCGCAAGACCCTGCGCGAGATCGTCACCCTGCCCATGATCGTGCATGACATCGGCAACGCCGCCGAACGCCGCAAGCGCACCGAAGACATGCTCGATGTAGTGGGCTTGCCCAAACGCGTGGTGGACAGCTACCCCAACCAGTTGTCCGGCGGCCAGCGGCAGCGCGTGGCCATCGCCCGCGCTCTGGTGATGCGTCCGGATGTGTTGATCTGCGACGAGCCGACTTCTGCGCTGGACGTCTCGGTGCAGGCGCAGATTCTCAATCTGTTGCAGGACCTCAAGCACGAGTTCGGCCTGACTTACCTGCTGATCAGCCACAACCTGGCCGTGATCGAACACCTGGCCGACCGGGTGGCGGTGATGTATCTGGGGCGAATCGTCGAAGAGCGCAGCCGTGCATCGCTGTTTTCCGAGCCGGGTCATCCTTATACCCAGGCGCTGCTGGACTCGGTGCTGACACCCGATCCGCATCTGGGCATTCCCGATCTGGGCCTGCATGGCAGCTTTCCAAACCCCATGTCGCCACCCAGCGGCTGCGCGTTTCATCCGCGCTGTCCGAACTGCTATGACACCTGCAAAAGCCAGTATCCGGCCAATGCTGCCGTCAGCGGCGGAACCGTGCGCTGCCATCTGCGCGACACCCCTCAAACCCTGGAGCTCGTTGCCTCATGAGTAGTCGCTCGAACGCTATCGAAAACGTCTGTGAACAATTCGACAACGGCGCCTTTTTCGCCCTGCTGCAAAGCAGCGTCGCCTACCCGACCCAAAGCCAGGAAGCCGCGAGCCTGCCGCAACTCTATCGCTACCTGAAAGAGTTCATCACGCCGCACGTGCAGCGTCTGGGTTTCAGCGTCAGTCTGTATGAAAATCCGGTGGCCGAACGCGGGCCGCTGATGATCGCCAGTCGCATCGAGGACCCGGCCCTGCCAACGCTACTCAGCTATGGTCACGGCGATGTGGTGCGCGGCCATGACGCGCAATGGCATGAAGGCCTGTCGCCCTGGCAGGTGGTCGAGCGCGGCGAGCGTTGGTACGGCCGTGGTACGGCGGACAACAAGGGCCAGCACCTGATCAACCTGACGGCACTGGAACAGACCCTCAAGGCCCGCGACGGCAAGCTGGGCTTCAATGTGAAACTGCTGCTGGAAATGGGTGAAGAAGATGGTTCTCCCGGCCTGCGCACCTTTTGCGAAAACCACCGCGAAGAATTGGCCGCCGACATTTTCATTGCCTCCGACGGCCCGCGCCTGGCTGCCGCACGACCCACGCTGTTTCTCGGCTCACGGGGTGTTTTCAATTTCGAGCTGAAGGTCGACCTGCGCGAAGGTGCACATCACTCCGGCAACTGGGGCGGGCTGCTGGCCAATCCGGGGATCATCCTGGCCAATGCCATCGCCAGCATGGTCGATGCAAAAGGCCGGGTAAAAGTCCCCGGGCTGATGCCCGCTGCCATACCGGACAAGGTGCGCGAAGCGCTGGCCGATATCGAAGTCGGTGGCGGTCCCGGCGATCCAGAGATCGATACTGGCTGGGGTGAACCGGGGCTGTCCTTGAGCGAAAAGGTATTCGGCTGGAACACTCTGGACGTACTGGCCTTCAAGACCGGCAATCCGGATGCGCCGGTGCATGCCATCCCCGGCAAGGCGATTGCGCATTGTCATATGCGCTTTGTGGTGGACAGCGACTACAACACCTTCATCCCGGCCGTACGCGCCCATCTGGACGCCCATGGCTTCGGCAATGTCGAGGTCAGACAAGGCCGCATCGATGTCATGCACGCCACGCGCCTGTCGCCGCAAAGCCCGTGGGTCGAATGGGCACTGGCGTCACTGGCCAGCACCACCGGCAAGAAACCCGCGCTGCTGCCCAACCTTGGCGGCTCGCTGCCCAATGATGTGTTTGCCGAAGTGCTCGGCTTGCCCACCGTCTGGGTGCCACATTCATATCCGGCGTGCTCGCAGCATGCGCCCAACGAGCACCTGCTGGCCCCGGTGGTCAGGGAAAGCCTGCAAATCATGGCCGGGCTATTCTGGGATCTGGGCAATGACGCGGCACGTCTGACCCGTGAACATCAGGCACTGGAGAACGCTCGATGAATGAAGCGCAACAGCAGGCCACTCAATGGCTGGCCGGGCAGTACGAAGCAATGGAGTCGCTGCTGCAGCGCATTGTCGACACCGACTCCAACAGCTATGACAAGGCAGGTGTCGATGCGGTCGGCGATCTGCTCGCCGCCGAGTTGCAGGCAGACGGCATCAGCGTCGAGCGTATCGCCATCGAGGGTTTCGGCGACGTGCTGCTCGCAGAACTGCCCGGTGGGCCGGGCAAACCGGTCCTGCTGCTGGGCCATCGCGACACGGTGTTTGCAAAAGGCACCACGGCGAGCCGTGGTTACTCCAGAGATGGCGAACTGGCCTACGGTCCCGGTGTGGCAGACATGAAAGGCGGGCTGGTGCTCGACTGCTTCGCCCTCAAGGCCCTCAAACGCCTGCCTGCCCTGCCGTTTCCGGTTCAGGTTCTCTACACCGGCGATGAAGAAATCGGTTCCGGCAGCGCACGGGTGCATATCGAACGTCATGCCCGAGCCGCCCAGGCGGTGCTCAATCCGGAACCGGGGCGCGCCAGCGGCAACGTGGTCAGCGCCCGCAAAGGCGGCGCCACGCTGATTATCGAAGTCAGCGGACGCGCCGCCCACTCGGGGGTCAATCATGCCGACGGCGCCAGCGCGATTGCGGCTCTGGCCCACAAGATCATCAAGCTGCATGCCTTGACCGATTATGCAGCCGGTATTACCACCAATGTCGGCCTGATCAGTGGCGGCACGTCCAGCAATACCGTTGCGCCCAGTGCCACCGCAAAAATGGACGTGCGCTTTGTCGAACTGCAGCAATGGGACGAAATCCTCAGCGCCATTCAGGCCATAGTCGCTGAAGAGGAACTGCCCGGCACTTCGGCGCGCCTGCTGGAAGCCACCACCTTTCTGCCCATGGAAGCCCGGCACAGCGCTGATCTGCTGCGACTCTATCAACAACAGGCTGCCGAGCTGGGCTTCAGCGTCGAGGGCGAATTCACCGGCGGTTGCGCTGACTCGGGCTTCACCGCCAGCCTGGGCATCCCGACCCTCTGTGGCCTGGGGCCAGTGGGCGGCAAGGTGCATACCGATCGTGAATACCTGGAACTGGCTACGCTGGTGCCCAGGGGCCAGGCGCTGGTTGCGACCATTCTGGCGCTGGCTATTCGCGGATAAATACGCCCACCTGTAGATACCGTCTTGCCACGTCGCGGGCAAGCACCCTCCCCCAGACTGCATTTATCTGGTGGCAGGGGCCTTGGCCGCGACGGTGATGTCCCATTTATTGAAGGACTGCCCACATGACCACTTCCGACCTGCCCGGCAAATCTGCCACCGAACTGCGCGCCCTGATCGGCAATAAACAGATTTCCCCTGTGGAATTACTGGACGCCTGTATCCAGCGCATTGAAACCCTGAACCCGAAGATCAACGCCTTTTCCGCCACCTGTTTCGAGCGGGCGCGCAAGGAGGCGCTGGAAGCCGAGCAGGCGGTGATGCACGGTAACCCCCTGGGCCTGTTGCATGGCTTGCCAATCGGCATCAAGGACCTGGAAGAAACCGCCGACGTACTGACCACCTACGGCTCGTCGCTGTTTCGCGACAACGTGCCCGCTCGTGACAATCTGTTCGTCGCCCGCCTGCGCAGTGCCGGGGCGATCATGGTCGGCAAGACCAACGTTCCGGAAATGGGCGCAGGCGCCAATACCCGCAATGTGGTCTGGGGCGCCACCGGCAATCCGTTTGATCCGAACCTGAATGCAGGTGGATCTTCGGGCGGTTCTGCAGCGGCGCTGGCCGTGGACATGGTGCCACTGTGCAGCGGTTCCGATACCGGTGGTTCGTTGCGCATTCCGGCGGCATTGTGCGGTGTAGTCGGCTTGCGGCCTTCTCCGGGGCTGGTGCCCAGCGAACGCAAGAAGCTGGGCTGGACACCGATTTCAGTGGTCGGGCCGATGGGCAGAACGGTCGCCGATACCCTGCTGCAACTGCGCGCCACGGCCGGCCTCGGGCAATCCGACCCGCTGAGCTATACGGTCGACAGCGACGAGTTCGCGCCCCGCTCCATCGACTTCAGCCAGTTGCGGGTCGGCTACAGCGAAGACTTTGGCAGTTGCGCCGTGGATAACGACATCCGCGGCGTATTCCGGGCAAAAATCGACGCGCTCAAGCCACTGTTCAAATCCTGCGAAGCCATCGACTTCAATCTCGAAAGCGCCCACCGCACCTTCGACGTATTGCGCGCCGAAGCCTTCGTCGCCGGCCTTCAGGATGCCCACGAACTTGATCCCGAGGCGCTTGGCCCCAACACCCGCGCCAACTATGAAATGGGCGCGGCCATGTCGTTGCAGGACTGCGTCAAGGCCCATGGTGAACAGAGCCGCATCTTTCGCAGTTTCCAGCAGCAGTTCGAGCACTACGATCTGATCCTGGCACCTACCACGCCGATCTCGCCCTTCCCGTGGACCGAGTTGTACCTGCGCGAAGTCAATGGCCTGCCGCTGGACAACTACTATCGCTGGCTGGCGCTGTGCTACACCATCACCCTGACCACCAACCCTGCGGTTTCGATCCCCTGCGGCCTGGACCACAAGGGCATGCCATTCGGCCTGCAAGTGATTGGCGGATTCCGCAGCGATGCAGCCTTGATGGCCTGTGCCCACGCCCTGGAACAGGCAACCGCCAGCGACCCGCGTCTGGCACGGCCGCGTCCGGACCTGCAAAGACTGATGAACTCGGCAGTAGACCTGACCCATATCGTTACCCATCCACCGATCCATGGCGGTTCCAGCGTGCGTAAACCGGATATCGGCGCGATGTGAAAGCGGCTTTGGCTGGGCGACAGACGGCGCAGAGCGTCATAATGCCCGGCCATTCACTCAAGGAGCCCAGCCTGTGGCCGTCTCGCAAGCCATCCTGCCGATATTTCTGTTGATCGTTCTGGGTTATGTGCTGGGACGCCGCAAGGCCCTGACTCCCGAGAGCACCAAGGCGCTGAGCAATCTGGCCTTCAAGCTGTTCATGCCGATGGTGCTGTTTACCGGCATGGCCAAGGCGCCGCTGCACGACGGGCTGGATATCCGCATTCTGGCGGCCTACTTCGTACCGGCGCTGATGGTGTTTGCGCTGGTCAATCTGGTCGCACATCGTTTTATCGGCCACCCGACGCCCTTCGGCCTGACAGCGAGCTTTTCCAATAACGTGCTGATCGGTATTCCGCTGGTGGCGAGTCTGTTCGGCAATCCGGGGCTGGTTCTGTTGTTTACCGTGATTGCCGTGCACAGCCTGTTGCTGTTCAGCTTCCAGAGTCTGTACGACAGTCTTGCGGGCGATGCGCCCTTCAATTCGCGCTCATTGATTGCGAGCCTAGCGAACCCGATGATCATTGGCCTGTTGTTGGGCGTGGCGTTGAACCTGTCCGGTATTGTCCTGCCGGAATGGGCTGACCATCTCACCACCTGGCTGGCCCAGGCGGCCCTGCCCTGCGCCTTGATCGTGCTGGGTGCCAACCTTTCCAGCTACAGACTGACACCGAGCCCGGTAGCGCTGGGCATCACCTTCGCCAAACTGGCATTGATGCCGCTGCTGGTATTGCTGGCCTGCATGGTGCTGGGCATCGAAGGCATGCCGCGAGCCGTGCTGGTGCTGATGGCGGCAGGTCCCTGCGGCGTCAATGTACTGGGCTTTGCCCGCACCCTGCCCGACGTGCAGAAAACCAGCTCGGCGATCTGCCTGACCACCGTGCTGTCAGCGGCCAGCCTGCCGCTATGGATGTGGATCGGGACGTTGTTCTGAAAACAGACTTCAGGCCCTGTATCTATTGTTGATTGCCAGAAATACCGCTGTCGCGACCAAGGCTCCTTCCACACAGTCTGCACAGGTGTACACAATTCATTGTGAGATGAGTCGGCAAGGCGGTATCACACCGCCACAGCCTCGACCTTACGATGCTTCTCGTACAGGAAGCTCAACACCGCATGGCGATACTGGTTGTACAGCGGGTCATCCGCCATGGCGATGCGGTTGCGCGGGCGTGGCAGTTCGATCTTGAGGATCTCGCCGATGGTCGCCGACGGGCCGTTGGTCATCATCACGATCCGGTCGGACAGCAGCACCGCCTCGTCCACATCGTGGGTGATCATCAGTACCGTGTTCTGCAACTCGCTCTGGATACGCATCACCTCGTCCTGCAAATGCGCACGGGTCAGGGCGTCCAGCGCGCCGAAAGGCTCGTCGAGCAGCAGGACCTTGGGTTGCATGGCCAGCGCACGGGCGATACCGACCCGCTGTTTCATGCCGCCGGACACTTCGCTCGGACGCTTGTGCAGGGCATGGCTCATGCTGACCATGTCCAGGTTATACAGCGTCCATTCATGACGCTCGGCCTTGCTCTTGCTGTGTTTGAACACCTTGTCGACCGCCAGCGCCACGTTCTCGTAGACGGTCAACCACGGCAGCAGCGAATGGTTCTGGAACACCAGGCTGCGATCCGGCCCCGGGGCGCGCACTTCCTTGCCGTCGAGGATCACCGCGCCGGTCGTCGACTCGGTCAACCCGGCCACGATATTCAGCACCGTAGACTTGCCACAGCCCGAGTGGCCGATGATCGAGATGTACTCGCCGCGTGCCACGTCCAGGTTGACGCCGGTCAGGACCTGACTGGAAACCCCGTCGCGCTCGAAGGTCTTGCTGACCTGCTGGATGCTCAGATACTTGTCTTGCGCACTCATATGCATGCTCCTTAACCGGCCGATGTGCCGCGAGTGACCAGATGACCAACAAAGGCCACCAACCGGTCGAGTACAAAGCCGACGACGCCGACATAGATCAACGCCAGGATGATGTCGCTGATACGCGAAGCGTTCCACGCATCCCAGATGAAGAAACCGATACCCACGCCACCGATCAGCATTTCCGCGGCAATGATCGCCAGCCAGGAAAGACCCACGCCGATACGCAGCCCGGAGAAGATATAAGGCGCTGCGGCAGGCAGCATGATCTTGCAGAAGTATTCCACGCCATTGAGGCGCAGGACCTTGGCCACATTGCGATAGTCCTCGGGAATGTTGCGTACGCCCACCGAGGTGTTGATGATGATCGGCCAGATCGCGGTGATGAAAATCACGAAGATCGCCGAAGGATGGCTGTCCTTGAAGCCGGCCAGCGACAGCGGCAGCCAGGCCAGTGGCGGCACGGTCCGCAGGATCTGGAACAGCGGATCCAGGGCGCGCATGGCCCAGGCCGACTGGCCTATCAATACCCCGAGGCTGATCCCGGCAACCACCGCCAGCGTGTAGCCGTAGGCAACCCGTTGCAGGCTGGCGAGCAGTTGCCAGGCCATGCCCTTGTCGTTGCCGCCGTTGTCATAGAACGGATGGATGATCAGCTCCCAGGTTTCATGAATGACCTGGGTCGGTGGCGGCAATGCTGCGCCCTTGCCGCTGCACAGCATTTGCCACAGCAGCAGAAACAACACACCCACCACCAATGGCGGCAACACGCCCTGCATCATGAACTGACGCAGGTTCTTGAGCCTGGCAGGCCAGCGACTGGCGGGCTTGCCGGTGACGGTCACGGATGACCCGGCGGCCTTGAAGCTTTTACTTTCAGCGTTCATCGATCTCTCCCAAGCGAGTGGCGATTATCAGGACAGTGCCTTGATGGTCTGGCTGTCCAGATAGGCCTGCGGGTTTTGCGGGTCAAAGGTCTTGCCATCGAAAAACCTCTCGATGCCACGCGAGGTAGAAGCGGGAATCTGTGCAGCCGGGACGTTCAGTTCAGCTGCAGCCTTGCGCCAGATGTCCTCGCGGTTGACCTTGTCGACCAGCGCCTGGCTGTCGAAACCCTGCGGCAGATAGCCCCAGCGTTTGTTTTCGGTAAGGAACCACAGGTCATGGCTCTTGAACGGATAGGAGGCGAACTCGTCCCAGTAGCGCATCATGAACGGGCTGTTCTCCACGACCTTGCCCATGCCGTAGTCGAAGTTGCCTTTCATGCGCTGCACGATGTCGTCGTAAGGCGCGTTGATCCAGCGCCGCTTGGCGCAGATCTGCGCGACTTCTTCCTTGTTTTCCGGCTGGTCGCAGAACATCTGCGCTTCCATCACGGCCTTGAGCAGGGCCTTGGCTGCATTGGGGTTGGCGTCGACATAATCGGCACGCAACGCCAGGGCCTTTTCCGGATGGTTGTTCCAGATCTCGCCAGTGGTGTTGGCGGTGTAGCCGATCTTCTGGTTGACCAGTTGTCCGTTCCACGGCTCGCCGACACAGAAGCTGTCCATGCTGCCGACCTTCATGTTGGCGACCATTTGTGGAGGTGGCACGACGATGGTCGACAGGTCCTTGTTCGGATCGATACCGCCTGCAGCCAGCCAGTAGCGCATCCACAGGTCATGAGTACCACCGGGAAAGGTCATCGCTGCGTTGAGACTTTTGCCTGCGGCTTTCTTGGCGGCCAGAGCGGCCTTGAAAGGCGCCGAGTCGATACCCAGCTTGAGATCGGCGTATTCCTTGCCCACCGAAATGCACTGGCCGCCGACGTTCAGGCGGGCCAGGATGTACATCGGTACCGGACGGTTGTTGGGGGTAATCTTGCCGGCAGCGATCAGGTAAGGCATGGGCGTCAGGATATGCGCACCATCGATGCCGTTGCTGGCCGAGCCCAGCACCAGGTTGTCGCGGGTGGTGCCCCAGGAAGACTGCTTGAGCACTTCGACACCGGTCATGCCGTGCTTGGCAAAAAAGCCTTTCTCGTCAGCCACGAACAGCGGCGCTGCATCGGTCAGGGCAATGAAGCCCAGCTTGGCGCTGGTGGTTTCCAGACCATCGGTGCCAGCGGCCCAGACCACGGACTGCAGGCCTGGCGGCAGGATGCTCAAGGCCGCACCGCCCCCCAGCAAGCCCAGCGACTGTTTGAGGAAAGACCGCCGGGGCGCATTTTGCGGGCTGTCTTGCTCAAGGCTATCTGGCTTCTCGTCCATAATCGTTCCCCAAAAAACACGCATAAAAAAACGACGTACACACGCTCCTGGCTTTGCCGATGAACGTGTGGACGCCGTTGTCCGGAATTCGCTTGTGTGCCGCGGCCTTCGTCTGGAAGCACCCGGCTTGCACAACCAGCAAAGCAGATTGCATGCCAGCTTTGCGTCAGCCTTGAATCGCGGGGGTTGCAGCAAACATGAAGTGTCTGAGCAGTTGTGCGTCCCGCAAGCGTTTCGCACAGTACTGGGGCGCTGCCTGCGCCGATTGCCCGGCGCAAGTGCACAAGGCTCAGTGACGCTTGCGAGGTGCCGGCCGCGCGGCGGCAAAGGCCAGCAGGGTCTGCGAGACATCGACCATTCGCTGGCCCCGCTCCATCGCGGACTGGCGCAGACGCTCATAGGCCTGGCCTTCACTCAGTTGATGTTCGTCCATCAACAGGCGCTTGGCGCGTTCGATCAACTTGCGTTCATTGAGGGCCTGGCGGGCCTCTTCGAGTTCATCGTTGGCGCTCAGCAGACGCTGGGTCTGCGACTGCAACAGATCCAGCACCGACCGTCCCAGATGCGGCCCCAAGCCATCGGTGGGCGGACTGTCCAGATCGATGGCCTGGACGCTGAACAAGCGAGTCTGATCGGCACTGCCTTCGACTTCCAGGCTCACCAGACGGGTCAGCAACTGTCGATGGTTGTCCAGATCGGCACGCGCCTGCTTGATGCTCTCCTGACAGCGGGCCAGCAGGCCATCGGCCAGATAGATCTCGATATCGCGCATGGCATCGATGCGCAGGCTGTTGAGGTCGAACCACAGCTCCGAAAGCATGGCATCGACTTTCTCGGTCTCGGAGGTTTTCAGCGCCACGCCACGCAACCGCCCAAGCTGCGCCACGCAATCGCTGCTTTCCTGATTGCGCCACAGGCGTCGGGCATCGTCGTCGGCAAACTGGATGAAGGTCTGGAAGCAACGTTCCTGGCTCTGCACCAGATGCTCCAGGCGGTCATGGGCTGCGGCATCGAAATAGCCGGCCAGAAACCCCGCCACGCCACAGGCGCGCTCCTGGCCTGCGAGTTCCTTGCCCTGCATGAAGTTGAACATTGCCACCAGCACGCGGGTAACCACCGGGTCGATGGCGGTATCGGCGGCCTCGAAGACTACAGCCAGCAGGCCACCGATCAGACGGCTCAGGATCATGGTGGCATCATGCGCAGCCAGCCGCTGCTCACGAATCCGCCGCCGCAACCCCGGCAGTTCATCAAGACCATGCATGACATAGGCAATGCGGTTGAACAGTCGGGCGCGGTCGGATGCGCTGGCCGCGTCCAGATCAATCCCCTCGAAACACAGCAGAACCCGGGCTTCGATGGCCTTGGCCTCGGCGGTAAGCACATCGAGCTGGGTCAGGTGGTGGGCCTTGCCACTGCCCAGATACATATTTGAATAGCCACGCTCACGCTGCAGGGCATGCACCAGTTGACCGACCTGGGTGACCATCTGACAGGTCGACGCCAGTCCTTCCAGGCCTTCCAGTTCGCTGCGGCGCGCAGCCAACATGAAACGCAGCGCTGCGGGCATGTTTTTATCAGTCATGGAATAGCTTCACGGTTGGAGTTGGGAGACTCCATGCAAAAGCAGGTCCAGCCTGAATGGGTGAGAGAGGTTGCCTGGAATACCGCTATCGCGGCCAAGGCCCCTCTCACACAGTCTGCACAGGTTAATCACGCACTTTATTGCCTGATGAAATCCAGCAGATAGCCATTCACTTCATCGATCAGTGTCGTGCACATACCATGCGAAGCACCGGGGATGATCTTCAGTACCGAGCCACGCACCAGTTCTGCGCTTTTCAGGGCCGAGGCGGCGATCGGTACGATCTGGTCGTCATCGCCATGCAGAATCAGGGTGGGAATATCGAATTTCTTCAGGTCTTCGGTGAAGTCGGTTTCGGAAAACGCCTTGATGCAATCCAGCTCGCCCTTGATCGAGCCAAGCATGCCGATGGCCCAGAATGCATCGATGGCACCTTGTGAAACGTCTGCGTTGTCGCGGTTGAAGCCGTAGAACGGAATCGCCAGGTCCTTGAAGAACTGCGAGCGATTGGCCGTGACGCCTTCGCGAATACCGTCGAAGACCTCGATGGGCTGTCCCTCGGGATTGCTCGGAGTCTTGAGCATGATCGGCGGGACCGCACCGATCAAAACCGCCTTGGCCACCCGTTGCGTGCCGTGCCGACCAATATAGCGGGCCACCTCGCCACCGCCGGTGGAGTGACCGACCAGAATCGCCTCCTGCAGATCCAGCGCCTCGAACAGCTCGGCCAGGTCGTCGGCGTAGGTATCCATTTCATTGCCTTCCCAGGGCTGGCTCGACCGGCCATGGCCGCGCCGGTCATGGGCGATGACCCGATAACCGAGGCGTCCCAGGAAATTCATCTGGGCATCCCAGGCATCGGCATCCAGCGGCCAGCCATGGGAGAACACCACCGGCTGCCCGGTGCCCCAATCCTTGTAATAGATTTCGGTGCCATCTTTGACTTTCAGCAGGCTCATAAACATCAATCCTCATGTTATGCGGCAGTGACAGGAACAAGGACGACATTCGCGCGACGTCATACGCAATCGGCGCATCGAAGGTGTGGGAGTTGAGATTAGTATTGAATCAGGGCACAGCCTTGTATGGCTGTGCCCTAGTGGACCGGCGGTTTGTTCAGGCGGATTCGTTCGGGCTGGCGATGTAGCGGATGAGGTTATTGACGGTCTGCTGCAGATCGCCGGAATTATCCAGCACAAACACCGATGGATTGCTTGCCAGTACATCAACGGCGAAGGAAGCATTGCGCTCCAGTCGCGCCTCGATTTCCGGGATCGACTCACGACCGCGAGCCAGCAGTCGTTCCCGCAGCACGTGCTGATCGACTGTCAGCAGCACCGCCAGCAGGTTCGGGTAACGCACCTGAGCCTGTTGCAGATGAGCCCTTGAACCATTGATCAGCACATTGTGGCCTTCAAGCAGCCATTGCTCGATCTCTTTGGGAATGCCGTAATGCAGCCCGTTGGCCTGCCAGCTCAGGGCAAAGGCGCCCTGCTCGCGCATGCTCTCGAACTGTTCGACGCTGACTGCCTGGGCGGCCTCGCCCACGGCTTCGGCTGAACGGGTAATGACCCGCCGCACGATCCGGCAACCGCTTTGGGTCAATGTTTCCCGTGCGCCATCCAGCAGGCTGTCCTTGCCTGAGCCGGACGGCCCGATGAGATAGATCAACCTGCCAACCATCAAAACACCCTCGCCAGACTTTCTGGGTAACCGGCAGGCCGTGATGGGCATGAATCCGAGGATTCGCCACCCGGCCAGTAAAAGACTGGCCGGATGATAATCGTTCAACGGCAGATTCTGTAGCCCATTTCACACAATCAGATACGGAAACTGCCTACCAATTGTTGCAAGCGAGCAGCCTGCTCTTCCAGCAGATTGCAGGCGTCCAGGGTCAGCCTGAGGTTATCGACACCCTGCTGGTTAAGGGTGTTGATGTGGGTGATATCGACGTTGATCGACTCGACCACGGCGGTCTGCTCTTCGGTTGCGGTCGCGACCGACTGGTTCATGCCGTTGATTTCGTCGATCCGCCGGGTGACGCTGCCCAGGCGCTCGCCGGCCCGGTTGGCGATGCTCACGCTGTCCTCGCTCTGGCGCTGGCTTTCGGTCATGTTCAGTACCGCTTCGCGAGCACCGACCTGCAATTCCTCGATCATGGTCTGCACTTGCTGGGCAGAATCCTGGGTCCGGTGCGCCAGGTTGCGCACCTCATCGGCCACCACGGCAAAACCACGACCGGCCTCACCGGCACGCGCAGCCTCGATGGCCGCGTTGAGGGCCAGCAGGTTGGTCTGTTGGGAAATGCTGGTGATGACCTCGAGAATCTGCCCGATATTGGCGGTCTTGCCATTGAGGCTCTCGATGTTGACGCACGATTCGCTGATCTTGCCCGACAGTTCGTTCATCGCTGCGATGGTCTGCTGCACAACGCTCTGCCCCTCGCCCGCCAGTTCGCTGGCATCGCTGGACTGCTGCGAAGTGCGTGCAGCGTTCTGGGCAATCTCATGGGCAGCGGCACCCAGTTGATTGATCGCCGCAGCAACGCTTTCGGTGCGATTGGACTGCTGATCGGAGTTGGTCATCGACGAGTTGGAAGCCTTGACCACCCGGGTTGCCACTTCACCCAACTGCCCGGCAGTGGACGCCACTTCGCGAATCGAGGTGTGAATACGCTCGACGAAGTGGTTGAAGGATTGCGCAAGCTCACCGAACTCATCCTGGGAGGTGATCGCCAGACGCTTGGTCAGGTCGCCTTCGCCATCGGCGATATCACGCATGGCACGGCCCATCTGGTGCAGCGGCTGCATCAGTATCCGAATCAGCAGGCCCAGCAGCAGGATGATCACCAGCACCACTACCCCCATCGCAGTGATCGCCGAAGAGCGAAACTCGCTGAGCATCGAATAGGCGGCGTCCTGATCCAGGACCAGGGCCACATACCAGTTAGCCGTTGAAATGCCCTGGACCGGAGTAAGAGAAATGATTTCTGCCTTGCCGCCAGACTCGATCTCGCTGGCACCGGCGACAATCTTCGGTGTATTGGTCGGATAGGCTTCGCTGATGTTCTTGAGGACCAGCTTGCTGTCCGGGTGAATCAGGATCTTGCCTTCGGCGCTGACAATGAACGCATAGCCATGACCACCGAAATTCAGCGAGTTGATGGTCTTGCTGATGCTGTCCAGGGAAATGTCCGCGCCTGCAACACCGGCGAACTGGTTCTGGATCTTGACCGGAGTCGCCAGGGTCACGACCAGTTTGCCCGAGGAGGCGGCAATGTAGGGTTCGGTGACGATGATGCCGGGCGCATTCTGCGCAGCCTTGTACCAGCCACGGGCACGCGGATCATAATCGGCGGGACGATTGCCGGCAGGGATGGAAAACATCACGCCTTCGGTGCTGCCGAAGTAGCTGAGCTGGAAGCTCTCGCCATACGCCTGCAGGCCGATTGCGCGCTGCAATTGCGGGAGGCTCTTGCCATCGACGGCAATCTGCTGCGCCATCGACTGCAACAGATGCGAGCGGCTTTCCAGCCAGGTCTGAATATTCTGTGTCGTCAGGGTGCCCAGTTGTTGCAATTCGGACAAGACATTGGATTTCAAAGTTTGGCGTTGACGGAAGTCGTTGATGACAATAAACGCACTAAACGCGACAACCACAATCAACGCGGCAGCCAGCAGGATTTTCTTGCTGAAACCTAAACTTTTCATCTGAGTATACTTCCATGGATAAACAAAAACGACGATATACGATCACTCGACAACTATGAAAACCGTGTCGTTTTTTACGAGCCTGGGGGGATTGACAAAAACCGCCATCAGCCAACAGGAACGAGCGATCTGCAAAGCTTTCAGCAGCGATTCGCCCGGAATCAGAGCGAGTTGATATCATACACACAAGCCTTTTTCATGACAATTTGGCTGATATATTTAACGGCTGCCTGCCTGACAATATTTCTTGTTTAAAACCTGAGGCATGACGCCAATAAAGTGTCGAACAATCCCACTCATAATAAGTCAGGCTTTTGGGTAGGCATATTTTTCAAGCGGGTATTAATTATCGGGTTATAAACATCCATCAATACACGCGAAGATATATCGCAGATCAGAGAGTGAGAGACGCCTCGCACAATCCATTGGGAAACGTGCAGAGGGGAAAAAACTGACTATCGTTGAATCATCCGACGTATGAGGATGGCCTCGATGACTATTGAAAAGCTGTTTGACGATTTGCACAGCCTGCCCAGCATTCCCAAAGTGGCCCAGGACCTGATGCTGCAGTTCGACAACCCCTCCTCCAATCTGGAGAGCATCGCGCGCAATATCGAAAAGGACCCGGTGATTGCCGCAAAGGTACTGCGCCTGGCCAACTCGGCGCGCTTTCGTGGCTCGCGTGAGTCATCCAGTATCGAAGACGCTGCCATGCGCCTGGGCTTCAATACCTTGCGCACGCTGGTGATGGCCTCGGCAGTGACCGGCGCCTTCAAGGCCGGGCCGAGCTTTGATCTCAAGGCCTTCTGGCTCAAGAGCTTTCAGGTCGCGGGAATCTGCCGGATGCTGGCCAAGCAGACTGGCGCAGATCCCGAGATCGCCTTTACCTGCGGAGTCATGCACAACATCGGTGAGCTGCTGATCCAGACCGGCGCGCCGCAAGTCGCCGAGCGCCTGAACAATGCCGCCAAGGCCGGAACGCCAGGGCGTGCAGCCAACGAGACGCTGCAACTGGGTTTCGGCTATCCGGAAGTCGGTGAGGAACTGGCCCGTCGCTGGCAGTTGCCGAAGATGATCCAGCAAGCCATCGCGTTTCAGGCCCGTCCGATGCAAGCTCCTGATAATGCCCCGCTGCCGCGCATCGTGGCCCAGGCCATCGTGATTTCCGATGCACTGGAAGCTCACGACGGCGCCACACCCGAAGCGCAGAAGGCAGCCAACGGCCCGCTGATGGAAGGCATCGATCTGGATACCCTGTTCAAGGGGCTGCCCGCAGTGCTGGAAGCGGACAAGGCGTTTTCACAGCTGCTGGCCTGACCTTTGCGCCCCTTCGCGGATGAATCCGCTCCTACGGGATTCATCCGCGAAGACGGCCTTTACAACCGCAACCCTGACACCAGCGCCTTGTTGAACCCTTGCGGGTCTTCCATCTGCGGCGCGTGGCCCATGCCCTTGAATTCGACCAGACTGGCGCCCGGGATCATCTCGGTCACCTGCTTGCCCAAAACCTTGTAGTTGCCGATCCGCGCCTTGACCTCCGGCGGAGCAATGTCGCTGCCGATGGCGGTGGTATCGGTATCGCCAATCATCAACAAGGTCGGCACCTTGAGGTTCGGGAACTCGTAGAACACCGGCTGGGTGAAAATCATGTCGTAGATCAGCGCCGAGTTCCAGGCAACCAGTTTCTGCCCCGGCCCCTTGTTCAGACCGGCAAGCATATCCACCCACTTGTCGTACTCGGGCTTCCAGCGCCCGTCGTAATAGGTCTTCTGCTCATAGCTGCGGATGCCTTCGGCAGTCACTTTCAGTTCACGCTCATACCACTGATCGATGCTGCGGTAAGGCACGCCGAGCGCTTTCCAGTCTTCCAGGCCAATCGGGTTGACCATTACCAGTTTCTCGGTCTGCTGCGGGTACATCAGGGCGAAACGGGTAGCCAGCATGCCGCCGGTGGAATGACCGATCACCGAAACCTTGTCGATCCCCAGGCTGGCCAGCAAGGCATGGGTGTTGTTCGACAGTTGCTGAAAGCTGTATTGATAGTACGCAGGCTTGGTTGAAGTACAGAAACCGATCTGGTCAGGCGCCACGACGCGATAACCCGCCGCGCTCAAGGCCTTGATGCTGTCTTCCCAGGTGGCACCACAGAAATTCTTGCCGTGCAGCAACACGGCGGTGCGGCCGTTGGCCTTGCCGGTGGGCGCGACATCCATATAGCCCATTTCCAGCGCCTGGCCCTGGGACTGAAAGCTGAATTTCTTCAGGGCATGCGGATAGGTGAACCCTTCAAGTTGCTGGCCATAGCTGGGCGTTTCGGCAAACACTGCACCCGGCAGCGCAAAGGTCATGAGCAGACCTGCGATCTTTACAGCACGCATTGAAAAACCTCCTGTAGGAATGTGCAGCATGAACATGCAGATAAACTGCATGCTGGCCTACAGATTTGCTCCTGTCACGCGAGCAGACATTTCATAGTGTTAATGCCGAGTCAGATAGACTGGGGTCATCCTTTCGATATACGACTCGCCTGGTGCAAAGGAATAGCAATGAATCGCAATGAACTGCGCAAGGCAGACATCAACCTGATGGTGGTGTTCGAGACATTGATGCAGGAGCGCAATGTGACCCGCGCTGCCGAAAAGCTGTTTCTCGGTCAGCCCACCATCAGTGCCGCACTCAACCGGCTACGCAATCTGCTTAACGACCCGCTGTTCATTCGCGTCGGTCATCGCATGGAGCCCACCGCCCGTGCCCATGAAATCCTCAAGCACCTGACACCGGCGCTGGACGCCATGTCCACCGCATTGAGCCTGGCCAGCGAGTTCGATCCGTCGGCCAGCACCATGACCTTTCGCATCGGCATGTCGGACGATGTGGAATACGGGTTGCTGCCGGCCATGTTGCAGGCAATCCGCAAGGAAGCACCGGGCGTGGTACTGGTCGTCAAGCACGTCGACTACCTGAATGTCTCGGAGGTGCTGATGTCCGGCGAAATCACCGTTGGCGTCTGCCTGACCCGTGACCTGCCGGCCAATGCCAAGCGCAAGCTGCTGCGTAACGTCCAGCCGCGTGTGGTGCGCGCCGACAAGGCCGCGACGCCCATGACCCTGGATGAATACTGCTCACGCCCGCACGTCGTGGTTTCCCACGCGGCGAACGTCAGCAGCTTTGCCGATGAATGGCTGACCGCGCTGGGCCGCAAACGCAAGGTGGTATTGTCCGTGCCGCGCTTTACCACCCTGCCCGCGCTGATGGCTGGCACCGACCTGATCGCGGGTCTGTCCGACTACACCGCCAGTGCCATGAGTGCGTTGGGGTTGTTATACGACGAACCCTTGCCATTCAGCACACCCGGGCTGGATCTGTCGATGACATGGTTGAGTGTGATGGACAACGATCCGGCAGAACGCTGGTTGCGCAGCCGGATCGAGGAATTCATGGGCGAACACCGGGCGGTGCCCACCCTGGCGGGAATCAGCCAAAGCGACCAGTGATGTAGTCTTCGGTCTGGGTCTTGGAAGGCTTGGTGAAGATGGTGTCGGTGTCGCCATGTTCAATCAGTTCGCCCATGAACATGAACGCGGTGTAGTCCGAGCAACGGGCCGCCTGTTGCATGTTGTGGGTCACGATGATCACGGTGAACTGCTCCTTGAGTTCGGTGATCAATTGCTCGATACGCCCGGTGGAAATCGGGTCGAGTGCGGAAGTCGGCTCATCGAGCAGCAGGACCTGTGGACGCAGCGCGATGGTGCGCGCAATGCACAGGCGCTGTTGCTGACCACCGGACAGGCTGGTCGCGCTGTTCTTGAGCTTGTCCTTGACCTCGTCCCACAGCGCGGCGCCACGCAGGGCCTGCTCGACACGATCTTCCATTTCCCGGCGCGAGAGTTTTTCGTGGTGACGAATCGCGTAGGCAATGTTCTCGAAGATCGACATCGGGAACGGGACCGGCTTCTGGAACACCATGCCCACCTGACTGCGCAGGCGGTTCATCGAATAGCCCGGCGCCAGGATGTTTTCGCCATTGAGCAGCACTTCGCCGCGCGCTTCCTGTTTCGGGTACATCGAGTAGATACGGTTGAACACGCGCAGCAAGGTCGACTTGCCGCAGCCGGACGGACCGATGATCGACGTGATGCGCTTTTCCGGGATCATCATGTCGATGGATTTCAGTGACTTCTGGTTGTTGTAGAAAAACTCCAGACCGCGCACTTGAATCTTGGTTTTTTCGTTGGCAAGGGAAAGGTTGTTCATCAGGACGCCCTATTGCGCAGAAGAATTAAGCGAGAAAGCAGACTCAGTATCAATACGAACAGCGTCATGACCAGTGCACCGGCCCAGGCCAGGGAATGCCAGTCTTCAAACGGGCTCATGGCGTACTGGAAGACCACTACCGGGACGCTGGCGATCGGCTTGAGCACATCGCTGCTCCAGAACTGGTTGCCGAACGCGGTGAACAGCAGCGGAGCGGTTTCGCCGGTGATACGTGCCAGCGCCAGCAGAACGCCGGTTACCACGCCCGCCTTGGCGGCACGCAGGACGATCTGCAGGGTCAGCTTCCATTGCGGGACACCCAGGGCCAATGCGGCTTCACGCATGGTCGAAGGCTGCAGTTGCATCATTTCGTCGGTGGTCCGCACCACGACCGGAATTACCAGCAGGGCCAGGGCCAGGGCACCGGCAATCGCCGAGAAGCCAACCTGATGGCCAGTGAGTTCGTTCAGCGGCAGCACGACCACGGTGTACACGAACAGACCCAGTACGATCGATGGAGCGGACAGCAGAATGTCGTTGATGAAACGTACGGCATTACCCAGTTTCGAGTAGCGGGCGAACTCGGCCAGCCAGATGCCGGCCATCAGGCCGATTGGCGTACCGATCAACAGACCGATGCCGGACATCAGAAGGCTGCCGTAGAAGGCGTTGGCCAGACCGCCTTCGACACCCGGTGGCGGGGTCATGCCGGAGAACAATTGCAGGTTCAGGGCATCGATGCCCTTGATGACGGTGGTCAGCAGAATCCACACCAGCCACAGCAGGCCGAATGCAGTGGCGCCACAGCTGAGCACCATTGCCAGCTTGTTCTTGAAATTGCGAACCCGGTACAGGCTCTCGTTACCCGTCACGTCCTTACTCATAACCCCTCCTTACGCGAAAGGCGCGACAGCATCAGTCGTGCAAGGGCCAGCACGATGAAAGTAACCACGAACAGCAGGAAGCCCAGCGCGATGAGCGCCGAACGGTGCAGGTCGGTGTAGGACTCGTTGAACTCGTTGGCGATCACCGAAGCGATGGAGCTGCTTGGCATCATCAACGAAGCGGAGAACTGGTGGGCGTTACCCAGTACGAAGGTTACCGCCATGGTTTCACCCAGTGCGCGGCCCAGACCGAGGAACACACCGCCAACCACCGCCGAACGGGTGTAAGGCAGAACGATGTCCCAGACCACTTCCCAGGTCGTGCTGCCCAAGGCGTAGGCAGACTCTTTGAGCGTGGTGGGAACAGTGCGGAAGACTTCCTGCATCACCGAGGTAATGAACGGCGTGATCATGATCGCCAGCACGATACCCGCGGTCAGCATGCCGATACCCAGTGGCGGCCCCTGGAACAGGGTGCCGATGAATGGCAGGCCACCCAGATTCTCGTTGATCCACGGCGACAGGTGTTCAGCCATGAACGGACCGAACACGAACAGGCCCCACATGCCATAAATGATCGAAGGAATGCCGGCCAGCAGCTCGATGGCCGAGGCAATCGGCATGCGCAACCATGGCGGCGCAACTTCGGTCAGGAAGATAGCGATGCCGAAACTCACCGGAACGGCGATCAGCAAGGCCAGGAAAGAAGTAACCAACGTACCGTAGATCGGAACCAGGGCACCAAACTGGCCACTGTTAACGTCCCACTCGGCACTGGTCAGAAAACCAAAACCAAAGGTCTCGAATGCCAGACTTCCGCCCCACAAGGTCGACAGGGCAATACAGCCCAGCAGTGCCAGCACCAGCATGGCCGCGCCTTGCAGCGAACGCCTGAACCACACGTCATGGCGATGATCGCGTCTGGCGCGTTTCTCACCATGAGAGTCGGCCTCGGAGACCGTAGCGGACAGGTATTGGGTGTTTTCAGTCATGTTGAGTCCACTCGCAAGAAAAAGCCCCTGTCACCGAACCGATATCGCGGCCGATGACAGGGGTGAGCTACAGTCTTGAATCACTTACTTGGTGAATTCGGATTTCCAGTAGCTTTCTACACGGTCAACCAGCGATTTTGGCAGGGCTACGTAGTCCAGCTCTTCTGCTTGTTTCTGACCATTTTCCAAAGACCATTTGAAGAAGTCGAAAGTGGCTGCACTTTTCTCTTCGTTCTTGGCCTTCTTGTACATGATGATCCAGGTCGTGGCGGTGATCGGCCATGCGTCGTCGCCCGGAGCGTTGGTCATGATCAGACCGAAGTCCTTGGCACTTGCCCAATCGGCAGTGTCAGCAGCAGCGGCAAACGACTTGGAAGTTGGTGTGACGTACTTGCCAGCGGCGTTTTTCAACTGGGTGTAAGCCAGTTTGTTGGTCGCAGCGTAGGAGTACTCGACGTAGCCGATCGAACCCTTGATCTGCTTCACGTAGGCAGAAACACCTTCGTTACCCTTGCCACCCACACCGGCCGGCCACTTGACCGAAGAACCGAACTTCAGCTTCTCGTTCCACTCCGGGCTGACTTTGCTCAGGTAGTTGGTGAAGTTGTAGGAAGTACCCGAACTGTCCGAACGGTGCACCACGGTGATGTTGGTTTTAGGCAGTACCACACCAGGGTTCAGCGCCTTGATGGCTTCGTCGTCCCAGGTCTTGATGGAGCCCATGAAGATCTTGGCCAGTGTTTCGCCGTCCAGCTTCAGCTTGCCGCTCTCAACGCCTTCCACGTTAACGATTGGCACGATGCCACCGATCACGCTCGGGAATTGACCCAGGCCAGCGGCTGCCAGGTCTTCTGCCGACATCGGGGCGTCGGATGCGCCGAAGTCAACGGTAGCGGCCTTGATCTGGGCGATACCACCACCCGAACCGATCGACTGATAGTTGATGCGGTGTGGAGAATTCTTGCTGTAGTCCTGGGACCACTTTGAAATAACCGGGAAAACGAAACTCGAACCAGCGCCAGTGACATCAGTCGCGTGGGCAGCACCGCTCAGGCACAGCGAAGCGATCAGAAGCGACAAGCGTTTTTTAGTCAGCAGTATCACGGTAATACCTCAGTCCAGGAGAAAGTGTGGTGGTCCACTTAAGAAGGCCCGAGGCGGATTTAAAACCTGAAATGTTTCTGTTTAATGACAGTCCGGCGTCCTGCGTCAGAAATGGGTGTTTTTTGTAGCCAATCTCCTACACCCCACCCTGCCCGGAAACTGGAAAAGTCCTGTATTTACAAGGATATCCACGTGAAAGCTGCGAAATATCAATTTGATATCGCTATTTAATGGCGCAGAGCCACCTGTGTTTTTTTATTGTAAGAAATCGCGTTTTTTTAGAACCAATGATGGGCAACAGGCGACTAGTTATATCGCTAATGAACCGAGTCGGTTCATAGCGACCGTTGGTCGCAAGCATCGCACGTATCTTTCCGACGGCCAGACCAATGAAAGGTATCCACCCAACATTGGAGATTCATCATGATCGGAAATCGAATGGCAGCCTTGAGCATTGCCACGTTAATGGCCTGTACCAGCATGGGTGCATGGGCAGGATCGACCGGCCCTACCCATCCGCAGGGCCATGAGCCGGCCAACCCGGCCATGCAAATGAAAAAGGATCAGGAAAAGAACACTGACGGCAGCAGCCCGGAAACCCGCGGCAGAGTCCCCGACCCGTCCACAACCAATGGCATGGGCAGTGGCCCCACGATGCCTCAGGGCTCGAATAACGGGGACAACGACAGCACCACACCCAATGACGAGAAACCTTCAGGTCATTGAGCTGCATGAACACGGTCTGTGCAGGACCGGATTTACCCGGGCAGAGACTGACCTCTTCCCGGGTAAACACCAGAACAGCTAATCAACAGCCCACTGCACATAACACACCTCTACCGGCATTCCGTGCTCGGCGCAGAAATCCAGCCAGCGCAACTGGTTATCCTGCAGCCGATCACCCGGCCCCTTGACCTCGATCATCCGATAGCGACGCTGCTCCGGGAAAAACTCGATCAGATCCGGCATGCCGGTGCGATTGGCCTTGATGTCTTGCAGCAGCCGACGGAACCAGTGCCCCAGATGCTCGGCAGGCAGGCAATGCAGCGCCTGCTCCAGCAGTTCAGGCGTCAACACACCCCAGAACACGAAAGGCGATTGCAGTCCGGACTTGCTCTGGAAGTGTTCACGAATCGTTGCCTGATAGGCATCGGACTCCAGCTGGGCCAGGCACTCGTCGAACAGTGCAGCACGCCGCTGGTAGAAGTCCGGGCTGAGCAGATCGCTCGGCGCACTGTGAAACGGATGGAAAAAAGCGCCTGGCAACGGCGCAAAAATCGCACGCCAGCACAGCAGACCGAACAGCGAGTTGATCAGCGCGTTCTCGACGTAATGCACCTCGCTGCCCTCCTGCGCCAGATGCTCGCGGATCAGCGATTCGACACTCTGCCCAGCAACCGGCGTCACGCTCAGATCCAGGCGCGATACCACGCGCGCTGCCTGACGACGCTCGACCGGCAAGCCAAGCTTGCGCTGCAGACGCGGCAGAATGCGCTGCAGATGCTGAATCTCGGCATCGTTATGCGGCACAGCCCTGACCTGCTCCAGAAGTGTCATGGCCTGGGCGTACTCGGCACTGAGTTCCAGGACCCGGATCTGTCTGGAGCGTGCTCCGGGGTAAGTGCATCGACGATAAACGCTCAACGCCAGCGGCCAGTCCTGCAGGCGTTCGGCCTGCTGGCCGATATGAAACAGCAGCCTGGCACAGCGCCGCTGCAGCCACGGATTGCGCGTCTCGACGGCCAGCGCCTGCTCGGCCAGGGTCGCCAGTTCTGCGCCCTGCCCCAGCGCGTCCCGACAGGCATGCAGTTGCAGGCAGACCTCGATATCCAGCCGTTCGCCGATGGCCCGCGAGTCCACGGTAAACTCGACTTTCTCGTAGCGATAGATACCAAGATCCGCCAGCACGAATTCCGACCATTCCTGATGCAGATTGCCGAAATACAGCAGCCGCAGGCGATCACACAGCGCCATGACTTTCAGCTCGAAGACCTGATCGTCCAGATCGGGATGCCACTGATCCAGAGGCCGGGCGTCATCATAAACAGTCTGCAAACGCTCGAACCACGCCGTCTTGCGCTCCGGGCCCTTGACTGCATGAGCCTTGAAACAGTGACTCAGTTCGTCCTTGCGCAACAACTGAAACAGCGCCTCAAGATCCAGTGCCGGAGCTGCATCGACCCACCCCAGTTCCAGCAATGGCAGCACCGCTGCACGGGTATCGCCAATCTCGACATAGTTCAGCTTGCTGGCACGAAACAGCGTTCCCTTGCGCATGACCATCCGCACCAGCAAACCCTGGGCGGGTATCGGCAGTCGGGCAAAGTCATCGATAAAATGCCGCTCCTGCTCATCGAGCAGATCGTCGTAACGCTGGACGATCCAGGCCAGAACCTGACGAAAGTTTTCCAGGTAATAAAACGGATTGTCGAGAGGTGAAATGCTCAAGGATACGGCCACACACAAGCAGGGACAGACGGCCAAGAATACTGGTTATCCGTACAGATTCCAGTCAGAAACGGGCTGGCTGGCTGCGGGCCGATAAATGGTTCGTTTCCGATTCCGGCGTGGCGGTCGTAAACTCGGCAGAATCTTTACTTCGCCAAGGAGCGGATATGCAAGCGCCGCTGGTTTATCTCGCCGGTTTCGATGTATTCAGAAAGGACGCCATCGAACATGGCCGCTATCTGAAGGCCTTGTGTGCCGCCCATGGCCTTGAAGGCCTGTACCCGTTCGACAACGAGGTAACGCCTGGCCTCCCGCCTCGCGAGACGGCACAACTGATCTGCACCATGAATATCGAAATGATCAAGCGCTGCACTGCGGTGCTCGCCAACCTGAATGTGTTTCGCGGGCTGGAACCTGACTCCGGCACCGCGTTCGAGGTCGGCATGGCGGTGGCGCTGGACAAACCGGTGTGGGGCTATTTCGAGCCGGTGGCGTCCTTGCGTGAACTGGTGCCTCACGATGCCAAGGGTTACGACAGCCAGGGTCTTTTCGTTGAAGACTTCGACCTGCCGCGTAACCTGATGCTTGCCTGCACCTGGGCGGGAAACAGTTCGAGTGCAGAGTTAGGGGTCGAGGCACTGGCCCGTTATCTGGCCCGCTCCTGAATACACAAACTGCGCGAGAGCGAATTCATTCGCGAAAGCTCATCGACCAATGAAAGCCCGGCAAGACATGCTTCATATCCGGGTTATCTCAGTTGCGCTGCATGTAGACATTATCCATCTGCGTGCCATCAGGCTTTATGATCTCGATAGTGGTCTGAGACTGCCGTGGCATTACGCTTGTCGCTTGCTCGCGATCACGAGCTTCCATTCTGCGCTCTATCATGGTCGGGTACTTTGACGAGATCACAATCAGCAGCCCCACCGGCAGCAAAATCGCGATCAATACGCCAATTACGCCCATTGAGCGAGTACGCGTACTTGTACGCCCCACTCCACCTTTAGCCCGTAAAGCAGCAGCGCTTCTGTTATCGCGGCGTCCTCTGGATTTGGCCACCTGTTTACCCCACTGTAATCGCCGTTGGCATTGAAGCGGCCGGCATCCAACTTGCGGGGCGCACTTCAACGCTTCCAAGCGAGTGAACCCGCCCAACACGGTGTCTGCCGACATATCAACCGAGGCTTGAAGAACCGATATCCCCGGTAATCACCGGATCGAGTTTGTCGGCATCGATGAAGTCATCCAGGCCAAGGATCTCAAGGTCCAGATAACCTTCCGGATCATTGTCTTCATCGGCATCGGCATCGTTCAGGGGCGATTGGTCACCGCCCAAATGCAGCGTGGGACTGACAGTGGAGATGAATGAAGAGGTATGCATCTTTGTCTTGCTCCTGTTTTTCCAATGAAATCAGATGCGTCCTACGCATCCGCATGAATACAGGCTAACGCAGCCACGAAGCAAAGCGCAAAATCTCAGCGCCAGCTCAAGAACTCGCCGCCGTTATCACGCAGCATCTGCAACATGCTCTGCGCCGCAGGAGACAGGTAGCCGTCTCTGCGTTGCGTCACGCCGATGGTGCGTTTCATGGTGGTCTGCTCCAGCGGCACCTCGCGAAGATGTTGCATGTTCTTGCCGAATTCCAGTGACTCCCTGGCAATAAAGCTCAACAGATTGCTCCGGGCAATCAGGCCCGGCAGCAGGGAAATCGAATTCGCCTCGATCTGCACCACGGGTAACGGCAGGTCGTGGGCGGTAAAAGTGGCATCCAGCCATTTACGCGACGAGACACCGACAGGCGGCAATACCCAACGGTAGGCATTCAAATCGCTCATCTGCAGCGGCGCCCGGAAAATCGGGTGATGTTCACTGGCAATCACCACCGCCTCGTCCTCAAGAATCGGATAACTGATCACGTGCTCATCGTCAGGAATCAGCGAGCAGATAATCATGTCCAGTTGCCCCGAACGCAGCGATTCGCCGAGCAGATCGTCCTGGCCGACCACCAGCTTGATGGTCACGTCCGGTGTGCGTTGCAGCAAGGCCGAGGCGAGCTTGGGCATCAGGTACTCGGCCATGGTTGCCGCACAGCCCACACGGATATTACCGACCATGCCACTGGCAAAATCCCGTACCTCGCGCCGGGTCTGGGCGATGCTCTGTTGCAATTCCTTGCCGCGGGCCTGGAGCAGCTCACCAACCGGGGTCAGCTTGATACGCCGCCCGTCGCGCTGAAACAGCCGCGTACCGAACGACTCTTCCAGGCGCTGGATACTTTTGGTCAATGCCGGCTGGCTGCGATTGAGTTTTTCCGCAGCACGTCCCAGATGCCCCAGCTCGGCGATGGTTTCAAAGTACGTGAGGTCCCGCAGGTCCATATCTATCAACCAAAGTTATCAATTCATGATTATTAGAAAATAGACTTGATCGATTGCAATGTCGATACTTGACCTGTCCGATCAGCTCCTGACCGGCCAAAGTCTGGGAGAATCTCCTTGCCACGTGTTGCAAACCTGTCTTTATCCTCGCTGTCTCCGCTGGCCCAATGGGCAAGCCTGCTCCTGATCGCAGGCGCCTTCGGCCAGTTTCTCAAATACCTGAACGTTCCTGCGGCGCTGTTCCTCGGTCCGATGCTGGTTGCCATCGGTTTTGGTGTGTCGGGCGCCACCATCCGCATGAATAAAAAGCTCTTCCAGTTGGGCCAGGGCGCTGTCGGCGTACTGATCGCCCACGCCATGACCATGGGCGTGCTGATCACCGCCATGCAGTCCTGGCATGTGATGCTGTTCGCCACGATCATCACGGTGCTGCTCAGCGCGGTGGTCGGGCTGGTGCTGGTGCGCTTTGCCGGGATCCCCAGCAACACCGCCGCCTGGGGCACTTCGCCCGGCGCAGCCTCGGCAATGGTGGCGATGTCCGAAGACTACGGCGCCGATTCACGAGTGGTCGCCACCATGCAATATGTACGCGTGGTGTGCGTCGTGGTGGTCGGCTCGCTGGTCAGCCGCCTGATGGGCGTGCCCGACGGCGGTGCCGACCTGCACAGCAGCGAAGTGGCTGTCCACGGCATGAATCTGCTGGATATGGGCCTGAGTCTGGGTGTGATCGTGGTCGGTGTGCTGCTGGGTTCGCGGATGCCGGCAGGTGCGTTGCTGGTACCGCTGATGCTCGGCGGTGTGTTGCAGTTGAGCGGTCTGTTGCAGATCACCATTCCCACCTGGCTGCTGGCCATGGGATATGGCGCGATTGGCTGCTACATCGGCCTGCGCTTTGACCGGCCGACCATCAGCTACGTCTGGCGGCGTCTGCCGATGATGATCTTCGCCTCGATGCTGCTGATCGTTCTGTGTGCCCTTTCGGCCTGGCTGATTGCCGTGATGCTCGACAAGGATTACCTCTCGGTTTATCTGGCCACCAGCCCCGGCGGTCTGGATGCGATGGCGATCATTGCCATCGACACCCATGCCGACGTGGGTTTCGTGATTGCGATGCAGACCTTGCGCCTGTTCGGGGTGATCCTGACCGGCAGCTTCCTGGCCAGGCAGATCATCCGCCTGACCCACAAGCAGGTGCCGGCCCATTGATTGGCCTGTAGACGCTCAGTCGACACCGGCCAGGGCACTGGCCAGACTGGGCGCCAGGGGCAGGACCGGTAGCAGCGTGGCCTGATAGGCGTGATACAGGTCCGGCTTGCCCGGCCAGATATCAGCACTCGGCACGTTCAGTTCGTTGAGTTCATGACGCCAGCTACCGTGTTCATGGTCGATGAACAGGGTTTCGTTGAACTCCCAGAAGAGTCGATACCAGTCCTCATACTGTTTCTCACCGGTGCGTTGCAGCAATGCAGCCGCCGCGGTCGCCGCTTCACAGTGGGTCCAGTGCAGACGATGGCGTACTACCGGGCGATTTTCCCAGTCGAGGGTGTAGACAATCCCCGGTGCGCCATCGACGTCCCAGGCATACCGACAGGCATTGGCAAACAACTGGCGGGCATCGTCCAGCAACCAGTCCGGAGCCGCACGACCGGCGCGCTTGAGCGCCGCTTCCAGATGCAGCACCAGCCGCGCCCACTCGAAGGCATGCCCCGGCGTGGTGCCGAACGGACGAAAACCGTCGGCGGGATTGTTGCGGTTATAGTCGGGCAACGGCTGCCAGGACTGGCTGAAATGCTCGACGACCTTGAAGTCATTGGCCGCGGCATGGCCATGAATGATTCGCTCGACAATGCTCAGCGCCCGCTCAAGCCATTGCCCGTCGCCGGTGACATCCGCCAGGGCCAGGAAAGCCTCGGTACTGTGCATGTTGCTGTTGGCGCCGCGATAGGCTTCCTCACCCTGCCAGTCACGGGCGAAGGACTCGCGCATCGCGCCTTCCTCATCGCTCCAGAAACGGCTATTGATGACGTGTATCGCATCGGACAGCAACGCCTGGGCGCCAGGCCGTCCGGCCACCACGGCAGAACTGGCGGCCAGGGCGACAAAGGCATGCAGATAGGCCTGTTTGTCGGTCTTGCCGCCCTCCTCCAGGGCCGCGCTGAACCAGCCACCATGCTCGGCATCGCGCAGTGGCCCCGCCAGGGCCGCAATGCCGTGGTCGACCAGCGCCGCGCAGCCAGGAATGCCTTGCGCGTGGGCCATGGCAAAACTGTGGGTCATGCGTGCGGTGTTCATGGTCTGGGCCGTGGCACCGACCATGAGACGGCCATAGTCGTCGAGACTGCCGAAACCGTTTTCCAGCCGGGAAGCCTTGGCAAAGGTCAGCAGGCGCATGCCTTCCTGCGCCAGCCATTGATGATGACGTTGCGAAAGCAGCCAACTGCTGAAGTTGTAATTATTGTCCATGACGCGATGCTGCCTCCAACGATAAGAAATTTACCGGTGGTCTGTCCGACCGTGGGCAATAATGCGCGCCACGGTCGGTCAGCAGCAAGCGGACCTGTGCAGGATCTGTTTCAGACCTTGAAGTTGGACACGACCTGATTGAGGTCCGCAGCCAGGCGCGACAGCTCATGGCTGGAAGCGCTGATCTGGTTTGCGCCCTGGGTCGATTGCATGGACAGATCGCGAATGTTGACGATGTTACGGTCCACTTCACGCGCCACTTGAGCCTGCTCCTCGGCAGCGCTGGCGATGACCAGATTGCGTTCGGAGATCTGGTTGATCGAGGATGTGATTTCGCTCAGCGACTCACCGGCATCCTGAGCCAGCGACAGCGTGGAGCCTGCGCGGTCACGGCTGGTCATCATCGACTCCAGGGCCTGCGACGAACCATTGCGCATGGCGCTGACCATGGTGTCGATTTCCAGGGTCGACTGCTGGGTACGATGCGCCAGTGCGCGTACCTCATCGGCCACCACCGCGAAGCCACGGCCGGACTCGCCCGCACGCGCCGCTTCGATGGCTGCGTTGAGGGCCAGCAGGTTGGTCTGCTCGGCAATCGAGCGGATCACATCCAGCACCTTGCCGATGTCCTGGGACTGATCGGCAAGGTTCTGCACCAGTGCCGAAGTGGCCTGCACGTTGTCGGTCAGGGTCTGGATCGACTGTACGGTCTCGATTACCCGCGCCTGACCGGCCTTGGCCGAAGTGCTGGAATGATTGGACGCATCGGAAGTGGACACCGCATTGCGCGCCACTTCTTCTACGGCCGAGGTCATTTCGTTGATGGCCGTGGCCGCCTGATCGATCTCGGCATTCTGCTGGTTCAGGCCGCGATAGCTGTCTTCGGTGATCGAGTTGAGTTCGGTCGCTGCCGATGCCAGCTGGGTCGCGGAGCTGCTGATATTGCGCATGGCCGTACGCAGGCCACCTTGCATCTGCTCCAGCGCACGCAGCAGACGAGTGACTTCATCGCTGCCATCGACAACGATGTCATGGGTCAGGTCGCCGCGGGCGACATATTCGGCAGCGGAAACGGCTTTTTCCAGCGGCCTGACGATGCTGCGGGTCAGCAACAGGGCCAGGCAGATGGTGCCCAGCGCGGCAAGGATGACGAAGCCGATCACGATGTTGCGTGACTGGTCATATTGAATTTCGGCGGCCTTGCCTTCGGCATCGACCTTCTGATTGTAGAACTCGGACATGTCGCTCAGTTGTTTGCCCGAGCCATCGACGATGGTTTTCATATCGACCAGCAGCAGCTTGTTCAAGCCAGCAGTGTCGTTCTGGCCAGCGAGCACAAACGAGCGCTCCAGGGCTTTCTGATATTCAGCCAGGCTGGTGCGGAACTGATCGGCGAGGACTTTTTCTTCAGGTGTGTCGACAAACTTGTCGAGAACATCGAGCTTCTTGACCAGATCCTGATTACGCACATCCATCTGGCCGCGATAGGTCGGAATACTCTTGGGATCCGGGTCCAGCGCCATACGCAGGGAAATGGTCCGGATGCGCAACATGATTTCGCGAATGTCATTGACCACGCGCATGCTCGGCAGCCAGTTGGTTTCAACGGCGATCTCGCTTTGGCGAATCGCAGACATCTGCACCAGTGCGAACCAGCCCAACAATGCAACCAGCAGGGAGATCAGGGTAAAACCCAGGCCCGCACGGCGAGCAATAGTCAATTTGCGTAAGTTCATGGCGGCAGCTCTTTTATATTTAGAAGGCAGTTGGAGCAACGTTGTCAGACAACCACCCAGCATATCGACTCGGCAAGACGCTTCTTGAGAGCCGAGTGCCATCATTTTTGCGGTGCTACGACGGAGCCTGTTTTACCAGGCTCCGTACAGCCAGAACTTACGCTGTCATTTGTGGGATTGCCGCTCGGCAGCCAGTTCGGCAATCAGGTTGCGCCGGGAGGTTGTGATGATGGCAGCCGGATCCTTGGGCAGGTCATGCTCGACGATATAGAGAGGCTTGTCGGTTCTCTCATAGGCTGGAATGATCTCCTTCCAGTTCAGCAGCCCTTCTCCCAATGGTGCGAAGTTGCGCTCATCGTCGCGCACGCCAATGCCGGAATTGTCTTTGGCATGGATGGCAAACAGTCGACTGGCATACTTTCTAATAAAACGCGCCGGATCATGGCCGCCACGGGAAATCCACGCCACATCGACCTCCAGCCACAGATTCTCGGGCTTGCTAGCGCTGACCATCCACTCCAGAGCGGTCCTGCCCTGATACTCTTTCATTTCAAAATCGTGGTTATGGTAGGCCAGCTTCATGCCGTAATCGCGCAGCCTGGCACCCAATCGGTCCAGTTCGGCACCCAGCCTGCGCCAGCCTGCTGCATCGGTCGGGCGGTCGGCCAGTTCAAGCCAGGGCAAGACCAGAACCCGGTTGCCAATCGCCTGATTGAAGGCAATCGTGGCAGGAAGGTTGTTGCGCAGGGCTGCCAGCTGTTCGTGGGACGAAATAACATTGAGCTGATACTTGTCCAGCAGGAACCTGAGTTCATTGGCCGTCACGCCCTGATTGCCCACCACTTCGACCGAACGAAACCCCGCGCTCCTGGCCATGGCCAATTGCTGCTCAAGCGTACCGGCATCTCGCAGCGTATACATTTGCAGCGCAATCGGGCTGTAGGCATTCACCGGCGGCGTAGCCATTGCGGCTGAGCCTCCAAGGGTAATCCCGACGAACATTGCTGACAGCAAGACAGACTTCATTAACCGCATGGCAACTTCCTTTATTTATTGATTTTTGATGTGTTCAGGATTGGAAAGCGAAACAGCGGCCGGTCGCGCATCGCGGAAAGCCAGCAGAAACACCAGCACGACACCGAGTGAAAAAGTCGCCGGGAATAGCCAGATGCTGCGCCAGTGATGGCCATCGGAAGTGGCGTAATAATCCGAGACATGACCGGCAACCCAGAAGCCGATCAACATGCCAAGGCCGTAGGTAGCCAGCGTGATAAGCCCTTGAGCGGAGCTTCTGAAGCGCTCCGAAGCCTTGGCATCGGTGTAGATCTGCCCAGAGACAAAGAAGAAGTCATAACAGATGCCATGCAAGGCGATGCCCGCGAACAACATGAAGGCCAGGTCGCCATTGTTGCCGTAAGCGAACAACAGATAACGCAAGGCCCACGCCAGCATGCCGACCATCAAGGCGACCTTGATGCCGAAGCGGTGAATGAACAGCGGCAACAGCAGCATGAACAGCACTTCGGAAACCTGACCCATCGCCATTTTCGCCGTGGGATTGGCAACACCGATTTCGGCCAGGAACGAGTTGGCGTTCTGGTAGTAGAACGCCAGCGGAATGCAGATCAGGATCGAAGCGATAAAGAACACCAGATAGCTGCGATCCTTCAGCAGGCCCAGGGCATCCAGCCCCAGCATCTGTCGGAAACCGCCGCCGTCCGCGGCTTTCTGCGAGGGTGTCGCTGGCAGGCTGAAGCTGTAGAGTCCGAGTACCAGCGAGGCAATCGATGACATCAGGAAAGTGCTGCGCAACGCGCCGGAAGAGATAGCGTCCTTCGAGTCCCAGGCAAACACGAAACTGATCACCAGACCGGCAACGATCCAGCCAATGGTGCCCCAGACCCGGATGCGGGCAAATTCCAGGGCCGGGTCGCGCATCTGCCGAAATGCCACCGAATTGACCAGCGCCAGGGTCGGCATGTAGATGATCATGTAGCCCAGCAGGTACGGATAGAACTGGCTGAAATCCGGCGCCCGGTACAGCTGATACAGCAGCACCGCGCCCAGCAGATGCAGCACCGCGAGGATCCGTTCGGCATTGAAGTAACGGTCAGCGATCAGGCCGATGACAAAAGGCGCGATGATCGCGCCCCAGGACTGGGTCGAAAACGCCATGCCGACCTGTCCTCCGCTGGCCCCCAGGGTCGTGGAAAGAAAGGTGCCCAGGGTGACGAACCAGCCCCCCCAGATAAAGAACTGCAGGAACATCATTGCGCTTAGACGCGCAGTCATCTTGGTCATAACAGTCACCGTTTTATTTTTATAGTGTTAAACAGCGGCGGAGTCAGGCGTCGGGCAATCCCAGTAGCCGACGGTTGGAACGCTCGTCGGATGCCACACTGGCGAAGTCGTCGAAGGCCTTTCGGGTCTTGTCGATCATGTGCTGGCGGATGAACTGCGCGCCCTGTGCCGCGCCCTGTGCCGAATCCTTGAGGCAACACTCCCACTCCAGCACGGCCCAGCCGGAAAAATCGTATTGGGTCAGCTTGCTGAAGATCGATTTGAAATCGACCTGGCCATCGCCCAGCGAGCGAAAACGACCGGGGCGCTCGACCCAGCCCTGATAGCCGCCATACACACCCGAGCGGGCGTCCGGACGGAACTCGGCATCCTTGACGTGAAACATGCGAATCCGCTCGTGATAGCGGTCGATGAAGCCCAGATAATCCATCTGCTGCAGCAACAGATGGCTCGGGTCATACAGAATGGTCGCCCGCGGATGATGATCGACGGCCTGCAGAAAACGCTCGAAACTGGCGCCGTCGTGCAGGTCCTCGCCAGGATGAATCTCGTAGCACAGGTCGACGCCCGCCTCCTCGAAACACTCCAGGATCGGCAACCAGCGCTTGGCCAGTTCGGCAAAGCCTTGCTCGACCAGACCATTTGGGCGTTGCGGCCATGGGTAAACGTAGGGCCATAGCAAGGCCCCGGAAAAGGTCGCGTGTGCCGTCAGCCCCAAACGCTGGCTGGCCCGCGCAGCCAGTTTCAACTGCTCGATGGCCCACTCGGTACGGGCCTGTGGTTGTCCGCGCAAATGGGCCGGGGCAAAGTCGTCGAACAGCGTATCGAAGGCCGGATGCACGGCCACCAACTGGCCTTGCAGATGCGTCGACAGTTCACTGATCTCGACACCGGCCCGGGCACAGACCGCTTTCAATTCATCGCAATAACTCTGACTTTCAGCGGCGCGGGACAGGTCGATGAACTGCGTGCCCAGGGTCGGCAACTGGATGGCCTTGTAACCCTGGGAAGCGGCCCATTGGGCAATATTGGCCAGGGTGTCGAAAGGTGCTTCCGCGGACATGAACTGGGCGAGAAAGATCCCCGGCCCGCGCATCCCTGTAGATGCCTGATTATCCGGTTTCATGATTGTGTTCCCTGGGTGCAGACCAGCTCAGTCCATTTGGCCTCGCCACGATGGCTGGCGATCACGGTTTCGATAAAGGCCATGCCGCGCAATCCGACTTCGATGCCAGGAACACCAGCGGCTTCGTTGCCGCTGACCTGAGCACGAATGGCCGTAGCGAAATCGCCATAAAGGTTGGCCATGGCTTCCAGATAGCCTTCGGGATGCCCGGCCGGCAAACGCATACGCTGCAGAGCGGCTTCACACAACCAGGGCTGGCCGACCCCGGAGCGCAGGACGCTCAATGGCTGGTCGAGGCTGCGATGGATCAGGCTGTTGGGCTGTTCCTGTTGCCATTCCAGGCCACCCTTGCTGCCGTAGAGGCGAATCTTGAGCGGATTTTCCTCACCGGCGCAGACCTGGCTGGCAATCAACACACCGCTGGCGCCTTCAGCCATCTTGAACAGCATCGAGGCATCATCGTCCAGTTGTCGGCCTTCAATGTGTACGCCGAGCATCGCGCACAGTTGTCTGATCGGCTGGCCTGCAACGAACTCCGCCAGGGAAAAGGCATGCGTACCGATATCGCCGATACAACCGCCCAATCCGGACTGCCCGGGCTGACCACGCCAGTCGGCCTGCTTGCTCCTGGTATCCTGGCTGAGCCAGCCTTGCGGGTACTCGACAATCACCTTGCGCAACTCGCCGATGACGCCACTGCGCACCATTTCCCGGGCCTGCCAGACCATCGGATAACCCAGGTAAGTATGGGCCAGGCCATAAAGACGGTTGCTGCGCGCGACCACCTCCTTCAAGGCCAGCAACTCGGCCAGATTCAACGCGGCAGGCTTTTCGCTGAACACATGAAAACCGGCACTCAACGCCTCGCTGGCCACCGGAGCATGCAGATGATTGGGGGTGACGATTATCAGTAATTCCATGCGCTGCTCGGCGGGCAGCTCCCGCTCGGCATCAAGCATGTGCTGCCAGTCGGCATAACAGCGTGATGCAGGCAGACCCAGCCTTTCGCCGGTCTGGCGGTTGTTCTGTGCATCGCGACTGAAGGCACCGCATACCAGTTCATAACGCCCATCAAGACCTGCGGCCTGACGGTGCGCCTGGGCAATAAAGGCACCTTCACCGCCACCGACAAAGCCCATTCTTATTTTTGGCACTGCTGCATTCATCGTGAATCTTCTCTGTGGGAGGCAGGGCAAGTATTCGATCCGGCGAACAATGTAACCGGTTACATCATGACGGGAAATTAAACCCGCTGGCGTCGGGTGTCAAACCCGGAATCGGCAATTGCGCAGATTTCGGTGTAGCGTCAACCTGCGGTAAGCTCTCGGACCGTGCAGTCTGAAACGAGGTGGTTTTGTCCAATATCCGTGAAGTGGCCAGGCTGGCAGGTGTCTCGGTAGCAACCGTCTCCCGAACGCTCAAGTCACCCGAGCGCGTGTTGCCCGACACCCGCGACAAGGTCAATGCTGCCGTGGAACAGGCCGGTTATCGACCCAACCTCATGGCCGTGCAGTTCCGCTCGCGCAAGACCGCCAATCTGGTGATTCTGGTGCCGGCCATCGCCAACAGTTTCTTTGCCCGGGTGATCAGTGGCGCCCAACAGGCCGCCCAGACAGCCGGCTACCGGGTACTCCTGTGCGACACCCAGGGATGCGAGGAAACCGAGCGGGCATTTGCCGAGCTGGTGTATGCCCACCAGGCCGACGGTGTGATCCAGTTGCGCGCCTTCGACCCGTTCGACACACCCTCGCCCGGCGTCGACCTGCCGCCCATCGTCAACGCCTGTGAAGTGATCAAGGAGGGTCGCCATCCGACCATCAGCCTTGATAATCATGCTGCTGCCAAGGCCATGACCGAACACCTGATCGGCCTGGGGCATCGGCGTATCGGCCTGATCAAGGGCCCGAAAAGCAGCCCCCTGACCCGCGACCGCGTCGCCGGATACCTCGACGCACTGGAACAGGCCGGTATCGCCTTCGACCCCACGCTCATCTGTCACGGCGACTTCAGCCTGCAGGCCGGTTACGACGGCGCAACTGCGATACTGGAACTGCCCGAACGGCCCACCGCGCTGTTCTGCGAGAACGATGAAATGGCCATCGGCGCCCTGAAACGCATCAAGCAACAAGGCCTGCGCGTGCCCGAAGACCTTTCACTGGTGGGTTTCGACGACATTCCCCTGGCCGCCTACTGCGACCCGCCCCTGACCACCATCGCCCAGCCAGCCGAAGCTTTCGGTCAGACCGCCGTGGAAATGCTGATCGCCTTGATCGAGAAGAAAACCATCGAGCAGCGCCATATCGTATTGCCCTATGAATTGACACTGCGAGACAGCACGGCGGCGCCGGGTTTCAGGGGGCGGTAAGTAGCTCAAGCTGATGAGTCAGGAAGGCTGAAAGCGATCATTTTACTTGTGCGGTACTTGTGCGGTTACTTGTGCGGTTACTTGTGCGGTCGGCAGCGCCCAACCCGCACCACATCGGGCTTTTACGCCCGATACAGTCTGCCCATCGTTTGCCCCTCAACCCCGCGCCAGGCTCCACACCCGCGCCAGATCGCGGGCCCGGTCATGCAGCAGAGCGGCTGCATTGCGGCAGGCCTGGTCGAGGCTCATCGGGCCGCTGGCCAGTGCGAAAGCGGCGCTGATGCCGTGTTCGTACAAGCGCTCGTAACCGTCGCCCAGAGTGCCAGCCAGGACAATGACCGGCACTTGATGGCGCGCCGCAACCCTGGCCACACCAAACGGGGTCTTGCCGCGCAAGGTCTGGGCATCGAAGCGCCCTTCTCCGGTAATCACCAGATCCGCTTGCGCCAGTGCCTGCTCCAGACCGGTCAGGTCCGCCACCACTTCCACGCCGGCACGGAATGAAGCGGCGAGATAGGCCTTGGCGGCAAACCCCATGCCGCCAGCCGCACCGCTGCCGGGACTGTCGCGCAGGTCCTGGCCGACCGCCTGCACGGACAGATCGGCAAAATGCCCAAGGGCCGCATCCAGCGCCAGAACCTGTTCGGGCGATGCGCCTTTCTGTGGGCCGAAGATATGCGAAGCACCGTTGAGGCCACACAGCGGGTTGTCGACATCGGCGGCGATTTCAAAACGCACATCGGCCAAGCGCGGATCAAAGCCGCTGAGGTCGACCCGAGCCAGTTGCGCCAAAGCCAGGCCACCCGGCGCCAGCGGCTGGTCATCACGATCGAGAAAACGCGCACCGAGCGCCGAAAGCATGCCGGTGCCGGCATCGTTGGTCGCACTGCCGCCAATCGCCAGGATCACCCGCTGCGCTCCGGCATCCAGCGCCGCAGCAATCAACTGGCCAGTGCCGTAGGTGGTGGTGATGCAGGCGTTGCGCTGTTCGAGGCTCAACAATTGCAGGCCGCTGGCCATGGCCATTTCAATGATCGCGGTGCGGCTTTCCGGCAACCAGCCCCAGTGGGCCTGCACGGCATTATTCAGAGGACCGCAGACTTCGGCGCTCAGCAACTGGCCGTTGCAGGCCGCCAACACGGCTTCGATGGTGCCTTCGCCACCGTCGGCCATCGGGCATTCAATCAGTTCGGCATTGGGCCAGACTTCGGCAAGGCCGCTGGCAATCGCAGTGGCGACCGCCTGGGCACTGAGGCTGTCCTTGAAAGAGTCGGGGGCGATGACGATTTTCATTGTTGTTCTCCATATCCGATGCAGGGATGTTCTCACCCTGTCATGGATTTTCCGCCTGACCTTCGCACAATGAATGCCGACGGTTATCGGTCATTTGAACAAAACCGCTGTTCAGCCCGAGCGTACGGTCATTTGCACACCCAGATACAGGCGCAACAGGTCATCGGTCTTGTAAGGGTCGCAACCGGTCAGTTCGGCGATCTTTTCCAGCCGGTAACGCAGGCTGTTGCGATGAATCCCCAAGGCTTCGGCACAGGCCTGACTTTCGCCGCTGTACTCGAACCAGCTACACAGGGTTTCCAGCAACGGGCCGTGATTGTGCAAACGGCCAATCGGTTCGGCAACCTCCAGGGCCAGCCAGTCATGCCGATGGCGCCAGAACAGTACTGGCAGACGATAGGCTTCCAGGCGTAGCAGACGTTGCCCGGGGCGCGCCTGAGTGGCGTAATCCAGCAGATCCCGCGCCGCAGCGCAGGCCTGACGCAGCGAGGTCAGATCGGTCGATTGCTCTGCGGTGGCCATTTGCAGCACGGGCCAGCCATGTTCGTCGAACTGCTTGAGCAGCAATGCATCGTCACGATCCTTGCCCTGCGCCCGGCACCAGTAAAGCAACGTGGGCTCGCGCATCACGCACCAGCTGTCGGCGTAACGCCCATTGAGCCAGGCCACCAGTTGGCCGGCCGTCGAAGTCTGTTCGGCCAGGCGGAGCAAGACCGCCTGACGCGGCAATTGTGGTTGCAGGCCCAATTGCAGGGCTTCATCCACCAGGCTGTCCGGGCAGTCCGGCAATAACAGACGGGCCAGCAGGTCTTCACTGCGCTGCAGGCGCCACTGCCGATCGGCCTGCTGACGACGATGCTCCATGAGCATTTCGGCGGTCATGCGCACCAGCTCGCCGTAGACCCGGACCTCATCCGGCTCACCGGTGATGCCGAGCACGCCGACCAGTTTGTGGTCGAGCATCAGCGGCAGGTTCACGCCGGGTTTGACGCCGCCCAGGTGCAGCGCTGCCTGGGAATCGATTTCGACCACCCGGCTGTTGGCCAGGACCAGTTGAGCGCCTTCATGCCGGGTGCACAAACGTTCCGGGTCACCGCTGCCGATGATGATGCCCAGGTAGTCCATGACATTGACGTTGTAGGGAAGAATCGCCATGGCCCGGTCGACAATGTCCTGAGCCAGCGCTCGGTCAAGGGCGAACATGGGTGGAGTCCTGCGGCAGGAAAGGTGTGGATTGGCTGGGCATGCGGATACGATTTTGGATTTATTGAGGTCTGGAGTGTGCCTGCAAGTTGCGCGATTGTCTGTATCCGGGAGGCCGCCGTTGCGGGCAAGCCCGCCTCGCATAATCCGATATCTACTCCAGCGGCACCAGGCGTTCGCGGCTGTTGCTCAGGTGAGTCCACATGGCGGCTCGTGCTGCGTCGGGATCCTTGCGACGGATGGCGCTGAGCAGGGCTTCGTGCTCAAGGTTGGCCAGATAGCCATGGTGCGCGAGGTTGGCGCCGGCGCGTTCACTTGAGGCAATGCGGGTGCGGGGAATGATTGCGCTGCCCAGGTGCTGCATGATTTCAATGAAATAGGGATTGCCGGTGGCCTCGGCGATCAGCATGTGAAAGCGCTTGTCGGCTTCCACGCAACTGTCTTCGTTGGCCAGCAAGTCCTGATAGTCATCCAGCGCCTGACGCATCGCGGCCAGTTGTTCGTCGGTACGGCGCAGCGCAGCCAGGGCCACCGCCTGGGTTTCCAGGCCGATGCGCAGTTCGAGGATGTCGCGCACCCGGGAAACCGTCTCGACCTTCAGGCGCAGCCCGGTCTGGTCGTTGCGCTCCAGCACGAAAGTGCCGACACCGTGATGGGTCACCACCAGCCCTGAGGCCTGCAACTTGGAAATCGCCTCGCGCACCACAGTGCGGCTGACGCCATGCTCGCGGACGATCTCGTTTTCCGAGGGCAGCTTTTGTCCGGGGGCAATCTTGCCCAGCAGAATCCGCTGGCTGAGCTCGGTGACCAGGTCGGTAGCCAGGCTGTGTTGACGACGTTTTGACGGCGCGATGCTGGGTTCTTGCATGATGCTCAGGTCCTGAACAGACGTTGTAAACACCGGGGCCTGGCCTTTTCACTTGTCTGAAACAGTGAAGCCAAGCCTTGCGATGGGCCGGATCATAACACCGCAAAGCGCCCGGCACGCCCATTCGATATGGCATCCGGACTTGTTTAACTTGTCAGACAAGTTATCATAAAAGCCAAATATGGCATCTTCAGTCACTCAATATTTTTTACTGCACTCTCAGGCAAGTCCATCTTCGCCTGCCTCGAAGCAAAACCTTCGGTAAAAACCCACTAAACCCAACAAATAAAGGCTTAAAAGCCATAATCAGCCTGCCAGATACAATGTCATTCAGCACAAATACACCCTCTGTAAAAACAAAAAAACGCTGCATATCCAGCGACGAAGGGACTTGCGCAACGCACTTTTACTTGTATGATGACCGACAATGCAAGGGACACATCTTGCAAATACCCGCATAAAAACAACGAGTGGGAGATTCAACAGTGAACACATCCAATCCCGGGATGGCGGGCGGCCTCGATCCGACCCTGAGTTCGGCCATATCCAAGGTCAAACGCCACGTCCTGCCGCTTTTCGTCATCATGTTTATCGTCAACTACATCGACCGGGTGAACATCGGCTTCGTGCGCTCGCACATGGAGCATGATCTGGGCATCGGTGCTGCGGCCTATGGCCTGGGCGCCGGCCTGTTCTTCATCGGTTATGCGTTGTTCGAGGTGCCTTCCAACCTCTTGCTGCAAAAGGTCGGCGCACGTATCTGGCTGACCCGCATCATGTTCACCTGGGGCATCGTTGCTTCGTGCATGGCCTTCATCCAGAACGAAACCCACTTCTACATCCTGCGCTTCCTGCTCGGCGTGGCCGAAGCCGGCTTCTTTCCAGGCGTGATCTACTACTTCACCCGCTGGTTGCCAGGCGTGGAGCGAGGCAAGGCGATTGCCATCTTCCTCAGCGGCTCGGCCATTGCCTCGCTGATTGCCGGTCCGCTGTCGGGTCTGCTGCTGCAGATCAACGGCCTGGGCATGAAAGGCTGGCAGTGGATGTACTTCATCGAGGGTATGTTCTCGGTAGGCCTGTGCTTCTTTGTCTGGTTCTGGCTGGATTCCAAGCCGCACGATGCGAAGTGGCTGACCCGCGCCGAGCAAGATGCTCTGGTCAAGGCCATCGACGACGAGCAACTGGCCCGTGAAGCGGCAAGCCCGATCAAACCGTCGCTGGGCAAGCTGCTCAAGGACAGCCAGATCATTCTGTTCTGCCTGATCTACTTCTTCATCCAGTTGACCATCTACGCAGCAACCTTCTGGCTGCCCAGCATCATCAAGAAAATGGGTGACCTGAACGATATCCAGGTCGGCCTGTTCAACTCGATCCCATGGTTGTTGTCGATCATCGGCATGTACGCCTTTGCTTCGCTGTCGGGGAAATGGAAAAACCAGCAAGCCTGGGTCGCCATTGCCCTGCTGATCGCCGCAGCCGGCATGTTCCTGTCGACCACCGGCAGCCCGATCTTCGCCTTTGTCGCCATCTGCTTCGCAGCACTGGGCTTCAAGTCGGCATCGTCACTGTTCTGGCCAATCCCGCAAGCGTATCTGGATGCCCGGATCGCCGCAGCGGTAATCGCCCTGATCAACTCGGTGGGCAACCTCGGCGGCTTCGTGGCACCGACCACCTTCGGCATTCTCGAACAGAACACCGGTTCGATTCAGGGCGGGCTCTATGGCCTGACCGCGACCTCGATCATTGCCGCGATCATCGTCTTCGCCGCCCGCAATACACCCAAGCCCGGCGCGACACCGGTTGCCGCCGTGCAGACCTCGGCGCCCCATTGATCACTCGTCCGCCCGAGCATTTTTACAGGATTGCCTCATGACTACTCAGATTGCACACAAGACGCCTGTCATCACCAGCCTGCAAGTCGTACCCGTGGCCGGTCACGATGACATGCTGCTCAACCTCAGCGGCGCGCATGGTCCGTACTTCACCCGCAATATCGTGATTCTCAAGGACAGTGCCGGTAACACCGGCGTTGGCGAAGTACCCGGCGGCGAGCGCATTCGCCAGACCCTGGAAGATGCCCGCTCACTGGTGGTCGGCAGCAGCATCGGCACTTATCAGAAGATCCTCAACGATGTACGCCAGGCCTTCGCCGAACGCGACTCGGGTGGCCGCGGCCAGCAGACGTTCGACCTGCGCATCACCATCCACGCCGTGACCGCACTGGAAGCCGCCCTGCTCGACCTGCTCGGCCAGCACCTGGAAGTGCCGGTGGCCGCCCTGCTCGGCGAAGGCCAGCAGCGCGATCAGGTGGAAATGCTCGGCTACCTGTTTTATGTCGGCGATCAACACAAGACCGACCTGCCCTATCGCAGCGAGCCGGACGCCGATAACGACTGGTTCCGGGTTCGCCATGAGAAGGCCTTGACTCCAGAAGCGGTGGTCCGCCTGGCCGAAGCCGCGCACAGCCGCTATGGCTTCCAGGACTTCAAACTCAAGGGCGGCGTGCTGCGCGGCGATGAAGAAATCGAAGCGGTGACCGCTCTGGCCGAACGCTTCCCGGACGCACGCATCACTCTGGACCCGAACGGCGCCTGGTCATTGAAGGAGGCGATCCGCCTGTGCCGCGACCAGCATCATGTGCTGGCCTATGCAGAAGATCCGTGCGGTGCGGAAAACGGTTTCTCCGGTCGCGAAGTCATGGCCGAGTTCCGCCGCGCCACGGGACTGAAGACCGCCACCAACATGATCGCCACCGACTGGCGTGAAATGGGTCATGCGATCCAGCTGCAATCGGTCGACATCCCACTGGCCGACCCGCATTTCTGGACCATGCAGGGCTCGGTACGGGTCGCGCAGATGTGCAATGAATGGGGCCTGACCTGGGGCTCGCACTCCAACAACCATTTCGATATTTCCCTGGCGATGTTCACCCATGTCGCCGCTGCGGCACCGGGCGATATCACCGCCATCGACACTCACTGGATCTGGCAGGACGGCCAGCGCCTGACCAGGGCACCGCTGCAGATCATCGGCGGTCACGTGCAGGTTCCGAAAAAACCGGGCTTGGGCATCGAACTGGACATGGACCAACTCAACAAGGCCCACGAGCTGTACAAAGGCATGGGCCTGGGCGCACGCAACGATGCGGCGGCCATGCAGTTCCTGATTCCGAACTGGGAATTCAACAACAAGCAGCCTTGCCTGGTGCGTTGATCCCGGCCACTTTCGACAGACTTGCCACTCCCCCCTGGCAACCGGCGCGTAACCCCCTTACGCGCCGTTTTTTTTGCTCCGATCCTGTCGTGCTAAGGTGTGTGCAACATTTGTCGCGACTGGCCGCCATGCTCCATATCGCTCGCACTCATCCGCGCCTGAGTCTGGCCACATTACTGGGCCTGACAGGCGGCATTGCTACTGCCTTTATCTCCCCGGACGCCACCTTTACCAGCAAATGCCTGATCGGCTGGAATCTTGGTGTGTGGTTCTACCTGATTCTGATCCTCACCCGTACCCTGCGCAGCAATGCTGAGGACGTCAAAAGAATCGCCGAAATCGAAGACGAAAATGCCGGCGTGGTCCTGCTGACCGTCTGCATTGCCGCCCTTGCCAGCCTGGCCGCCATCTTTCTCGAACTGGCCGGCAGCAAGGACATGAGCAACGATCAGCGCCTGCTGCATTACGCCTTTACCGGCCTGACCATCGCAGGCTCGTGGCTGATGACCGGAGTGGTATTCAGCCTGCATTACGCCCGCCTGTTCTACACCTGGAAAGGCAAGGAACCCGCACTGCGCTTTGCCGATGCGCAAACCAGGCCAGATTACTGGGACTTCCTGTATTTTTCTTTCACCCTGAGCGTTGCCGTACAAACCTCGGATGTGGGCGTGGCCAGCCGGGGCATGCGCAGGATCGTACTGGCCCAGAGCCTGATCGGCTTTGTCTTCAATACCTCGATTCTCGGCTTTTCCATCAATATCGCTGCCAGCCTGTTTGGCTGACGGCTCAACCTTTCATCACCCGGAAGCTCTCGAATGACTCAAACAAGCATTGCAGTGCTCGATGACTGGCAAGACGTTGCGCGTGACGTTGTCGATTGGTCGGTGCTGGCCCCGGTCGGCGAAGTCAGCTTCCTGCATGACTTCCCTGCCGACACCGCGACCATGGTGCAGCGCCTGCAAGGCTTCGAGGTCATTTGCGTGATGCGTGAGCGCACGCTGTTCGATAAAGCACTGCTCAGCCAGTTGCCACGCCTCAAGTTGCTGGTGACCGGCGGCATGCGCAACGCGGCAATTGATATAAAGGCCGCCCGACGGCTGGGAATCGAGGTCTGCGGCACCGAGAGCTACAAACATGCAGCGCCGGAATTGACCTGGGCGCTGATCATGGGCGTGACCCGCAATCTGGTCGCGGAAGCCAACTCACTGCGCGACGGCAACTGGCAGATCGGCCTGGGCAGTGATCTGCATGGCAAGACGCTGGGGATTCTGGGACTGGGCAGCATTGGCAAGTGGATTGCCCGTTATGGCCAGGCGTTCGGCATGAAGGTCATTGCCTGGAGCCAGAACCTGACAGCCGAAGCCGCCGCCGAAGCGGGCGTCATTTATGTCAGCAAACAGGAGCTGTTCGAGCAGGCCGACGTGTTGTCGGTCCATCTGGTGCTCAGCGACCGAAGCCGGGGATTGGTGGATGCAGAGGCCTTGGGCTGGATGAAACCGAGTGCCTACATCATCAATTCGTCACGTGGGCCGATCATCGATGAAGCGGCATTGATTGCAGCCCTGCAGCAACACAGGATTGCCGGTGCAGGACTGGATGTCTTCGATGCCGAACCGCTGCCGGCCGAACATCCGTTCCGCACCCTGAAAAACGTATTGGCGACCCCGCATATCGGTTATGTCACCGAGAACAACTACCGGACCTTCTTCAGCCAGATGATTGAAGATATCCAGGCCTGGCATGCGGGCGCGCCAATTCGAGTGTTTGCCTGATGGGAAAACGCGTCTTCGCGAGCGGGCTCGCGAAGACTTCACGCCTTACAAGGTGTAGGAGAAACCGACCTGTACGGTGCGAGGCGCGCCTGGGTAAGCAAAGGCATTACCCCACGCGCCCTCTTCAAACTCCTTGTCGAAGAGGTTTTTAACATCGAGGTTGAGCTTCAAGTGCTGGTTGACCTTGTAGTAGGACAGCAGGTCGAAAACCGTGTAGCTGCCCATGTCGAACGACTCGTTGACAGTTCGTCCTTCACGCTGCGCCACATAACGACCACCCGCGCCGACGCCCAGACCGTTCAGGGTGCCACTCTGGAACTCGTAGACGTTCAACAGGCTGAAGCTCTGCTCCGGGATATTCGCCAGGCGGGTACCTTTATTCAGTGAGTTGTCCTTGGTGACCTCGGCATCCACATAGGCATAGTTACCCATCAGGCGCCACTCGGGAGTCAGGTTACCGACCACGTTCAGGTCGAAGCCACGGCTACGCACTTCACCGGCCGCCACACTGAATGTAGGGTCGACCGGATCGCTGGTCAGGACGTTTTTCTTGTCGATCTGATAGACCGCAGCATCGACGCTCAACTGACGCTCAAGCGCCTGCCACTTCACGCCGACTTCATAGGACTTGCCCTCTTCAGCCTTGAAACCACCGCCCAGGCGGCTGGCACCGGTGTTCGGTTTGAAGGAGCGCGCCGTATTGGCATAAACCGCGACCGTATCGGTCAGGTCATAGATCATACCCAGGCGTGGAGTGACTGCGTTGTCGCTCTTGGTGAAGTCTTCGCTGGTGGAAAGATAGGAATCGTAGTCGTGCTCAAAACGCTCGAAACGGACACCGGCCAGCAATTTCAGGCGTTCGGTCAGAGCCACCTGATCCTGCAGGAATGCTGCGTAAGTCTTGAGGTTTTCCTTGTCATGGGTCGTGGTGCGGGTCAGCGCCGGACGCGCTTGGCCATAGACCGGATCGAAGATATCGATGGTGTAGACGTTTGAACCACTCGCGGAGCGCTGAATGATCGACTTGTAGTCGTAATCCTCATACTCCACACCCGCCAGCAAGGTGTGCTCGAAACCACCGGCGGTAAAGTTACCGGTCACGTTGAGCTGCCAGTCGCGGTCGGTCCACTCCAGCTTGCGGTAGTTGTAGTTACGCGCCAGTGTGCGACCGTCGGGATTCATGCCGTTGGCCTCGACCGCATCGCCCTGCATGGTGCCATCAAGCAGCTGGAAGCCGCCGCCCAGCTTCCAGCTGTCGTTGAGGTCATGCTCGAAACGCACCTGCGCCATGCTGGTGTCGGTATGCAGCTTGCCTGCATCCTTCTCGCCAAAGAACGAATCGCGTGAAGCCGTGCGGGTCTGGGTGGTGTAGCGGGTCAGGCCACGGTCGAGGGGCGCGTTGTTACGCATGAAGTCGCCCTCGAAAATGATGCGGGTCGCGTCGTTGACCTGCCAGCTCAAGACCGGAGCCACGCCGTAACGCTCGGTTTCGACGTGATCACGGAAGGTATCGCCACCCTCGCCCACGACGTTCAGGCGATAGGCAAAACGACCTTCGTCATCCAGCGGACCGGAAGCATCCAGGGTCCCGCGCTTCATGCCCTGATCGTTGAACTGGCTGCCCAGGGTGACGGTTCTTTCGGCCAGCGGCTGCTTGGACACCACGTTGAAGGTACCGCCGGGATCGCCACGGCCGTACAGAGTGGTGGCCGGACCGCGCAGGACTTCAAGACGCTCGATGGTGTTGGCATCGGGCATGCTCGGATAGCCACGGTTGATCGGGAAGCCGTTGCGGTAGAACTCGCCGGTGGTGAAGCCACGCACCGTAAAAGTGGTCAGGCCCTGCGCGCCGAAGTTGTTGGCCCGGCCCACGCCACCGGCGTAGTCGAGTGCATCCTGCAGGCGGATAGCGCCGATGTCTTCCACGGCTTCGCGGGTGACGACACTGATCGACTGCGGGGTTTCATGCAGAGGCGTATCGGTACGGGTGGCACTGGCCGAACGGGTCGCACGATAGCCCTGAACCGGCCCCGTCGCCTGCTCGGTGTCGGCAGTTCCCTGGATGTCGATGTTCTGGAGTTCGATCGACGATTTATCGGCAGTAACCTGATCAGCCCAGGCTGCCTGGGTGATGGCTTGAATGACACAAAGAGAAAGCAGAGTGCGACGCATCAACGTGGATATCCCCTGATGAAATACCAGGCCTTCATTGGACCTGGCAGGTTTTTTGGCGCGAATAGTACAGATTCTCATTAGTACTTGATACAAATTGCCAACAAATAAAAATGGACAGGCTCACACCTTTCGCAAATACCTCGATAAGCAGGCAAACTGGGGGCCTGCACGACTCATCTGGTTCAGGAGCCACCCCATGCCTCTCTCCAACAAGCCCGCCGCCCCCAACTGCGCCTTGCTGGTCATCGACATGCAATATGACTTCATGCCCGGCGGCCAACTGGCAGTCGCCGACGGCGATGCATTGCTGCCCCTGATCAACCGCCTGGGCGCACGTTTCCCCAGAGTGATCGTCACTCAGGACTGGCATCCGGCCGGGCATATATCCTTCGCCTCCAGCCATCCGGGACGCACGCCCTTCGAGAGCATCACCCTGCCCTACGGCGCGCAGACGCTGTGGCCGGATCACTGCATACAAGGCAGCCACGGCGCGCAATTGCATGCCGAGCTGGAGCTGCCGCATGCGCAACTGATCCTGCGCAAGGGCTGCAACACGCACATCGATAGCTATTCGGCATTTCTGGAAGCGGACCGCACTACGCCAACCGGGCTGGCCAGCTATTTGAAGGAGCGCGACATCGACACGTTGTTCGTGGTCGGCCTGGCGCTGGATTTCTGCGTTGCCTGGTCGGCCCAGGACGCTCGTCGGGCAGGCTTCAACACTTACGTGATCGAAGACGCCTGCCGCGCCATCGATATGCATGGCTCACTGGAAAATGCCTGGCAAGGCATGCTCGCCTGCGGAGTTGAACGAGTGCAGAGCACAGACCTGATCGCGCCATGAATTCTCGCGCCCGGGCAGGCGAACGACGTCCGTCGGCCCGTGTCTGAACCTGCAGCCCCCACGCTCAGGAAGTTCAGTTCCATGGATCAGACCCCAGACGGCAAGACTCCCGGCCTGTCAGCCGAAGAAGAACGCGAAATCGACGAAAACCAGCCGCCCCGTGCGGCGGTCCTGCATGAAACCATTCGTATCCAGGGCGACCATGAGCTGGAGCGCAGCGCCGCTGCCTTGTGGTGGTCGGCACTGGCTGCCGGCCTGACCATGGGGCTGTCGCTGATGGCCATGGGGCTATTCAGATCGCGATTGGCGGATGTCGACGCCAGTCATGTCATCGCCAGCTTTGGTTACTCGGCAGGCTTCCTGGCTGTGATCCTGGCTCGCCAGCAACTCTTTACCGAAAACACCCTGACCGCCGTATTACCGGTCATGAGCAAACTGACCCTGACCAACATCGGCAGGCTGTTGCGGCTCTGGACCATCGTGCTGGTCGGCAATCTGGCCGGCACCCTGCTGGTCGCCTACGTGATGCTCAACCTGCCGATTTTCGATGGCAAGACCGACCAGGCGTTTCTCGAGATCGGGCGCAAGGTCATGGAAAACGACCTCAACCAGATGTTTTCCAAGGGCATCGTGTCCGGCTGGATGATTGCGACCATGGTCTGGATGATCGCCTCCATGGAGAGCGCTAAGATAGCCATCATTGTGATGATCACTTACCTGATGGCATTGGGTGACTTTACCCATATCGTTGTCGGTTCTGCCGAAGTGTCCTATCTGGTGTTTGCCGGTGAACTGGGCTGGAAGGATTTCTGGCTGGTCTTCGCCGGGCCAACGCTGGCCGGCAATATCATCGGCGGCAGTTTCATCTTCGGGCTGCTCAGCCACGCGCAGATCCGCAGTGAAAAGGACACGACCGCCAAGTGGGAGCGTGATCGCAAGCAACGCCAGGCCGAGGCCCTTGCCAAAAAGAACCAGGAACGCACTGAAAGTGCCTAGCCTGTAAAGGTGTACGGCAGCAGGCACAGATCCACCCTGAATGTTTCTTAAACTTTTATTCAGGAAACAGCCGGGCATTAATAGGCAAGCTAGTGTTTTCCCGTATTCATTCAGGCAAAGATCATGACCAGAATCCTGGCAATCGAAGACGATGCTGTCACCGCAAGGGAAATCGTTGCGGAACTCAGCAGCCATGGCCTTGAAGTGGACTGGGTCGACAACGGTCGTGACGGATTCGCCCGGGCGGCGAGCGGCGATTATGACCTCATTACCCTGGATCGCATGCTGCCGGAAATGGATGGCCTGAGTATCGTCACCAACCTGCGCGCCCAGGGAATCGCCACCCCGATCCTGATGATCAGCGCCCTGTCGGACGTCGACGAACGGGTCCGCGGCCTGCGCGCCGGCGGCGACGACTACCTGCCAAAACCCTTCGCTTCCGATGAAATGGCCGCACGGGTCGAAGTCCTGCTGCGTCGCAGCAACCCGGTAAGCGCGGCCAAGACCGTGCTGCAGGTTGCCGACCTGGAATTGAACCTGATCAGCCGGGAAGCCTGTCGCGGCGGAAAACCACTGGCCCTGCTGCCCACCGAGTACAAGCTGCTGGAATTCCTCATGCGCAACAGCGGACAGATCATCACTCGAATGATGATTTTCCAGGAAGTCTGGGGCTATCACTTCGATCCGGGCACCAACCTGATCGATGTGCACATCGGCCGCCTGCGCAAGAAGATCGACCCGCCCGGCAACGCGCCGCTGATCCAGACTGTGCGGGGCTCGGGCTATGTCATTGCCGAACCCGTCTAAGGGCTGGCACTCCTCAAGCAGCCGCCTGCTGGCGCTGTACAGTTTTCTGTTCGTAGCCTGGAGCGGCATTCTGCTGGGCGTGTTGTACTGGGAAGTCACTTCCTATCTGGGCAATCTCGCCCGGCATTCGCTGATGCAGCGCCAGCAACTGTTTTCCCGCTTCGAGGGCAATGCACTGGTGGATGCGCTGGCCACCAGCATGACGTTCGACATGCGTTCCGTGGATGCCTACGGCCTGTTCGATGCCAATCTGCAACCGCTGGCCGGACCGATCCGGCAAATCCCTTCCAGCCTGCCGCTCGATGGTCATATCCATCAGTTGAGCAATTGCATCGACTCCAACGACCCGGAACTGCCCAGCGACAGTTGCGATGCCATCGCCACCAGGACTCCGGATGATCGCTGGCTGGTACTGGTGCGTGACAACGGCTCGCTGTTCGCTGTCTCGACCCTGATTCTCAAGGCCCTGCTGTGGGGCATTTCCCTGACCATCGTCCCGGTCGTGGCCGGCTGGCACTTGCTGCGTCGTCGGCCGTTGCGCCGGATTCGCGCCATTCAGGCCAGCGCCGAGTCGATCATTGCCGGCGACATGTCAGGCCGCCTGCCGGTGTCCAGCCGCCCCGACGAGCTGGACATGCTGGCGGTGATCGTCAATGCCATGCTCGACCGTATCGAAAAACTGATGAACGAGGTCAAGGGGGTCTGCGACAACATCGCCCACGACCTGCGCACTCCACTGACCCGCTTGCGCGCCCAGCTTTATCGTATCCAGCAGCAATCGGCAGACGACTCGCCACAAGCCGCCCAGATGACGCAAGTAATCGCCGAAGCCGACACGCTGATGGCGCGCTTTCGCGGACTTTTGCGTATTTCGGAAATCGAGGACCATCAACGACGCTCGGCATTCGTTGAACTGGACCTGCGCCCGCTCTTGCAGGAACTTCACGACTTTTACCTGCCACTTGCCGAAGAAGATCAGGTTCTGTTGATCCTGCAACTCAATGAACCGTTGCCGACACTGGTCGGCGATCGGGCCTTGCTGTTTGAAGCACTGGCCAACCTGTTGAGCAATGCAATCAAATTTACACCTGCCGGTGGTACCGTGCTGATCAGCGCCTACAGCGAAGGCGATGGCAGCAGCCCTTGTATCGCCGTTCAGGACTCCGGCCCCGGTATCCCGCCAACCGAACGCGAAGCCGTATTCCAGCGTTTCTATCGGTGCGAGGACGGTAATCAGCAGAGTGGTTTCGGCCTTGGTTTGTCGGTAGTTGCAGCCATCGTCAACCTGCATGGCTTCACTCTGCATATCGGCACCAGCCCGTACGGAGGTGCCAGCCTGGTATTGGAATGCCAACAGATGAAAACTCTGCTATGACACAGGGCGCAATGCCCATTGCAGACAGTTCCGTGCCTGCATTTTGACGAAGATAAAATCGCTAATCTGCGGAAAAAGTTACTTCGCTATAAAACTGACACACGCTGGCAAGCGCTAATTTGTAACAATAAGTTTCAAAACAAGACGCTGTTGGACCGATTCAGCACTCACAAGTTCCACTCAATAGGTGAGTTTTTCCTGCTCGATAAGCTGCTTTTCACCGAATAATATCTCTTTGCTATCACCCTGTCCTTTCGTCCCTGAAAGCGGGGACCTCGCCACGTCGACATTTTTATGGCGTCAGCCCCTTGTCGGTCCCGTACGCTGTGCGTTATCAATAGTCACCGCGATTCACGTTCTTAACCGCACCGCATAACAATAAAAACCTCAATGGATTTCGCCACTAACCAGGCGAGGCTTTGGCATGGCCGCTAAAGCAGAGAAAACCGTATCAACTTAGTAGGATCGACTTAGCCTGGGAGGCTTTTCATTATGGGCGCGCAATCAAAGATTATCAGTGTTGGAGAGTTCAAGCTTTACACCGAAACCTATTGGAAAAGCAGTGCTGCAAAAACCGTTCTGCTGATCAACGGAGCACTGTCGACTACCGGTTCCTTTGGCCAGACGGTCAAGTATCTGCAACCGCACTACAACCTTGTGCTGTTCGATCTGCCTTTCGCCGGGCAGTCCCGCGATCACAACCGCGATGACCTGATCGTGACCAAGGAAGACGAGGTCCAGATCCTGCTGCAATTGATCGATCGCTTCCAGGTCAATTACCTGCTTTCGGTTTCCTGGGGCGGCGTCTCGGCGCTACTGGCGCTTGCCGAATCGCCACCTACGGTGGAAAAGGCAATCATCTCCTCTTTCTCTCCGGTGCTGAACGAGCCGATGCTCGACTACATCGACAAGGCGCAGATCTACCTCGCCGCCCGCGAAAAACGCAAAATCGGCTCCCTGCTCAATGATACGGTCGGCAAATATCTGCCGCGCCTGTTCAAGCTGTACAACTACAAGCACCTGATCAGTCTTGCCGAGCATGAATACGGGCAGATCGACTTCCACATCAGCCAGATCCGCAAACTCAGCGCCAGTAATTATGTGGAGCGTTTTTCCTCGATCAAGATTCCGGTGATGTTCATCAATGGCGACAAGGATGAATACACCACGGTCGAAGATGCCCGCAGCTTTTCCAATTACATTGCCCACAGCAGCTTCAAGGTCGTTGCCGATACCGGCCACTTCCTGGATCTGGAGAGCAAGGCAGCCTGGCGTGCATCGCAAAAGAACGTGCTGGAATTTTTCGGCACCGAGGAAACCAGCAGCCAGCACGTCTGGCCAGACGCAACGGCAATTGCCTGAAACACCCGTGAAACGCTGATTCACCGGTGTTGGCTTATTCCACAGGCAGTGGCTGTTTTGTTGATGACTATTTCTCGTGAAACTCTTTTACGTTCGTTTTGCCGTGTTACCGGAAAAATCCGACCTTCACATCACAGACCGTCTTTGAGCCAGCCCTGGCTGGCTATAGGACTTCACTGTGTTCTGGCGCTCTCGATCAGCGCTTGTTCTGCCGGGAAACCTGCGGAAAAAGCCCGGGTTCGAGTGGCCGTCCAGCAAGTGACATCGAGTGATGTCACCAACAGTGTGGTACTGACAGGCGACATCCAGGCGCGCAAGGTGACTGATCAGTCCTTTCGCGTGTCGGGCAAGCTTGTAGAGCGGTTCGTGGATGTGGGGGATCGGGTGCGGGCCAATCAGGTACTTGCCAGACTGGACCCGCGTGAACAAAAGACCGACCTGGAGTCGGCAAATGCCGAAGTGGCAGCCCGGGAATCACGGTTGCGCCTTGCACAAAACAACTATCAGCGTCAGCAAACCTTACTGCCCAAAGGCTATACCAATCTCAGTGAATACCAGCAGGCACTCTCCGCTCTGGAGAGTGCCCGCGGAGACCTGGCTTCGTTGAAGGCCCGTCAGGCCAATGCCCGGGATCAGGTCGGTTATACCGAACTGGTTGCGGTAGCCGACGGGGTCATTACCGCTCGCCATGCCGAAGAAGGCCAGGTAGTACAGGCCGCCACCCCGATTTTCAGCCTTGCTCAAGATGGCGAACGTGAAGCGGTATTTGCCGCCTATGAATCTCTGCTGAGTTCCGACCAGCCCGGCGCTGCCGTGCTGATCAGCACGCTTGGCCTGCCCGAAATCAGGATCAACGGCACGATTCGTGAAGTCACGCCCATCGTTTCCGCATCGAGCGGCACGCTGCGGGTGCGGGTTTCCCTGCCGGAAAGCGCCGCAACCCTGGCACTGGGAACCGTCGTCAGTGCGCAACTCCTGAGCCACTCGCAGCGGGCATTTACCCTGCCCTGGTCCGTCTTGAGCCGCAGCCACGGACAGCCCGCGGTCTGGCTGCTGGACGACAAGTCGCAAGTCAGGCTGGCCAGGGTGCAGGTCATGCGCTACGAGCAAGGCCAGGTGGTCATCGGCTCCGGCCTTGCGGATGGCGACAAGGTGGTTTCCAAAGGTGCTCAGTTCCTCTATCCCGGGCAAAAGGTCGATGTCGCCGAAAGCACCTCGAACTCCGCCGAGTCATCGGAAAACACACTATGAGTCTGACCATCAAGACCTGCATACAACTGTGGATGTTCTGCGTGCTGCTCATGTTTCTGTCGGGCTGCCGGGACAAACCGGTGCGCGAATTCATCGAACGGCCCGTACTGTTCACCGAAATCGTCGATCAGCGCCATGACCTGCACGGACGCTTCGCCGGCAGCATCCAGCCACAATACGAAGTGGCCATGGGTTTTCGCATCGCCGGACGCATCGCCACCCGACATGCCGAAACCGGCCAACTGGTGCGCAAGGGTGAGCTGCTGGCCACCCTTGAACCCAGCGACCAGCAGAACCAGCTACGCGCCCGTCAGGCAGAGCTGAACAAGGCCCAGGCTTCATGGCAACAGACCCGTGACGAGCAGTTGCGCTATCAGCAACTGTTCGAGCGCGGCGTGGGCTCGCGGGCGCATCTGGACAGGCTGAGCAGCGACCTGCGCAGTCAGGAAGCGCTACTGCATCAGGCGCGCATTGCAGCCGAACAGGCCCGCGACCACCTTTCCTACACTCGCCTGCTGGCCGAGTTCGACGGTGTGGTCACCGGCTGGCATGCCGAAGTCGGTCAGGTGATGGTCACCGGTCATTCCGTGGTCAGCCTGGCGCGCCCGGAAAGCCGCGAAGCCGTGGTGGATCTGCCGGTCGAGCTTGCGGCCAGCCTGGCTGAAGGCATGCAGATCAAGGTGGTTTCCCAGTTGAACGAGCAAGTCTCGGTCACAGCTCAGGTGCGTCAGCTATCGCCACAGATCGATGCCGCAACCCGGACCCGGCGCGTGCGCCTGGCGCTGCAGCAGATTCCGGACAGCTTCCGCCTGGGCTCGACCGTCAGCGTCGAAATCAGCAGCAACGTGGCCTCCTTCCGCGAACTGCCCGATAGCGCCTTGCAGGAACTCAATGGCCAGGCGCAGGTGTGGGTCATCGATCCACAGACCGCCACCTTGAATCCGCGTCCGGTGCAGGTGCTGATCCGCCATGGCTCGTCGGTGCGGGTCAGCGGCGAACTGAATGACGGCGACAAGGTGGTGATCGCCGGTGTGAACAGCCTGAGAGCAGGACAGAAAATCCGCGTGGAACGAGAGGTCAGTTTGTGAGAGAGCGCTTCAATCTTTCTGCCTGGGGCCTCAAGCATCGCACGCTGGTCTGGTACATGATGTTCGTTTCACTGCTGATGGGCAGTTGGTCATTCCTCAATCTGGGCCGAGAGGAAGATCCGTCCTTCGCCATCAAGACCATGGTCATCCAGGCGCGCTGGCCGGGCGCGACCCTGCCCGACACCTTGCAGCAGGTCACCGATCGCCTGGAAAAGAAGCTCGAAGAAATCGATGCACTGGACTACGTGAAAAGCTACACGCTGGCCGGTGAATCGACGATCTTCGTGTTTCTCAAGAGCGAAACCCGCAGCGCGGATATCCCGGCCGCCTGGTATCAGGTGCGCAAGAAGATCATGGACGTGCGCGGCGAACTGCCCAGTGGCATTCAAGGCCCGGCGTTCAACGACGAATTCGGCGACGTCTTCGGCAGTATCTATGCCTTTACCGCCGATGGCCTGTCGTTCCGTCAGTTGCGTGACTATGTCGAGCAGGTCCGGGCCGATATCCGCAGCGTACCGAACCTGGGCAAGATCGAGCTGCTTGGCGCGCAACGCGAAGTCATCTACCTGAACTTCTCGATCCGCAAGCTGGCCGCGCTGGGCATCGATCAACGCCAGGTGCTGCAAAGCCTGCAGGCGCAGAACTCGGTCACCCCGGCTGGCGTCATGGAAGCCGGTCCCGAACGCATCGCTGTGCGCACTACCGGCCAGTTCACCAACGAGCAGGACTTGCTGGCGGTGAACCTGCGCTTTGGCGACCGCTTCTTTCGCCTGAGCGATCTGGCGACGGTCGAACGCCGTTATGCCGACCCGCCCTCCTCGCTGTTTCGCTTCAACGGCCAGCCAGCCATCGGCCTGGCCGTGGCCATGAAGCAAGGCGGCAACATTCAGGAATTCGGCTCCCGGTTGCAGCAGCGCATCGACGAACTGACCAGCGAACTGCCGCTGGGTATCGATGTGAATCTGGTGTCCAGCCAGGCCGATGTGGTCGACAAGGCCATTGGCGGTTTTACCCGCGCGCTGTTCGAGGCAATCCTGATCGTGCTGGTGGTGAGTTTCATCAGCCTGGGCATCCGTGCCGGCCTGGTGGTCGCCTGTTCGATTCCTCTGGTGCTGGCGCTGGTGTTTGTCTTCATGGAGTACAGCGGCATTACCATGCAGCGCATTTCCCTGGGCGCGCTGATCATTGCGCTGGGCCTGCTGGTGGATGACGCGATGATCACCGTGGAGATGATGGTCACGCGACTGGAGGGCGGCGACTCCCTGCAACAGGCCGCAACCTTTGCCTATACCTCGACCGCCTTTCCGATGCTGACCGGCACGCTGGTGACCGTCGCCGGCTTCGTGCCGATTGGCCTGAACTCCAGTTCGGCGGGTGAATACGTGTTCACCATGTTTGCCGTGATTGCCGTCGCATTGCTGCTGTCATGGCTGGTTGCGGTGCTGTTCGCGCCGCTGATCGGTATCTATATCCTGAAAAAGCCCAAGGGCCATGCCCATGACAGCGCCTGGATGAGAGGCTTCCAGCGCGTGCTGTTGCAGGCCCTGAAACATCGCTGGTGGGTGATCGGCGTCACCGCCGTGGTCTTCGTCGGCTCGCTGTTCGCCGGCAAACTGCTGCAGAACCAGTTCTTCCCCGACTCCGATCGCCCGGAAATCCTCGTGGATATCTACATGCCGCAGAACGGCTCGATCGAAGGCACGCGCCAGACCATGGACCGTTTCGAGGCCACGCTCAAGGACGATCCGGAGATCCTGCGCTGGAGTTCCTATGTCGGCAAAGGCGCGGTGCGCTTCTACCTGCCGCTGGACCAGCAATTGAATAATCCGTTCTACGGACAACTGGTGATCGTCAGCCGCGGCGGCGAAGGCCGCGACCGGCTGATCGAACGCCTGCGCCAGCGCTTTCGCGATGACTTCGTCGGCGTCGGCGGTTATGTCCAGCTCCTGAACATGGGGCCACCGGTGGGCTGGCCGGTGCAATACCGGGTCAGCGGCCCGGACATCGAACAGGTGCGCAGCAATGCCATGGCCCTGGCCGGCATTCTGGATGCCAACCCCAACATCGGCCAGGTCATCTATGACTGGAACGAGCCGGGCAAGGTGCTCAAGATCCATATCGCCCAGGACAAGGTCCGCCAGTTCGGCCTGTCGTCCGAAGACGTCGCGCAGATCCTCAACAGTCTGGTCACCGGCACCAGCATCACGCAGGTGCGGGATGACACTTACCTGATCGACCTGATCGGCCGTGCCGAGGATCAGGAGCGCAGTTCGCTGCAAACCCTGAGCAGCCTGCAGATCCCGACGCCCAATGGCGCTACTGTGCCGCTGATGGCATTTGCCACCTTGAGCTACGAACAGGAACAGCCGCTGGTATGGCGTCGCGACCGGTTGCCGACCATTACCCTGAAAGCCAACGTGATCGGCACGCTGCAACCGGCAGCGCTGGTCAAACAGTTGCAACCGCAGGTCAAGGCCTTCACCGATCAACTGCCGGTGCGCTACTCGGTGGCCACCGGTGGTGCAGTCGAAGCCAGCGCCCGTTCGCAGGGACCGATCCTTAAAGTGGTGCCGCTGATGCTGCTGTTGGTCGCCAGCTTCCTGATGATCCAGTTGCACAGCGTGAAGAAACTGTTGCTGGTGGTCAGCGTGGTCCCGCTGGGGCTGATCGGCGTGGTTGCCGCCCTGTTGCTGACCGGCTATCCATTGGGCTTTGTCGCCATTCTCGGCGTGCTGGCGCTGATCGGCATCATCATCCGCAACTCGGTGATTCTGGTGACACAGATCGATGAGTTCATGGCCGCAGGAGAAGATGCCTGGAATGCAGTGGTCAAGGCCACCGAACACCGTTGCCGGCCTATTCTGTTGACCGCTGCCGCGGCCAGCCTGGGGATGATTCCGATTGCCCGTGAAGTGTTCTGGGGACCGATGGCCTATGCAATGATCGGCGGGATTGCGATAGCCACCGTGTTGACGCTGTTCTTCCTGCCCGCCTTGTACCTGGCCTGCTACAGGATCCAGGCTCCCAAAGGCTGATCGGTGAACGGTCGAATCAAAGCTCGACCGTAGAGAAATCGAACAGCGCCTGTGCAGCCTCGACCAGCATGCTCTGCTTGATCGGGGCCGGGCAGTCGAGGTTCCTGAATTGCTCGACTACTGTGGCGTAGCTGATGTGGTGCTCGTGCTGGGTATGCGGCCAGTCGCTGCCCCACACCAAACGCCGCGCACCGAAAGCCTTGATCAGCAGGGGCAATGCCGCATTGGCGAAATCCAGGTTCTGCTCATCGCTGCCGCCCAGGCGGTAGATGGCAGAAACCTTCATCCATATCTGCCCGCTCAGGCCCAGTTCCAGCAAGGCCTGAAACGCTGGATCGTCGACACCCACACGGGCATCGGGCCGTCCAAAATGATCGACCACGATCTTGCAGCCAAACGGCAGCAGATCGCGGATCAACCCCGGCAGATCGGCCACCTGGCGATGCAGCTCAATATGCCAGCCCAGCGCCCAGACGTTCCTGAACAGCTCCCGCCAGCCGGGCTCGTTGAAGTCCGGCAATGGCTTGCCGATCAGGTTCAGCCGGATGCCGACCACGCCCTGCTCGTCCATGCGCTGCAACGCCGAGCGGCTGACGGTGTTATCCACCACCGCAACCCCGCGCAGACGCTCCGGCGCATGGGACAGGGCATCAAGCAGATACTGGTTGTCAGTGCCCAGAAAACTGGGCTGCACCAGCACGCCATGACTCAAGCCATGCTCCTGCAGATGTGCCAGATAGGCTTGCAAGGTGGCTTCGTAATCGGGGGTGTAACGTCGACTTGAAGTCAGGTTCAAACCATTGCCGAAGACATGGGCGTGGGCATCGATACCGAGAATCGGCGAAGTACAGGGGTCAGTCATGGAATCATCTATGAAGTGAGCGCGGTGCAGTGGCACCGCGCGGGTAATCGGCTGGTCAGGCCTGCTGTGGCGCACCCTTGTCGGAGGCCCCCTTGTCGCCATCATCTGCCGTGGCCGACGCGCCCTGCAGGTTGCGGCCACGGGTTTCCGGCAGGCAAAGTGCAGCAACCATCGCCACACCGTAGGCAATCCCGGCATCGATACCGATCGCCATGCCCAGAGACATGTGCTCGCTCATGTGACCGACCAGGAACGGGAAAACCGCCGACAACACACGGCCGAAGTTGTAGCAGAACCCGACCCCTGCTCCGCGCACATCCGCCGGGTACAGTTCATTGAAAAAAGAACCGAGGCTGGCCGGAATGCCTGCCGCGAAGAAGCCCAGCGGGAAACCGAGGAACAGCATCTGGGTGTTGCTCAGTGGCAGCATCAGATAGCACTGCACGGTAACTACACAGCACAGGGCGAACAGCACGATGTTCTTGCGCCGGCCGATCTTGTCGATGAGCATGCCGCTGGTGATACAGCCACACCAGAAGGCGAAAATGATCACTGCCAGGTAACCACCGGAACTCAGCACCGAAAGATTGCGCTCGGTCTTGAGGAAAGTCGGCAGCCAGGTCATCACAGCGTGGTAACCGCCATGGGCACCGAGGCCCAGCAGGCCGCCCAGCAGGGTCACGCGCAGCAGTTCAGGGCGGAAAATACCGGCCATGGATTTGAAGAAGTTACCCGACTGGGCCTTTTCCTTGTGCATGCGCTGGTAGCTGTCCGGTTCCTCGACGTTGCGGCGCACCCAGATGATCAACAAGGCAGGCAGCAGACCGATGCCAAACATCACCCGCCAGGCAATGTCCTGCGGCACAAACGAGTAAATCAGGGTAAACAGCAATACGGCCAGGCCCCAGCCCACGGCCCAGGCGCTCTGTACGGTGCCCATCACTTTGCCGCGGTATTTGGACTGGATGGTTTCGGCCATCAGCACCGCACCCGCCGCCCACTCACCACCGATGCCGAAGCCTTGCATGGCCTTGACGATCAGCAACTGGTTGAAGCCGGTCACGAACGCCGACAGGAAAGTGAAAAACGAGAACCACAGAATCATCAACTGCAAGGTGCGGACCCGGCCATAACGGTCCGACAAGGTGCCTCCCACCCAGCCGCCCAGCGCCGAAGTCACCAGGGTCACGGCACTGATCATGCCCGCATCGGCCTTGCTCAAGGCAAAAACGGCGATCAAGGCTGGGATGGCCAACCCGAACATCTGTACTTCCAGTGCATCCAGCGACCACCCACCGAAGCAGGCCCAGAACGTCTTGCGCTCCTTTGGTGTGACTTCGCGATACCAACTGAACATGCGTTATATCCTTATGAAGCGTGCAGGTAAGTGTTTTGAATCAGGGCTTATCGAATTTCTACGCTGTACCGAAAGTGGCTGGCATGCCCGCGCGAACGGCGCCATTCCAGAGGCTCGCCGGCGTAATTGCGCGCCAGACGCTCAATGACCACGACCGGGCTGCCGACCGGAACCTGCAGCATGCGGGCATAGATGTCGCTGACCGACTCGGCGGTCAGGGTTTCTTCGGCATAAGCGACAACCTGACCGCACAGGTCTTCATAGATCGGGTAAAGCAAAGGCCCCTGGGCATCCAGGTCGACCTCCAGCAGCGCCTGGAACTGGACCCGAGGCAACCAGATCTCTTCGGTCAGCACCGGCTGGGCATCCAGCAAGCGCAGACGGATCATGCGGATCACCGGCGCATCAGGAACAAGCCCCAGCGCATGGCTGACCGCCGAAGGTGCAGTCACCGGCTCGACCGACAGAATCCGGCTTTGCGGAACCTGACGAACACCGGACTCGGTCTGGAAGCGGAAGAAACGGAACAGCGAAGACTGGAACTGCGCACGCCGAATGAACGTGCCACGTCCCTGCTGGCGCTCAAGAATGTTGTCATTGACCAGCATATCGATGGCTTTGCGCACCGTGCCGGTAGAGAGGCAATACTCGGCAGAAAGCGCCGCCTCGGTAGGAATCGCCTCCCCCGGACGCCAGCGGTTGTTGGCGATCTGCTCAGCCAGACAGTCTCGCAATCGCTGATAAAGCGGCAGGCGCTCATCACTTGAAAGCTTGTTCATTGTTGTAATTGCCCAGTCATATATATGAATTCGGGCACAGTATTGTCTCGTTACAAATGGTCGTCAAGGACCGGTGGTCAAATTGCCAGCATTCGGTTGATGCAGGTGTCCTGCAGCCTGGCTTTCGAGCAGTAAAAAATCACGCCGACCTACCCCATGCAAATCCATTTCGTGGAGAAAGTATTTTCAAAAGCCACATATGCATGATTGCTCCATGCTTAAACAGGCGCTTGACTTTCCAAACAGAACCTGTACGGGAACCGATACAAAATCGACACATCCGAAGGAAGACGTACGAGCAGGCTGCTTTTTCATGAAGCCCGGCAAAAACCATCAAATAGATTTAAACAACCGCTTAAGCGCAGCGTTTTCAAAAAAATAGCTCCCCAAGTGCAAGGCTTTTTCTTCACTCAGCCTCGTACCGAAGCGATTCTCCTCAACTATCGCTTTCAGAAATATCTTGTATCAATCCGCCATGCCTACCTAATCTCCGGCAAAGCCGTTAGCCTGCTCGGCATCAAGTCCCGACCTCTCTGCCAGACGCGTTTCCAGCGGCTGTCCGGTCCATTGTTCAAGCGAGAAAATCCATGAATACCTCGACCCACGCCCGGCACGGCGCGATCACCATGACCCGGGGTCTGGTGATGCTGTTTGCGTTCTGCTGCGGGGCTATCGTCGCCAACATCTATTACGCCCAGCCGATCATTGAACTGATCGCGCCGGACATTGGCTTGTCGAGCACCATGGCCAGTCTGATCGTGTCGTTGACGCAGGTCGGTTATGCGCTGGGATTGTTCTTTCTGGTGCCGCTGGGTGATCTGCTGGAAAACCGGCGGCTGATGCTGCTGACCACCGGGGTCGCCATTCTCAGTCTCTTGGGTGCGGCGCTGGCCGAGCAGCCCAATCTGTTTCTGGTGGTGTCTTTGCTGGTGGGGTTCAGTTCGGTTTCGGTACAGATGCTGATTCCATTGGCGGCGCATCTGGCACCCGAGGAATCACGCGGTCGGGTAGTCGGCTCGATCATGGGCGGGCTGCTGTTGGGAATTCTCCTGGCCCGACCGATTTCGAGTGTGGTGGCCGATCACTTTGGCTGGCGTGCGATGTTTGGTTCGGCAGCGGTGTTGATGGCGGGGATCAGTATTGTGCTGGCAACCACCATTCCCAAACGTGTGCCGGACCATCGGGCTTCGTATGGCCAGTTGCTGTCTTCGTTGTGGGTGCTGTTGCGCCAGCAGCCGGTGCTCAGGCAGCGGGCGTTGTATCAGGCCTGTATGTTCGCCGCCTTCAGCCTGTTCTGGACCGCCGTGCCGCTGGAACTGGCGCGTAACCATGGTTTGTCGCAAAGCCAGATCGCCCTGTTTGCACTGATCGGTGCGATTGGTGCAATTGCGGCGCCCTTGAGTGGGCGTCTTGCCGATGCAGGCCACAGTCGTGTCGCCACGCGAGGTGCCCTGCTGTTCGGGGCACTGTGTTTTCTGCCAGCTCTGCTGCCGGGCTCGTTCAACCTTATCGGGCTTGCAGTGACGGGAGTTGTGCTGGATTTCTGCGTGCAGATGAATCTGGTGGTGGGCCAGCGCGCCGTTTATGCACTGGATGCTGCCAGTCGGAGCCGGCTCAATGCGCTGTACATGACCAGCATCTTTATCGGCGGGGCCATTGGTTCGTCGGTGGCCAGCGTGCTGTTCGACCATGGCGGCTGGGTTTGGATCATTGCCGTGGGCACTGCCCTGCCGCTGCTTGCGCTGCTGGTATTTCTCAAGGATTCGCGGCAGTAGCAGGCTGTGCGATTTCAATCAAGCGCCTGTTCCAGCCACTGTTTCAAGTCGGCAAGCTCCTGACCATTGATGCTATGCCCCAGGCCTTGATAGGTATGGAACTGCGGGTTGATGCCCAGCGACTTGAGGATGGTTTCGGCCTCAGGCGCGCTGGCGTAGATCACCGGATGATCTTCGGTGCCATGGCCGATAAAGACCTTGAGGGTTTTCAAGCGTTCCTGCGGCTTGAGGCTCGATGCCAGCACCGGCAGAAGCCGCCCGCTAAGCGCCGCAAAGCCGCCAACCAGTTCGGGATCGCGCAGAGCAACTTCGTAGCTCATCATCGCGCCCTGGCTGAAGCCGACCAGGAACACTTTTCCAGGCTGGGTGCGGTATTTTTTGGTCGCCTGGCTAATGAACTTCGTCAGCAACTGGCCACTGCTTTTCAGGTCTTCGGTCACGCCATCGTAGACCACGGCATCGGGCTTGCGGGTAAACCACTTGTAGCTGCCCGGCCTGAGTTCGGTAGGCGCCTGCACCGACAGGTAGTTGTAACCACGCGGCAAGTGATCCTTGAGATCGAACAGGTCAGCCTCGTTGCTGCCATAGCCGTGAATGAAAATGATCAGCGGCTTGTCTGGGGTTTCGCTGCTGGCCTGGGCCAGGTACTTGAGGGACAGATCGGTCTGCAGGCCGTCCTGCGCCTGGACCAGCCCGGAAAAGGCCAACAATAACGCGGCGAAAAATTTCAACATATGTCCATGACCTCTGTTAGGCGCCACCGGAAACAGGCAACGCCATGAGTGGATGTCAGGTCCAGTCCTGACCGCTTAATTCTGCATGCTGGTTTTCGAGACTTGCGGCTTGAGCAATTGCATCTGCTGGCGGTAGTCATCGGTAACCTGGCGTGCCTGGCTGCTGCTGGTAATGACCCGAGGGGTAATCAGGACGATCAGTTCGGTGCGATCCTTGGATCTGCTGGTCGCGCCAAACAACCAGCGCAGACCGGGAACGCGGCCCAGATAGGGTACCGAACTGACCGTCTCGGCGTTGTCCTGCTTGATCAGGCCGCCCAACAATACCGTCTGGCCGCTCTGCGCCGCCACCTGGGTCGCCACGGAGCGGGTGGAGATCCGCGGGTTGCCATTGTCATCGGTAATGCCCGAAGTGTCGGCATCGCTGACCTGTTGCTGGATATCCATGTACACCAGGCCACCCGGATTGATACGCGGCACGACGTCCAGAATCACACCGGTCTGCACGTATTCGACACTGCTCAGCGTCGTGTCGGACGTGTTGGTATTGACCGTGGTCTGGCTGATCGGGATGTTGTCGCCCACCTGAATCTGCGCCTGCTGGTTGTTCATGACCACCAGCGACGGTGCCGACAGCACTTGCGTGCGGCCATTGGTTTCCAGGGCACGCAACGCGATCTGCAGGTTGCTGCTGACAAACGAGTAGAACAACGAGTCCGTCGCGCCCAGCCCTGCCCCACCGGCACCCAGTGCACCCTGGCTGCCGGTGGTATTGGCAACCGTGGTGCTGGCGGAGTTGCCAGCCAGGCGGCCCAGATACCACTGCACACCCATGTCCAGATCGCCGGTCAGTTTGACTTCCAGAATGCGGGTTTCGATCTGCACTTGCAGCGGCGGATTGTCGAGGCGCTTGATTGCCGATTCGATTTCCTTCCATTGCGCCGGGCGCGTGCGGACCAGCAACTGGTTGCTGCTCTTCTGCGCAGTGATCCGGGTGCTGGCATCCAGGCTCTTGCTGGCATTCGCGCCTTGGGCACTGTCAGTAGAACCGCTGCCTTGATCCTCGTCCTGGGCTTCGCTGTCGTCGCTATTCTGGTTATTCATGTTGTTGTTCAGGCCACGGCTATTGCCGAAACCGCCACTGTTTCCCATGCCGCCAGAGCTGCCGTTCATGCCGTTCATGCCCGAGCCCATGCCACCACTGGAGTTGAGCGAGGACAGTGTGGTGGTGCGCAGTCCCGGCGCGACCTTGGCCGGCGAGTCATCCTTGATTGCCGCAGTGCCGTAGATCTGGCGCAGGTATTTGGCCAGGTCCGTGGCTTTCATGTTGCGCACGTCATAGACGTACATCTGCGGCTCGTTGCCGCCGCCTTCGTCGATGGTGTGAATCCATTGCCCGACTTCGCTGAGGTACTCGGGCTGGGATGAGATTGCCACCACCGAGTTGGTCCTTTCGATGGGCAAAAAGCGCACCATGCCCGCCAGCGGCATGCCGCTCTTGGGACCGAAGATCCGTTGCAGCTCGGGCATCAGTTCGCTGACCGAAGCGCGTTGCAGGCCGAAAACACCCACCGACATGCCCTTGAGCCAGTCGACATCGAAGGTGTCGATGGTGTCCTGATAGTTGGCCAGTTCATCGGGGGTACCGGCCATGCTCAGTACATTGCGCGCCGGGTCGACCAGCAGGAAAGCGTTTTCCCGGGCGAAGGGCTTGAGCAGCTTCTGCATTTCCGTGGCCGAGATATAGCGCAGCGGAAAGAGCCGCGCCGACATGCCCGCCGAAGGTTGCGCCACCGGCATTTCCGGCACCAGCTTGCCGGCCACCGCCTGGCTGGATGGCAGAATCACATAGCGATCCCCCTGGCGGATCATCGCGTTGTCGGTCCAGGACAGCAGGGTTTCCAGAATCGACAGGGCCTGTTGCTTGTTCACCGGTTTGGAAGTGGAGAAACTCACATCGCCCTTCACGCCCTGGGCAATGCTGTAGTTCTCATGCAGCAGGTCACCCATGATGCTGTTGATCACCGCCTGGATCGGCTGGTTGGTGAAGTTGAACACGATATCGCCGGTCTCGGCCTGAGGATTGGCCTCAGGCGCCGCAGGCTGGCGGATGAAACGCTGATTGCCCTTGATGATCTGTCGTTGCGGGGAAATCGCCGAGGTTTGTGGCTGGGTATCGACAGGAACCTGCTCACTGCGCGGATCTACCGGTGGACGTTGGGAACCCGTGCCTTGCAGCGCTTCCTGCAGCATGCCGTTGTCGGGATCAAGAGTGTCGGGCGCAGACGCGCAGCCGCCAAGAGCAACGGCGGTGGCCAGACAAAGCAAGGGTGTGCGCAAGGTAGCGATGGCAGGAACTCCTGAAAAGGTACCCATCACGGGGCTGAATCGTTGGTTAAAGTAATCGGTGGTGTATTCGACGGCGGCGGCAGGCGCGGCGCGGGCAGGCGCAGGGCCTGGGTGCGGCCATCGAGACTGAATACGGCTTGCATCGGCTCGATGCGCTCCAGGGTCCAGCCATTGGCCATGCGCTCGCCCTGCCTGACTTTCAAGGGCGAACCACTGGCCTGCTTGAGCAAGGCAACACGCAGCGAGCCATCAAGGATCACGCCGGTCAGGGTCAGCCCCGACAGACTGGAAGCCTGAGTCTCGACCTGCACGGCCCGATCCGGGCTGCGATCAGGGCTGAACAACGGGGTTTTCCAGGTATTGGACAGACTTTCCAGGCTCGCTTCGGGAGCCTGCCGGGCCTTTGCCGATTGATTGGCCGGATTGCGCGGAGCTTCCTCGGGCAGCCAGTCCGGCGAATGGGCGACGCCACTGAGCACCAGGGCAATCAACCCCGCCAGCAGTGTTGCCAGCCCCAGCAGCGACCATTCCAGAGGACGTAATGCACGGATCATGGCGCCTCCTCCCCGGCCGCGGCCGGTTGCAGGTAACCACGCACCAGCAGATGCACCACCAGCTTGCCCGCGCCACCACTGGCCGGAGCATTGGCATCGCGGCGCATGCTCATTTCATCGACGAACAGGAACGGCCGTTGATACTCCAGGGCATGCAGGATGGCCGTGAGCGGTTCGATGGCGCAGTTCAACGTCAGGCTGACCTTGACCTGCCGATAGGGCTCGGCGCTGTCCTGCTCGGGGGTGATCGGCATGCGCTGAGTCAGGCTGCAGCCGCCACCGGTCGTGGCGTGGTTGTTGATCAGGTCGGCGATGCGCTGCATCAGATCGGCGGCCACGGCGCTCGGGTCTTCACCCGGTAGCAGGCTGGTACTGCTGGCCGGATCGTTGCGGGCCTGATCCAGTTGCTGGCGCAGCGAATCGCCTTGCTGGAGCAAGCCGGCATAACGCTGTTGCTGCTCGCGCAGTTGTTCGGTCTGCTCGTTGATTTCGCGCAGAGGGCCGGCAAACCAGCTGTCGATCAACAACCAGTAAGCCAGGTAAAGCACCAGCGCCAGGACGATCAGGGCTGCGCCCCGCCGTTCACGGCTTGTCAGTGGACGGCGCATCGGCGTTCTCCTGATGCAGATGGGCACGCAGGGAATACTGGTCCTTGCCGGTTTTGCTATCGGGCTGGATGACGCCCTGAAACTGCGCGTTATCCAGGCTGTGGCAGTTCTTGGCGCGGGCGATCAAGGCACTGGCCTTGGCGCTCTGGCCGGAAAAGGCGACTTCGGCACTGTCACTGATTTCCAGATGCTCGATCCAGGTGTCGGAAGGCAGGCAGGTGGTCAGTTCGCTGAGCAACGCCGACAAGGGTGGCTGGGCTGCCTTGCGGCGCAGCAGGTAATTGGCCGCGCCAAGGGTGTTGGTCAATTGCTGGCGTAGCTTCTGGATTTCCGCCACCTGACTCCTTTGCGCCTGCACCTGAGCCTGCATTTCTTCCAGCAACCGCTGCCGGTCGTTGAGCCAGAGCAACATCAGGCCAAACAACAAGGCACCGCAACTCCATAACAGCCAGCGCTGAACCCGATGCCCGGAGCGCACCTGATGCGCGCGCAACGGCATCGGCAACAGGTCGATGCCCATGCGTTGCGCGGTGCTGCCGACATCCACGGCATCGGGCTTCAGCCCCTGTGCCGCGCACTCGGCGAGGATGCGGTCCAGACGTTCACGGACAATCGCCACCAGCGTGACCTGCACGAAGCTGGCGCTGCGGCTTTCCTGGCGGGCGACAAAATACAGCTGCCCGGCCTCGAACGGGGTAAAGCGATCCAGTTCGTAGCCCACCACGGTCGACAGGTTGCGGGCGGCCGCCGCTGGCAATTGCAGGCTTTGCACCAGCACATCGTCCGGCGACAGCAGCAGGATCCGGCGTGCCTCGGCAATCGCCCCCGGCAACGGCGACTGCAGCGGCCAGGGATATACTTGCTCGACGGTTTCGTGGACCAGCCATTGACGCACGCGAACCGGCAGGCAAGCCTTGAGCTCCGCCAGCCATACTTGCCAGCCACGCTGGGCCAGACTGCCACGCCAATGCTGGGCAACCCGCTCGCGCAAGGCAAAAAGCGGTGCCAGACGTGCTGATAATGAATTCATTCTTGCCAACGCAGCACCCGATACGGCTGTGCGCCTCCCCCCGATGGACTCAATAGAACCGTGGTCTGTAATTGGGCGGACACGCCGCCCGGTCGTTGTGCCTGAGTGTCGATGAACAGCACCTCGCCGGGATCTGCCCCGACTGCGCTGCGGTTCGGCAGGTTCAGACTGCGACGTATCAATGCCGTCGCAAAAGCCGGATCAGGCCGTTCCAGCCCGCTCCATAATGTGACTTCCGGCACCAGGCAGACATACAGCGCCTGGTTCATGCCCGGTAACTGACGCACTTCTTCGATCACCCGCAAAGGCGGCTGTCCTGCATGACGTTGCGCTTCCAGAAACTGCGCGATGACACCGGCCTGGTTTTTCGTCGCGCCACAGGCCTGCAAGACCCTGGAAATATCCGCAACCGGCGCACTATTAAGGTCCAGCTTGCCCTGCTCACTGCGTACACTGACCAGCAGTTGCGTATCATCGAACTTCAACATGACCGCACGCCCATCCGCCACCCACAACTTGCGCTGCAACGGATCGAGCAGCCCCTGGATCGCCATGTTCATGCCCGCCTCGGCTGCCAGGAGAGCCTGGGTATTCTGCCGCAGCCACAGCGCCTGACGGCTTTCAAGCTGCACCCAGCCGGCCAGCCCGCCAAGCAACAGGCTGAGCAAGGCCAGCACCCAAAGCACCACCAAAAGCGCGACGCCGCGCTGTTGCCTGTCGGATCCGGTCACTGGCCACCTGCCCCGCCGGACAGATCCAGACGCAAGGCCACCACTTCACTGACCCAGGCCACCGACCCGTTGAGCTGCATATCGATCCGCACCGCAGCGGGCAGGCGGCTGGGCCATGGCCATTCAGCCAGCCAGCCGGTCGGCTTGCCCTTGGGCGAGAAGCCGCGATAACTGAACGTCAGCGACTGCACGTTATTTAGCAGGACCTGCGGTTCACCCCACGCCTGCACGGTCGTACCGCCCGCGCCGGACTTGATCTGCTCGAACGCCACTTGCAGGTCACGCTGTCCTTCAGGCCCGTTCAATTGCAGGGTATGACGCTGAATACCGCCGCCCAGTTCGCCAGGTAGGGTCGCGACGAATTGCAACTGATGGGCCGAACCCTCGAAAAAACCGTTGCCGACGCTGTCATCGTCGGAAGTATCCAGTGGCAGTGCCTGACCGATCGAAGTGCGCAGGAATGCCTGGGTCGCCCGCACTTCATCCAGGCTGGCGGTATAACGCTCGGCCTTGAGCACCGCGCGATTGGCGCCCAGCAATGCACCGGCAATCAGCACCAGCAATATCCCCATGAGGCTGAGCACCAGCATGATTTCCAGCAGCGTGAAACCACGCTGGACGGACCTCACGATCCAGCTCCAGACACGGTGCCGCGCAGTTTCAGGGTACTGAACTCGGCACGTCGCTGATTTTCCTGAAGCGTCAGGTCCAGGCGAAACAGCCGCGTGCGCTCATTGCTCCCCGGTATCTGGCGAATATTCAGGGTCCAGTCGATTCCGCCCAGTACGCCCTGGCGAGTGCTGTTTTCCAGAGGCCCGGCGCTTTCCTGATCCAGGATCGTACGTGCGGCATGGCTCAGCCGGTCGCTGCGCGACACCTGCTGCAATGACCGGGCGCTCTGCCCGAAAGCCACCAGCAACACGCTGCTGCACAGCGCCATGACGGTCAGGGCTGCGAGCATTTCCAGCAGCGTGAAACCCGACTGCGAGGTTTTCATCAGAGCGTGCGCACCTGAACACTGCCGGTCAGCCAGCCGATGTCGATCCGCCAGCGACGATCACCATTGACCAGCGTGACGTTACCGCCACTGGAGCCGCCATCGGGATAAAACTCGACCGAAGCGCCCAGATCGGCGGCCGTTTGCATGGTCACGTGCAGGCGCTCTGGCCAGTGCTGGACTCGCTTGCCGGGGGCCTTGAAGCTCATGTCCCGCAAGTCGAACTCGGTACGCGCCGGTTGCCCGCTGACAATCGCGCGTACCCGGGTGGCGCGCAGCGCCTCGACCATGTCACCCACTGCACGCCGCTCGCTGGCCGCGTTCAAGCCCTGTTGCAAACCGAAACCCACCAGACCTACGGCGATGCTCATCAACACCAGCACCACCAGCATTTCCATCAGGGTGAAACCACGGTTCGCGACAGGAGAATTCATAGGTGCACTTACTCCCAGTTGCCCAGGTCGGCGCTGTAGCCTTCACCACCGGGCTCACCGTCCTGACCATAGAAAATCAGATCGAAACTGCCGTGCTGGCCCGGGAAGCGGTAGCCGAAAGCATGACCGAACGGATCCTTGAGGTCCGAAGGCTTGGCGTAAGGGCCATTCCAGCCTGAAGAGTTGCCGGGCTTTTCCACCAGTTGCTGCAAGGTCTTGGGCGGCGAACCGACGTCCAGCGCATAGCTTTCGACCTTCATGCCCAGGCTTGCCAGTTGCGCCTTGCCCGCGCCGTACTTGCCCTTGTCGACGTTACCGCCCACCTGGCGCACGACAATGGTCGCCACGATGCCCAGCAGGACGATCACGGCAAGCATTTCCAGCAGGGTAAAACCGCCCTGCCGGCGTCCGGGTTTGAAGCGCGTACGGTTAACACTCATCGGGGTGATTCCTCATTCATGAATTCAGATATTGCTGGTCAGGCTCATCAGCGGCAGCATGATTGCCAGCATGATCACCGCGACCATTCCCGCCATGACCACGGTCAGTGCAGGCACCAGTGCAGCGAGCATGCGGTCGATGCCACGCTTGGCTTCGACATCGAACACATCGGCGACCTTGAGCAGCATGCTGTCCAGTTCGCCCGCCTGTTCGCCAACCTCGATCATCTGCAAGGCCAGATCGGGTAACAGCGGCTGCGCACCAAAGGCACTGGCCAGCGTACCGCCGCCCTTGACCGACTCGGCGGCCTGCTCGACCTGCACCTGCAAGGCCCGGTTGGTGCAGACCTGGCGGGCAATCACCAGCGCCTGCAACAAGGCCACGCCATTGCTCAACAGCGTGCCGAGGGTGCGGGTCAGGCGTGCGGCCTCGACCCGTTGCAGCAACGGGCCAATGACCCGTATGCCAAGCAGGCGGCGGTCACGCCGTTCGCGGCGCTGCGGGTCGCGAAGGCGCACGGCCATTACCCAGCCCAGAACAATCAGCCCGGCGAACAGTGCCAGCCCGTAATCGCCGAGAAACTGGCCAAGGTTGAGAATGACCTCGGTAATCAGCGGGATCGGCACGCCCAGATCCTTGAAGATCGGCACGAACTGCGGCACCACATAAGCCAGCAGCAACGCCAGCGAGCCCAGTACGCCGACCACCAGGAACGCCGGATAGATCAGCGCATTGATGACTTCGCCGCGCAGCAACTGGCTGCGTTCCAGATAATCGCTCAACTGGCGCAGGGTGCTTTCCAGCGCACCACCGGCCTCACCGGCGCGCACCATGCTGATATACAGCGGCGAGAACTGGTTGCCCTCTTCTTCCAGGGCCACGGACAACGGCTTACCTGCCTTGACCTGTTCGCGAATCCGCTCGATCAAGGCTCTGGTCTGTGGTTGGCCAGGTTGTTTGAGCAGAATTCCCAGAGATCGTTCCAGAGGCTGGCCGGCGCCAAGCAACGTCGCCAGTTGCTGGGTAAAGCTGACCAGCGCCGCGCCACTCAGCAAACCGCGGCCCAGCGCCCGACGCAAACCGACCAGACCGGCACTTTCTATATGCAGGACCATCAGCCCGCGTTTTTGCAAGGCAGCGACCGCAGCATCCTGATCCCGGGCTTCCAGCGCACCGTTCTGCACAGCCCCGGAAGCATCCAGGGCGCGAAACTTGAACAGACTCATGAGCTTTCACCACGGGTCACGCGCAACACTTCTTCCAGCGATGTCACGCCGGCCACTGCCTGCCGCAAGCCTTCCTCATGCAAGGTGCGCAAGCCACCACGACGGGCGGCCTCTTCCAGAGTCGCGGCATCGGCATGGCGCATCAGCAGGCTGCGCAGTTCTTCATTCATGACCAGCAACTCAGTGATCGCACTGCGCCCGCGATAGCCGCCACCCGGCGCATCGGCACGTGGCCGGTACAGACGAATCGGGCGCTCGTCGGTAAAGCGTTCCAGCCCATGCTCGGCGATCAGTTCCGGCGGCGCATCGAAGGCTTCGCGGGTCGCCGGGTCCAGGCGACGTACCAGCCGCTGGGCCAGAATGCCATTGACCGTCGAAGCAATCAGATAGCTTTCCACACCCATGTCCAGCAAGCGGGTGATACTCGCCGCAGCGCTGTTGGTGTGCAGGGTCGAAAGCACCAGGTGGCCGGTCAGCGAGGACTGAATGGCGATCCGGCAGGTTTCCAGGTCACGCATTTCACCGATCATGATCACATCCGGGTCCTGACGCACGATGGAACGCAAGGCGCCAGCAAAGTCCAGGCCGATGGCGGGCTTGACCTGGATCTGGTTGATGCCTTCGAGCTGGTATTCCACCGGGTCTTCGACGGTGATGATCTTGCGCTCGGCGGTGTTCAAGCGTGACAAGGCGGTATAAAGAGTGGTGGTCTTGCCGGAACCGGTCGGGCCGGTCACCAGCAGAATGCCGTGCGGTCGCTCCAGCACTTCCAGGAAATGCTGCAGGCGTTCGCCATCGAAACCCAGGCTGGGGAAATCGAAGTCGATGGTCTGGCGATCCAGCAGACGCATGACCACCGACTCGCCAAAACTGGTGGGCACGGTGGATACCCGCAGGTCCAGTTCCTTGCCCTGGATGCGCAGCATGATCCGCCCGTCCTGAGGCAGGCGGCGCTCGGCGATATCCAGTCGCGCCATGATCTTGATCCGGGAAATCACCGCTGCCGATGAACTGGACGGCGGCGCTTCGGCCTCATGCAGCACACCATCGATGCGATAACGCACCTTCAACTGGCTCTCGAACGGCTCGATATGGATGTCCGAGGCACGCTGTTCGACTGCACGTTGCAGGATCAGGTTGACCAGGCGAATCACCGGCGCTTCTGAGGCCAGATCCTTGAGATGCTCGATATCTTCCAGCGAACCGCCGTCTTCATCGAGGTTTTCAATCAGGGTGCCCATGGCCGAACGGCCCTGACCGTAATAACGCTCGATCAAGGTTTCGACTTCATTACGCGGGCCTATCGACAAGCCGACCGGCACTTCACAAGCATAGGCAATCGCCTGAAACGGGTACAGCACTGCGGGATTGGCTGCCAGCACCTGCAAGCCGTTATCGCTCCAGCCCACCGGAACCACCTGATAGTGGCGCATGAAGCGCTCAGTCAGTGCAGGCAACGGGTCCAGCAAGGGCGGTGCAGCGTCAGCCATTAATAGCGGGGCCTGCAACAACGCGGCCCAGGCACGCGCCAGCTCGAATTCGGAGACCAGCCCCAGGCGAGTCAACAGCGCCAGCAAATCGGTGCCTTCGGACTCCTGTTGCAGGCGCTGGGCTCGCTCAAGGTCCTGGGTTTTCAGACCGGCATTGCCCATCAGCCAGGCGCAAACCTGGGCGGCATCGGGAATCAGGAGCTGGGTGGCATCGACGGGAGCTGACTGCATTTGAAAGGAAATCTGTACGCATCGGAGGGGCATAGACTACAGCACTCCCCCATAGCGAGGGAGGCCGTACTCAGAATCATCGAACGATCAATCAGCCTGCTTCTGAGTGGTGGTGCCCTGCGGACGACCACCCTTGGTGGTTTCAGTCTTCTGTTTCTTCGCCGCCTTGGCGTCCTGAGTCTGGGTCATCACTGTGGAATCGCTCGCCCCGGAAGTCGCATCTGCATCGGTGGCCTCAGCCGCAACTACGGCCCCACTGAGGGTAAGACCCAGAACAACACCCGCTCCGAAAACCGACAACTTCATAACATGAACTCCAGACAACTAAATTTATGGGATTAGATAAAACAGCCCAAGAAATCCAAACCGGACGAGCAACTAAGCAGCTCATCCACAAACGACCTTCACCAAAGCAACAGGACGCTGAAAATTCTTAAACCAATCGACCAGTAGGTTTAACAAGAGTTCCTGAATTGTAAAGAAAAAAGTCAAAAACCCACAAAATCACAGTTTTATTTGACTTTTTATCGTGAATTTCGTCTTAATTGTTTCGATTCGTTAGTTCAAACTGCCATCAACTAGTGGCCACTTAGAATCAAACGAACAGCAAAATCAAATAATATTCAAATGCTAAAAACACCATAAAACAGCAACACCCCGTTGAAGTTAAAACACTTTGAATCGCGGTGACGGGAAACTGTTGCCCACGAAAAAGTACATGAAGTACGCGACCCTCCGCGGCTTCGCCCTGCACGACCCTTTATTATCAAGTTGTTGGAGAGACGCATGAACAAACGGAAAATGATCGGCGCCCAGTCGGCCCTGGCCCTGCTGGCATTGGCTGTATCTCAGGTGCACGCTACCGACGCCGCTCAGCAGGAAGCTCGTGAAGCCCGCGCCGAAAAGGCTGCGCAAAAGACCCTGGACAAGATGACCCAGGAAGAAAAACTGACCTACATCGGCGGTACCGGCGGCTGGGATGTGAAGCCCTTGTCGCGCTACGGCGTACCACAGATTCATGGCGCCGACGGTGGCGTCGGCGTGCGTTACACCAGCGAGGGCAATGATCAGGGCGTGGTCTATCCGTCCGGTCCAAACCTGGCCGCTACCTGGAACCCGCGCCGGGCCATCGACCTCGGTCGGGCTTTGGGTTATGACACCGCAACCGGTGGCTATCAGTTCATTACCGGCCCGGGTGTCAACCTGTACCGCATGCCTTATGGCGGTCGTGCGTTCGAGTACCTTTCCGGTGAAGACCCGTTCCTCGGCGCCAGCCTGGCACCCGGCGTCATCAACGGCATCCAGGCTCGCGGTGTCTGGGCCAACGCCAAGCACTACGCAGCCAACGATCAGGAAAGCAACCGTTTCAATCTGAACCAGATCATGGACGAGCGCGTGCTGCGCGAGATGTCGCTGCCCGCCTTCGAGTCGGCGGCCAAGAACGGCAACGTCGCCATGATGATGTGCGCCTTCCAGAAAGTGAACGGTGAGTTCGCCTGTGAAAACGAGCACCTGATCAAGCAGATCCTGAAGAAGGAATGGGGTTACAAGGGCTTTGTACAAAGCGATTACAACGCTGTCGTCAATGGTCTGAAAGCCGCCCAGGCAGGCACTGACCTGGACATGATGGGCTACCAGATGAACAGCACCATCCTCAAGCCTTACCTGGACAGCGGTGAGTTGAGCGCAGCGACCATCGACGACAAGGTGCGCCGCATTCTCAAGCAGATCTACCTGTACAAGTTCGACAGCAAGACGCCTTTGACCACCCACAATATGAACAGCGCAACCAGCAACAAGGTCGCCCTGAATGCTGCCCGTGAAGGTATCGTGCTGCTCAAGAACCAGGACAATCTGCTGCCGCTGGACAAGCAGAAGGTCAAGAAAATCGCCGTCGTCGGCAACCTGGCCAAATACGCTCCGCCAACCGGTTTCGGCAGTGCCAACGTTCAGGCGCTGCGCTACGTCAGCGAATTGAGCGGCCTGCAGCAGATTGCGCCGAATGCCAAGGTCGAGTTCATCGACGGCCTGTCACTGGACCCGAGCGCGGCTCAATGGACCAGCACCAACACCGCTGGCGACGACGTCAAGGGCATCAAGGTCGAATACTTCAGCAACGCCAACTGGTCAGGCGATGCGGCGGTCACCCGCACCGAAAACCATGTCGACCTGGACTGGGCCAACGACACCGATCTGCCGTTCGACAGCAATACCTCGACTTCCGACCCGTACACCAGCAAGGGTTCGACTTCCGGCTCGCTCAATGGCGATACCTCTTCCACCTCGATTCGCTACAGCGGCAAGATCACTCCGAGCCAGAGCGGCGAGCAGGTGTTCAAGGTTCGCGCCGACGGCGCCGTACGCCTGTACGTCAATGGCAAGAAAATCATCGACAACGGTGATGGCAAGCCACTGCCGGGCAACAGCATTCCGCCGACCATCCCGGAATACGCCAAGATCAACCTGGAAGCCGGCAAGAGCTACGACGTGAAGCTCGAATACTCGCGCCGTGCCGGTTACCTCTCGACCATGGGCGGCCTGGTAGGCGTACAGATGAGCTGGGCAGCGCTGAACGCTCCGCAGGATCTGTCGGCTTACGACGCGGTGGTAGTCGCGGTGGGTAACAGCGCCGAGTACGAAGGTGAAGGTTTCGACCACAGCTTCGATCTGCCCGAGTACCAGAACGAACTGATCCAGAGCATCGCCAGGGTCAACCCCAACACCGTGGTGACCATGTACGGCGGTACTGCGCTGAAAATGAGCGACTGGATCGATCAGGTTCCGGTGGCGCTGCATGCCTTCTACCCGGGCCAGAACGGTGGCCAGGCACTGGCCGAGATTCTGTTCGGCAAGGTCAATCCTTCGGGCAAGCTGCCGATCAGTATCGAGCGCAATATCGAGGACAACCCGGCCTATGCGTCCTTCCCGAAATTCGACAACCAGAACACGCTCAAGGAAATGGACTACAAGGATGACCTGCTGCTGGGTTATCGCGGTTACGAGAAAAAAGGCATCAAGCCGCTCTACCCGTTCGGCTACGGCCTGTCCTACACCACCTTCGGCTATAGCAACATCAGCGTCACGCCGGGTGTCGCGGTCGGCAATACGCCGATCAAGGTTTCGTTCGACCTGACCAACACCGGCAAGGTCGGTGGTTCGGAAGTGGCCCAGTTGTATGTGGGTCAGCAGAATCCGAAAGTCGAGCGCGCGCTCAAGGAACTCAAGGGCTACAAGAAAGTGTTCCTCAAGCCGGGTGAAAGCAAGCGGGTAACCATCGAGCTCAATGATCGCTCGCTGGCTTACTACGACGTCAAGTCCAAGCAGTGGGTGGTCGATGCCGACACCTTCAACCTGTCGCTGGGCAACTCGTCGCAGGACATCCGCCTGAACGCCAAAGTGGTCAACCCGTTCCGTCAGGAACTGTCGACCACCACCAGCAACCCACTGCCACGTTCGGCACTCAACTCGGTGAATGTCAGCAAGCCGGCGGTGAAGACCGGTGGTGTGTTTGACCAGGCCAGTGACGAGTAACCCCGTGCGCTGACGTTTGGGAGCGGCTTGCCGGTGACATCATTGTCGCGGGCAAGCCCTCTCCCACATTGATTGTTTCAGCCTGGCCTGGCTCAAGGATGAGCCCTTATATCCCTGTCGACCTGCGCAATGTAGGTGTCGAAACTCTCCACCAGATCCACCTGTTCCGGGAAACGCAGCCACTGGATCTGCAAGCCGTCCATCATTGCCAGAATCTGCTTGATCAGCGTGGGCAAGTCCACGTCGGCACGTACTTCTCCCCTCTCGACCAGCGCTGAAAACTGTCCCAGCATCCGTTCGTAGATCCGCTGATAGCGTGTCTGGAACCAGGCCCAGGCTGGCTGGTTTTCCAGCAGGCTTTCCGCATTCAGAATCGAGAAGGCACGCACCACGCCCGGAGCCGTGGCATTGGAACGGTTGATGGCGCGCAGGCTATTGAGCAGGCCGGAAAGATTGTTTTCCGCACGGACCTCGTCGGCGAGCTTGCGACTGACTTCATCGCGGCGGTCCAGCACTCCCATCAGCAGCGAAATCTTGTTCGGGAAGTGATGCAGCAGGCCCGCAACGGAAATCCCGACGATGCTCGCGACCTTGGCCACCGATGCACCGGTATAGCCCTCCAGGGAAAACACCTGCAAGGCCGCATCGAGCAATTCTTCACGACGTTTTTCGCCTTTGGGCGCACGCCGTTGCCGGGTTGCCGGTGCCTGCGCGTCCTGTGGGTTGTGCCGGGTCATGGCAAGCTCCTTCCTGAACAGGCGCGTACCCTACTCACTCGAGTCAGCGCTCGCAATCCCGTAACGCGACCGGTTATCGCAACAGGCCTTTACCATCGTTCGCCCAACCCCAGCAGACCGAGAATCCGGCGACGCAGGTCGACAAGGTATGGATCGTCGCGATGGCGCGGATAAGGCCGCTCAATGGTCAATTGCGCCTTGATACTGGCTGGCCGGTCGCTGAACACGATCACCCGGTTGGCCAGCAGCAACGCCTCTTCGACATCGTGGGTGACCAGCAACGCGGTGTATCCCTGGCGCTGCCAGAGATCGATCAGTTCCTGCTGCATGGCAATCCGGGTCAGGGAATCGAGCTTGCCCAGCGGCTCGTCAAGAATCAGCAGTCGCGGTTCATTGACCAGCGCCCGTGCCAGCGCTACCCGCTGCGCCATACCGCCGGACAATTGCCGGGGATAGGCCCGTCCGAACTCGCTGAGCCCGACCTTGGCTAGCGCTGCATCGATCCTGGCCGAATGGGTTTTCAGCAAACCCTGAGCCTGCAAGCCCAGCGCCACGTTGTCCCGGACCCGACGCCATGGGTACAGGGTCGGGTCCTGAAACACCACCACCCGAGACGGATCGGGACCCGCAATGGGCACGCCATCGGCCAGCAACGCGCCTGAATCCGCCGGCTCCAGCCCGGCGACCAGGCGCAGCAAGGTGGACTTCCCACAGCCGGATGGCCCCAGCAGCGCAACGAATTCTCCGGGCGCGATATCCAGCGAAACCTTGTCCAGCACCGGCAGGGGCTGTCCATCCAGCGCGAAAGCATGGCTGAGGTTATCGATCCGCAACGCCAGCCCGGCCTGCGATACGGAACTTGAAGCCTGAGCAGTCGCTACCATTTCATGGTTCCTTGTTGCCAGTCGAGCAGACGGTCACGAATAAGAAACAGCGCCGTGATCAGCCCGGAACAGGCCAGCGCCATGATCAACAGCGCGGCATACATATTGGCGTAGGCCGCCCAGCCTTGCGCCCACTGCAGATACCAGCCGATCCCGGACTTGACGCCCATCATCTCGGCCACCACCAGGGTCGAGAAAGACGCGCCAAGGCCCATGAACAGCCCGACGAACACGTGCGGCAAGGCGGCCGGAATCGCCACCCGGAAAATCAGGAAAGTCGGCCTGGCACCCAGCGTGCGCGCCACGTCGTAATAAGCCTTGTCGACACTGGCGACGCCCGACCAGGTCAGCACCGTGACAGGAAACCAGGTGGCCAGGGCGATCAGGAACACACTGGCACTCCAACTGGTGGGAAACAGAAAGAAGCACAGTGGCAGCAAGGCCGTGGACGGCACCGGGCCGAGAATCCGCAATACCGGATGCAGCCAGTAGCCAATCCCGCTCGACCAGCCGATGGAAACTCCGGCGATAAAACCAGTGATCGCGCCCAGCGCTACGCCAGTGCCGAGTAACAAGGCCGAATGCAGCAGGCTTTCCAGCAGACGCGGCCAGTCTTCGACGTACACATCCAGCAAGGCCTGCGGCGGTGCAAAAAATGGCACAGGCAACAGGCCCGACTTGGCAGTCAGCACTTCCCAGATTCCCAACAGAATCGGCAAGGCAATCAGCCATGGCCCGGCCGCCTGAGTGCGCCGCGCCCATACACTCGACCAGCGCCCGGCAATCCCGGCGAGCATGATCGACAGCGCAACCGCCAGGCACAGATTGGCCAGGCCCTCGGTCATCGGCCATTTGCGCGTGGCGTTGGGCAGATAAAGCGTCAGTGCCGCGACCGCGATCCAGACAGCCACAGCCACTGCGCCCTGGGTCCAGAAGCGGGGTGCCCTGGCGGCTATCACTGTTGCCGATGTGGAAACCTCAATTGAAGACATCAGCAGTAATCTCCCTTGAGAACTCGGCAGCGTCGGTGCTCTGGCGGATCACCTCGACGGTTTTCAAATCGGTGATGTAGGTCTGGATCTCTCTGGTCAAGGCCGCGCCGACAGCATGATGGCCATGGGTGTGGTCGTGAAGAATCGCCTGCACTTCCTCGACCGAGGTATTCAAGGCATGGGCCTGAAAGCCTTTGGCGACCACTTCGGGATTTTTCACCGCATAATCGTGGGCTTCCAGAATTGCCTGGGTCAAAGCCGCCACCACGCGCTTGTCTTCGCGCACCAGCTTGCCGGTGACACCCACCACACAGCAGCTCAGGTTGGCGTATTCATCCACCAGATTGGTCGACAGCTCGCGGGCCTTGCCGGCATTGATCAGGCGATACATGAACGGGTCGCTGCCGCTGACCGCCTGCACTTCTCCGCGCTCCAGCGCAGTGCCCAACAGGTCAGCCGGATACAGCCGCCACTGCACATCGCGCACCGGATCAACGCCGTGCTTCTTGAGCAGCACCGAGAAGAAGTTGCGGTCCGGGCTGGCCATGTCGGTGACGCCGATGGACTTGCCCTTGAGGTCTTCCAGCCTGTTGATCGGGCTGTTGATGGCGCTCAGCAGGCGCAGGCAACCACCATGAGTCCCGGCCGTCAGCTTGACATCGAAACCCTGTTCCAGCGCCTTGAGCCAGCGCAACGCCATGCCGACACCGGCATCGGCCTTGCCGGTGGCAATGGCTTCGAGCAGCACTTCAGTGGAGTTGCCGAAATTGACCAGTTCCACGTCCAGATTGTGTTTCTTGAAGAAACCCTGGCCATGGGCGATGACTACCGGCGCCAGACACACCGCATTGAGGTTGACCGCCAGCTTGAGCGCACGCGGCTCGGCCAGACGGATAAATTCTCCGGTGCCGGCAGGCTCAATGTCCGGATGGCTCAAATGCCCTGCGTGTTCATCCACCGCCCAGCCAGAACGTGGCAACGACAGCAACAGAGGGCTGGCCAGCGCTGCGCTGGCCCATCCCAGCAAGCGGCGACGGGTGAGAGAATCCAGAGCGGCCATGCAGGTAGTTCCTTGAGAAAGTACGGTGAACGCCTTCACCGAAAAGTTTTAATAACTTTTCTCAAGGATCCGGCAACGGGTTAAAACCATATCACCGGATAAAACCTGTCTCTTATAC
>NZ_RBRE01000059.1 GCF_003700275.1 Pseudomonas cichorii | reverse complement strand
AAAGTTGACCACTACAGGCTAACCTCCCCGCCATTCGCTGCAACATCGGCGAAAGGGTTTGGCGACCCGATCAAGTACAAATACTCCCCATCACGGCGCAGACGTTTTATGCTGTCTGCGCCCGCGTTATGGCGGCTGTGTGCGGGAGGCCTTCGGGCCTGCCGGGTTTATCTACTTGCCGGTTCGCCAACCCTCACACAGCTGCCACCCATTGTTTGGCGACAATGCATGACAGCTCTAACGAGTAATCCAAGTAGAGTGCCATCCATGCGAAATACCTTGCCAACATCTCCCTGTACCGACTCTTTTGAAGCCACCCTGTTCTTCCGCCATCACCGGATGCTAAGAGCAATATTCACCGAAGCTCAGGCATGGTTTTGCCTTGCCGATCTTGCTCGCTTGATGGGCCAGACACTAGGCGAACGCTCGGTGCTCAAGCTGGATGCCGATCAGCGTCGGATGGTCTGGTTGCAGGCCAATGGCAACTGGCAGAAGCAGTTAATGGTCAGTGAATCCGGCGCGTTTGCGTTGCTGGTTCATCACTACGTGCCTGAAAACCGGGCGCTGCGGCAGTGGCTGACGCATGAAGTGCTGACGGTATTGCACGCGCCACAAAATGCCACCTTGGACAACCCGAAGATCTGCCACCTGCAATGGCCAGGCACGTCATTGAGCGTGATGCAGTGGCGCGATGAGTCGTGGATTAGATTGCTGGACATGCCGCAGGTGGCACTGGAAGTTCCGCTGCCACCCCGACGGGGCGTGTTACGCAAGGTGCTGGATGCCTTCGCAACCTGACCCGACATTGCCTGCACGTGCTGAAGTGGCCTGATCTCAGGCAAGATCCGGGACAGGCTTGGGATCAATCACCGTAGGTATTGTTGACCCTCTTTTTTCAGGTGTTATCGATGGCTTTTGAAATCAATGACTTATGAAAGCCCTGAAAAAAAGGGTAAAACAGCCTCCCGAGGATGATTTCTCTTTAAAAACGCTGAGTTATTGAGCAAAGTGTCTACTTCACTGCCGCATAGGCAGCTCAGAAACATGCGTTCCTGTTTACCGTCGTTTCTTTCATCTTCACTGCCGCATAGGCAGCTCAGAAAAATATTGCGCAGGCGATGCAGCTGCTGATTGATCTTCACTGCCGCATAGGCAGCTCAGAAAACCTGGAAGGGGCCGCCACCCAAGTTCGAGCGCTTCACTGCCGCATAGGCAGCTCAGAAATACGCCCTGCTTGAGCGGGCCGAAATGGAACTCTTCACTGCCGCATAGGCAGCTCAGAAATTCCTGGGCGTGTCGCGCTTGTGGGATTGATCCTTCACTGCCGCATAGGCAGCTCAGAAAAGGATGGATTGCATGCATTCTCTAATGCAACTCTTCACTGCCGCACAGGCAGCTCAAAAACCCCGTACCCACCCACTGACGATACTCAGTCACTAAGCCCGCTCCGGTCAGCCCTCGCTGCAAACACCCCCACTCTCGACTACCCTCAATCCCATCATTTAAGCGGTTGATGCTCCAGCCACCTTGACTGATAGGGACAAGAATAATAATGAAAGACCCTTATGCCTTCGGGTTCTACAGTGCCTGTCTTGCGTTGATGGTCATTGTTGCGGCGACTTTCTACAGTGCGCTTTCCGGCGGTCATCCTGGTCGGGCGGTGGATGCTTATTTTGTCTTGTATTCGGCCTCTTCGCTGATCGAAGCCCTGGCGGTGATCGGGATCGCGGGTGTGGCGTTCAGGGCTTATGGGTCCTGGAAGCGTGATGTGCGCCAGCACAAGGCGCTCAGTGTGATCTGGGATGCCAGTGTCGCGTTTCGGGAGGTCGAGATTGGTTTCAACGAATGGTTTTTCGGCCCGAATGCCGAGCAGAAGAGCAGCGGCGATACACGCCAGATCGATTCGTTGCTAAGTGCCAGTCCGCTCGGGCTGGCCATGAGGGCGTTCAAGAAGCAGTGCATTCTGCTCGACAAGGTGGTGATCAAAAGCCACTGGCGCTGGCTCAACCATGCCGCTGAACTCGAGATGCTGGCGCGTGCGCTGAATGCCGAAGCCTTCGGGGTAGTTGGCAAGGGCAAGGTCACCCACTCGATCGTGGATCTGCTCTATGTCCATGAAGGCGAAGCCTGGCAAAGAACCCAGGCCGACTGGGAAACCCTGATGACGGCCATCGAGGAACAGCTCACGGAGCTGGAAGAAACCTATACCTGAGGCCTCTCCCCACCCGGAGCGGGTGCGAAGAGGCGCCTGTGCAGCGATCAGATATCCAGCGTGATCTTGCCGAAGTGCTGGTTGGTTTCCTGATAGCGGAATGCTTCGACGATATCACTCAGCGGGAACGAACGGTCCATGACCGGGCGCATGCCGTTGGCGTTGATGGCACGGATCATCTCTTGCTGCTGGGTACGGCTGCCGACCAGCACGCCTTGCAGGCGCAGTTGCTTGACCAGCGCCGGGACAATCGCCAGCTCTCCGGTTACCCCGGTCAGAATGCCGATCACCGAAATATGCCCGCCGACACGTGCAGCGTTCATCGACTGTTCCAGGGTCGATGGGCCGCCGACTTCGATGATGTGATCAACACCACGACCACCGGTCAGTGCGCGAGCGGTTTCGCCCCAGTTGGCGTCCTTGCGGTAGTTGATCAGGTGATCGGCGCCCAGTTCGCGCAGACGCTCCAGTTTCTCGTCGCTGGAGGATGTGGCGATGACGGTTGCACCAGCCATCTTGGCGAACTGCAGGGCGAAGATCGATACGCCGCCAGTGCCTTGAACCAGCACGGTATCACCGGCTTTCAGACCGCCATCAGCCATCAGCGCACGCCAGGCGGTCAGGCCGGCGGTGGTCAGGGTCGAGGCTTCGGCGTGGGTATAGCCGATTGGTGCGTGGGTGAAGGATGTGGCGCGGGCCGTGACCTGTTCGCGGGCATAGCCATCGATGCCATCACCCGGAACGGTGACGAAGCCTTCCACCAGCGGCTCGCCGCTGATCCAGTCCGGGAAGAAGGTACTGACGACCGAATCGCCAACCTTGAACTCGTCGACGCCCTCACCCACCGCCGTGACCACACCGGCACCGTCGGCCATGGGAATGCGCGACTCGCTGGGGCCCCACATGCCGCTGACCACGGCGAAGTCGTGATAATTGAGGGAGTTGGCATGCAGGCGCACGGTGATTTCACCGGCCTTGGGGGCCAGTACTTCGCTGTCGCCAACGATCACGCGGTCGTAGCCGCCACCAGCCTGTACGTAAATGGTTTTGTTGCTCATGGTAAATCTCCTATCGATTCAACATTATGCGAAATGACGAAATGAATTCCTAAAACTCAAAGCTCGTTCTTGAGCCGGTCGGCGAACCGGTCAATGGCCTGTTCGTCGCGACGGAAGTAGGTCCACTTGCCTATCCGGGTAGTCTGGACCAGACCGGCACGCAGCAGGATGGCCAGATGAGCCGAAGCGCTGGACGCCGAAAGACAGGCCTTGGCCTGAATATGCGACATGCACACCCCTATCGCCGGATCACCGTGGTCCTGGGGAGGGAAATGGGCCTGAGGGTCTTTGAGCCACTCCATGATCATCATGCGAGTGTCATTGCCGACCGCTTTGAGTTGTTCAAGAATCATGGGGCACAACATTACGCCTTTTTACGAAATGTTCAAGCACCGATTGGCAATCGATCTCTTGAGCATGGCCTGGTTTTTTAGCATTCTCTGTCGCTCCCCTCACTGACCGCGAGCACCCCGCCCCATGATGAACCTGAAACACAGCGCTCTGACCGCTCTGCTGCTGGGGCTTGCAAACATGGCTCAGGCCGCGGAACCGACCTCGCACCTGGACAAAGTGATCCAGGCTGGCCAGTTGGCAGTCTGTACCACTGGCGATTACAAGCCTTACACGTTCCTGCGCGAGGACGGTGAGTACGAAGGTATCGATATCACGATGGCACGCTCGCTGGCCAAGAGCCTTGGGGTCAAAGTGCAATGGGTGCCGACCACCTGGAAAACCCTGATGCCGGACATGATTGCCGGCAAGTGCGACATCGGCATGGGCGGCATCTCGGTCACTCTGGAGCGCCAGAAGAAGGCGTTCTTCAGCAACACGCTGGATGTCGACGGCAAGATTCCGCTGGTGCGCTGCGAAGATCAGGCCCTGTACCAGACCATCGAGCAAATCAACCAGCCATCCGTGCGCCTGATCGAACCTGCCGGTGGCACCAACGAGGCCTTTGCCCGCGCCTATCTGCCCAAGGCGCCGATTGCCTTCCATGACAACAAGACCATCTTCCAGGAGTTGCTGGACAAGAAGGCCGACGTGATGATCACCGACGCCTCCGAAGCGCTGTACCAGCAGAAACGCATGCCGGGCCTGTGCGCGGTCAACCCGACCCGTTACATGCAATACGGTGAAAAGGCCTATTTGCTGCCACGCGACGACATGACCTGGAAAAGCTACGTCGACCAGTGGCTGCACCTGAGCAAGGCCACAGGCGCTTATCAACAGACGCTCGGCGAGTGGCTGGCGGTGCCGGGTCAGTAAGCCGTCCGGGGGCTGAACGGCAATCGCATGTCGATTCCGTTCAGCAGTGGTTGCAAGCTGTGTGCGGCTGAAATAGGTTGTTGCAGGAACAACGACTGGAAGGCACCCACCGAGCATGAAGCCCAGCAAAACCATCACTCGTGCGTTCTGCGTCGAGTTGCAGCAGGAACTGTCGATTACCGCCGCCAGACGTGAGTATTTTTCGCAGGAGCCGCCACGCTCGCGATTCGAGTTTCTCTGTTCGAGTGAAGCCTGCCGGGCGCTGGGGGCGAAAGTGACGGGCGTGCGTTATGACGTGAAGCCTCAGGACAACCCGACCTTCGTGGCCGCGCACTTTCGCGCCAATCCGCATTACGACCATCACGCTACATGCGAGTGGGTCGAGGACGATGGCCAGGAAGTCGAGGAAGAAACCGCGGTTGAAGAGAGCGACCCACAGGTTCGCACCCGCAAGGCCAAGCGCAAGCTGGATGATTACATCGACGTCTTCGATCCAGCCATAAAAGAGCCTGTCAAGGAAAAGGCCGGGCCAGACAAGGCCGGCCCTCGCGTTCCACAGGCTGCCAACGCTACTCCAGCAGCAGAAACCTCCAAACCGGCAACACCGCGCTACAGTGAAACCCGCACCAATAATCTGGAACGCTTGGTGGACAGCTATCGTCAGGCCAAGGCGCAATTGCCTGCCGATGACTTCAAGCTGCTGACCTTGAAGATTCCCGGCCAGGGTGAGCTGTCACTGCGTTCATACTTTCGCCATATCAAATACGCCCAGACAGGTGATAACGGCCGCGTGCTTTATGGCGGCGGTCTGGTAGAGCGTTATGGGCTGGGGTTCAAGTTCAAGTTCTTCGACCGGCTTGAAGGCAAGCTGGTGACGTTGTACGTGTCACCCGCGCAGATGCAGGCCTATCGCTCCAGCCGCTATATCAGCGAACTGTTGAGCCATGCCGACGAAGTGAAGTTCTTTACGGTTTACGCGCTGGGGAATGTCGTCAAAAGCCCATCGGGGAAAAGCTTCAGCGTCGAGGTTGCCGATCTGCGGCATCTGGCGATCGTGCTGGGGCCGGGCAAGGAAGCCGTGTAGATACCGTCTCTGTGTGGGAGCGGATTTATCCGCGAAAGCAATGTGCATGCTTCGCGAATGAATTCGCTCCCGCCAGGGGTTGGTCAGACCTTGACGATCCAGCCGGCTGGCGCTTCGACGTCGCCGGATTGCACACCGGTGAGTTCTGCATAAAGCTTGCGGGTCACCGGGCCGACTTCCGTCTGGCTGTAGAAGACGTGCAGTTTTTCCTTGTAGGAAATCCCGCCAATCGGAGTGATCACCGCAGCTGTGCCGCAGGCGCCCGCTTCGGTGAAGTCAGCAAGCTTGTCGATCAGGACATCGCCTTCCACAACGGTCAGGCCCAGGCGCGTTTCCGCCAGTTCCATCAGCGACAGGCGCGTGATACCCGGCAGTACCGAAGGCGACTTGGGGGTGATGAACCTGTTGTCGGCAGTGATCGCAAAGAAGTTGGCCGAACCGACTTCTTCAATCTTTGAATGGGTTTGCGGGTCGAGGTAGATGCAGTCGGCGAAGCTGTGTTTCTTGGCTTCGGAACCTGGCATCAGGCTGGCGGCATAGTTGCCACCGACCTTGGCTGCGCCGGTGCCGTTTGGCGCGGCGCGGTCGTAACCGGAGATCACGAAATTGTTCGGTTTCAGGCCGCCCTTGAAGTAGGCGCCAACCGGAATGCAGAAGATCGAGAAGATGAACTCGGGCGCAGTACGCACGCCGATGTTGTCGCCAACACCGATCACGAACGGACGCAGGTACAAGGCACCGCCCGAGCCATAGGGCGGAATGAAGCGCTCGTTGGCCTGGACGACCTTCTTGCACGCCTCGATGAAGACATCGGTCGGTACATGAGGCATCAACAGACGGGAACAGCTGCGCTGCATGCGCTGGGCGTTCTGGTCGGGGCGGAACAGGTTGATCGAGCCATCCTTGCAGCGGTAGGCCTTCAGGCCCTCGAAACACTGCTGACCGTAATGCAACGCGGTAGAACCTTCACTGATGTGCAGAACGTTGTCTTCGGTCAGTGAGCCTTCATCCCAGGCACCGTTACGCCAGTGAGAGAGGTAGCGCTTGTCGGTTTTGATGTAGTCGAAACCCAGAGTTTCCCAGTTGATGCTTTCTTGACTCATAACGCCCTCTTTCATTTAGCCGTTGCCTGGACGAGTCAGGCCAAGTCCGTATTCTGCCAGATCATTTCAAGCCTGAGGTTTGAAAAAGCACAATCCACAGGTTTAATGCCGACAGGGTCACTAAAGACGGGGTCAAATGAGCAGGCGAAAAAAAACCCTGATCCTCGCGGAACAGGGTTTTCTATCGGGTTCAGGTACGAGTCAGAAGGCGTAAGTCACCAGCAACTCTTTGGTTACCTGAAAGTCCACCGACATCATCACGCTCAGGGCAGTGATGGTGAAGATGGAGAACACGAACAGCTTGCGGGCCCAGACGGTATCGTCTGCAGCCTTGTAGCCCTTCCACGCCATGTACAACCAGTACATGCCCATGCCCGCTGCAACAGCGAGGTAGTTCAATCCGGCGTAACCGCCAAACGTCAACATCAGGGTCGCCACGAGGAACGCCAGGATGTAGAGCAGGATATGACGCTTGGTGACCAGAATGCCGCGCTTGACCGGCAGGACCGGAATTTTCGCAGCACGATAGTCATTGAAACGGAAGATCGCAATCGCGTACGAATGCGGCATCTGCCACAAGCTGAACATCACCAGTAGCGTCCATGCCGCGAAATCGAAGCTGTTGCTTACTGCGCAGTAGCCAATCACCGGAGGCATGGCCCCCGACAGGCTGCCGATCAGGGTGCCGTGCACGGATTTACGCTTGAAGTACAGGCTGTAGAAGCCCACGTAGATCACAAAGCCGATCACCACCAACATGGCAGCCAGAGGGTTTGCATAGGTGTACAACAGGCTTACACCGACGATGCCGAGAATCGTGGCATACAGCAGTGCAAGCTTGATGGAAACCAGACCCTGCACCAGCACACGGTTGCGTGTCCGCTCCATGCGCTCGTCGATATCACGATCGATGCAGTTATTGAATACGCAACCTGACGCTACGACCAGGGAGGTACCGATTACCGCCGCAAGGAACACGACGAAATCGATATCACCCTTGGATGCCAGAAAAAAGCCACCTGCCACCGAAAGCACGTTACCGAAAATGATCCCCGGCTTGGTGATTTGGATAAAGTGCTTCAGAGACATCTGGTATTCCTCAATGCGCCATCATTTCGCGATGGATACTGAAGATGATCCACACCGACAGACCGACCAGGAAGAAGATCACCAGCGCGGTAAAGGCAAAAGCCATCACGTTGTTGCGTTGCCCGCTCGAGAAATCCAGGTGCAGGAAGTAACGCAGGTGCACCAGGATCTGGATAACTGCGAACGCCAGGATAATCCAGATGGTCGTGTCTTTTGGCAGAGCCGGGGACATGACCAGGGCAAACGGGATAGCGGTCAGGATGATCGACAGTACGAAACCGATCAGGTAGTCCTTCACGGAACCGTGGCTGCCATCGTCGTGGGAGTTATGTGGATTAGCCATTTACAGCACCCCCAGCAGGTAAACAATGGTGAACACACCGATCCAGACCACGTCCAGGAAGTGCCAGAACAGGCTCAGGCAGCTCAGGCGGGTCTTGTTGGTGTTGGTCAGGCCCTTTTTCTGGACCTGATACATCATGATCGCCATCCAGATCAGACCGCTGGTCACGTGCAGACCGTGCAGGCCGACCAGGGCGAAGAACGCCGACAGGAAGCCGCTGCGGCTAGGACCGTAGCCTTCGTTGATCAGGTGATGGAACTCATAGACTTCCATGGCGATAAACGCAGCACCGCACAGGAAAGTAATGGCCAGCCAGCCCAGTACCTGACTCTTCTTGCCTTTGTACAGCGCCAGCATGGCAAAGCCATAAGTGATGGAGCTGACCAGCAGGAAAGCGGTTTCCACGGCCACGAATGGCAGCAGGAAGATGTCCTGACCGGACGGGCCGCCCGCAACGCTGTTGACCATCACGGCGTAGACCGCGAAGAACGAAGCGAAGAGCACACAGTCGGTCATCAGGTACAGCCAGAAGCCGTAGACCGTCATCCCACCACTGTCGTGGTGATCGTCGTGCCCATGATCATGGTCATGATCGTGGGCTCCGGAGTTGATAGCAATATTTGACATGTTTAAACCTGTTCCAGCGAGGACTTGACAGGAGTGTATGCACCGTTGGCCGCCAGGACCTTGTGATGCTCACCTTCAATACGCGCTACTTCTTCAGCAGGCACCATGTAGCCCTGGTCGTCACGCGCAGCGTGAGCAACGAAGACCGCGATGGTCGATACCAGGCTTACGCCCACCAGCCACCAGATGTGCCAGATGAAAGCAAAGCCGAAGACCGTCAACAGCAGCCCCATGTACAGGCCGGTTGGCGTGTTGTTGGGCATGTGGATCGCCGAGTAACGAGCCGGAACCTTGTAGGCGGTACCTGCACGCTTGGCATCGGTGAATGCGTCGATGTCTTTTGCCTCAGGCAGCTCGGCAAAGTTGTAGAACGGTGGTGGCGACGAAGTGGACCACTCCAGAGTGTGGCCATTCCATGGGTCACCGGTCAGATCGCGGTTCTTGTTGCGGTCACGGATACTGACGAACAACTGGATCAGCTGCGAAGCGATACCGGCTGCGATCAGGAACGCACCGAACAGGGCAACGTCCAGGTAGATGTTCCACTCAGGCATGTCGGTAGCGTTCAGGCGACGGGTCATACCCAGGAAGCCCAGCGCGTACAGCGGCATGAATGCAATGAAGAAACCGCTGATCCAGAACCAGAACGCTGCCTTGCCCCACTTCTCGTTCAGGGTGAAACCGAACGCTTTAGGGAACCAGAACGCGAAGCCGGCGATGTAACCGAATACCGCACCGCCGATGATGACGTTGTGGAAGTGAGCGATTACGAACAGGCTGTTGTGCAGCACGAAGTCGGCACCAGGGATCGCCAGCAGAACGCCGGTCATGCCGCCGATCGAGAAGGTGACCATGAAGCCCAGGGTCCAGAGTACTGGCGCGGTGAAGCGCAGGCGGCCCTGGTAGATGGTGAACAGCCAGTTGAATAGCTTCACACCCGTCGGAATCGCGATGAGCATCGTCGCCAGACCGAAGAAGGCGTTGACGTTCGCACCCGCACCCATGGTGAAGAAGTGGTGCAGCCAGACCACGAAGCCCAGTACACAGATACCGCCGGAAGCGAAGATCATCGACTTGTGGCCGAACAGACGCTTGCCGGTGAAAGTCGAAATGACCTCGGAGAACACACCGAACGCTGGCAGGACGAGGATGTACACCTCAGGGTGACCCCATGCCCAGAACAGGTTCACGTACATCATGGGGTTACCGCCCATTTCGTTCGTGAAGATGTGGAAGTCCATGTAGCGGTCAAGAGTCAGCAGCCCCAGACACGCGGTCAGGATCGGGAACGAAGCCACGATCAGGACGTTTGCCCAGGTGCAGGTCCAGGTGAAGATCGGCATGTCCATCAGTTTCATGCCAGGAGTACGCATCTTCAGCACGGTAACCAGGAAGTTGACGCCCGTTAGCGTCGTACCCAACCCGGATAACTGTAGTGCCCAGATATAGTAATCGACACCCACTCCAGGACTGTACTGCAGACCCGACAACGGCGGATACGCAACCCAGCCGGTCTTGGCGAACTCGCCGACACCCAGGGAGATGTTGATCAGCAGCATGCCCGCTACCAGAAGCCAGAAGCTCAGGGAGTTCAGGAACGGGAAGGCAACGTCACGAGCACCGATCTGCAGCGGCAGGACGATGTTCATCAGGCCGGTGAAGAATGGCATCGCCATGAAGATGATCATGATCACACCGTGAGCGGTGAAGATCTGGTCATAGTGTTCAGGCGGCAGGAAGCCTTCGGAACCGTTCTGGGCCATGGCCAGTTGCGCACGCATCATGATTGCGTCGGCAAAACCGCGCAGCAGCATGATCATGGCAACGATGATGTACATCACGCCGATTTTCTTGTGGTCGACGGACGTCAGCCACTCGGTCCAAAGGTACGACCACTTCTTGAAGTAAGTGATTGCCCCGACCACACCCAGACCACCGATAGCGATCATGGCAAGGGTCACCATGACTATGGGGTCATGCGGTACCGCTTCCCAACTTAATTTGCCTAACATCGTTTACTCCTCTGCCCCAGCAGCTGAATTTTTGCCCTTTTCCGCACCTTCGGAACCAGCAACTTCCTTCTCACCCGGAACAAGCTTCTTGCCTGGATTCATACCTTCATACTTGTCGATGATGATCTGGAACAGGTTCGGAGTGACCGTGGAATAAAGTTCGACGGGATTGCGTTCGCTAGGTTTGGCCAGTTCAGTGTATTCAGCAGCACCAAGCTGTTTAGGTGAACTCTTGACTTCGTTGACCCAGGCTTCGAAATCGGCCTGGCTGGTGGCGATAGCCTTGAACTTCATGCCGGTGAAGCCCGCGCCACTGTAGTTGGCCGAGATACCGTTGAACTCGTGGTTTTCGTTGGCAATCAGATGCAGTTTGGTGTGCATGCCGGCCATTGCGTAGACCTGGCCACCCAGACCCGGAATGAAGAACGAGTTCATTACAGAGTCGGATGTGATCTGGAAATTGACCGGGGTATTGGCAGGGAAGACGATCTTGTTGACCGTGGCAATGCCTTGTTCCGGATAGATGAACATCCATTTCCAGTCCAGCGCGACAACCTGGATGGTCACAGGCTTGACGTCGGACACAAGCGGACGGTAAGGGTCCAGCGAGTGAGTGGAAATGTAGGTGAAGTACCCCAGGAAGACCAGCAGGATCATGGGGACGCCCCAGACTGCGACTTCGATCTTGGTCGAGTGCGACCAGTCGGGCGTGTACTTGGCGGCCTTGTTGGACGCGCGATACTTCCAGGCGAAGACGAGGGTCATGACAATGACCGGGATGACCACGATAAGCATCAGCAACGTGGCGATGACGATCAGGTTCCGTTGTTCGATACCCACCTGCCCTTTCGGATCGAGCAGAGGAAAGCCCTCACAGCCGCTGAGCAACAGCATGCTGAACAGGGCCAAGTAGCCAAAAAACCTGGGGTACCTTTTTTTACTCATCTCACGACCTCTAAAAGCAGCTTGCGCGGTGCAGTGGGTTTCGACCGCCAACACTTTACCCTGCCAGTGCCGGCATCTTTTTTAAATTGAACAGGGACCTGCCGGAACGCTCTGTTGCGCAACGACACATCCGGGTTTACCTGTGAATTCTTATTTTGAGTCGCTGGAAATTGCCTGCTTTCGCACGACAACCCCCTTCAGCGCAGCCGTTTTCATGCGCTCAGAGGCCAGCATTGCGCTGCCTGTTTAGCTTGCACAGGGCGCTCCAAGCCTCAAAATTGCTGATCGCCAAGCCTGGCTAGACGATAAGTGCTGGCGATTGTAGATATGTAAATTTTTATTGACTATGGCTAATTTTGTAACAGTTAATATCAGAATCCGCAACAATCGCAAACCATTGATCTGCAGCGGCAGAAAAAATGCCTCGTCGAAACGAGGCATTTTTCGCTCAAAGCCCTTGCAGTCAGTAAGGTCTACGGCGATTACGAATGACTCCGACAGGGACCAGAATAGCAGTCAGAACGAATGCTATCAGAGCCCATTGAGCCAGTGACAATCCCAGGACGGGTGGATAGGGCGTGGAACAGAAACCACTGACCTGAAACACCAGCGGGAACAGCGACGCCAGCGGCAGGCCGTCGACGATGGGTTGCAGGGTGTCGATGCCGCAGCTGACTGCCGGATAGGCCAGGGTGTAGACATGGTGACCTGCGGCAGCGATCCCGCCCAGGGCGCTGAAGGTCACCAGGGTTTCCAGGACCGTGATGCTGCGGCGGCCCGGCATGGCCGCGCCGATGAAGGCAAAGATGGCGATGAACAGCAAGGCGTAGCGCTGCAGGATGCACAGCGGGCATGGCGCCTCGCCCAGCACGATCTGCATGTACAGAGCGCCGCCGATCAAGGACAGGCAGATAATTCCCAGCAAGACCAGAAACCGTTTTTCGCGTCTCAGGTACAACGTGTTGTCACTCATTCACATACCTTATCGAAATGGTGTGCAGATGCGCCGGACCAGCACGGGCGCCTGCGAGGGGAACTGACCCGCGGGTGCCAGGCACTCGCGGTCGGAACGTGGGAGATATTCATCTGTCGTTCCCGCCAACTCAAGCGCTTGCCCGCCATACGGATGCATTTGCCAGCTGGATGGTTCCCCCGGCACCGAAACAGGCGATGGCGGAAACCGGGCAAAAAACAGATCTCTTCCTTATATATAGAAGGATGCGTCTTTTTGTCGCACCGGGCCGTCCATGGGTTGGTCATGCACGGGCGTGCGACAGTTTACCGCAGGCCCATGCGAAGACACAGCTGATGGCCCCCTGAAAGACACAATCGGTAATTGTCTTGTCCTGTGTGACGCCATCAACTGTTTGACGTCAAATAAGCCAAACTGCCAGTATTGCGGCCCCGGCACCTGCGGCCGACACGAACCCTGCATGAGCTGGAAATCACTTTTTCCAGAAGTGTGACCGAACACCCAGGCCTTCAACGCTGCGGCCAGCTAACCTGTCAGAAACCTAAAGCCAGCCTGTCGCAAGTCGATAACCAGTAACTGAAAGTTGTTTTGCGCGTTGCAGCGACGAACACCGATAGCCAGAAGGTTTATATGTCACCCAAGAACGTCCGAGCAGATTCACTTTCGCTGCTGCTTTTCACGCTGCGCAGCGGCAAGCTGATGGCGATCAATCTGCTCAAGGTCAGTGAAATCATTCCCTGCCCGCCCCTGACTCACCTGCCCGAATCACATCCGCACGTCAAAGGTGTCGCGACCCTGCGCGGAGCTTCCCTTTCGGTGATCGACCTCAGCCGCGCGATTGGCGAGCGCCCGTTGGCCGATCCCGATGGTGGCTGCCTGATCGTCACTGACGTCAGCCGCTCCAAGCAAGGTCTGCATGTACAGGCGGTGAGCAAGATCGTGCATTGCCTGACCACCGATATCCGTCCGCCGCCCTTCGGTTCGAGCGGCCGCTCGTTCATCACCGGCGTGACCCAGGTTGATGGCGTGCTGGTGCAGGTGCTGGATATCGAGAAAGTGATTCACGGTATCGCCCCGGCACAGATCGTTGTCCAGCCCAATGAGCTGCCAGCCGAAGATGTCATGGCGCTGTCCCAGTCGCGGATTCTGGTGGTCGACGACAGTCAGGTCGCCCTGCAGCAGTCGATCATCACCTTGCGCAATCTTGGTCTGGAATGCCACACGGCGCGCAGCGCCAAGGAAGCCATCGATGTCCTGCTGGAACTGCAAGGCACCCCGGCGCAGATCAACATCGTGGTTTCCGACATCGAGATGTCCGAGATGGATGGCTACGCGCTGACCCGCACCCTGCGCGAAACCCCGGACTTCCAGAAGCTGTACATCCTGCTGCACACCTCTCTGGACAGCGCGATGAACGGCGAAAAGGCCAAGCTGGCAGGCGCCAATGCGGTGTTGACCAAGTTCTCGTCACCCGAGTTGACCAAATGTCTGATCGAGGCGGCCCATACCGTCATGGCCGAGGACACCTGATCCACCGGCCCGGCGCCACACGCCCATCACCTGGCGACGCATCGGCCCGACACTGCTGGCTGATGCGCCGCGATCTCGGCAAGCCGGTGTCCTTGCGACACTGGCCTGACCACATCGGGCTCATTCCCTTCACACTTGATCAAGCCCCCGGGATTCATGCCCTGCTTACCCTGGGTTATCAGGACGGCTGCGGCAGCGTGCCGAACTATCCAGACTGGTCGAGAGCGTTCGAGCAAGATCCCGAATTCGATACCGCACTGTGCTTCGTCGCCCGCGACGAGCTGGGAGCGGTCGGCGTGATTACCTGCTGGACCAGCGCGTTCATCAAGGATCTGGTAGTTCATCCACGCGCCCGCCGTCAGGGCATCGCCATGGCATTGCTGGCTCATCTGTTCGATCACTTGCGCCAGCGCGGCGAAGCCCGGGTTGATCTGCGGGTGATGGAAAACAATCTGGCGGCACGCGAATTGTACGAAAAATCGGATATGTCCTACATCCTGCGCTCCGCCATCGACCCACAGTGATCTGGCATAATCCGGGCTTCAAGCGATGCCCGTGGAGGCAGCTCATGAAACCATCCATCGTCCTGCTGATCGCCCTCTCAGCCTTCGTCGGCCGGAGCTTCGCCGCCACCCCGCAAGCCTGGCAGGCACTGGACAAGGCCATGCTGGAAAGCTGTCTCAAGGCCAGCCAGCTCAAGGACAGTAAACCGCTCGGCAACAGCGCGCAGTTCGATGACCGGGTTGGCTACAGCGCCCTGTTGTTGCAAGGTCGCTATCCGCAGAAGCACATGAACAACCGCAAGGGCACCGAGCTGTGCCTGTTCAACCGTAAAAGCCGACAAGCCAGCGTCACCGAGTGGGACAGCATCGCCCCCAAATGAGCCGACGCTGGCGCACAACTTGCTTTGCAACCTGTCCAGGTCATGACTGACAGCAACTTGCCGTCAGTCCTGGCGCTTATCTGAACGGGTTCCCGAAACAATGAACACTCAGTTTTCCTGCGTAGGCTGCGGCAGTTGCTGCACCGATCACCATGTTCCCCTGACCCTCATCGAGGCCGCGCAATGGGCGGCGGATGGCGGTACGGTGATCGTATTGATCGAGGCATTCCTGAGTAACGGCTATGGCGTTCCCGCAGAACAACTGACCCACGCTACACGCCGTTCGACCCTGGTGAGCAGCGGTTCGGCACAAGCGCATGTGGCCATCACCTTCGCCGCCTATAACGTCGGTCGTTGCCGGAATCTTGACGCAGAAAACCTCTGCCGCATCTACGAGCGCAGGCCGCTGGTGTGTCGTATCTATCCGATGGAGATCAATCCGCACATTCCGTTGCGCCCAGAGGCCAAGGATTGTCCGCCGGAATCCTGGGAGCAGGGTCCGGACCTGATTGTCGGCAACAAGCTGGTCGATACCCAGTTGCTGGCGCTGATCGAACAGTCGCGCCAGGCCGACCGGGATGAGATTGCCACCAAACAGTCGGTCTGCCAGTTACTGGGCATTCGCACCACAGCGCTCAAGGGCAACGGGTTTGTGGCTTATCTGCCGGACATGCAGGCTTTCGCCGCGGCCATCGAGCAGATCACCAACAGCCAGGAGCCGCTGGTGGTCGATGCGGGCTGGGAGTTTCATGTTGCCGGGCAGGAAGTCGTCAGCACATTGCATCTGGCTGGCGCAGAAGTGACGACTCGCGAGCCGTCCTCCTACCTGTTCATACCCCTGCAAGCCACCTGAAATCGATCAGCGCTTGCCCATCGAGCGACGGGTTCCGGCTGGCGCGGCACCCGGCGTCTTGTGATGAGAGTGCTTGTTCGATTTCTGGTGCCAGGCTTGATCCTTCCTGGCCTGAGCAAACTCGGACGGCTTGAACGGAAAGCTGAACGGCGCAATCACGGGTTTGCTGTCTTTCTCAGGTGCCGGGTCAGTAACGGCTTCCAGGGCAGGTGTTTGGTCAAGGCTGGTCATGGTGACACCAAAAATCCGAATAATCGGGCACATGCCCGCGGGCGCGCAGCATACCTGAATCGCTGCACGGTTGCCCGACCAGACATCGGCCTTCACTTGTAGAACAGATCCACCATGACCTCGGCCTCGAACGGCCCGGCCTTGGGCCGTGTGGTCTGCCACAGCAGCTCGGCATTGAAGTCGGCCCTGCCCGTCTGGTTCTCGCCCTGCAGGTCGGTCAGATGAAACAGTTCGTTATAGCGCAAGGGCGTATTGCTTCTCTCGCTGACGATCCGAATACCCAGTGAATTGTTATTGCCCGGCACCAGCACATCACCGGACAGGCGCCCCGTCACCGGCCTGAAACGCGCATTGAGGCTGAACGGTGATTCACAACTGCGGTTGGCCAGCAGGGAAAACGGGCGACGGGCAAAGACCTTGCCCACTTCGACCCGCTGAATGCCCAGGGAACCGAACTCCAGGGTTTCGGGCAGCACTTGCAGCTCGGCTTCACAGGCAATGAAACGCAAGCCCGTCAGGTTGTTGATGACATAGCTCAGGTTGCGCCCCTGTAACAGGTCCGGCCCTTCCACGCCGTCGAGCTGGAACATCCGATAATCCAGCAGATCGCTGGCCACGCCCGAGGGTGGCGTCGGCCCGAACTTCTGCACGAACACGGAAAAGGCCAGGGAGAAACGCACCTTGGGACAGGCACCGATATTGGAATCCCCTTCGTGGCAGACCGGCACATACTGGCGGGTGCTGATGCGTCCGCTGCTTTGCAGGTAATCCACACCATCGATGGTCAGACCTGCGCGGATGCCCTGGCCGATCACCCGGTTATCGGGATTGAGGTAGATAAAGACTTCTTCCTGTACCGACTGCTGCCCTTCCCTGGCACATTCGACCTGAACGTTCAGACGTTCGGAACGCCACACCACTTCACCATTGGGCGTCGATGCCGGTATCGCGACCGTGCTGCTCAGGTCGCCATGGATCGCGGACTCGCCCGAGCCCTGAGTCTTGCATACCAGAGCAAAACCGGTGGCCGGGCTCAGTGCCGCTGCAAGAACAAAATATTTCAACCAGTGGTTGACAGGAAAACAGGACATTTCAGCATTCTTCTTGAAGTTGGATAGGGTCTGGCGTGAAAGGCATTCGCCCGTTCAAACGCATGCAATAGGTGCGCTGACCGCCATAGTCGGTCAACGCCTTGAATGAAAAGGTCTGCGGCTGGACCCGCCGCTCACCTGCCGGCAAAGGCATTGCAAAACGCCCTCCCGGCTCAAGCAGCAGGTAATCACTGAGCGCGATGTCATCGAGCTTCACCGTTTGCAGCGTGGCGTGGTACGACGTGGGATTGCTGACCTGCAACGCGGCGCCGTCATCCACCAGGCTCCAGCCCAGACGTAGTGCGGTGTCAGCCGGATCGCCCGACAAAGCGGGCGGGCGATAGAACACATTGATGCGCTGGCGCACGGCGATATTGAGCTGGTTATTGCCTTCCCGGCGCCTGGGCACCTCCAGCACATAGAGGTGCAGCAAGGATTCGCGATCCATGGGCATGCCGCTGCCCTGATACAGCACCCGCAGCAGTTGCTTTCCTCCCGCCGGCAGATGAGAGAAATGCGGAGTGACGACAAATGGCAGAACACTGCGCTGATCCCTTGGCGTCTCATCACTTTCGTGCGGGGCGCTCAGCCAGGTCTGAATCAGCACTTCATGCTCACCGCGATTGCTGGCCTGGATACTGGCCTCACGAAAGCTGCCATCGAAGATCAAGCGGGTTCCGGCCAGCGACACCGCGGCCTGCGCACTGCTGGCTGCCCAGCAGAGCAACACAAGCACCCCGTGACGCAGGCAACTCATTGGCATATCACCTTGAGCCGTTCATAGGCGCGCCCAGGATCCTTGGCTGGCAGGGTGAAAGGCGCACGGCAACTCTGCCCGGACCACTGCACGTGCAATACGCCGCTGTCTTTCTCGCTGAGCACCAACGCCTCACTGTTGGGATCGACGACCGCAAGCGCCCTGCCCTGCTCATCCTCGACACTGGCACCCAGGGGAATCGCGCTGGCGTCGGCACGTACCAGCTCGAACTGCACACGGCGACCTTGCGAGGCCTTGAAACTCACCAACGGAATTGCGCCACGACGCGGCACGATCTGCGAAATAGCGTTATCCAGCTCGATATCGGCGCCCAGTCGCCGGGTGTCCAGCGAAACCCAGTTGGTGCGATAGGGCTGGGCGTAAGGCAGCACCGCATAACCATTGCCCGAAGTCTGCACATTGCTGTAGGACTTCAGTTTTGCGCCCGCCACTTCCGGCACCTGGACCAGCGCGAAGGTTTCACCCAGCGGCTGGCCAAGGTTGATCCCGCCTGCATGGGCCACCAGCGAACCCGATGCGCCAAGGGTCAAGGCGTCGTAGTCGCGGCCCTGGCTGTAGCCTGTCTCGAAACGGCCAAAAGTTGTGGTGACATTCAGCTTGCCGGCACCGAAGCTGCCGGAACTGCTGTCATGCCCGGCCTGTACCGAATAGAACAGATCGCGCTGATCCAGCACCTGGCCATTGAGCCCGGCCTGCATGTTGTACTCGCCCGTGTCATCGCGTACCGCATTCAACGACAGGCGCGAAGAGCCAGGCTTGTCGCCCAGTGGCAAGGTCATGCTCAAGGCGATGCGCTTATCGGTTTCTCCGCGCCCTCCGGCATCGAATTCCTGGTTACGCTCCAGCGACACGCTGTAGTTCAAGGTGCGCCAGACAGCGTTGTAGGACAGGTATAGCTGTCGGGTCTTGCCGGGCAGGTTCCAGTAACGCTGCTCGGAAGCGGTCAGGCTCAAGGAACCGGTCTGGCTCGGCAATACCTGAGTGATATTGGCCTCCAGCCGGTCCCTGGCCCGGCCACTGGACAACAGGCCCGGCCGCTGGTCGGTTTCACTGACATGCTGGTTGAGGGTCCGGTACTGCTCGGTCGAATAGCGGTAACCGGCCACTGCCAACGTGGTGTTGGTCACATCCAGGGTATTGGCATAGCGCACCCGCATGCTCTGGCCAGTGCGGGTCTGCTGTTCCAGCTCACTGATCGAATGGGTGATATCGAAAGAGACAGCACCCAGCCCGGTATTGACCCCGGCACCGATATTGGCGGCGCTGTAGTCCTCGGCCAGTTGCAGGCCGCCAAAGCCGGTGACACGTTCACTGAGGCCGTAGATCATTGCTGCACTGGTGAAGTTCGGCGACGCCTGATGGTCGTCGTTGCTGTCCACCTGCCCGGCGGCCAGGCTGTAGCGGAACGAGCCGACCGGTACCATGATCGGCAGCGAGGCATAGGCCTGAGTAAAGGTCCGGCGCCGACCGTCGGCCTCGATGATGGTTACCAGCAGATCGCCATTGGAGCCGCTGGGGTAAATGTCGGAGATCTCGAAAGGCCCTGGCGAAACGTTGCCGCTGTAAAGCATGAAACCGTTCTGCCGGACCTCGACCGTGGCGTTGGTTTCAGCCGTGCCACGAATCACCGGCGCATAGGTGCGCTCGCTGTCGGACAGCATGCCATCGTCGGAGGTCATCGCCGCGCCCTTGAAACGAACACTGTCGAATACCTGGGAATCGGTGAAGGTTTCACCCAGCGTCAACTGGCTCTTGAGAGCCGTGATATCACGCTGCGCAAAAGTACGGTTACTGCGAAAACGATAGGACTGATTATCGCCATGAACTATCGATGACTCATTGCGCAGCCGCCAGGCACCGATATTGAAGCCGTTGCGCAGGCCCAGATAATACTGATCGCTCTGCAACCCTCGCTGGCGGCGTCTTGCGCCATTGAAGTTGTAATTGACGAACCCTGCGGTTTCGCCCTGATCCCACAGTTCCGGCGAAACATAGCCGCGCCTGCTGCGCGCCATCACCGCCTGGGGAACACTGATATCCAGGCGCAGGGCGTCAGGACGATAGTCGACGCGGGCAAACTCGATATTGGCCGTCAGATCGAAACATGCCTGCCCGTCAGTCCCGACCAGACGTGCGGGGTCCAGTCCGAAGCCTTGCAGCATATCCGGACTCAGACAGGGTTCGATCAGGCCGGAATGACTATTACGGCTGAAGGTAATATCCCGGCGACCACTCAGCGCCCGGTTGACATACACATCCACCCGGTAAGTACCGGGTAATACGCTGTTGGCGCGCAGAAACTCCTGTAGATCGGGAGGCTGGTCACTGCCTTGAATGAAAGCGGTATTGAACTTGACGGGCTGGGCGTTGCGCGTGTCCGCCGATGCGCCGCTGAAGGCGGTTATCCATAAACCGACCCCCACACCAATCGCCAGGCGACAACGTCGCAATGATCTTCGGGCCTTGCGTCTCACCCAGCGAGCCCGATCATGCAGACCGAAACCCTTCATGACTTTCTTGTTGTTCTGGTGGTGCCATTCCATTAGCTGTTTCACTCTACTTGCAGATCTGGCGCGCAGCAGAATCCTTTCACGCAGACGCACGACTACCGAGTCGCTGTTTTCGTCAGGACTCAAATGGTTGGAAATCAATAAAAGCGTCCAGGCTGATATTTGCAGAAGTATCGCTATCGGTTTTTACTGGCCAGCGTGATTTGTTCACCTTTCAAGGTCGCGTGATAAGGAACTTGCCCACCGAAGTCATTGATACTGATGAAACTCAGGTTCACCGGCGCATTACCGGACCTGTTGCTCAACGACAGACGCAAACTCTGTCCCGGTGCAAGCATTTGGCTGTCGAGGCTGGCCAGTTCCCTTTTGCCCTGGCGGGTCGCAAGCTTGAGCATCGAGACATGATAAGGCCCCGGATTTTCGACCTGCAGAACATCGTTGCTCAGCAGCCGCCAGCGCAGCATTTCCGGGGCCGCAGTCGGGTCGGCCTTCAGGCCTTCGGGGCGAAAGAAAACCTTGATGCGCTGACGTATCGCAATCTGCAGGGTATTTTCCGCAGCCGTCTGCGGAATCTCCTGCACGTTGAGCCATAGCACCGATTCGCGGTCCTTCGGCAAGCCGGAACCGGCATAGATCAGGCGCAGCAATTGCCTGCTGCCCCCGGCCATGCGGGCAAGGGTCGGGGTCACGACAAATGGCAGCCTCGCGACGGTCTTGTCCTCGGTGACCGGCGCCTCAAGCCAGGACTGCAGAAGGATTTCCCCGCCGCCACTGTTATGCACGCCAAAACTGGCTTCCTTGTCACCGCCCTGATAAATGACCCGCGTGGTATTGAGCACAATGCCCGCCTCGGCGACGGACATCCATAACCCCACCGCAAGCAGTGCGGCAGAGCGAAGATAGGTAAAAGACATGAAGGCATTCGCTTTGAGTTCGACATGTGGCAGGGCGAGCAATGGCTCACCCTGCCGTTTCATCACTCGTAGTCCAGCACGAAAGGCATGAAACCATCGGCATTACCCGGGTTGGTCGGCGTGCCATTGAGGACATAGACGGCGCCGAAGTTGATTTCCGCCGTTGCACCGCCTACACCATCCTTGACCAGGGTGTTGTCGATGGTTTCGTTACCGCTCAGATCCATCAGCACATTGGAGGCGTTGAGCAGGCCGATACCGACACCGTCGGCCGCACCGGTAGTGCGCAGCAGTTTCGGATCATTGTTGTCCAGGCCGCTGCCGTTACGCGCGGTAAAGCGCATCTTCACCATGTTGTACTGATCGACACCGGCACTGCAGTTGACCAGCAACTGAATCGGCATGGCCGTTTCAAGTTTGGTCTCACTCGAAAGACCGATATCGGAAAACGAAACATTCCCGAGATCGACATTGATTTCGCCAGGATTGTTGCCCGGGCTGACACCCGTACCTGGAGCGACATCACAGGAAATATTGGTCAGGGTTCCATTGAATATCAACTTACCGTTGTTGGCGGCATTTGCCATGTTTGCAACACCCAACCCCAGCACACTCATTACAGCCAATGTGAAAGAAAACTTTTTCATACCAACGACATTCCTTGTGTTATTTCGTGTGTGCCCACTATCGGACGGCGAGCACTATAGGTCCCGAACCTTTTAATCGCTGTCAGGCTGATGACTTTGAAATATGAGATAGACCAATTCAGCGTGCAGGACGTGTCTGTAGGAAAAACAAAAAACCACCTACAGCCCGTATAACTCAAGGACCGTACAGAAAGACCGACTGAAACAGTCAACCAAAGATTGCATTTGGATAAAAATGCGTTGCAGCGTGGCACTGCCGGAAAAACCGTCACACTGGCAAGCATGACGGTTGCAGAGAAGAAGAGACTTACTGATAGGTCACTATAAGCAGCCCCGTCTGCCCAGAAGCCTGGCTCTGCAAGGTTGTCTGTGCCGACGTCAGCGACATGGCCTGGTATTGCAGAGTAAAGGGCACAGCCTGATCGCCACAGGCATTGCGCAAGGTGCTCATCCGGACCGTAACACCTGAAACCTGTATATAACGGGCATCATTGTCGCTCCCGACAGCGGAGGCCTGCACGACATCGCAGCCAGTATTGACGAGTTTCCCATGGAACCTCAGGACTTCAGCCTGCGTCATTATCGGTGCCGATAAAACCAGTACAGGAATAGCCATTACAGCAGCCAGTTTCCGAGTCCTGGGCAAAGCTCGCAGAAAACTTTCCCAAACCAACGCAGCGCTCTTCATGGCAATACTCCGTTTGTTCAACTGACAGATTCAAGTTAAGTCGACGCAAGGATTAACCGCCAGAAAAATCGCACAGACATGTAGGATCTTTCTTATGAAATTCAAAATATCTGTAACGTGTTTTTCAATAACTTTCCGTACAGAACTCCGAACGATTCAAGCGTTGTCCAGTTCAACCTCTAGACAGATATCGTCCGAAAGCGTTTTTTCTTGATGCTCTGCCCGCCACCTGACGCTTGCTGACAATTCTGACAGCTAAAAGTCATTCTACTGACCGGATTTAACCGTTATAAGGAGGGCCTGACATCATGGTTTCTCCATTGACCCTTCCGGCGCCTCCTTCACATGCGTAAACAGAGCAGAATCGTCATTGTTGTGGTCACCCTTGCCGCGATGGCCGCGATTGCCACCTGGTACCTGACGCGCCCTGCCCCGGCGAAAACAAGTGCCCCCAGCGCCGTGCCGGTCAAGGTGATCAGCGTCATTGAAGAGGATGTGCCGCGTTTCATAACCGGCATCGGTTCGGTGCTGTCGCTGCAAAGTGTGGTGATTCGCCCGCAGGTAGACGCCATCCTCACTCGTCTGCTGGTCAAGGAAGGACAGTCGGTCAAGGCTGGCGACCTGCTGGCAACGCTGGATGATCGCTCGATTCGCGCCAGCCTCGAACAGGCCAGGGCGCAACTGGCCCAGAGTCAGGCGCAACTGGATGTGGCGCAGCTGGATCTCAAGCGTTATCGCCAGCTTACCGACGACAATGGTATTTCCAGGCAGACCTTCGATCAGCAGCAGGCGCTGGTGCGTCAGCTCAATGCCACGGTGCTGGGTAACCAGGCGACGATCAATGCCGCTCAGGTACAACTTTCCTACACCCAGATTCGCTCGCCGGTGAGCGGTCGGGTCGGGATTCGCAATGTGGATGAAGGCAACTTCCTGCGCGTCAACGATGCCGCCGGGATGTTTTCCGTAACCCAGATAAACCCGGTGGCGGTCGAGTTTTCCCTGCCGCAACAAATGCTGCCTACCTTGCAGGCGCTGACCGGAAATTCCGCCCCGGCGACGGTCAAGGCTTACCTGGGCAGTGATGGCAATGGCATGCTGCTGGGTGAAGGCAAGCTGGCCTTGATCGACAACCAGGTATCGGCCACCACCGGCACCATTCGCGCCAAGGCGCAGTTTGGCAACAGCGACGAAAAACTCTGGCCCGGTCAATTGGTCACGGTAAAAATCCAGACCGGCATCGAACACAATGCGCTCAAGGTTCCACCGCAAGTCGTGCAGCGCGGCATCGACCAGCATTACGTCTACCGGGTTACCCCTGAAGATAAAGTGGAAGTGCTGCCAGTCACCGTGCTGTATCAGGACAGCGAACTGACCCTGATCAGCGGGCCGAATGCCGGTGACGTGCTGGTCAGCGATGGCCAGTCGCGACTCAAGCCCGGAGCACGGATCGAGGTCGTTCGTGAGCAGCCACAGCCGCCGCTGCTCAAGGTAGGGAGTGCACAATGAAAGGCCAGGGCTCGATCTCGGCCTGGTGCATCGATCATCCGGTCGCCACGCTGCTGCTGACATTCGCCCTGGTGCTGCTGGGGCTCATCGCCTTTCCGCGCCTGCCGGTCGCACCGCTGCCAGAAGCGGAATTTCCGACGATCCAGGTCAGTGCCCAGCTCCCCGGCGCCAGCCCGGAAACCATGGCTTCGTCGGTCGCCACGCCCCTCGAAGTGCAATTCAGCGCGATACCGGGCATGACCCAGATGACCTCCAGCAGTGCGCTGGGCTCGACCAACCTGACACTGCAATTCACCCTCAACAAAAGCATCGACACCGCTGCCCAGGAAGTCCAGGCCGCGATCAATACCGCCGCAGGCCGGTTACCCGCCGACCTGCCGAACCTGCCGACCTGGCGCAAGGTCAATCCGGCCGACAGCCCGGTGCTGATTCTCAGTGTCAGCTCGAACCTGATGCCCGGCACCGAACTGAGCGACGTCACCGAAACCCTGTTGGCGCGCCAGCTCAGCCAGATAGAAGGCGTCGGACAGGTTGCCATCAGCGGTCAGCAACGCCCGGCGATCCGCATCCAGGCAGCGCCGGAAAAACTTGCCGCCCTGGGCCTGACCCTCGCGGACATACGCCAGGCCGTGCAGCAGACCAGCCTCAACCTGGCCAAAGGCGCGCTGTATGGCAAGGACAGCATTTCCACGATTTCGGCCAACGATCAATTGTTCGAGCCGCAGGATTACGCGCAGTTGATCGTTTCCTACCGGGACGGCGCGCCGGTGCATCTCAAGGATGTGGCGCGGGTCATCAATGGCTCGGAAAACGCCTACGTGAGAACCTGGTCCGGCGATCAACAAGGCGTCAATATTGTGATCTTCCGCCAGCCGGGAGCCAATATCGTCGATACCGTGGACCGCATTCAGCGCGAACTGCCGCGTCTGCAGGAAATGCTCCCGGCTTCGGTGGAAGTCTCGGTGCTCAACGACCGGACCCGGACCATCCGCGCCTCGCTGCACGAAGTCGAGTTGACCCTGCTGATTGCCGTGCTGCTGGTCATCGCGGTAATGGCGCTGTTCCTGCGCCAACTGTCGGCGACCCTGATCGTCAGCAGTGTGCTGGGCGTATCGCTGATTGCCAGCTTCGCGATGATGTACGTCATGGGCTTCAGCCTGAATAACCTGACCCTGGTGGCGATTGTGGTAGCCGTCGGCTTTGTGGTGGACGATGCCATCGTCGTGGTGGAAAACATTCACCGCCACCTGGAAGCCGGCCAAGGCATGCGTGAGGCCGCGATCAAGGGTTCGGGAGAAATAGGTTTCACCGTGGTGTCGATCAGTTTCTCACTGGTCGCAGCCTTCATTCCGCTGCTGTTCATGGGCGGCGTGGTCGGGCGGCTGTTCAAGGAGTTTGCGCTGACTGCCACCGCGACCATTCTGATTTCCGTGGTGGTGTCCCTGACTCTGGCGCCAACCCTGGCGGCCATGTTCATGCGGGCGCCCAAGCACGGCCAGCAGCAGAAACCCGGCTTCAGCGAACGACTGCTGGCCCTTTATGAGCGCGGCTTGCGCAAGGCGCTGGCTCATCAGCGCCTGACACTTGGGGTGTTCGGTCTGACGCTGATTCTCGCAGTGGCCGGTTATGTGGTGATCCCCAAGGGCTTTTTCCCGATTCAGGACACCGCCTTCGTGCTTGGCACCAGCGAGGCGGCGGCCGATATTTCCTATCCGGACATGGTGAAGAAACACCAGGAGCTGGCAAAGATCGTCGGCGCCGATCCAGCAGTACTGGCCTTCTCCAATTCGGTGGGCGTGACCGGCAGCAACCAGACCATCGCCAGTGGACGCTTCTGGATTTCCCTCAAGCCCCGTGCCGAGCGCGATGTATCGGTCAGCGAGTTCATCGACCGCCTGCGTCCGAAGCTGGCCAAAATCCCCGGCGTCGTGCTGTACCTGCGCGCCGGGCAGGACATCAACCTCAGTTCCGGCCCGAGCCGCAGCCAGTACCAATACGTGCTCAAGAGCAACGACGGCGACCTGCTCAATACCTGGACCCAGCGCCTGACCGAAAAACTGCGCAGCAACCCGGCGTTTCGCGACCTGTCCAACGACTTGCAACTGGGTGGCAGCGTGACCCATATCGACATCGACCGCAGCGCTGCAGCGCGCTTCGGGCTGACCACCGCCGACGTCGATCAGGCGCTCTACGATGCTTTCGGCCAGCGCCAGATCAGTGAATTCCAGACCGAGGTCAACCAGTACAAGGTGGTGCTGGAGCTGGACGTCAAACAACGCGGCAAGGCCGAAAGCCTGAACTATTTCTACCTGCGCTCGCCCCTGACCAACGAGATGGTGCCGCTTTCGGCCCTGGCCAAAGTCAGCCCGCCGACCATGGGACCACTGTCGATCAGCCATGACGGTATGTTCCCGGCCGCCAACCTGTCCTTCAACCTCGCCCAGGGCGTGGCGCTGGGCGATGCAGTGCGCATGCTGGATCAGACCAAGAACGAAATCGCCATGCCGGCCTCGATCATTGGCAACTTCCAGGGCGCCGCCCAGGCGTTCCAGAGCTCTCTGGCCAACCAGCCATGGCTGATTCTCGCCGCGCTGGTGGCGGTGTACATCATTCTTGGCGTGCTCTACGAGAGTTTCGTCCACCCGCTGACCATCATTTCCACCCTGCCTTCGGCGGGCATCGGCGCGCTGTTGCTGCTCTGGCTGATGGGCCAGGATTTCTCGATCATGGCGCTGATCGGGGTGGTACTGCTGATCGGTATCGTCAAGAAGAACGGCATCCTGCTGGTGGATTTCGCCCTTGAAGCCCAGCGCGAACAAGGCATGACGCCACGCGAGGCGATCTACGAAGCCTGCCTGACGCGCTTTCGTCCGATTATCATGACCACCCTCGCCGCCCTGCTCGGTGCGTTGCCGCTGATGCTCGGCTTTGGCGTCGGTGCCGAACTGCGCCAGCCGCTGGGGATTGCGGTGGTCGGCGGTTTGCTGGTCAGCCAGATGCTGACGCTGTTCACCACGCCGGTCATCTATCTGCAACTGGAGCGGCTGTTCCATCGCCGCCAGACAGAACCTGCGCCGACGCTGGCCATTCACAAGTGAGAGTCGTCCCATGCGCGTGCTGATTGTCGAAGACGAAGAGAAAACAGCGGATTACCTGCATCGCGGCCTGACCGAACAAGGCTATGCCGTGGATCTGGCGCGGGACGGTGTCGAAGGGCTGCACATGGCCCTGGAAAACGAATACGCGGTGATCATCCTCGATGTGATGCTGCCGGCCCTCGACGGCTTTGGCGTGTTGCGTGCCCTGCGGGCGAAAAAACAGACGCCGGTGATCATGCTGACCGCCCGCGAACAGGTCGATGACCGAATTCGCGGGCTGCGCGAAGGTGCCGACGATTATCTGGGCAAGCCGTTTTCCTTCCTCGAACTGGTGGCGCGCCTGCAGGCACTGACCCGCCGCAGCGGTGGTCATGAGCCGGTGCAGATCAGCATCGCCGACCTGTGGATCGACCTGATCAGCCGCAAGGCCACGCGCGGTGGTGTGCGCATGGAACTGACTGCCAAGGAGTTCTCGCTGCTCAGTGTCCTGGCCCGCCGCCAGGGCGAAATCCTCTCCAAGACGGCGATTGCCGAGATGGTCTGGGACATCAATTTCGACAGCGACGCCAATGTCGTCGAAGTCGCGATCAAACGCCTGCGCGCCAAGCTGGACGGCCCTCACGAACACAAGCTGCTGCATACCATTCGGGGCATGGGCTATGTGCTGGAGGACCGCAGTGCGGACTGATTCCATCGCCTTGCGCCTGAGCGGCCTGTTCGCGCTGGTTGCCTTCGGAGTATTTCTGTTGATCGGCTGGGCCTTGTACCTGCAGGTCGACAAGAGTCTGGACCTGCTGCCCAAGGCCGAGGTCGATGCGCGCTACAGCGTGCTGGAATCGGCCGTCAATCGCTTCGGCACTCCCGAGCACTGGGGCAAGATCAAGAACAAGCTGAGCCTGCTGAGCGAAGAAGACAAACGCATCCGCTTCTGGGTGGTCAGCGACGATCCGGTCTACGAATATGGCCACCCGAACGCCGAGATCCGCAGGTTTGCCCCCGGCCCGCTGGGCATGCGCGACCTGAAACTGACCGATCATCCTTATCCCTTCAAGGTTCTGGTCAGCGAGTTTGCGGCCAGGGACCAGCGCCCTGCCCTGCGCTTCATGACCGCTATCGATACGGAAACCTTCTGGCATACCCAGCACTCGCTGTTGATCGCCCTCATCAGCCTGGCGGTGGTCGGCATTGTGCTGGCCTCGGTGCTCGGCTATTGGGTGGCGCGTATTGGCCTGCGGCCGCTGGCCAGTCTTTCCGGAGAAGCGCTCAAGCTGTCGCCGCCACATTTGTCCGGACGCCTGCGCATGTCGCCGCTGCCGCCCGAACTGGAGCAGTTTGTGACCTCGTTCAACTCGACGCTGGAACGGGTCGAACAGGCCTATTCGCGGCTGGAGTCGTTCAATGCCGATGTCGCCCACGAACTGCGCTCGCCCCTGACCAACCTGATTGGCCAGACCCAGGTGGCGCTGACCCGCGGGCGCTCGGCCGAACATTACTTCGAGGTGTTGCAATCGAACCTTGAAGAACTGGAACGCCTGCGCTCGATCATCAATGACATGCTGTTCCTGGCCAGCGCCGATCAGGGCAGCAAGGCCACGGAACTGATCTGCGCCTCACTGGCAGAAGAAGTCGCCACCACCCTCGATTATCTGGACTTCATCCTCGAAGATGCCCAGGTCAAAGTCGAGGTTCAGGGTGACGCCAGCGTGCCGATCGAGAAGGCCCATCTGCGCCGCGCCCTGATCAACCTGCTGCACAATGCGGTGCAACACACCGAACCCGGTCAGGCAATTCGCGTGGATATTCAAACGGGCGACGGGCATGTGAGGGTCGGTATCGCCAATCCCGGTGCGCAAATCGCCGCAGAACACTTGCCCAGGCTGTTCGAACGCTTCTATCGGGTGGATGCTTCACGCAGTAACAGCGGTGCCAATCATGGGCTGGGCCTGGCGATCGTCAAGGCCATAGCATTGATGCATGGCGGCACGGTGTTTGTAAGAAGCGAACAGGGTTTCAATACGTTCGGCATCCAGTTGCCGGTAACTCCGGCGCCATAAAAATCACGCCAACAAACAGTACACTAATGAAATTATTCTTATTCAATGTGCTGCCCATGGAAAACCCCTCGTTACTTGAAATTAATTCAGGCCTTCTTATAAAGGCGTGATATATATCCCGGCCTCGACTGTTCTGTTCTGGAAGTACTACGGCTGCAATGAACACCCCTGTCACCGTGCAAACTGCACATTACAAATGGACTCGCTCCGAGCAGGTACTGATCGGCGGAAGCACGCTGTCGGTGCTTGCCATACTGATCATTGTCGCGTTCCTGCTGGCCCGCGAGCGTAGCGATGCAACGGTGTCGGCGGCACGTACGGCGTCCAATATCGTGCAGTTGATCAATGCCGATGTACTGCGCAATGCCGAGCTGTATGACACTTCACTGCAGGGCATCATCAAGTCCTGGAAGCGGCCGGACCTGGCGGATATATCAGCCGAACTGCGACAGCTTGTCCTGTTTGATCGCTCGACCATCGCACCGTACAAGGGCGATATGGTGTTACTGGACAAGGACGGCAAGATACTTGCCGACTCCCTGTCGGTCATCCCGCGCAACGATAACTTCGCCGAGCGCGCCTATTTCCAGAAACACCTCAAAGACCCTTCCCTCGATCTCTACGTCAGCGGCCCGTTCAAGACCCGTTGGGGCGACAAGGACTGGTGCATCAGTTTCAGCCGTCGCATGTCTGGGCCCGGTGGCGAGTTTCAAGGCATTGCCAGCGGTGCAATGCGCCTGATTTATTTCCGCCAGTTGTTCAAGAGCCAGATTCTGGACAAGGGCAGCAGCATCAGCCTGATCACGGCCCATGGCACCATGCTGGTTCGCTATCCGGAGATGGAAGGCCAGGACCTGACCGGCAAAGACTACAGCGGTACGGAAAACTTCAAACGCATCGTGCAGGAAGGCACCGGCAGCTTCATTGCCATGTCCTCACAACTCCTGACCATGCGCTTTTTTACCTTTTCCCGGGTCGGCGATTTACCGCTGATTGTGGTGATCGGCCAGGCCGAGGATGAGGTGTATGCCGTCTGGCGCCGCAATGCCTGGCTGGTGGGGTCCGCCACCGGTGTGCTGTGCATCGGGATTCTCTGGCTGACCTTGCTGCTGTGCCGCGAACTGCGCCGCCGCCACAAGGCCGAAGACACGCTGGCAAGCCTGGCCGCGACCGATGGCCTGACCGGCCTGGCCAACCGTCGCCAACTCGACGATGCCATGGACATTGAATGGGCGCGGGCGCTGCGCTCCGGCATGCCATTGTCGCTGCTGATGATCGACGTGGACCATTTCAAGGCCTTCAACGAACGGCACGGGCATCAGGGCGGCGATGACGCGCTGCGCAAGGTCGCCTGTGCCATTGCGCGCAATATCCGTCGCCCTGGCGATATCGCCGCACGCTATGGTGGCGAGGAGTTTGTCGTGGTGCTGCCGGAAACCGATCTGCAGGGCGCGATGCTGTTGGCCGAGTCGATTCGTGGTGCAGTCGAAGCGATACCGCCCTTCATGGGCGATCAACAAGCGATTACGGCCAGCATTGGGGTCGCTTCGCAGATCGTCAGGCCGGGAAATAAACTGGTGGCCCTGTTTGGCCTGGCGGACAAGGCGCTGTATCAGGCCAAGCACAACGGGCGCAATCGGGTGGAGCATCGGCTACTTGGCCAACCGACCCTGCCAGAATGAAAAAACGCCAGACTGGCTGGCGTTTTCTTTGCTTCACGCAAGGTGTTAATCAGGCAGTCCGACGGACCTGGTCACGCAGCAGCTTGATCTGGTCGTGATTGCGCTGGGTGCCATTGAGCTGGTCGCGGATCAGATTGACCACATTGGGCGGCAGCTGTTTTTCCGTGGCCTTTGCCAGGGCTTCCTTGTAAGTCTTCAAGGCATGATCCTCGCCACGCTCCACTTCGTTGAGAATGGCTTCGTCGCTCTTGCCGGTCAGGGTAGATTTCAGATCGACCCAGACACGGTGCAGGGAGCCAGCAACGCTGGACTTGGTTTCAGGATCGCCACCCAGTGAACGAACTTCAGCTTGCAGGTTGCGTACAGCAGCGCTGCATTCGGCGGCATGAGCCTGGAAGAAATTTTTCAGGTCTGGGTTCTTCAGGTCTTCGGCGCTGGTCTCAAAGCCTTTTTGACCGTCCTTGCTGGTTTCGATCAGATCGTTGAGCAGGTCAATGGATTCTTTATTGACGTCGGTCATTTCAATATCCTTAATCGGCAGTTGGTAAATGTCTTGTTGCTGACTAAGTGATTGCATGGCCCATGCCAGCTTATTTTTATGTTTTTTATCGTTATATTTCAATGACTTGTAAATAATCGAAAAAACGCTCCTCGCTCTTTCTGCATGAACTGTCTTTTTGCCTGCATGCAGAATGCAGTATGTTCTCATCTGTTTTACGTTATCGATGGCCTATCCATGAATCCGGAAAAACTCCAGCTGCTGGTCACCCGTGAAATGCCGTTCGGCAAGTACAAGGGACGGCTGATTGCCGACCTGCCCGGCCATTACCTGAACTGGTTCGCCCGGGAAGGCTTTCCCCACGGCGAACTGGGTGGTCTGCTGGCCTTGATGCAGGAAATCGATCACAACGGCCTGAGCGGGCTGCTGGATCCGCTGCGTACAAGACCACGACAATCTTTTCGCGAATGAATGGCTCTGCCTGCATTCAGTCTTGCAAGTCCGTCAGAGGGCTGTGAGAGGCAACTTGCTGGCGACTTCACCCAACAGAAACTCCGATCCGGTCCGACAGGGCCTGAAGATTCCACAGGCAAAAAAAAACGGCGCTCCGGACCAGGGAGCGCCGTAAAAACCATACAAACCAACAACAACTTCTTTAAAGGCCTCAGGCCGGGTGCCTGAGGCCAAATGTTCAGCCGAACAATGCCAGCGCCTCGGCGGTGGCTTCCTGAATGCGACCCCAGTCGCCATTCTTGACCCAGGCGTTGTCGATCATCCAGGTGCCGCCCACGCACATCACGTTGGGTTGAGCCATGTAGCTCTTGAGGTTATCGGCATTGACGCCGCCAGTCGGGCAGAAGCGCACTTCGTTGAACGGGCCGCCCAAGGCCTTGATCGCCGCCACGCCACCGCTGATTTCGGCGGGGAACAATTTGAAGCGGCGGTAGCCCATGGCGTAGCCGATCATGATTTCCGAGGCGCTGCTGATACCCGGCAGCATGGGCAGCGGGCTATCGAGCGCCGCCTGCAACAGATCCTGGGTACTGCCGGGCGTGACGATGAATTGCGAGCCGGCCGCTTCGGCGTCGGCCAGCATCCTGCGATCCAGCACAGTACCGGCGCCCACGCACAGTTCGGGGCGCTGTTCGCGAAGGATACGAATGGCACTGAGGCCAAAGGCCGAGCGCAAAGTGATTTCCAGAGCCGTGAGGCCGCCAGCCGCCAGCGCATCGGCAAGCGGCAGAACGTCTTCGTCACGGGCAATGGTAATAACCGGCAGAATCCGCGCCTTGGCGCAGAGTTCGTCGATCTGGGCAATCTTGTTCGCCATGCTGTTTCGCGGCTGATTATTTTCGTTCGTTGTCATGGCGACGGATCCTTTGCTTATGGGCACCAGTAAATCTCAAGTGATGAGTTGAGGAAGGCACGAACCGGCAATTGAGCGATGTCATCGCCCGCCAGCGCCGTGCGCAAAGTGTCGAGCTTGGCCTGGCCCGACACGGAAAGAATCGGATGACGCGCCGAAGCCAGCAGACGGCGCGTCAGGGTCAGGCGTTGATGCGGCACGCTGGGCGCCAGCATCGGCAGGCAGCGACGCTCGCCATCGGGTTGCAATGCTTCTGCGAGGTTCGGGCTGTCGGGGAACAGCGATGCGGTATGCCCGTCGTCGCCCATGCCCAGAATCAGCACATCGATGGTCGGCAACTGCTGCAGAATCTCGTCGGCTGCCAGGGCAGCCTCCTCCAGACTCGCGGCCGGGGTGTACAGGCCAATGAACTTCGCCTCGGCCACCGGACCTTGCAGCAAGTGGCGCTGCAGCAGGCCGGCATTGCTGTCGGCATGCTCGACCGGAACCCAGCGCTCGTCAGCCAGGCTGATGACCACGCGGGACCAGTCCACAGGCTGCTCGGCCAGACTCTGGAAAAACGCCACCGGGCTACGGCCACCGGACACCACCAGCGTCGCGGTGCCGTTGGCAGCGATGGCCGCTTGCAGGCGCTCGGCCACATTGACGGCCAGCGTACTGGCCAGCAGTTGCGGATTATCGAATTCGCGAGCTACCAGCCCTGCTGGCAGCTCAAGATCACATATCGCCATACCACGACCTCCCGTCACGAGTAATCAGGGCAATGGAGCTCATCGGGCCCCAGGAGCCAGCGGCGTAAGGCTTGGGCGCATCGCCTGCCTTCTTCCAGCCGGCGATCAGCTGATCGCACCATTGCCACGCATACTCGATCTCATCTTTGCGGACAAATAGGTTCTGATTGCCACGCATGACTTCCAGCAACAACCGCTCATAGGCATCGGGGACCCGAGCGCTGCGGTAGGTGTCGGAAAAATTCAGTTGCAACGGACCGCTACGCAACTGCATGCCTTTATCCAGGCCCTGATCCTTGGTCATCACTTGCAGGGAAATGCCCTCGTCGGGCTGCAGGCGGATAATCAGGCGGTTGCTGATCTGCAAACGCTGCTCAGGCGCGAAGATGTAGTGCGGCGGCTCCTTGAAGTGGATCACGATCTGCGACAGCTTCTGCGGCATGCGCTTGCCGGTACGCAGATAGAACGGGGTACCCGACCAGCGCCAGTTGCGGATATCGGCGCGCAGGGCAACGAAGGTTTCGGTGTCGCTCTGGGTGTTGGAGTTTTCTTCCTCCAGATAACCGGGCACCGATTTGCCTTCGCTGTAACCGGCGGTGTACTGCCCACGCACCACCTGGGTCGCCAGACGCTCCGGAGTGAACGGCGCCAGGGCCTTGAGCACCTTGACCTTCTCGTCGCGGATGCTGTCGGCCGACAGGTCGCTGGGCGGGTCCATGGCGATCAGGCAGAGCAGTTGCAGCAAGTGGTTCTGAATCATGTCGCGCAGTTGGCCGGCCTGATCGAAATAGCCCCAACGGCCTTCGATGCCGACTTTCTCCGCAACAGTGATTTCCACGTGGGAAATATGATTCTGGTTCCACTGGGTCTCGAACAGACTGTTGGCAAAGCGCAGGGCAATCAGGTTCTGCACCGTGTCCTTGCCCAGATAGTGGTCGATGCGGTAGACGCGATTCTCCGGGAAGAACTGCGCCACGGCGTCGTTGACCCGTCGCGAGGACGCCAGGTCATGGCCGATGGGTTTTTCCAGGACCGCACGGGTGCGATCAGCCAGATTGGCCGAGGCCAGGTTCTCGCAGATGGCGCCGTACACAGATGCAGGTGTCGCGAAGTAGGCAATCAGCGTTTCCGCGTCACCTACGCGCTCGGCCAGCGCGACATAATCCTCTGCCTTGAGGAAGTCGACATGCAGATAGCTCAGGCGTGCCTTGAACCGTTCAACGTTATCCGCTTCCAGTTCAGCCTCGGGAATGAAGCGGCGCATGGATTTTTCGATGTACGCCAGATGCGACTGCTCGGTACCTGGTTCGCGCGCCAGGGCAAGAATCCGGGTGTCTTCATGCAGCAATCCGGCGCGGTCGAGTTGGTAAAGAGCCGGGAACAGCTTGCGCACTGCCAGGTCACCCAAGGCGCCAAACAAGGCAAAAGTGCACGGTTCAACCGTAATCGAGGGCATAATGTTGGTTCTTTTATCAAGTTAGGCTACAAATACCTTTTTTAAAGGCGTTACTCAAGGCCGAATGTAGTAATAACCACAACATTTTGTCTAAAACCATATTCCAGTGGTGATCAACACAGGCCCCCAGTACGATAGGCCACCTTTGCTACAGGCTAAAGAGCTAATACAAAACCGTTGGTTAATCAGCCGCGACAAGGACTTGGAATGGACCGCGCAAGAAATCTCCTGGAGCAGATCCAGAGCCGGCTCGAAGAGCTGAACAAGGCTGAACGCAAGGTTGCCGAGGTGATCCTGCTCAACCCCCAGATGGCCACGCGGCTGAGCATCGCCGCCCTCGCCCAGGCGGCAAAAGTCAGCGAGCCGACGGTCAACCGCTTCTGCCGCTCGTTCAACGTCAGCGGTTATCCCGAGCTGAAACTGCAACTGGCGCAAAGCCTGGCCAGCGGTGCGGCGTATGTCAGCCGCGCTGTGGAAGCCGACGACAATCCCGAGGCCTACACCCAGAAGATTTTCGGCAGTGCCATTGCCTCGCTGGACAGTGCCTGCCAGCAACTGGACCCGCAATTGATCAGCAAGTCGGTGGACATGCTGATCCAGGCCCGGCAGATCCACTTCTTCGGCCTCGGCGCCTCCGCGCCCGTGGCGCTGGACGCACAGCACAAGTTCTTCCGCTTCAACCTGGCTGTCACCGCCCATGCCGACGTGCTGATGCAGCGCATGATCGCTTCGGTGGCGCATACCGGTGAGTTGTTCGTGATCATTTCCTACACCGGTCGCACCCGTGAACTGGTGGAAGTGGCGCGCATCGCGCGGGCCAATGGCGCCTCGGTGCTGGGGCTTACCGCTGCCGGTTCACCGCTGGCCAAGGCCAGTACCGTGAGCCTGAACATTCCGCTGCCCGAAGACACCGATATCTACATGCCGATGACTTCCCGGATCATCCAGCTCACCGTGCTGGATGTACTGGCCACCGGCATGACCCTGCGACGCGGTGTGGACTTCCAGCCGCACCTGCGCAAGATCAAGGAAAGCCTCAACGACAGCCGCTATCCGGCGGAAGATCAGGGCTGAGAGGTGTGGCGTCCGTTCGCGGATAAATCCGCTCCCACAAGATCAATTCAAACCTGAACTGCCCCCCCTCAAGAGTTGGATTGGTGTGCAACTTCTTGGGGGCAGTTCAAACCTGTGGGAGCGGATTTATCCGCGACGGATCAAGGCGATATTTACCGCTACCCCCTATTTATTGATCGTCTGAAAGGCCGTCGTTCGCTCCAAGACCACCTTCAACGGGCTACGTCACTTAAACAACACTCGCCCGCAACCTTATCTGCGCCTTCTCTCCAGGCTCCAGGCTGCCAGGCTCCCCGTCTCCCGAAGCTGCCTCGACCCGCACGAATCCCGCCGTCTCACTGCCACACACACCCAACAACGGCCTGCTACCAGGGTGCCAGACCACCGTGCTGGGACTATCGCTGGTATCGATGCGCAAACGCCGTTGCCAGGCCCGATCCTGAAGCTGCACGGCTCCAGAATGCTCGAAGACCCGCTGACAGCCACCCACCACCCGCAACTCGCCTTTCTGCTGACAGGCCTGACGACTCAACTTGTCATAACCCTGAGCACCATCCAGGCCTTGCAACGCCACACCCGCCACATCACTGATCCGCCAATAGGCATGCAGCCCATGACTGAAATGACACGGCTCACTGTCCTCATGACGAGTGCTCAAGCGCAACTCCATCCCCTGCCCCAGCTCGGCATGCAGATCGACCTGCCAGTCCCAGAGCTGCAACTGCCAGTGCAGACTCACACCGGCCTCGCTTTGCGTACTGTCGATCAGCTTCCAGTTGAGCAGACGCGCCCAGCCGTGGGCCGGCCAGCCACTTTCACTGGGATGACGGCCGTACCAGGGCCAGCAGACCGGCACGCCACCACGAATGGCGCCAACCTGCGGCCACTGCGCAGCACACCACAACCAGGGTTTCTGGCCACGGGGCTGAAAATGCAACAACTGCCCGCCCTGACGACTGAATACCGCCTGGCATTGCGGATGATCGATCACCAGCACATCGCGCAACTGATAACGCTCCCACTCGAAAGTCGGCCTGGCGCGTCGCGACTGGAAAAAGCGCTGCAACGGGTGCTCAAGCACCTGCGCGTTCATGAGAGGCATAGCCAATCGCACCTCTGAAAATAAAATAATTCATGACCATAAAAAAACGGGCAGCCAGGCTGCCCGCAAAGCACACACGACCTTGATCGGCTTGTCGAATCAGAACTTCGACTGAATTTTCAGGCCTGCCACAATCGCATCGTCAACCTGGCTGACACCACCTGGGTGCTTGATGTATTGCAGGTTGGGACGCACGGTCAGCCAATTGGTGACATGGAAGCCGTAGTAGATTTCCGAGTTGTACTCGGTGTCCTGTACCGGCAGGTAGCCCGGGTTGTCGTAGTCGTTGATACCGCTGATCTGGTTGGCCAGACGCACACGGTCCTGCACATCGTCGTTGACGTGGATACGGGCGATACCGATGCCGATGTCATCCTTGGGACGCGAATCGAACGGACCCTTGTAGGTCAGGCCGATCTGCTGGTAGTTGTCGACGAAGTTGGTTTCCTTGTCATGCACGGTGGCGTTGGCAAAGATACTCAGGCCACGGGAAGCATCGCCATTGTGCGAAGTCAGTTGCTGCTGAGCCACGACCCACCAGCCATGCTTGCTGCTGTGCGACTTGAACGCACCGCCGGAGACCGGCTGTGGCTGGCCGTCAGCGCCTTCATAGACATCGTCGGCACTCGGCGTGCTCTTGTAGAAACCGACACGGTATTCGCCGGGCAGCGAGTTGACGGTCGGGGTCCAGACCAGTTCGACCGGCAGGATCATGCCCTTGGTGCCGCTACCGCTGAGCTTGAAGCCGTTACCGGTTTCCAGGTTCGACGGGTTCTGCTCGTAGACACCGACCTGGGCATAGACTTCAGGCGTGATGTTGTACTTGATGCGCAATGCCCACTGGCTGATTGGCCAGTTGTACCAGGTATTGACGTAGTTACCGACCTGCGAGCCGCAGAACGACAGGTTCTGGAAGTCGCACGGGAAGGAGTTGAAGTCTTCACCCGGTCCGAAACGACCGGCCTTGACGTCCAGCACGCCGTCGAAATACTTCTGTTTGACCCACAACTGGGTCAGACGCCAGGTCTGGCCACGACCCCAGACTTCCTGCGAGGAACTGAGCGTGCCAGCACGCGGATCACCGATCCGGTCATTGGAAATGTTGCGACCACTACGTTCGGTAATAGCCATCTTGAACTCGGCATCCTGCCAGCCGAAGGCCTTCTGCAGGTCTACCTTCAGGCCGAAAGCGAACTGGTCACTGTAACGGCCGGTGGTGTCGTCGTTATAGCCACCATCGAGGTTACTGGCCATTTCGGCGACGTACTCCAGAGAGAAGTCGTACCCTTTATCGAGCAACTCGGTACGCAGACCGCCCCAGTCGCCCGTCATCCACGGTGAGTTGGCATCGAACGCATCGGCAGCATGGACGCTGCCCGCCAGACTCATCGCACCTACAACCGACAGCTTGCGTACCAACTGGAACCGGGAAAGCGATTTAGCCTTGATCTTCTTCATCCCATCTATCCTCTGTTTTATTGTTATTAGCTTTGGTGCACTTTTTCTTACTGCTTCGTGTTCGCCGGTGGGTCGTGCGATATGGCAGCGCCAGACCCGCCAGCCGTGCTCGGTAAAGGTCAATCAATCATTTGCGGTTCATCTGGGTGACATTGCCCATTCGCTCAGCCGTTTGCTGCTTTCCCAGAACACCCAGGCGCTCGCCGCTCTGCGCATCGAAAAGCAGGACCTTGGCCGGGTCGAACTGCAAGGTCAGGCTTTCACCCACCTGAGGCGCGACATCCGGCGCCAGTCGGCAACACACCTTACTCTGGTTCAGGTTGACGAACACCAGTGTGTCCGGACCGGTCGGTTCGGTGACCTGCACTTCGGCACGAATGGTCGGCAGGCCGTTGGGCTCGCCCGCAGCCAGAGTAATCTGCTCGGGACGAATCCCCAGGATCACTTCGCGATCTTCCAGCCCGGCATCGCTGAGCCCCAAGGGCAACTCGCAACGGGCCTGGCCGCTGTCGAGCAGCGCCAGCAGACGGCCTTCCTTGCGTTGCAGGCGCAGCGGAATGAAGTTCATCGGCGGCGAGCCAATGAAGCTGGCGACGAACAGGTTGGCCGGATCGTTGTAGATCTGCTTGGGCGTACCGAACTGCTGCACGATCCCGTCCTTCATGACCGCCACTTTATCGCCCAGGGTCATGGCCTCGATCTGGTCGTGGGTGACGTAGACGGTGGTGGTTTTCAGACGCTGGTGCATCAGTTTCATTTCAGTGCGCATCTCGACCCGCAGCTTGGCGTCGAGGTTGGACAGCGGTTCGTCGAACAGGTAGATCTTCGGCCTGCGCGCCAGGGCACGGCCCATGGCGACCCGCTGCTGCTGGCCGCCTGACAACTGGCCCGGCTTGCGATTGAGCAGGTGCTCGATCTGCAGCAGCTTGGCGACCCGGCTCACTTCCTCGTCGATGGCGCTTTGCGGCATCTTGCGGATTTTCAGGCCGAACTCGATGTTCTCCCGCACGTTCATGGTCGGGTACAACGCATACGACTGGAACACCATCGCGATGTCCCGGTCTTTCGGGCTGGTGCCGCTGACGTCTTCGCCATCGATGAGAATCGCGCCGCCGCTGATGCTCTCAAGGCCGGCAATGCAGTTCATGAGGGTCGACTTGCCGCAGCCGGACGGACCGACCAGGATCAGGAACTCGCCGTCATTGATCTGCAGCTCGATGTTCTTCAGCGTATCCGGCAGGTTGGCGCCGTAGGTCTTGTTTACGTTACGTAGTTCGAGAGTCGCCATGATTACCCCTTGACCGCGCCGGCCGTGAGCCCACGCAGGAAATACTTGCCAGCCAGTACGTAGACCAGCAGTGTCGGCAGCCCGGCGATCATCGCCGCCGCCATGTCAACGTTGTATTCCTTGGCGCCGGTGCTGGTATTGACCAGGTTGTTCAGCGCCACGGTAATGGGCTGCGAATCGCCGCTGGAAAACACCACGCCAAACAGGAAGTCGTTCCAGATCTGGGTGAACTGCCAGATCAGGCAGACCATGATGATCGGCGTCGACATCGGCAGGATGATCCGCCCGAAAATCGTGAAGAAGCCTGCTCCGTCAAGGCGTGCAGCCCGAACCAGCGCTTCCGGAATGCTGACGTAGTAGTTGCGGAAGAACAGCGTGGTGAAGGCCAGTCCGTAGACCACATGCACGAACACCAGGCCGGTGGTGGTACTCGCCAGCCCCATCTTGCCGAGGGTGAAGGAAGCCGGCAGCAGCACGGTCTGGAACGGCAGGAAACAGCCGAACAGCAACAGCCCGAAGAACAGTTGCGAACCACGGAAGCGCCACATCGACAGCACGTAGCCATTCAAGGCACCGATGGCGGTGGAAATCACTACCGCCGGAATGGTGATCTTGATCGAGTTCCAGAAGTAACCATCGACGATATCCCAGGCCTTGACCCAACCGATGAAGGTGACCACGCTCGGCCAGCTCAGCAGGTTGCCGCTGCCGATGTCTTCGGGGGCCTTGAAGCTGGTCAGGAGCATGACGACCAGCGGTACCAGATAAATCAGACAGGCCAGCAGCAACACTGCATGGATCAGGATCCGGCTGAAGCTGATGGCCGGTTTGCCAACTTGACTAGTCATGGCGTTTTGTCCTCAGCTCGGAATACAGATACGGCACCAGAATCGCCAGGATCGCGCCAAGCATCAGAATCGCACTGGCCGAGCCCATGCCCATCTGGCCGCGGCTGAAGGTAAAGGAATACATGAACATCGCTGGCAGGTCGGAGGAATAACCGGGACCGCCTGCGGTCATCGCCGCCACCAGGTCGAAGCTCTTGATGGCGATGTGCGCCAGAATCATGATCGCGCTGAAAAACACCGGGCGCAGACTCGGCAGGATCACCCGCCAGTAGATCAGCGGCAGGCTCGCACCATCCATTTGCGCCGCACGAATGATCGACTGATCGACCCCGCGCAGGCCGGCCAGGAACAGTGCCATGACAAACCCTGAAGACTGCCAGACCGCAGCGATGACCAGGCAATAGACAACCCGGTCCGGATCGACCAGCCAGTCCAGGCGAAAACCTTCCCAGCCCCAGTCGCGCAGCATCTTGTCCAGGCCAAGGCCCGGATTGAGCAGCCATTTCCAGGCAGTACCGGTGACGATCATCGACAGCGCCATCGGGTAGAGATAAATCGTACGAATCGCGCCTTCACGACGAATCCGCTGGTCCAGCAGCACCGCCAGCACTACGCCGACCACCAGGCTGATGGCGATGAACATGCCACCGAACAGCAGCAGGTTCTTGCTCGCCACCCACCAGCGGTCGTTGTCCATCAGGCGCATGTACTGCGCCAGCCCGACCCACTTGTAGGAAGGCAGGAACGTCGAGTTGGTGAACGAGAGAACGAAGGTCCACAGGATGTAACCGTAAAAACCAACCAGCACGATGAACATGCTGGGTGCCAGAACCAACTTGGGCAGCCAGCGTTGCAGCGCATCCAGAGGCGAGGCTTTGCTGAACACAGCGACAGAGCTCATCGGGAATATCCAGTCCGGAATATCGAATCCGGGCCGCAGGCAGGTGTGAAACCGGGGAACGGTTTCATCAGCACAGACTGCAGCCGGGGTTTCAGTAACGAATTACTGGGCGGACTTGACTGCCGCGCCCAACTTTTTGGCCGCTGCCGCAGGGTCGGCAGCCGGATCGTTGATGTAGTTGGTCACCACATCGAAGAATGCGCCCTGTACCGCCAGCGTAGTCGCCATGTTGTGCGCCATGCTTGGCTGCAGACCGCCGGTTTTCGAGTCAGCCAGGAAGTCCTTGGCCGCTGCCTGGGCGCAGGAGTCGAAACCGTGCTTGTCCATATTGGTCAGCATGTCGTTACGAACCGGAATCGAACCCTTGTTGATGCTGAACACCTGCTGGAAGTTTTCACCCAGCGCGACCTTGGCCAGGTCCTGTTGCGCCGCAGTGGTGCCCTTGTCCTTCTGCTTGAACACGGCCAGCGAGTCGATGTTATAGGTGAACGCCTTGTCGGTGCCCGGGAAGGCTACGCACTGGTAATCCTTGCCGGCGACTTTCTTGGCGGCGGTCCACTCGCTCTTGGCCCAGTCACCCATGATCTGCATGCCGGCCTTGCCATTGATGACATCGGCAGCGGCGATGTTCCAGTCGCGACCGGCGCGGTTGGCGTCCATGTAGGTGGCGACTTTCTTCAGCTCAGTGAGGGATTTGGCCATTTCCGGCCCGGCCAGGGTTTTCTGGTCCAGATCGACCAGGGCTTTCTTGTAGCCTTCGGCGCCCATGACCGAGAGCACCACGGCCTCGAAGACCGTGCTGTCCTGCCATGGCTGGCCGCCATGGGCCAGAGGGATGAAACCGGCGGCCTTGAGCTTGTCACCGGCGGCATAGAATTCTTCGAGGGTGGTCGGCGCCTTGTCGATACCGGCTTTCTTGAAGACTTGCGGGTTGATCCACAGCCAGTTCACGCGGTGGATGTTGACCGGCACGGCCACGTAGTCGCCGTCGTACTTCACGGTATCGGAGACTTTCTTGTCGAGCAGGGAATCCCACTTCTCTTCCTTGGCGACATCCTTCAAGGCATCGGTATCGAGCAGGCCGGTAGAGGCCCACTCCTGGATATCCGGGCCCTTGATCTGGGCTACGCCCGGAGGATTGCCCGCCACCGCACGACTCTTGAGCACGGTCATCGCAGTCGCCCCGCCACCACCGGCAACCGCACCGTCCTTCCAGGTAAAGCCGTCTTTTTCAACTTGCGCTTTCAGGACATCGACAGCGGCCTTTTCACCACCGGACGTCCACCAGTGCACGACTTCGACAGTGCCTTTGGAATCGGCAGCAGTAACGCTCAGAGGGAACAACGAGGCGAGAGAAATGACAGCGGCGAGACGTGAGATTGAATTCATCGATTTGACCTTTCTTGTTGTTATGCATGAGCAAGTCTGTGCTTGCGCTCAACGCAGTTTAACCAAGGGAGTTCCGGTCACGGTAACGAAGGGACGTGCAAATGTCACAGAATGGTTACGATGACAAGGCTGAGTCAGCCGGCCCGCAACAGCTTTTTCCTTCAGGATAGAGGGCTTTGTCCGGTGAAACAGTTTTAATGAATCCGGTGACAAAATCCCCATTGACTTTATTTGGCCAATCAGATTATTTCGAACTATCCAGATTATTTATATCGCCAATAAATACAAACAGACCCTGTCGTTCAAAACTTCGCTACCTACTATTAAGAGCAGCTTTCTCTTTATTGCTGCTCGTGGCAGTCGCTGGCGCTTTTTCAGCGCCATTCAAAATAGCCAAAACGGAAAGTTACATATACTTACAAGGAGTAACACATGAACACTCAATCCAATTCATTCAAATCCGGTGAAATAGATCCAGGTTTTCAACCCATCACCGTTCCCAATCCGCAACCCGGTGAAAGAGACTTTTCCATCGACACCCTGCTTCGCTTATCCAGCGGCCATTTCATTGCTGGCTGTCAGGACGCTGTTTACTACCAGATCCCCTGCCTGGTCAGAATCAATCCGGATCACAGCGTCGATACAACCTTTGGCCAGGATGGCTATGCCTTTATCGACCTGAGCAATGAGCCCCTGGCCGAAAATGCAGGTCATTTACTGGATGTGTATCAATTGCCCGACGGCGGATACCTGGCCAGACTGGATACAATCGCCACGCTCAAAGGCCAGCGGCTCTCCTGCCTGGTCCTGGCCTGTTTTACGGTTGACGGGCAAAAGGACCCAAACTTTGGCAACGACGGGATTCGCCTGTATCCATTGCCCGGTCCAAAACCCCAGTGGCCAGAAGCATTGCGCAAGCTTGCCAGCCCCATTCCCTCGCCACAGCTGTCACGTTTTCCCCATGAGAGATACCATGACCTGAAAGTATTGAGCGATGGCAAGTTGCTGATCCTCACCACCGCCAGGGAACTCAATGAAAACACTCATCGCCCCTATGTGCTGAGGCTCACGGCAGAGGGCGAACTTGATCCGACCTTCAATTCCAGTGGTTTTATGGAACCCGTGGGTTATATGTGGTTCAAGCCACATCGTCTGTTAGAACAAAACAATGGCATGCTGGTAATAAGCGGCGAATATCCGGGCATTCCGTTTATTGCCAGATTTCATGAGAACGGCACGCTCGATACAACCTATGGCGATAATGGTTACTTCACTGATCTTGGCCCTTACGCCTATACAAGATGGCACACCCTTTTACCTGACGCTGCGCAGAATATTGTTTGCGTAGGGCAAAGAGGTGGCCCAACCTTTCTGCAAGGCAGAGGCGTTACTGTGATTGGCAAGCTTGATGTCAATGGTCAGCGCGTTCCCGAATTCAATCAGGGGCAAAGCGTTCTGATTGAGCCAAGAGAAGCCGGCGATGTGGTTCTTTCAAATTTTACGGCGATTGTCGATCAGGCAAACCGGATCGTTATTGGAGGCAGACAGCTGAGCCCGGTAACCTTGCTGACAGGTTTCATGGCGCGCCTGCTTCAGGACGGTCAGGCAGACACCAGCCTGGGTGAGAATGGCGTGCTTTATTACGAGGACCTCCAAAGCCTGGATTACCTGCTCGAAGAACCGGGCATGGGGGTCTACTACTCGGTTGTCCTGACAAGTATTAGCCCGCAGTTCATCCATCGTTTCCTGAGCTGATCCTTTGAACATACAGTAACCAAAGATGGCACTGCTCACGCAGTGCCATCCCCAGAAAACCGTTTCACTCCAGTGACCTGGGCAGAAACAGCGTCACCCTCAGCCCACCGTCACGCAGATTCTGCAGGCTCACTTCGCCGCCATGACTGTGCGCAATGTTGCGGGCGATCCCCAGCCCGAGCCCGTAGCCCTGTTGCTGGCTGCCCGCCAGACGGAAATGCGGCTCGAACACATGCTCCAGACGTTTTTCAGGTACGCCCGGCCCCTCATCGTCCACATGCAGGACAAACGCCAGGTCGTTATCCTCGACTTTCAGATGTGCCCGATGCCCGTACTTGATGGCGTTGTCGATCAGGTTGCCGATGCAACGCTTGAGCGCCAGCGGCTTGCCTGGATAGGCCGCTTCGGCAATGCCTTGTTGCGTAACACGGCCATCGCCATCCGGACGCAGATAGGGCTCGATCAGGCACTCAAGCAAATGGTTGAGATCCACCTGCTCGATATTCTCGTGAATATCGGTGTCCTTCACGCATTGCAGTGCACCCTTGACCAATAGCTCCAGCTCATCGAGATCGCGGCTGAACTTGGTCTGCAACAACTCGTCTTCCAGCAGCTCGACCCGCAACCGCAAGCGGGTGATCGGCGTGCGCAAGTCATGGGAGATGGCGCTGAACAACTGACCGCGTTCGGTCAGATAACGGCTGATCCGGGTGCGCATGGTATTGAAGGCGCGGCTGACTTCCACCACTTCGCTGCCGCCGCCCTCGACCACCGGCTCAACATCGGCGCCCAGCGACATGTCCCGCGCCGCACGCGCCAGACGCTTGAGCGGCCGACTTTGCCAGTGCACCAGAAGGCCAATGAAGAACAGCAGGAAAACACCGGTCAAGGCAATGAACCAGACTTGCTGTACAGGCAGTTCCTGTTCTTCCAGCGAGGTATAGGGTTCAGGCAGCAGCGAAGCGATATACAGCCATTCGCCGGGCGCCAGCTCGATCTGGGTCACCAGCACCGGCGGATTCAGCGGCTCCAGAGTCAGCGCGTAATGCGCCCAGGAACGGGGCAACTCATCGAGCTTCAGACCGCTGTTGAAGATGCGCAGGTCATCGGGGCGCACGAACCACACCGCGATGTCGGGATCCTTGCCCAGATGCTGACGCAGCACTTCATCGACCACTTTCAACACCGCCTGCTTGCGCGGCGTCGGCGGCAGTATCTGCATGTCCAGCGGACGATCGTTGAGCGACACGACGAAGCGCGTACCGCCCATGCTGCGCAACTGATCCAGCACCAGCGGACGATAGGCCAGCGGCAATGAGCGAAAGTAACTGACGCTGGCCGCCATCGAGTAGGCAAGGCTGCGGGCGCTGGTCACCAGGCCTTCCATCTGCGTGGCCCGCAGTTGTGAAAGCCAGATGACGCTGGACAAGCCCTGGGCCATCAATACCGCCAACAGCGTCAGCAGCAACATGCGCCCCAACAGGGAATGCGGCAGCCTCGGACGTCGCAACTTCAGGAGGATATTTTCAATAGCCATTGCTGGCGTGCACGCTGACATTGGTCGCCAGCAGATAACCACTGCCACGCACAGTACGGATCAGCCGCGGTGCCTTGCCGGTATCGCGCAGACGCTGGCGCAGGCGACTGACCGCCATGTCGACGATACGCTCCAGCGGCATCAGTTCGCGGCCGCGCGTGGCGTTGCCGATGGTGTCGCGATCAAGGATCTGCTGCGGATTGTCGAGAAACAGTTTGAGCAAGGCGAAGTCTGCGCCGGAGAGGATCACTTCTTCACCATCGCTGTGGAACAGGCGATGACTGACCATATCCAGACGCCACTCATCGAACACCATCACATCGTTGCCGCTGCGCTCCTGACCGAACTGCGCACGGCGCAACAAGGCCTTGATCCGGGCCTGCAATTCACGGGGGCTGAAAGGCTTGCCCAGATAATCGTCGGCACCAAGCTCCAGACCGATGACCCGGTCGGCCTCGTCGGAACTGGCGGTGAGCATGATGATCGGTACATGCGGCTGGCGCGGATGCTGGCGCACCCAGCGGCACAGGCTGAAACCATCTTCATCGGGCAACATAACGTCGAGGATCAGCAGGTCGCTGGGGGCCTCATTGAACGCGAGACGAAAATCCGCGCCATCACCCACGGTTCGCACCTGAAAACCGGCACGGCTGAGGTAGGTATCCAGCAACTCGCGGATCTCCTGGTCATCATCGACCAACAGAATCGATTTACTGACTGAGCTCAAATTGAATCGTCCTTGTTAGCTGTGATTACTTTGTTGTTATTGGGTTGCCATCCATGGTGCATGTGCGGTGAAACGGATCAGATGTCCTTTCCAAACGCCTGCTGCAATGCGACGCCGGCCCCCATCAGACCAGGGTATTCGGCAGTGACCAGCCAGACCGGCAGGCCCTTGAAATAATCGCTCATCACGCCCTTTTCAGCGAGGGCGCGCTTGAATCCGCTGTTGCTGAAGAATTCGACGAAGCGCGGCACTACGCCGCCGACGATATATACCCCACCGAGCCCGCCCAGAGTAAGCACATTGTTGCCCACCACCCGGCCAAGGAACACGCAGAACTGATCCAGCACTCCGGCCGCGACCGGATCGCCGGCCACCGCCGCCGAGGTAATGGCGGCAGGCGACTTGAGCACCGGCTCGATATCGTCCAGCGCACAACTGACCCGATACAACTGCAACAGGCCTGCTCCGCTCAGCACTGTCTCGGCGCTGACATGCTCGTGCTCGGCCATCAGCCGCGTCCACAACAAGGCTTCGCGGGCGGTACCGATCGGCAGGTCCACATGACCGCCTTCGCCGGGCAAGGCCATCCAGTGGTTTTCGCTGACGCTGATCAGGGTGCCGACACCGAGCCCGGTGCCCGGCCCGACCACTACGCACGGGCGATCAGGCTTGCCGATGCCGTGGCAGATAGTCAGGTATTCATCGTCACGCAGGCGGGTCATGCCCAGCGCCATGGCAGTGAAGTCGTTGATCAGCAGCAGCTCGTCGACCTTCAGGTTGGCGCAGAACTTCGAGCGGCTCAGTTGCCAGTGGCTGTTGGTGAAATAGAACTCGTCGCCATCCACCGGCCCGGCGACGGCCAGGCAGACGAAGCCGATGTCGCCGCGCTGCAGTTCGAGGTCCTGCAGGTAGATCTCGATGGCTTGTTCCGGCCCGGCGTAATCGATGGTCGGGAATACCCGGATCGAATGCAGTTTGTCGTCTTCCCAAATGGCAAAACGTGCATTGGTGCCGCCAATATCACCGACCAGAGCCAATTTCACTTGAGCTTCTCCAGATTTGAAGTAAAGGCGCTGGCGCCCTGCTCGGCTGAGCTGAAGGCCATACGCATGAAACCGAACAGTTCCCGGCCACAGCCGACACCATTGTCGAGCTGACCGACAGCCGGCTCTCTGGCCCCCAATTCTGACGCTTCGATCAGAACTTGCAACGTGCCTTTTACTCCATCGACGCGAATCACGTCACCATCCCGCACAAGAGCCAAAGGGCCACCATCAAAGGCTTCCGGACAGACATGGATCGCCGCCGGGATCTTGCCCGATGCGCCGGACATACGTCCGTCAGTCACCAGCGCAACCTTGAAACCGCGGTCCTGCAACACGCCGAGGAACGGCGTCATCTTGTGCAGTTCGGGCATGCCATTGGAGCGCGGCCCCTGGAAACGCATTACCGCGACGAAATCGCACTCCAGCTCACCGGCCTTGAACGCATCGGCCAGATCCTGCTGATCCTCGAAGACCTTGGCTGGTGCTTCGACAATCTGGTGTTCCAGCGCCACGGCGGAAACTTTCATCACCCCACGCCCGAGGTTGCCTTCCATGACTCGCAGGCCACCTTCGGGAGAAAACGGCCGCGCCACCGGGCGCAGAATGCTTTCGTCCAGACTCTGCAACGGGCCTTCGCGCCAGACCAGCTTGCCGTCTTCCAGAAACGGTTCCCTGGTATAGCGACTCAGGCCGTAGCCGGCCACAGTATTGACGTTTTCGTGCAGCAACCCGGCCGCCAGCAGTTCACGGATCAGGAACGACATGCCGCCCGCCGCCTGGAAGTGGTTGATATCGGCCTTGCCGTTCGGATAGACGTGACTCAGGGTCGGCACCACTTCCGAGAGGTCGGCCATGTCCTGCCAGGTCAACTGGATACCGGCTGCCTGGGCAATCGCCGGCATGTGCAGGGTGTGGTTGGTCGAACCACCGGTGGCATGCAGGGCGACGATGGAGTTGACCAGCGACCGCTCATCGACGATTTCACCGATCGGCATGAACTCGCCGCTTTGCTGGGTCAGGCGGGTGACCTGCTGGGCGGCCTCGACTGTCAGCGCATCGCGCAGCGGAGTGTACGGATTGACGAACGAGGCGCCCGGCAGATGCAGGCCCATGACTTCCATCAGCAACTGATTGGTGTTGGCGGTGCCGTAGAACGTACAAGTGCCCGGGCCGTGGTAGGACTTCATCTCCGAATCCAGCAGCTCTTCGCGGGTCGCCTTGCCTTCGGCGTAGCGCTGACGGACATCGGCCTTTTGCTTGTTGGAAATACCGGAAACCATCGGCCCGCCGGGCACGAAGATGGTCGGCAGGTGACCGAAACGCAGCGCGCCCATCATCAGGCCCGGTACGATCTTGTCGCAGATCCCCAGCATCAGCGCGGCATCGAACATGTTGTGCGACAGCGACACCGCGGTGGACATGGCGATCACTTCACGGCTGGCGATGGCCAGTTCCATGCCTGGCTCGCCCTGAGTCACGCCATCGCACATGGCCGGTACGCCACCGGCGACCTGACCGACCGAACCAATGTCACGTAAAGCCTGTTTGATCTGGGCAGGAAAGTGTTCGTAGGGCTGATGCGCCGAAAGCATGTCGTTATAGGCAGAGACGATAGCCACGTTGGCGGCGTTCATCATGCGCAGGTTCTGCTTGTCCTCGGGACCGCAGGCCGCCACGCCGTGGGCGAAGTTGGCACATTGCAGTTTGCCGCGCATCGGACCGTCGCTCGCTGCGCCGCGAATCAGTTCCAGGTAGCGCTGACGGGTGTCGCGACTACGAGCGATAAGACGCTCGGTTACCTCAAGAATGCGGGGATGCATGTGATGAACTCCAGGCTAACGTCTATGGTCACCCGTAAAGACCATGCCAGTTATCGGGACCGCACGCCAAGGCGCAAAAGCCTGATCTCGATCAACTGAACCAGCCTTTCAGGCTTGTAGTTGTAGATAAAACAAAATATTGCCACTAAAAAGGCTTGTTTTCTATTTTTATGAGAATAATCTTGTAATTCCAACAACAATTCTTGAAGGACGACTGTATGACTATTCGCATTGCAATCAACGGTTTCGGTCGCATCGGCCGTAACGTCCTACGCGCACTCTATACCCAAGGTTACCGACAAGACCTGCAGGTCGTCGCCATCAACGATCTGGGCGACAGCGAAATGAACGCTCATCTGCTGCGCTTCGACACGGTTCACGGCCCCTTCGGTGGCACCGTTGAATGCGACAGCGAAAGCCTGACAGTCAATGGTGACCGTATCGCGGTCAGCGCCATTCGCAACCCTGCCGAGTTGCCATGGAAGGCCCAGAAGATCGACGTGGTGTTTGAATGTACCGGCCTGTTCACCAGCCGCGAAAAAGCCGCCGCGCACATCACTGCCGGGGCCGGCAAGGTCATTATTTCAGCACCGGCCAAAGGTGCAGACGCGACCATCGTCTATGGCGTGAACCACGACACCCTGCGCCAGTCGCACCAGATCATCTCCAGCGCTTCCTGCACCACCAACTGCCTGGCGCCGGTTGCCCAGGTGCTGCATCGCGAGCTGGGTATCGAAAGCGGGCTGATGACCACCATCCACGCCTATACCAATGACCAGAACCTGATCGACGTGTACCACACCGATCCGTACCGCGCCCGTTCGGCCACTCACTCGATGATCCCGAGCAAGACAGGTGCAGCCGAAGCCGTGGGCCTGGTGCTGCCGGAACTGGCAGGCAAACTGACCGGCATGGCCGTGCGGGTGCCGGTGATCAACGTGTCGCTGGTGGACCTGACCATCAACATCAAGCGCGAAACCACTGCCGAAGAAGTCAACGCACTGATGAAAGAGGCCAGCCAGCACTCCCGCGTCCTGGGCTACAACACCCTGCCGCTGGTTTCCCACGACTTCAATCACAACCCGCTGTCATCGATCTTCGACGCCAACCACACCAAAGTCAGCGGCAGGCTGCTCAAGGTACTGGCCTGGTACGACAACGAGTGGGCGTTCTCCAACCGTATGCTCGACAACTGCCTGGCACTGCATAACGCTCAGTGACCCGTTCCGAGTATTAAGAAAAATACAGAAAACCGGACTTGACCGCAGAAGTGGATGATAAGCATTATCATCCACTGATTTTCCCGGTCGAGTACTTCTGTGTCGCAGTCGCACTTCAACGCTGTATTTGTCGCTCAGCGCGAAGTGCTGTTGCGCACCCTGCAAGGGATGGTAGGCAACCACAGCACGGCCGAAGACCTGCTGCAGGAAACCTGGCTGCGCGTCACCCGCGCCCTGACCGAACGCCCGATAGATCACCTGGAACCCTTCGTCTACCAGACCGCCCGCAACCTGGCGCTGGATCATTTGCGCTCCCGGCGCATCCATGGCCGCACCCTGATCGAGGATGCGCCACTCGAACAGATCGAAAGCGTGGTCGCGCAACTCAGCACCCCCGAAGATGCCACCCATGCCAAGCGTCTGCTTGAACGCCTCAGCAATACTGTCGGTAAACTCAGCCCGCGCCAGCAGAACATCTTTGTCCTGAGCCGCCTCAATGGCTGCAGCTATCTGGAGATCGCCGAGCAACTGGAGATTTCCGCAAGCACCGTACAAAAAGAACTGAAACTGATCATGGCGATCTGTATGGGTGTGATGGCAAGACTCGACCAGGCTTGACCAGAGCCGGACGCTGCCGCAGGCTGCTCTTCCCATTGCACGCACAGATCGAACCGAGCTTGCCGAGGACCACCGTGCCCCCAGGAACAGAACGCCCGCAGTCGCTTGCCCAGGATGTACTGAGCGACAGCGCAATGGATCAAGCCCTGACCTGGCTGATCGAACTGGAAGGTGCGGATCCTGAGCAGCAGGCGCGTTTCGAGGCCTGGCTGCAGGCCGATCCGGCCCATGCGCAAGCTTTCGGCAAAGCCCGGGCGCTATGGAATTCGCAACCGGTCCGACAGGCCGCCGCGAGCCTGCAGACGCCGCGCAAACCTTCGTTGTGGCAACGCGCCCGCCCGCACTGGAAACCCTTGGCCACCGCCGCTGTTCTGCTGCTGGGGCTGTTCAACTTCAGCGATCTGCCGCTGCGCATCCAGGCCGATCATCTGACGGTGGTCGGTGAGCGTCAGCGCCTGCAACTCAACGATGGCTCGAAAGTCCTGCTCAATACCAATTCGGCGTTTTCCAGCCACCTAAACGACAAACAGCGGGTCGCTCGCCTGTATCAGGGCGAAGCCTACTTCAACGTGGCGCTCGACCCGAACGTGCCGATGGAAATCGAAGCCGGGCCGATCCGCATGAGTGCCAACAGCAGCGAGTTTTCGGTACGTTATCTCGATGGCGAGGCGCGGGTCCAGGTGCAGCGCGGTGCACTGGATGTCAGCGCCATACGTGGCGACTCCAGGGTCAGCCTGGCTGCCGGCGACAGTGTGCGCGTCGGTCCTGCGGGGTTCGGCCATCGCGAAAGGCTCGATCCGGGCAAGGACCTGGCCTGGGTCGAGGGTCGCCTGATCTTCGATAACAGCCCGCTCAGCGAGGTGCTGGCGGAATTGCGTCGCTACTATCCCGGCTGGATCATCAACACCAACCCGGCGCTGGACAAGGTCACCGTCACCGGCAACTACAAGCTCGACAACCCGCTGAACGTTGTGCGCTCACTGGCGCAGATCACCTCGGCCAGCGTGCATGAGATGCCCGCTGTCGTGCTCATCAACTGAACGGAAAAGTTTTTTTACGCGGTCGCCCTGAGTCGTTCGTCTAGTCATAGCCAATGCAATTGATTCGCATTAAGAATCGAGCTGCAAAACACTATAACGAGCAACACGTCAGGGAGCGCCATCGCAATGCCATCCACGTTTACGCCCACCACCCCCACTCGCAGGTTCACGCTCTCGCTGCTGACCGTGGCGGTTTTCAGCGCAGGCCTGCAAGCGATGCCCGCCGTCGCGGCGACCGAAAGCGCAGCACCGGCGCGAACTGCCGGGACTTACTCGTTCTCGATAGCCAGACAACCGCTGGTTTCGGCCCTCAATGAATTCAGCCGGGTCACCGGCTGGCAGGTGGGCGTTTCCTCGAACCTGACACAAAACGTCGTGTCCCCTGGCGTAAACGGCAACCTGCAACCCGCCCAGGCACTGGAGCGTCTTCTGGCCGGCAGCCCGTTGAGCTATCGCAATCTGGGCGACAACAACGTGGTCCTGGAAAAACGTGTCGCCGGTGTCATCGCCCTTGAGCAGACCACCGTCAGCGCCACGCGCCAGGAGCAGGACATCGCTTCGGTTCCCAACACCGTCAGCGTGCACACCCGCGCAGAGCTGGACCGCAATAACGTCAATGACATCCGCGATCTGGTGCGCAACGAGCCGGGCGTTTCGGTCGGCGGCGCAGGCCAGCGAGGCGGCACCACCGGCTACAACATTCGCGGCATCGACGGTAACCGGATCCTGACCCAGGTCGATGGCGTCGAGGTCCCGGACAGTTTCTTTACCGGGCCCTTCGCCCAGACCCGGCGCAATTACGTCGACCCGGAAATCGTCAAGCGCGTGGAAATCCTCCGCGGCCCGGCCTCGGCGCTTTACGGCAGCAGCGCCATCGGCGGCGTTGTCAGCTATTACACCCTCGACCCGGACGACATCATCAAGCCGGGCCAGGACGTCGGAGCCCGTCTGAAAACCGGCTACAGCTCGGCCGATGAAAGCTGGCTGACCTCCGGCACCGTCGCCGGACGCCACGGCGACTTCGACGCACTGTTGCACCTGAGCCAGCGTGAAGGTCACGAAACCGAATCCTACGGCAGCACCAGCGGCACCGGCCTGACCCGCACCGAAGCCAACCCCGAAGACCAGCGCGCAACCAACGTACTGGCCAAACTGGGCTGGAACTACGCCGAAGACGCGCGCCTGGGCCTGACCTACGAAAAGTACAAGGACGATCGCGACACCAACCAGCTCAGCGCCGTCGGCGGACCTTTCGGCAACGGTGCCGGGATTGGCATGTACCGCGGACGGACCACCAACGATACGGTCACCCGTGAACGCTTTGGCATCGAACACAACTTCGCGCTCGACAGCCTGCTGACCGACAAGGTCAAGTGGAGCCTGAACTACCAGAACGCCAAGACCGAGCAGAACACCCAGGAGCGCTACTTTCCGTTCACTCGCGACCTGCTGCGCACTCGCGACACGGTCTATCAGGAGAAACAGTGGATCTTCGACGCGCAGTTCGACAAGTCCTTCGCCATCGCCGATACCCGGCATGAACTGACCTACGGCACCACGCTCAAACAACAGAAAGTCAGCGGCCTGCGTACCGGCAGCGCAATCTGTGCGCGGGTGCTTGGCGCCTGTACCGTTGCAGGTGCCGCAAGCCCTGTGGCAACCGACAACCCGGTGCCGACCAGTGATTTCCCGGACCCGACCATCACCAGTTACGCGCTGTTCGCTCAGGACCAGATCAGCTGGAACAACTGGACCTTCATGCCCGGCCTGCGCTACGACTACACGCGCCTGAAGCCGAAGATGACCGAAGAGTTTCTCAACTCCGAAGGCCTCGACGATCCAAGCGGCGGCAACAATGAGGACAGGACCTGGGATCGCGTATCGCCCAAGTTCGGCGTGACCTATGCCCTGGCCGACAACTACACCTGGTACGGCCAGTACGCTGAAGGTTTCCGGACCCCGTCCGCCAAGGCGCTGTATGGCAGCTTTGAAAACACCACTGCCGGTTATGTGGTCGAACCCAACCCGAACCTCGACCCGGAAAAAAGCAAAAGCTATGAAACCGGCCTGCGCGGGCGCTTCGAGTCCGGCTCGTTCGACGTCGCGGTGTTCTATAACAAGTACCGCGACTTCATCAACGAAGATGGCCTGGCAGCCGGCTACGACGAACTCACCTTCCAGTCCTACAACATCAAGCACGCCACCATCAAAGGCGCCGAGATCAAGGGCCGCCTGAATCTGGACAGCTTCGGTGCGCCACAGGGCCTCTACACCCAAGGATCGATTGCCTACGCCCATGGCCGCAACAACGACACTGGCGAACCGCTTAACAGCGTCAACCCGCTGACCGGCGTTTTCGGCCTCGGTTACGAACAGGGCAACTATGGCGGCCTGTTGAACTGGACCATGGTCAAGCGCAAGAGCCGCGTGGATGACGGCGAATTCAATGAGCCGGACGGTTCCGCCAGCCAGTTCCGGACACCGGGCTTCGGCATTCTGGACCTGACCGGCTACTACAAGGTCACCAACGACGTCACGGTCAATGCAGGCCTCTACAACCTGACCGACAAGAAATACTGGCTGTGGGATGACGTGCGCGGCTACGACGGTGTCGGCGAGGCAGGCGCGACCGCTCCGGCCAACCTGGATCGCCTGACACAGCCTGGACGCAACTTCAGCGTCAATCTGGTCTGGGACATCTGATTGCGGATCCGAACATGGCACGCCCGCGAACACTTCGAGGGCGTGTTTTTTTACGCTTCAGAACCGCGCCATTCGTCTATTCAACAACTGATCCTCATTTTGCAAGGAAGAACCTGATGACAACCGAGCAGACTCGCCCTGCCCTGCGTTCGCAGCGTCTCAACCAGATTACCCATGCGCCCCACGACCAGCTCGACAAGGCGGTCAAGGCCCATGCACCCTTTGCCACGCTGGACAGCTACAAACACTTCGTCGCTGCCCAGTACCTGTTCCAGGCCGAACTGCAAGGTCTCTACAACGATCCCGCGCTGGGCCAAATCGTCGGCGACCTGCCTGAACGTTGCCGCGCCGAGCAGGCCAGGGCAGACCTCGCCGACCTGAACACCGAGATTCCGCCAACTGTTGCCGGTGCCGTACAGAACCCGAACAAGGCCGAGGCACTGGGCTGGCTGTTCGTTTCCGAAGGCTCGAAACTGGGCGCCGCGTTTCTGATCAAGCGTGCTGCCGCCCTGAACCTCAGCGAAAGCTTCGGTGCCCGGCATCTGGGTGAACCTGCCGGTGGCCGCGCCGATGGCTGGAAAAGCTTTATCAGAATCCTCGACGAGCTGGAGTTCAGCGCCGAAGAAGAGGCGCAGATCGATCAGGGCGCCATCGCGGCCTTCGAGCGCTTCACGGTTCTGCTGCAACATGCTTACGCCCATGCAACAAAGATCGAACAGGTTCAGGCATGAAAAAACGCCCGGTGCTGTTAAGCTGGCCGGGCTTTTTGAACCTGCCTGTAGTGACCATGACCTATAAACCGCCCGGCACCAGACTTTCGCGCCTTCTGTTTGGCATCCTTGCTTATGCCAGCCTGGGGATCGGCATTGTCGCCATCTTCATTCCCGGCCTGCCGACCACGGAGTTCATTCTGCTGGCGGCCTGGGCCGCGACCCGCAGCTCGCCGCGTCTGAATGCCTGGCTGGAAAACCATCGTGTGTTCGGCCCGGTCCTGCGCAACTGGCGCAATGGCCGACTGGTCACCCGCAGCGCCAAAATCAGCGCGACCATCAGCATGCTGTTCTGCGCCATCCTGATGCTGAGCCTGCTCAATCATGTCTGGTGGCTCTACCTGGCAATCGCCGGCATGGCACTGGGCAATCTGTGGCTCTGGTCCAGGCCAGAGCCTGCGCGTGACATGAATCAGTAATGGGTCTGCGCAACACGACTATGCTGTCGGGAGATTATTCATGGTGCTGAACCCCGGCCAACGTACCGGGGTCTACCCGTAGACTTTCAACTTCCTGACGGAGCGACCTCACAATGTTCGAGCCAGGTCATCTGCATATCACCCACGCCGCCCTGCAACGCGCAGACTTCAGCTACGACATTCACCTGCATTACGAAGTCCGCGAAGACCCCGAACAAGGCACCTGCATGCATTTCACCATGCAGGGCGAAATCAACGGCAAGAGCTTCAGCGAAGAATTCCAGTTGCCCCGCGACCTGGCCTTCAACTTCGCCCACGATGCCGGACGCATCGGCATCAAATACGGCCTGCCGAACCTCGCCGCCATGCCCATCGACCTGCACAAGGAGTACGACCGGATGTTCAAGGACGTCCGCGAAAAACTGCATGCCCAGCCGGGTGAGCCGGTGAAGCCGGAACATCTGGAGTAACCTTCTTCGCGAATGAATTCGCTCCAACACGGATGTTGGCTGGAACGAATTCATTCGCGAAAAACCTCGGTCTACAAGGCATACTTGCGCCTCTTCGCCATCAAGAACCCATAACGCCCCATGCGCATCCATGTCTGCTTCATCGACCGCGTCGGTATCACTCAGGAAGTGCTGGCCATTCTGGGTGGACGCAATCTGAACCTCGATGCGGTGGAGATGGTGCCGCCCAACGTCTACATCGATGCGCCGACCCTCAGCCATCAGATGCTCGAAGAACTCAAGGATGCCTTGTTCCGGGTGCGTGGCGTGGAAGCGATTACCGTGGTGGATATCCTTCCCGGCCAGCGTCGCCACCTGCAGCTCGATGCCCTGCTCGCCGCCATGACCGATCCGGTGCTGGCGCTGGACAGTGCCGGCCATGTGCTGCTGGCCAACCCGGCGCTGATCGCCCTGATTGGCCGGGAACCTGAAGGCGAACCGATCGGGGAACTGTTCGCCGATCCGAGCCTGCAAGCCACGCTGCTGGAAAACGGTTTTCGCCTGCCCATGCGCGAAGTCACGCTCAATGGCGAAGCCTTGTTGCTGGACGCCACGCCGATCACTGAAGCCGGAGCCTTGCTGACCCTGTATCTGCCGAGCCGGATCGGTGAGCGCCTGTCGGCCCTGCATCACGACCATGCCGAAGGCTTCGATGCCCTGCTCGGCGAGTCGTCCGCCATCCGCATTCTCAAGGCCCGCGCCCAGCGTGTTGCGGCGCTGGATGCGCCATTGCTGATTCAGGGCGAAACCGGCACCGGCAAGGAACTGGTGGCCAGGGCCTGTCACGCCAGCAGTGCGCGGCATGGCGAACCGTTCCTGGCCCTCAACTGCGCGGCGCTCCCGGAAAACCTCGCTGAAAGCGAGCTGTTCGGCTATGCACCCGGCGCGTTTACCGGCGCCCAGCGCGGCGGCAAACCGGGGCTGATGGAACTGGCCAACCAGGGCACGGTGTTTCTCGATGAAATCGGCGAAATGTCGCCCTATTTGCAGGCCAAACTGCTGCGCTTTCTCAATGACGGCAGCTTCAGACGGGTTGGCGGGGATCGGGAAGTCACGGTCAATGTGCGCATCCTCAGCGCCACCCATCGCGACCTGGAAAAGATGGTCAGCGAAGGCACCTTTCGGGAGGACCTGTTCTATCGCCTGAACGTCCTGAACCTGGAAGTCCCGCCGCTGCGTGAACGCGGCCAGGACATTCTGCTGCTGGCGCGGTACTTCATGGAACAGGCCTGCACCCAGATCCAGCGCCCGGTCTGCCGCCTGGCAACCGGCACTTATCCAGCGCTGCTAGGCAACCGCTGGCCGGGCAATGTGCGGCAGTTGCAGAACGTGATCTTCCGCGCTGCCGCCATCAGTGAAAACACGCTGGTGGACATTGGTGACCTGGACATTGCCGGCACTGCGGTCGCCCGCCAGAGCGACGGCGAGATCGGCAGCCTGGAACAGGCCGTCGAAGGCTTCGAGCGCGAGTTACTGCAGAAGCTCTACGCCGACTACCCTTCGACACGACAACTGGCTGCGCGCCTGCACACCTCGCATACCGCGATTGCACATCGGTTGCGTAAATACGGGATTGGCAAGTAGTTCTGTGTGTGGGAGCGGATTGATCCGCGAAGCCTTTTCGTGAATGAATCCGCTCCCCCAGGCAAAGTCATTCACAAACACCCGTAACGAAATCACTCCATCGTAACGATATCAATCCAGTCGCCTGCAGTCCCCAGCCAGCAAGGCTTTGATCCCATGGAGTTTTTCCAGCCCTGCGCCTCTGTATCGATTTCGCTACAACGCCTTCTAAAGCCCTTGCCCAAAAACAACATAACCATATGATTTAAAACAACATTTTCATATTGGCCGCAAACTTGCACTCCCGTTTCTCATTGCGCCAGCGCCAGCCGCGGGCTTTTTATCCTTGAGGAGTTGTTATGAGCGAGTTGCGATTCACCGTTGAACACGAATGGCTGCGGACCGAAGCCGATGGCAGTGTCACGGTAGGCATCACGCCTTATGCGCAGGAATCGCTCGGCGATGTGGTGTTTGTGCAGCTCCCGGAATTACAGGCCTACACTCAACACGCCGAAGTCTCGGTGGTGGAGTCGGTGAAAGCGGCCAGCAGCATCAACATGCCGCTGGACGGCGAGGTGATCGAAGTCAATTCCGCACTCGACAGCACCCCGGAACTGGTCAACGAAGACGCGCTGGGCGCCGGCTGGTTCTTTCGCTTCATCCCGCAAGACGCCAATGCCATTCACGGCCTGTTGGATCAGGACGCCTATGACCGCCTGATCAAAGCCAACGCTGAAGCCTGAGGAGCGAGCCATGACTGACTCTATCGAATTGAGCACCGCCAACGAATTCATCGCCCGTCACATTGGCCCACGCGCCAGCGACGAGCACGCCATGCTGCAAACCCTGGGTTTCGACTCCATCGAAGCTCTGAGCGAAAGCGTGATCCCGCAGAGCATCAAGGGCACCAGCGTTCTCAACCTGCCTGCCGGCCAGAGCGAAGCCGATGCGCTGGCCTCGATCAAGGCCATCGCCAGCAAGAACCAGTTGTTCAAGACCTACATCGGCCAGGGTTACTACAACACCCATACACCGGCCCCGATTCTGCGCAACCTGCTGGAAAACCCGGCCTGGTACACCGCCTACACGCCTTACCAGCCGGAAATTTCCCAGGGCCGCCTGGAATCGCTGCTCAACTTCCAGACCCTGATCAGCGACCTCACCGGCCTGCCGATCGCCAACGCCTCGCTGCTGGATGAAGCCACTGCCGCCGCAGAAGCCATGACCTTCTGCAAGCGCCTGAGCAAGAACAAGGGCAGCCAGCATTTCTTCGCTTCGGCCCACTGCCACCCACAGACCCTCGACGTACTGCGCACCCGCGCCGAACCGCTGGGCATCACCGTGGTGGTTGCCGACGAAGCGGAACTGGGCGATGTCAGCGATTACTTCGGTGCGCTGCTGCAATACCCGGCCAGCAATGGCGATGTATTCGATTACCGTGAATTGATCGAGCGCTTCCACAGCGTCAATGCGCTGGTCGCAGTGGCCGCCGATCTGTTGGCCCTGACCCTGCTGACGCCACCGGGCGAATTCGGTGCCGACGTGGCCATCGGCAGCGCCCAGCGTTTCGGCGTACCGCTGGGTTTCGGCGGCCCGCATGCGGCCTACTTCTCGACTCGCGACGCCTTCAAGCGCGACATGCCGGGCCGTCTGGTCGGCGTATCGGTGGATCGCCATGGCAAACAGGCGCTGCGTCTGGCCATGCAGACCCGCGAGCAACATATCCGTCGCGAGAAAGCCACCAGCAACATCTGCACCGCGCAAGTGCTGCTGGCCAATATCGCCAGCATGTATGCCGTCTACCACGGCCCGCGCGGCCTGACCAACATCGCCAGTCGCGTGCATCGCATGACCGCGATTTTCGCAGAAGGCCTGGCGCAACTGGGCCTGAAGGTCGAGCAGCAGTTCTTCTTCGACAGCCTGACCCTAAACACCGGCGCCAAAACCGCCACGCTGCACGCCAAGGCCCGTGCGCACCACATCAACCTGCGGGAAATCAACGCCGAATACCTGGGCCTGTCATTCGACGAAACCACTTCGCAGTCGGCGGTCGAAACCCTGTGGACGATCTTTGCCAGTGACGGCCAGAGCCTGCCGGATTTCGCCACCCTGGCCAGCAGTGCCAAGTCGCATCTGCCCAAGACCCTGCTGCGGCAATCGGCGATCCTCAGCCATCCGGTGTTCAACCGCTATCACTCCGAAACCGAGCTGATGCGCTATCTGCGCAAGCTGGCCGACAAGGATCTGGCACTGGACCGCACCATGATTCCGCTGGGCTCCTGCACCATGAAGCTCAATGCTGCCAGCGAAATGATCCCGGTCACCTGGGCCGAGTTCGGCAACCTGCATCCGTTCGCGCCCGCCGAACAAAGCGCCGGTTACCAGCAACTGACCAGCGAACTGGAAACCATGCTCTGCGCCGCCACCGGTTACGACGCCATTTCCCTGCAGCCCAATGCCGGTTCCCAGGGTGAATACGCCGGCCTGCTGGCCATCCGCGCCTATCACCAGAGCCGTGGCGACGAAGCGCGTGATATCTGTCTGATTCCGTCGTCCGCGCACGGCACCAACCCGGCCACTGCCAACATGGCCGGCATGCGCGTGGTGGTCACCGCCTGCGATGCGCGCGGCAACGTCGACATCGAAGACCTGCGCGCCAAGGCCATCGAGCACCGCGAGCAACTGGCAGCCCTGATGATTACCTACCCGTCGACCCACGGCGTGTTCGAGGAAGGCATCCGTGAAATCTGCGGCATCATTCATGACAACGGCGGCCAGGTTTACATCGACGGCGCCAACATGAACGCCATGGTCGGCCTCTGCGCCCCGGGCAAGTTCGGTGGCGATGTCTCGCACCTGAACCTGCACAAGACCTTCTGCATTCCGCACGGCGGTGGCGGCCCGGGCGTCGGCCCGATTGGCGTGAAGTCGCACCTGACACCGTTCCTGCCTGGCCACGGCCGGATGGAACGCAAGGAAGGCGCGGTATGCGCAGCGCCATTCGGCAGCGCCAGTATTCTGCCAATCACCTGGATGTACATCCGCATGATGGGCGGAGAAGGCCTCAAGCGTGCTTCGCAACTGGCGATCCTCAACGCCAACTACATTTCCCGGCGTCTGGAAAACCACTACCCGGTGCTCTACACCGGCAGCAACGGGCTGGTGGCGCATGAATGCATTCTGGATCTGCGCCCGCTCAAGGAAACCAGCGGCATCAGTGTCGACGACGTCGCCAAGCGCCTGATCGACTTCGGCTTCCACGCCCCGACCATGTCGTTCCCGGTGGCCGGCACACTGATGATCGAGCCGACCGAAAGCGAATCCAAAGAAGAACTGGACCGTTTCTGCGAGGCCATGATCAAGATTCGCGAGGAAATCCACGCGGTAGAGAACGGCACGCTGGACAAGGATGACAACCCGCTGAAAAACGCGCCGCACACCGCTGCCGAAATCGTCGGGCAATGGACCCATCCGTACAGCCGCGAACAGGCGGTGTACCCGGTCGAGTCGCTGATCGAAGGTAAATACTGGCCACCGGTCGGCCGTGTCGACAACGTGTTCGGCGACCGCAATCTGGTCTGCGCCTGCCCGTCCATCGAAAGCTACCAAGAGGCGTGATCGGCCTGCTTCGCGACTGGGCGGTGATCCGCTCATTCGCGAAGGCAGCTCGACACAGACCCACTGACTTTAGCGGATTCCATCATGTCCACAGATCAACTGCTGACCACCCCGCTGCACACCCTGCATCGCGAACTCGGCGCCAAAATGGTGCCCTTCGCCGGTTACGACATGCCCGTGCAATACCCGGCCGGCGTGATGAAAGAACACCTGCATACCCGTGAAAAAGCCGGTCTGTTCGATGTCTCGCACATGGGCCAGATTCTCCTGACTGGCGCCAACGCCGCACAGGCGCTGGAAACCCTGGCGCCGGTGGACATCATCGACCTGCCGGTCGGCATGCAGCGTTATGCGATGTTCACCAATGAAAACGGCGGCATTCTCGATGACCTGATGGTCGCCAACCTGGGCAACGATCAACTGATGCTGGTGGTCAATGCTGCCTGCAAGAATGAGGACCTTGCTCATCTGCGCAAGCATCTGGCCTCGCAGTGCAGCATCGAGCCGTTGTTTGAAGAGCGCGCCCTGCTGGCCCTGCAAGGCCCGCAAGCGGTGACCGTACTCGCCCGCCTGGCTCCGCAAGTGGCGGACATGACCTTCATGCAGTTCGCCAGCGTCACACTGCTGGGCGTTGACTGCTATGTCAGCCGTTCGGGCTACACCGGCGAAGACGGTTACGAGATTTCGGTGCCGGTCGCCCAGGCCGAAAGCCTCGCACGTCGCCTGCTGGACGAGCCGGAAGTGGCTCCCATCGGCCTCGGCGCCCGCGACTCGTTGCGTCTTGAAGCCGGTCTTTGCCTGTACGGTCACGACATGAATAGCGAAACCACACCGGTCGAAGCCAGCCTGTTGTGGGCAGTGTCCAAGGCCAGACGCGCCGACGGTGAACGTGCCGGTGGTTTCCCGGGAGCCGAAAAAATATTTGCCCAGCAGCAGGCCGGGGTAAATAAAAAACGTGTCGGACTGTTGCCACAAGAGCGCACGCCGGTGCGTGAAGGCAGCGAAATCGTCGACGCAGAAGGCCAGACCATCGGCAGCGTGTGCAGCGGCGGTTTTGGTCCGACTCTGGGCGGTCCGTTGGCCATGGGTTATCTGGAAAGTCGTTTCAGCGCACTCGAAACACCGGTCTGGGCGATGGTGCGCGGCAAGAAAGTTCCGATGCTGGTAAGCAAAATGCCTTTTGTTGCGCAACGTTACTTCCGCGGTAAATAACGGCGTCAAAAAAACAGCAATTATTTCGCGTGCAATAACCCTGTCACATGACTCTTTTATAGAGTTACGTACAGGGTTTCTGCGCGTGCAAAAATGCCCCGTGAAAGTGCACGAACGAGCCAGAAACGGGCAGTTTTCCATCAGGAGTGAAAGATCCCTGCACGCCACTTGCAGTCAATGAAATCAGGGATAAAACGGGGCTTGTTTTTGTAACGAGAGTTGGCGTAGAGTTTCCTGACTGTGTTTGCATAGGTCGCTGAATCTGGACCTGGGCAGTAGCTCAAAGCGTTGCTACATCCCGTTCTACGTTTCTTACTTCCTGCAACCAGCCCCAGTACTCTTTCGTGTGAAAGAGGCTGTCACCAATTCAAGCGTCAAGGAAATAAGAAAATGTCCCAACGTCAGAGCGGCACCGTCAAGTGGTTCAACGACGAAAAAGGTTTTGGTTTTATCACTCCAGAGAGCGGTCCGGATCTGTTCGTACATTTCCGCGCAATTCAAGGTAACGGCTTCAAGAGCCTGAAAGAAGGCCAGAAAGTCACGTTCATTGCCGTGCAGGGCCAAAAAGGCATGCAGGCTGATGAAGTTATCGCAGAAGCTTAATCGCCGATGCCAAAAAGCCCCTGATTATTGATCTCAGGGGCTTTTTTATGGACGCGATTTCGTAAGATGCGGTCTTTACCGTGATCGAGAGCTTCGCGATGTCCAAACACCTGCTTCGTCCGCAAGGCGATTTCGCGCCTGCCGGCCTGGCTCGACGCCTGGCGGCCATCTGTTACGACGCCTTCCTCTGCTTTGCCCTGCAACTGGTCACGGCCTTCATCTACAAGCTGGTGCTGATGGCCTTCATCGGTGAAGCCAGACTGCGCACCCTGTCCGAATCCGGCGCACTGGATGGCGACCCTCTGCTCTCTTCCATTCTGCTGCTGGTGACCTTTGGCTTCTTCGCCAAGTTCTGGACCCATGGCGGCCAGACACTGGGCATGCAGGTCTGGGGCATTCGCGTACAGAACGCCGACGGCACTTCCATCAGCCTGATGCAGGCCTTGCTGCGTTTCATGGTGTCGATTGCTTCGTGGCTGTGCCTGGGGCTGGGCTTTGTCTGGAGCCTGTTCGACAAACAGCAGCGCACCTGGCATGACACCTATTCCAATACCCGGCTGGTGAGAGTGCCGCGCCAGAAGTAAGCGCCCATGAAAAAGCCGACTCGACGTCGGCTTTTTCAATGCAGGCAACGCTTATCCAGCGCGACGCAACAACAGCACACCGGCAAGGGCGCAAGCAGCTGCCGGCACCAGTACCGCAAACAGCGGCGAGAAGCCGAATACCAGGCTCGACGGGCCGAGCAGGTCCTGAATGATACGGAAGGTAAAGCCGACCAGCACACCGGTGAACACCCGCTGGCCGAGGGTTACCGAACGCAGCGGGCCGAAGATGAACGAAATCGCCATCAGCACCAATGCCACGGTAACCAGCGGCTGCAGGACCTTGGTCCAGAAAGCCAGCCAGTAACGGCCGTTGCTCAGGCCCTGATCTGCCAGATAGTGGGCATAGCTCCACAGGCCGGAAATCGACAGCGACTCGGGCGGCATGATGACCGTGCTCAGCAGTTGCGGGCTGAGGGAAACATCCCAACGCTCGACCGGGGTCTTGATGACTTCAGTGCTGCCATCGCGGAAATGCGTGGTGCTGACGTCCTTGAGCTCCCAGTAGTCGGTCATGTAATTGGCCTGTCTGGCGAAGCTCGAAGTCAGGATGCGGCGCTGGTCATCGAAACGATAACGGGTCACGCCATACATCAGCCCGTTGGGCTGGACCGTGTTGATGTGGATGAACTCATCACCCTGACGGTGCCACAGACCGTGCTTGGCACTCTGCGAGTCGCCACTGCCCTGAGCCAGCGAGCGACTGGCCTGAGCCTGGTTTTCAGCGTAGGGCGCAACATACTCACCCACCAGCACACCGGCGGCCATCAGGAACAGCATGGGTTTCATGACCGCCCAGACGATGCGCGCAATCGATACGCCAGCAGCGCGCATGATGGTCAGTTCACTGCTGCTGGCCAGCGTGCCGAGGCCGATCAGGCAGCCGATCAGCGCCGCCATCGGCAGCATGTCGTAGACCCGCCGCGGCGCGGTCATCAACACGAAGCTGCCGGCATCCATCAGCGTGTAGCTGTCACTGATATCGCCCATTTCGTCGATGAAGGCGAACAGCGAAGCCAGGCCCAGGATGATCCCCAGAACCGCGAGGATCGCCATGAATACGCTTTTACCAATGTATCGATCGAGCTTAACCACGAGCCACCTCCGCTACGCTACGGCGACTCGCCATTTTCAACCGCATGGGCTCCCAGTACATCAGTGCCAGACCTATCAACAGGAACAATCCGTGAACCCACCACATGCCAAGACCGATCGGCAGCTTGCCTTTCTCCAGCGCGCCGCGCACGGCAATCAGGATGGTCAGGTAGGACATGTAAAGCAGGATCGCCGGTAGCAGCTTCAGGTAACGGCCCTGGCGAGGATTGACCCGCGCCAGCGGCACCGCCATCAGGGTCACGATGAAGACCAGGATCGGCAGCGAGATACGCCACTGCAGTTCGGCCCTGTAGCGCGGCGTGTCATTGCCCAGCAGTTCGCTGGTCGGGATCGCCTCGCGGTCGGTGACGTCTTCGCTGATTTCCGGCTTGGGCAGCATCGCGCCATAGGTGTCGTACTTGATCGCACGATAATCGGCTTCGCCCGGGTTACCGTCGTAGCGATAGCCGTTCTCCAGGATCAGGAAGCGGCTGCCGTCGGGCCTGACTTCCTGATGGCCCTTTTCGGCCACCAGCACGGTAATGCCGCGATCCTTGCTCTTGTCGGTGGACATGCGCCGTTCGGAGATGAAGACGCCGGTCAGATCGGTGCGGTTTTCGGACAGCTCCTGGGTGTAGGTAACCCGGGTGCCATCACGTAACGCCTGGAAACGCCCCGGCACCAGCGTGTCGAACTCGGTCAGCGCATCCTGCTTGTTGATCAGCAGCGAGAACTGCGTGGCGCCCTGCGGAGCCAGGCTGAAACTCAGCCAGGCAACCAGCAGCCCCACGACAGTGGCCGGCGCCATGGTGTAGGCAAGCAGACGCTGCTGGCTCATGCCGGTGGCAGCCAGCACGGTCATTTCACTTTCCAGATACAAGCGTCCGTATGCCAGCAGAATACCGAGGAACAGACCCAGCGGCAGGATCAGTTGCAGGAAGCCCGGCAGGCGGAAGCCCATGATCATGAACAGCACGCCCGGATCAAGTGCGCCCGAAGCAGCCTGGGCCAGATACTTGATGAAGCGCCCGCTCATGATGATCACCAGCAATACGGCACTTACCGCACTCAGGGTGACCAGCACTTCTCGGGACAGATAACGAAAGACAATCAAACCAGACACTCCAGAGTTGTCAGGCACAGGCAGCCAAACAGGAAAAAAATGAGCCATGGCAGCAGACACTCACACCCGGCAAAGGTGCGAGCCGCCAAAAAATATGCGGCATTATCCTGTGATTGGGTGTTCCTGTCACTGCGCGGTCGGGGGGATAGATCTCACAACAACTTCCTACACGGACTGTAAGAGGGGTTGTTCGGGGTTGTCAGCGGCTGCACAGCGGGGTCAAACTGCAAGACCTCGCGCTGGCATCGTCCTTTAAAAGGTTTTCAAAAGCCTCTAAAAGACCCTGACCTGCCGCACACGTCATTCATTTTGCGAAAGCTCGCAATCTATTCGGGGACCCGACATGGAATTGGTTGTTAAAAGCGTAAGCCCAGAAACCTTGAAGACCGCCACTCTGGTGGTTGCCGTAGGCGAAAACCGTGTTCTGGGCAGCGCTGCCCAAACCCTGGATACGCTCAGTGGCGGCGCCATTACCGCCGTTCTCAAGCGCGGCGACCTGGCTGGCAAGGTTGGTCAGAGCCTGCTGCTGCACAACCTGCCCAACCTCAAGGCCGAGCGCGTCCTGCTGGTAGGCACCGGCAAGGAAGCCGAGCTGTCGGACCGTCAATTCAAGAAACTCGTCGCCGGTGCCCTGGCGACGCTCAAGGGCCTGGGTGGCAGCGATGCAGCCATCGCCCTGGATCAGGTGGTCGTGAAAAATCGCGACACCTACGGCAAGGCTCGTCTGCTGGTCGAAACCCTGGCTGACGGCGAATACGTGTTCGACCGCTTCAAGACCCAGAAAGCCGAACCTCGCGCCCTGAAGAAAATCACCCTGCTGACCGCCAAGGCCAGTGTGGCAGATGTCGAGCGCGCCGCCACTCACGCCCAGGCCATCGCCAAAGGCATGGCGTTTACCCGCGACCTGGGCAACCTGCCGCCGAACATCTGCCACCCGACTTACCTGGGCGAAGAAGCCAAGGCACTGGGCAAGGCGCACAAGAACCTGAAAGTCGAAGTGCATGACGAGAAGAAACTTGCCGAACTGGGCATGGGTTCTTTCCTCGCCGTGGCCCAGGGCAGTGCTCAGCCACCGCGCCTGATCGTGATGAACTATCAGGGCGGCAAGAAAAGCGAAAAACCTTTCGTGCTGGTCGGCAAGGGCATCACTTTCGATACCGGCGGCATCAGCATCAAGCCAGCGGCCGGCATGGACGAGATGAAATTCGACATGTGCGGTGCTGCCAGCGTATTCGGCACCCTGCGCTCGGTCCTGGAACTGCAGTTGCCGATCAACCTGGTCTGCATCCTGGCCTGCGCCGAAAACATGCCGAGCGGCACTGCGACCCGTCCGGGCGATATCGTCAAGACCATGAGCGGCCAGACCGTCGAAATCCTCAACACCGACGCCGAAGGCCGTCTGGTGCTGTGTGATGCCCTGACCTACGCCGAGCGTTTCAAGCCACAGGCTGTGATCGATATCGCAACCCTGACCGGCGCCTGTGTCGTCGCGCTGGGCGGCCATACCACCGGTCTGCTGGGCAACAACGATGTGCTGATCAATCAACTGCTCGACGCGGGCAAGCAGGCTGACGACCGTGCCTGGCAACTGCCGCTGTTCGACGAGTACCAGGAGCAACTGGACAGCCCGTTCGCCGACATCGCCAACATCGGCGGCCCGAAAGGCGGCACCATCACCGCCGCCTGCTTCCTGTCGCGCTTCACCAAGGCTTATGACTGGGCGCACCTGGACATCGCCGGTACGGCCTGGCTGAGCGGCGGCAAGGACAAGGGCGCCACCGGTCGTCCGGTTCCGCTGCTGACCCAGTACCTGCTCGATCGCGCTGGCGCATAAGATGCCTCGCGGCGTATCGGCCTGCCGGTCGATACGCCGCTGGTACTGGAACAGACATGACTCAAGTCGACTTTTACATTCTTCCCAGCGCCGATCCCGCGGCACGCCTGGATTTCGCCTGCAAGCTGACCGAAAAGGCCTGGCGCCTGGGCCACAAGGTCTATCTGCATTGCAGCGACGAAACCCAGCGCGCGGACCTCGACGCCCGGCTCTGGCAATTCAAGGGCGAAGTATTCCTGCCCCATGGCGAAGCCGAGAACGATCACGATGCTCCGGTAGTGCTGGGCATTGGCGACGATCCTGGCCAACACCAGGACCTGCTGGTCAATCTGGACCTGCGCATCCCGGGCTTCTTCAAGCGTTTCGCCCGCGTGGCGGAAGTGGTTGTGGAAGAACCGGCAATACGTCTGGCGGCACGAGAGAGTTTCCGCTCGTACCGCGAACAGGGTTATCCTCCGCAAGATCACCGACTACAGCGTCTTTGAGTACACAATGGATACTTCAAAAAAAGCTGAACCCGCGCATCTGCTGGACGACCTGGAGTCGATCCGCCAGTTGCTCGGCGATGACAACCTGCAGCCGCCGCTGCTGACCGACACGGTACACCGCGAAGGCCAGATCCCGCTGCTGTTCGATGTGGTCGGCAACAAGCCCGACCTGACTCTGGACACGGATTACGAAAATCCGGACATTCCTACGCTGACGCCCGACACTCCGGTGCCGGCGGCAGCAGCGCCTCAGGCGCCTGCGCAACCCGCCCCTGCTGCAAACCCCGACACCCTGCTGCATCTGGACACGGAACTGCGGGCAGCGGCGCAACTGATCATGCAGGACGTGATCGACGACTTCGCACCGCACATCGAGACCGAGATCAAACGGCGGCTCGAAGCGAGGATGGAGCGCCTGCTGGCAGGCGCAGCCCCAAGCGGCAAGCTTTAAGTGGCAAGTAGAAGCAGCGCTTGAAGCTTGCCGCTTCTAGCTTGCAGCTACACCCCCGGTCTATACTTGTCGGCTTTTACGAATTAATGCCACAGGGTCCCGCCGCGCATGGACAAGACTTACCAGCCGCACGCCATCGAAACTTCCTGGTACCAGACCTGGGAGTCCGAAAACTATTTCGCTCCGCAGGGCGCGGGTGACTCCTACACCATCATGATTCCGCCGCCGAACGTGACCGGCAGCCTGCACATGGGTCATGGCTTCAACAACGCGATCATGGACGCCCTGATCCGTTTCCGTCGCATGCAGGGTCGCAATACCCTGTGGCAGCCGGGCACCGACCATGCGGGTATCGCCACGCAGATGCTGGTGGAACGCAAGATCGAAGCCCAGGGCCTGAACCGTCACGAGCTGGGCCGCGACAAGTTCCTGGAGAAAATCTGGGAATGGAAAGCCGAGTCCGGCGGCAACATCAGCCGTCAGATCCGCCGCCTGGGTTCGTCCGTCGATTGGAGCCGCGAGCGCTTCACCATGGACGACGGCCTGTCGGATGCGGTCAAGGAAGCCTTCGTACGTCTGCACGAAGATGGCCTGATCTACCGTGGCAAGCGTCTGGTCAACTGGGACACCAAGCTGCACACCGCGATCTCCGACCTCGAAGTGGAAAACCACGACGAGAAAGGCCATCTGTGGAATCTGCGCTACCCGCTGGCCGACGGTGCGAAAACCGCTGAAGGCCTGGATTACCTGATCGTTGCCACCACTCGCCCGGAAACCATGCTCGGTGATGCTGCCGTTGCGGTTAACCCGGAAGACGAGCGTTACAAGGCGCTGATCGGCAAGTTCGTCGAGCTGCCACTGGTCGGCCGTCGCATCCCGATCATCGCCGACGATTACTGCGATCCCGAATTCGGCACCGGTTGCGTGAAGATCACCCCGGCCCACGATTTCAACGACTATGAAGTCGGCAAGCGTCACAACCTGCCGCTGCTGAACATCTTCGACAAGAACGCTTCGGTTCTGCCCGCCGCTCAGGTGTTCAACCTCGACGGCACGCTCAACGAATCCATCGACGGCAGCCTGCCGGCAGAATACGCCGGCCTGGACCGCTTCGAGGCGCGCAAGCAGATCGTCGCCGCCTTCGAGGCCGCCGGCCTGCTGGTCAGCGTCGATGATCATGCCCTGAAAGTCCCGAAAGGCGACCGTTCCGGCACCATCATCGAACCGTGGCTGACCGACCAGTGGTACGTTTCCACCAAGCCACTGGCCGAACCGGCCATCGCTGCCGTGGAAGATGGCCGCATCGCCTTCGTGCCCAAGCAGTACGAGAACATGTACTTCTCGTGGATGCGCGACATCCAGGACTGGTGCATCAGCCGTCAGCTGTGGTGGGGCCACCGTATTCCGGCCTGGTACGACGAGTCCGGCAAGGTTTACGTCGGTCGCGACGAAGCCGAAGTCCGCGCCAGGCACAATCTGGGGCCGGACGTTGCACTGCAACAGGACAACGACGTACTCGACACCTGGTTCAGTTCGGGCCTGTGGACGTTCTCCACTCTCGGCTGGCCGGAAAAGACCAAGGCGCTGGAAACCTTCCACTCCACCGACGTACTGGTCACCGGTTTCGACATCATTTTCTTCTGGGTCGCCCGGATGATCATGCTCACCATGCACCTGGTGAAGAACGAGGACGGCACGCCGCAAGTCCCGTTCAAGACCGTCTACGTGCATGGCCTGGTCCGCGATGGCCAGGGCCAGAAGATGTCCAAGTCCAAGGGCAACGTCCTTGACCCGCTGGATATCGTCGACGGTATCGACCTGGAAACCCTGGTACAGAAACGCACCAGCGGGCTGATGCAGCCTCAACTGGCCAAGAAGATCGAGAAGCAGACCCGTCAGGAATTCGCCGACGGCATTGCCAGCTACGGCACCGACGCCCTGCGCTTCACCTTCTGCTCGCTGGCTTCCACCGGTCGCGACATCAAGTTCGACATGGGCCGCGTCGAAGGCTATCGCAACTTCTGCAACAAGATCTGGAACGCAGCGCGCTACGTGCTGGACAAGGGCGAAGACTGCGGCCAGAACGGCGAAGCGGTGGAACTGTCGCTGGCTGATCGCTGGATCATCTCGCAACTGCAACGCACTGAAGCCGAAGTCACCCGCCAACTGGAACAGTTCCGCTTCGACCTCGCGGCCCAGGCCTTGTACGAGTTCATCTGGAACCAGTATTGCGACTGGTATCTGGAGCTGTCCAAGCCGGTTCTGTGGGACGAAAACGCACCGATCGAACGCCAGCGTGGCACCCGTCGCACGCTGGTTCGCGTGCTGGAAGTCGCGTTGCGTCTGGCGCATCCGTTCATGCCGTTCATCACCGAAGAAATCTGGCAGCGCCTGGCACCACTGGCCGGCATCAACGGCAAGACCATCATGCTGCAGGAATGGCCGGTGGCCAATGAAACGCGCATCGACGCAGCGGCCGAAGACGATATCGAATGGCTCAAGGGCCTGATGCTGGCGGTACGCAACATCCGTGGCGAAATGAACATCGGCCCGGGCAAACCGCTGCAACTGTTCCTCAAGAACGTTACTGCCGAAGACCAGCGTCGCCTGAGCGAAAACGATTACCTGCTCAAGAAACTGGCCAAGCTCGAATCCATCACCGTACTGGCCGAGGGCGCCGAAGCACCGCTGTCCGCGACTGCACTGGTCGGCGAGATGGAAGTCCTGGTGCCGATGGCCGGGCTGATCGACAAGGGTGCCGAACTGGCGCGTCTGGACAAGGAAATCCAGCGTCTGCAAGGCGAAGTCCAGCGCGTGGGCGGCAAGCTGTCCAACGCGGCATTCGTCGACAAGGCTCCGCCGGAAGTCATCGCCAAGGAGCGCGCCAAACTGACCGAAGCCGAACAGGCTCTGGGCAAGCTGGCCGAGCAACACGCACGTATCGCCAGTTTGTAGCCCTGTGTACTGGTAGGAGCGGATTTATCCGCGAGAGGTGATCTGAAGGCGATACATGCTCTTCGGGTGAACAGGCCTCTCGCGAATGAATTCGCTCCTGCGGGTTGCAGCATTCGCATCTTCAGAACAACTCCCCATGACTACGTCACACAAGCCCCCACGCAAGAAACCCCAGCGTCCGGCCCGGCCCGCAGAGCCTCGCGAAAAAGCCACGCTGCACCCGCGCAACCGCCATCAGGGCCGCTACGACTTTCCCAGGCTGATCAAAAGCAGCCCGGAACTGGCCGAGTTCGTGATTCTTAACCCTTACGGCAAGGAAAGCATCGACTTCGCCAACCCGCTGGCCGTGCGCGTGTTCAATCGCGCACTGCTCAAGTCGCTGTATGGCATCGCCCATTGGGATATCCCGGCCGATTACCTGTGCCCGCCGATTCCGGGGCGTGCAGACTATCTGCACTTCCTCGCCGACCTGTTGGCCAGCGAGAATGGCGGCGTCATCCCGCGCGGAGCCTCGATCAAGGCGCTGGACATCGGCACCGGTGCCAACTGCATCTATCCGTTGCTGGGTCACAGCGACTATGGCTGGCACTTCGTGGGTTCGGATATCGACAGCACCGCGCTTGCCGCCGCCGGTACCATCATCAAGGCCAATGGCCTGGGCAAGGCGATCAGCGTGCGCCAGCAAGCCAATCGCAAGCACATCCTGCTGGGCCTGCTCGACAGCAGCGAACGCTTCGAGGTGAGCCTGTGCAACCCGCCCTTCCATGCCTCGCTGGAAGAAGCGCAGCGCGGCAGTCAGCGCAAATGGCGCGCACTGGGCAAGGCTGACCCCAAGCGCAAGCTGCCGGTACTCAATTTCGGTGGGCAATCACAGGAGTTGTGGTGCACAGGTGGGGAAATCGGTTTCGTGACCCAGTTGATTCACGAAAGCGCCCAGATACCGCAACAGGTGCGCTGGTTCAGCACACTGGTTTCCAAGGCCTCGAACCTGCCCGCCATCCAGGCCGCCCTGCAAAGAGCGGGAGCCGTCGAAAGCAGGGTCGTGGAGATGGGCCAGGGACAGAAACAGAGCCGCTTCGTGGCCTGGACCTTTAACCCGTAGGAGCGAATCGGGCGGCGTTCCGCTCATCCGCGAAAAGGCCGGTGCATCCGAAACAAATGTATCGCCGCTGAAGCCGCCTTCGCGGATAAATCCGCTCCCACACAGGCAATAAAAAAGCCGTGCCCGGTTATCCATGGCACGGCTTTTACAGCAAGCGTGAGCTTACTTGTTGATCGAGTCGTTCAGCACTTTGGCCGGTACGAACTTGATAACTTTCTTGGCAGCGATTTCGATGGCAGCGCCAGTCGAAGGGTTGCGGCCGGTGCGAGCTGGACGCTCAGCAACTTTCAGCTTGCCGATGCCTGGCAGAGTGATTTCAACGCCGTTTTCCAATTGGTCGGCAACAATTTGGCCCAATTGCTCAAGAGCATTACGCGCGGTGGTTTTTGGCGCGTCGATAGCTTCTGCGATATCGGCGATCAATTGGTCTTTAGTCAGAGCCATGGTGGTGTTCCTTCCCTATCAAATTCATTTGGATTGCAGAACGCAACGTCGGCCAGAGGCCAGGCAATGAACCTGGCTCCTGCTGGCAGCCACGATTAATCGCGAAATGTAGATACTGAAACCGGATTTTGGTTCGGCCTTTATCCACACAATCTGCATGCTTGGCGCGCTAGAGTGCGCAAGACCGCGCAAAACTAGCACAGAGCCGGGCAAATATCCGCCCTTACCTATCCTTTTGGTCAGCTTTAAACACTAATAGTGCAAAAATTGATCACAAAACACTCTATCGAGTGGAAAACAGGGGCCTGCAAGCCATTTATAGCAGGCGTGCGTTACACTGACCGCCTTGCAACGAGCTGTCTGCTCTTCATCACCATCAGCCGAGATATCCATGCCGATCCGTCATTGCATCGTCCACCTGATCGACAAGAAACCCGACGGTACGCCCGCTGTGCTCCATGCTCGCGACTCCGAACTCGCCGAGTCCCAGGCCATCGAGAACATGCTGGCGGACCTCAACGAGAGCTATAACGCCAAACAGGGCAAGGCCTGGGGTCTGTTCCATGCCGAATCCGGTGCGCACCCTTTCAGCGGCTGGCTGAAAGAGTATCTGGACGGCGGCAACGATTTCACGGCGTTCTCCCGGATCGCGGTCGAGCACCTGCAGAAGCTGATGGAAGAGTCCAACCTGTCGGTGGGCGGCCATGTGCTGTTCGCGCACTACCAGCAAGGCATGACCGACTACCTGGCCATTGCCCTGCTGCACCACAGCGAAGGCGTGGCAGTGAATGACGAACTGGACGTGACGCCTTCACGCCACCTGGATCTGGGCCAGTTGCATCTGGCAGCGCGGATCAACATCTCGGAATGGCAGAACAACAAGCAGTCCAAGCAGTACATTTCCTTCATCAAGGGCAAGAACGGCAAGAAAGTCTCGGAATACTTCCGCGACTTCATCGGCTGTCAGGAAGGCGTCGACGGCCCTGGCGAAACCCGCACCCTGCTCAAGGCCTTCAGCGACTTCGTGGAGAGTGAAGACCTGCCGGAAGAGTCGGCCCGGGAAAAGACCAAGACCCTGGTGGATTACGCCAGCAGCCAGACCAAGCTGGGCGAACCCATGGGCCTGGAAGAACTGTCCGAGCTGATCGACGAAGACCGTCCACGAGCGTTCTACGATCACATCCGCAACAAGGATTACGGCCTGTCGCCGGAGATCCCGGCAGACAAGCGCACCCTGAACCAGTTCCGCCGCTTCACGGGCCGCGCTGAAGGCCTGTCGATCAGCTTCGAGGCGCACCTGCTGGGCGACAAGATCGAGTACGACGAACAAGCGGGCACCCTGATCATCAAGGGCCTGCCGACCCAGCTCACCGATCAGTTGAAACGGCGGTAAGCACAATGCTGCTGCGCACCCTGAAGAAGTTCGCGCTGATCATGCTGGTGGTCGTGGTCTATCAGAACTGGGGCAAGATCGAGAACCTGTTCAACCCGCCTGCGGCGAGCGTTGCGCAGAGCTATAGCCAGGCGAAGGTGGTGATGTACGCCACCGAGTGGTGCGGCTACTGCAAACAGACGCGGCGCTTTCTCGACAGCAAGGGCATAGCGTTCCAGGAATTCGACATCGAGAAGTCGGTGGAAGGCCGCAAGGCATACGAAGCCCTCGGCGGACGCGGCATCCCGTTGCTGGACGTCAACGGGACACTGATTCGCGGCTTCTCGCCGGATGAGATTCTGGCGGCCTTGAAGTAGGAGCGGATTTATCCGCGAAGACGGTACATTCAACAAAAATGTATCTGCCTTGTTCGCGAATGAATTCGCTCCTGCGACGGTGGCTCAGGACGGGATCGATGAGATCCGGAATCCGAGCCGCGGAAAGTGCACATGCACCACGCCGGCACGTTCGTCCTCGCGGCGCAGGATCAGTTCTTCACGACCATTGAACACCAGTTCGCCCACTACAGCTTCCACGCCGTAGTCATGGGCCGAGATCGACACCTGATCGCCGGCCTTGAAGCCATTGGGATCAACGAACACCTCATCCGGCAAGGCCGCCGGTGTCGCTGCGGCGGCGATTTGTATCGCTTCGCCAGCCGTCAGCTCGTTATGCGCGCCATGGCCAAAGCCCAGGACCCGTGCCAGCCAGGCAGCGACTGCCGGGTAATCATCCACCAGCGGTGCGGTTACCGGGGTCTGCTTGATGAACCACAGCGTGTGCGCCACAGAGAAATCGGCAATCGACGGTTCGCCAAACAGGAAGTCGCCATTGCGCTCCAATTGCAGCTCAAGGCGCGACATCAGGGTGGGCCATTGATGCTTCGCCTGCTCCAGCGGCAAGCGCGAAGCACTGCCACCGTCGAACAAGGTCGCCCGGTCCGCAACGAACGCCTTGACCACTTCCGGCGGCACCTTGGCGAAGCGCACAGCCAGCGAGGCCGGCTGGAACACCAGGCTGACCGCATGCATGAACAACACTGAGTCGCCCCAGGCAGCAAGGCCGGCAACCGTGAACTCATGGCCTTCGGGGTAAAAGGTCGGGGAAGTCTTTTCCTGCTCCAGACGCCGGGCGATCAATGCGGTGTCGCAATAGATATCCGCGCCGACCTGCAACACTGGCGTCTTGCGGTAACCACCCGTGAGTGCCGTCAGATCAGGCTTGGGCATGATCGGCGGGACGATGACCGAACGCCAGGACAAGCCCTTGAAACCGAGCATCAGACGGGCTTTTTCGGCGAACAGCGATGCAGGGTAGTGATGAAGGATCAGCTCTGACATGCTTTGGCCTCTTCGGCACAGGGAAAGCCGACAGCTTAACTCCCTCTGAGCGAGCGGCCTACAGAGTCAAGCCGATGCTGCCACATCACGGATATTGATGGGCGTGCCCGCATAGCTTGCTGCCAAGCGCTCCTTGGCACTCTTGCGCAGCTTCTTGATCAGGCGCTCCTGACGCAGCGCCTCGCCCTTGCTGCACCACTCTTCCACGTAGACCAGCGCCAGCGCCGGGCTGGAATGAAAGAAGCGCGCGCCCTTGCCACTCTGATGAGCGGCAAAGCGCCGCTGCGGATCGTCACTGATGCCGCAATACAGAGAACCGTTGGCCGCACGCACCAGATAGACAAACCAGGGTTTGTCGGCAGGTGCTGCGGCAGGCTCTGTATCGATGACGATGTTCACGGCTTCAGGCATGGCGTTTTTCTGTAAACGCCTTGAGGCCTTTCTGCGCCTGGGCGCGAATCGCGTTCTGCACCAGCGGCGTCCAGCCCAGCAGCAGGCCTTTGGTACCCAGGGCCTGACGCGACCAGCGCCACAGGTCGAAGTGGTCATGGTGCTCGCAGATCTTGCCGTCGCGGAAGACGAAGCGGGCCTGGATATTATTGACCACGGTACGACCGGTCTGACTGAACAGGTAAGTGGCGACCCAATGCGCGCCACCACTGCGCTCATCGGCGCGGACATTATCGAAGACCACCGAGAAATCCTGGGCCCGCGAGGTCAGCATGCGCCACATGTCGCCAGCCTGCTGGCCACGCAGTTCACCGAACACCGGGTCGCTGAAAAGCACGTCATCGCTGTAGCAGGCCGCCATGCCTTCGGCATCCAGGCGGGCAAAGGCCTCGTAGAAGCGGATAATCAATGCGTTATTGATTTGCATTTTTTGTTCGTTGCTCATGCATTCAGGTCCCTTGGGAGCAAAAGATGATGAACGATAAGCGGCAAATCGACACTTTGCCATCATCATTTGCAGGATAAATAGTGCGTTTCACAACCCGAGGGAGCGGATTCATCCGCGAAGCTGCCTTCGCGAGTACATTGGCTCCTGCTCTCAAATCTTTTCGCTCGAAACCTGCACATACAAGGTACGGCCCGCGCCGATCCCGGCGATGGTCGCGCCCAGGCCCAGCGCAGCGAAAATCCAGCCGATCGAATCCCAGTTGCCGGTCACATCATGGACCACGCCGACTGCCAGCGGACCAATCGAGGCAATGGTATAACCAATGCCCTGGGCCATGCCGGACAGATTGGAAGCCACATGGGCGTCACGCGAGCGCAGCACGATCAACGCCAGCGCCAGGCTGAACGCACCGCCCTGCCCCAGTCCCAGCACAATCGCCCAGCCCCACAGCCCTTCCAGCGGTGCATACAGGCAGCCGAACAGTCCGCCCAGGGTCAGCAGCATGACCAGCACAATCGCCAGCCGCTGATCCTTGCAGCGGGTTGCCAGCCATGGCGCGCTCAGGGCGCTGACCAGTTGCACGATAATCGAGCCGGACAACAGCAGGCCGGCCTGGGTCGGTGTCAGGCCACGGCCGATCAACACCGATGGCAACCAGCCAAAGACGATATACGCCAGCGATGATTGCAGGCCCATGTACAGCGTGACCTGCCAGGCCAGCGGGTCGCGCAAAAGGCCACGAACCCGGTAGGCAACCTGATGCGTGGCATGCAGTTCACGCGCCTGCGGAAACCAGAACAGCGCGGCCAGCACTGCCGGAATCATCCAGAACCCCAGGCCAATCGCCCAACTGTCGTCAAAGTAGTGCGTCAGAGGCACCGTCGAGCCTGCGGCAATCGCCGCTCCCAGGCACAGCGCCATGGTATACACACCGGTCATGGCACCGGCCTGCCGGGGAAAGTCGCGTTTGACGATACCCGGTAACAGCACACCAATGATGCCGATGCTCGCCCCGGCCAGCAGGCTGCCAGCAAACAGCCCGACTTCACCGAACGAACTGCGCAACAGAATGCCTGCAGCCAGCACCAGCAGAATGCCCAGCACCACTCGCTCGCTGCCGAAACGTCTGGCAAGTCGCGGCGCCAATGGCGCGAACAACCCCAGGCACAACACCGGCAAGGTCGTCAAAAGTCCGGCCCTGGCCGCTGACAACCCAAGGCTCTGGGAAACGTCATTCAGCAAGGGCGCAACACTGGACAACGCGGGCCGCAGGTTCAGGGCCACCAGTACCAGGCCCAGCAGTAACAGCCAGGAGCGTTTGAGAAAGGAAGGGTCTTGGGTCGGGGTCGTGCTCGCCTGAGGCGCCTTGGTCGTCATGAGTCTCTCGTAGGGGCAGGATGTGTAACAGCGCATTGCGCAAAGGGTGTGCATCCTGTTGGAGAACCCTGCCGAATACAAGTTCGCCGCGTGTTATCCATAAAAAACCCGGACACAAGGTCCGGGTTCTTCATGCAGCGTCTGTAACTCAGTGAATGATCTGGCTGAGGAACAGTTTGGTACGGTCGCTTTGCGGATTGTCGAAGAAGTCGTTCGGCGAGGCCTGCTCGACGATCTCACCCTTGTCCATGAAGATCACGCGGTTGGCCACGGTGCGGGCAAAGCCCATTTCGTGGGTTACGCAGAGCATGGTCATGCCTTCTTCGGCCAGACCCACCATGGTGTCGAGTACTTCCTTGACCATTTCCGGGTCGAGTGCCGAGGTCGGCTCGTCGAACAGCATGATTTTCGGCTTCATGCACAGCGCACGGGCAATCGCCACACGCTGTTGCTGACCACCGGAAAGCTGCCCCGGATATTTGTTGGCCTGCTCTGGAATGCGTACGCGCTCCAGGTAGTGCATGGCGATTTCTTCAGCCTTTTTCTTCGGCATGTTGCGTACCCACATCGGCGCCAGCGTGCAGTTCTGCAGGATGGTCAGGTGCGGGAACAGGTTGAAGTGCTGGAACACCATGCCGACTTCGCGGCGAATGGTTTCGATCTGCTTCAGGTCGGAAGTCAGTTCGGTGCCATCAACGATGATCCGGCCTTGCTGGTGTTCTTCCAGACGGTTCAGGCAACGGATAGTCGTGGACTTGCCCGAGCCCGACGGGCCGCACAGTACGATACGCTCGCCCTGACGCACGTTCAGGTTGATGTCCTTGAGCACATGGAACTGGCCGTACCACTTGTGTACGCCTTCCATCCGGATCATGCCTTCAGCGCCCAGAGGCTTACTGATAACTTCACTCATCACAAAACTCCTAACGCTTGTGGCCTGTGTCCAGCTTGTGTTCCAAATGCATGGAATAGCGGGACATACCGAAACAGAAGATCCAGAACACCAGGGCCGCGAAGACATAGCCTTCAGTGGCCATACCCAGCCATGCCGGGTCGGCGGTGGCTTGCTTGACGCTGTTGAGCAGGTCAAACAGACCGATGATGATCACCAGGCTTGTATCCTTGAACAGGGCAATGAAGGTGTTGACGATGCCGGGAATGACCATCTTCAACGCCTGCGGCAGGATCACCAGCCCCATTGCACGCCAGTAACCCAGGCCCATCGCCGAAGCGGCCTCGTACTGACCCTTGGGGATTGCCTGCATGCCACCGCGCACCACTTCGGCGATGTACGCCGACTGGAACAGGATGACGCCGATCAACGCCCGCAGCAGCTTGTCGAAGTTCATCCCTTCGGGCATGAACAGCGGCAGCATGACCGAAGACATGAACAGTACCGTGATCAACGGCACGCCGCGCCAGAACTCGATGAAGGTCACGCACACCACGCGCACTGCCGGCATGTTGGAGCGACGCCCCAGTGCCAGCAGGATACCCAACGGCAACGCACCGGCGATACCGACGGTCGCGATCACCAGGGTCAGCATCAGGCCGCCCCACTGGCTGGTTGCCACGGTGCTCAGACCGAACGCGCCGCCGTGCAGCAGGTAGAACGCGATGACCGGGTACAGCACCAGGAAGCCAATGGCGTAGAAGGCCTTGCGCGGAAACTTCGAGATGAAGAGTGGCGCAGCGCCGACAATCGCCAGAATCGCCGTCAGATCGACCCTCCAGCGCAGCTCGGTAGGGAAGTAGCCATACATGAACTGGCCAAAACGCTGCTGGACGAATACCCAGCATGCACCTGCCTTGGTGCAGTCTTCCTTGGTGGTGCCGAACCAGTTGGCGTCCAGCAGCGACCAGCTGAGCATCGGCGGGACGATCAGGTAGATCAGGTAGAACGAGAGCAGGGTCAGCAGCGTGTTGATCCAGCTGGAGAACAGGTTCTGCCGCATCCACGCCACCGGACCGAACACTTTGCCCGGTGGTGGCATATCAGGTTTGAAAATATGAGTAGTCATGCGCGTTTCCTCACCGCTCGATCAGCGCAATGCGCTTGTTGTACCAGTTCATCAGCATGGAAATGCTGATACTGATCGCCAGGTACACGCTCATGGTGATGGCAATGACTTCAATCGCCTGTCCGGTCTGGTTGAGTACCGTACCCGCGAACAGGGAAACCATTTCCGGATAACCGATGGCAGCTGCCAGCGACGAGTTTTTCGCCAGGTTCAGGAACTGGCTGGTCAACGGCGGGATGATCACTCGCAGGGCTTGCGGAATGATGACCTTGCGCAACGTCGGGCCAGGGCGCAGGCCCAGGGAACGGGCAGCTTCGGTCTGGCCATGGCTGACCGACTTGATGCCCGAACGCACGATTTCGGCGATGAACGCCGCGGTGTAGATCGTCAACGCCAGGGTCAGGGAGATCAGTTCAGGGATCAGTACCCAGCCACCGGTGAAGTTGAAGCCCTTGAGCTGAGGCAGTTCCCAGTGTACCGGGCTACCGAAGACCAGCATGCTCAGGCCGGGAATGACCAGCAGCAGTGCCAGAGCGACCCAGAACTTGTGGAACGGCTCGCCGGTAGCCTCGAAACGCTTGTTGGCCCAGCGCACCATTGCGACCACTGCCAGGATGGCAATGACAATGCTGATCAGGAACGGCCAGGCGCCTTCGGAAGGCAGTGCCTTGGGCATGTTCAACCCGCGGCTGCTGACATAGAACATGTCCAGGTAGCCATGTGCCTGACGTGGTCCGGGCAGGGTCAGGAAGACGGCGGTGTACCAGAACAGGATCTGCAGCAAAGGCGGAATGTTACGAAAGACTTCGACATACACGGTCGCCAGCTTGTTGATCATCCAGTTCTGCGACAGGCGAGCGACACCGATGATGAAGCCCAGTATGGTCGCCAGGACGATACCGATGACCGACACCAGCAAGGTGTTGAGCAGGCCGACGACAAATACGCGGGCATAGCTGTCCGATTCGGTGTAGTCGATCAGATGTTGAGCAATACCGAAACCGGCACTACGCTCAAGAAACCCGAAACCCGATGTAATACCACGATGCTGCAGGTTGGTCTGGGTGTTGTCGAACATGAACCAGCCCAACGAAACCACCACCACGACGGTGATGATCTGAAACAACCACGCGCGCACTTTTGGATCGCTCAAAGAGAGCTTTTGCTTGGGTGCGACGATTTGCTTTTCCATGAAATGCCCCAGGAAAAATGGAACAGAACAACGCCCGACAGGCTTGAAAGCCTGTCGGGCGCCGGGTCAATCAGCGAATTGGTGGAGCGTACTGAATGCCACCTTTGTTCCACAGAGCGTTCTGGCCGCGCTTGATTTTCAGCGGGGTCGATTCGCCCAGGTTACGTTCGAACATTTCACCGTAGTTACCCACTTGCTTGACGATCTGGACAACCCAGTCCTTCGGCAGCTTCAGGTCTTTGCCGTACTCGCCGTCAGCACCGAGCATACGGCCAACGTCCGGGTTCTTGGTCGACTTGGCTTCTGCTTCGACGTTCTTGGAAGTGATGCCGGCTTCTTCCGCGTTCAGCATGGCGAACAGGGTCCAGCGAACGATCGAGAACCACTCTTCGTCGCCTTTACGTACGACCGGGCCCAGCGGCTCCTTGGAGATCACTTCAGGCAGAACGATGTAGTCGTCAGGCTTGGCCAGCTTGCTGCGCTGTGCGTAGAGTTGCGACTGGTCGGAGGTCAGTACGTCGCAACGGCCGCCTTCCAGCGACTTGGCGCTTTCGTCGGAGGTGTCGAAAGTGATCGGGGTGTATTTCAGGCCGTTCGAGCGGAAGTAATCGGAGACGTTCAGCTCGGTGGTGGTACCAGCCTGGATACAGACGGTTGCACCGTCCAGTTCCTTGGCGCTCTTGACGCCCAGCTTGTTGTTTACCAGGAAGCCGATACCGTCGTAGTAAGTCACGCCGGTGAATACCAGGCCCATGCCGGAGTCACGCGAGCTGGTCCAGGTGGTGTTACGCGACAGGATGTCGATCTCGCCCGATTGCAGTGCAGTGAAACGCTCCTTGGCGTTCAACTGGCTGAACTTGACCTTGGTTGCGTCACCGAAAACGGCAGCCGCTACAGCACGGCACATGTCAGCGTCGATACCGGTGATCTTGCCGGTAGCATCTGGAACGGAGAACCCTGGCAGGCCATCGCTGACACCGCACTGAACAAAACCTTTCTTCTGGATAGCGTCAAGTGTGGCACCGGCGTTAGCTGCACCGGCCATGCCGAGTGCTGCTACAGCTGTCACGACCGCCAGTGTGGATTTCAACATCTTCATTCAAACCTCCAGTGTGCTCTTTATTGTGTGGAACTTCAGTCACGCCGCACCCTTGTGAGGCATTAATGACCCGTGCTGGCTTTTTTTTGGGTCATGCGGCGCCGGACCTGGATCATGAGTCGGGTGGAGGATCGCCTGCTCACCCACACTCATCATTCATTTATAGCCCCTGAACCAAAGCTCCGTGCTTTCCCCGGACCAGAGCGGTACAGGGTCAATCATGCCAAGAGTCCTGACGCATCGACTCCGGTGCTGCCTTCGATCGCTACAAGTAGTAGCCTAATAGTGTTACCGATCGAGGTGAGCGCTTTGACTCCACACGTTTCATAGCAAAGCCCGTACCAGCATGGTGGCGATGTCGAATTAGCGACAGGTCAAGTCGAATACTTGTAACCTTGCGACATCTTCTTTCACTTTTAAACTGAGCGCGCACCTATTTAATGCGCCAAAAAAATCACAACGCACAGTATTGGAGCATTCATGAGCGAGCCCCTGATCCTTCAACCCACCGCCGAAGCCGATGCCTGCATCATCTGGCTGCACGGCCTGGGAGCCGACCGCTATGATTTCCTGCCCGTCGCCGAAGCCCTGCAGGAGTCGCTGCCGACCGCTCGTTTCATCCTGCCTCAGGCACCGACCCGCGCCGTTACCGTCAATGGCGGCTATGAAATGCCGAGCTGGTACGACATCAAAAGCATGACTTCCGAAGCCCGCGCCATCGATCACGATCAGATGGAGGCCTCGGCCCAGCAGGTTCTTGGCCTGATCGAGCAGCAACGCGACAGCGGCATCGATCCGGCAAGAATCTTTCTGGCCGGCTTTTCCCAGGGTGGCGCAGTGATTCTGCACACCGCCTACAAGCGCTGGCAGGGTCCGCTGGGTGGCGTGCTGGCACTCTCCACTTACGCCCCAACCTTCAATGACCAGATGACGCTGTCGGCCAGCCAGCAGCGTATCCCGGCGCTGTGCCTGCATGGCTTTCACGACGAAGTGGTCCACAATGCCATGGGCCGTAGCGCTTATGAGTACCTCAAGAGCCTGGGTGTAACCGCACAATGGCAAGAGTACCCAATGGGCCATCAAGTGTTACCCCAGGAAATTTCCGACATCCAGAACTGGCTTGCCGAGAAGCTTCGGTAACGTCTTTCCCGGTCAGCCTCTGGAAGGCTGACCGCTGCTGTTTGTAGCGAACCACGGATGACACTACGCCGCGCCCGATTCTTGCATTACACTGCTCGGCGTACATTCCTTAACCAATTGACGAGATGACCGTGCTCAAAGCACTTAAAAAGATGTTCGGTAAAAGCGAGGCTGAGCAGCTCGCGCCCAACCACGCAACATCCACCCCCACTCCAGGGGCTGTCGCCGAAGGCGCAGCGCAGAAACCGGCAGCCCAGGTTCCGGCAAGAGCCCCGGCCAAGGAGCCAGCAGCGCCCCGCCCGGCCGGCAACGACAAGCCCAAGGCCGAACGTCCACGCCGCGAGCGCGCACCCAAGCCGCCGGTCGTTACCTGGAAACTCGAAGATTTCGTCGTCGAACCGCAGGAAGGCAAGAGCCGCTTCCATGATTTCGACCTGGCTCCAGAACTGATGCACGCGATCCATGACCTGGGCTTCCCGTACTGCACGCCGATCCAGGCTGGCGTATTGGGCTATACCCTCAAAGGCAAGGACACCATCGGCCGCGCCCAGACCGGTACCGGCAAGACCGCCGCGTTCCTGGTTTCGATCATCACCCAACTAACCCAGACCCCGCCGCCCAAAGAGCGCTACATGGGTGAGCCGCGTGCCCTGATCATCGCCCCGACCCGCGAACTGGTAGTGCAGATCGCCAAGGACGCCGAAGCGCTGACCAAATACACCAACCTGAACGTCATGACCTTCGTCGGCGGCATGGACTTCGACAAACAGCTCAAGCAGCTCGAAGCCCGCCATTGCGACATTCTGGTCGCAACGCCAGGACGCCTGCTGGATTTCAACCAGCGCGGCGAAGTGCATCTGGACATGGTCGAAGTGATGGTCCTCGACGAAGCCGACCGCATGCTCGACATGGGCTTTATCCCGCAGGTACGCCAGATCATTCGCCAGACCCCGCACAAGGGCGAGCGTCAGACCCTGCTGTTCTCCGCGACCTTCACCGAAGACGTGATGAACCTGGCCAAGCAATGGACCACCGACCCGGCCATTGTCGAAATCGAAGCCGAGAACGTCGCCAACAGCAATGTCGAACAGCACATCTATGCCGTCGCGTCGGCCGACAAGTACAAACTGCTGTACAACCTGGTCACTGACAATGGTTGGGAACGGGTGATGGTCTTTGCCAACCGCAAGGACGAAGTGAGGCGTATCGAAGAGCGCCTGGTACGTGACGGCGTGAACGCTGCGCAGTTGTCAGGCGATGTGCCACAGCACAAGCGGATCAAGACCCTGGAAGGTTTCCGCGAAGGCAAGATCCGGGTGCTGGTGGCAACCGATGTCGCTGGCCGCGGCATTCACATCGACGGCATCAGCCACGTCATCAACTTCACCCTGCCGGAAGTCCCGGACGACTACGTGCATCGCATCGGTCGTACCGGCCGTGCAGGCGCAGACGGTGTCTCGATCAGCTTTGCCGGTGAAGACGACTCTTACCAGCTCCCGGCCATCGAAGAGAAACTGGGACGCAAGATCAGCTGTGAAATGCCACCGACCGAATTGCTCCGGGCGGTAGTGCGCAAGGCCTGATCCAACCCGCTCCCACACAGTGTGCAGGAGCGGATCGGACGGCGCTGCGCTTATCCGCGAACAGCAACTCGGTCAATCAGTACCATACTTCGGCGAGCGCGGCCCATACAGCAACCCCGCAGGCTTGCCTGCCGACAACAGACGATTGCTGGCGATGCCGGCAATCGGATGACCTGCATCGGTCGCACTGTTGATGATCTGCTTGACCGCAGCCGTGATCAGCATGCCGACCAGCCCGCCCCCACTGTTGTTACCACCTTCATCACTGGAAGCCGACGCCGTTCCGGTCCACAGCGCCGTGCCGGTGCGTAGGTCGACCAGCTTGGCCGTCACAGTCACGATGGTCTGGCTGCTGATGACTATATAAGTGGTGCCGTACTGTTTCACGGTGATGTACATCGCAGCGTCAGCGCCGAAGATCTCGCGCAGTTTGGCAGGCGATGTTTCCTGGATGTCGTTGGCATTGGTCAGACCGTTATTGCGGAACGTCTCATCGACGAGCGCAACCGGCAAGACGTAGTAGCCCGACTCGGCCAGCGGGTAGGTCACCTGGGAAAACATGCTGTAAGTCGCTTTGACATCTGGCGACTCGTTGACGGGTGGCAGCACCAGGATCGAACGCGGCTTGCTGGCCTTGAACGCCGAATAATCGACAGTCGTGGGCGTTGCACAACCGGACAACAGGGCCACGGCGAACAGGCTCGCGGCAATCTTCAGCAAACGGGCGTTCATTTGACGACTCCTGTCTGGGCGTTCTTGAGCAGGAAGTCCATATACGTGGCCGACTCCGGAAACAGCGCCTTCTCGGTGTTCAACTGCTGAACCATCTGATCATCCTTGCCCAGGTTGCCATAGAGCATGCCAAGCTGAGCGTGATAACCCGGCGGCGGTGTGCCGTTGGTGGAGCGAATCTTCTGCAGATCCTCTTCCAGTTTGGCCACCTGTTCTTCCTTCGCTTCACCCTTGAAGTATTCGTACACTTCAGGCTGATAACTTCCCCACTGGTACAGGGTTTTAGGTTGGGCACAACCCGCAACACCAGCACTTGCCACCAGCATCATTGCGATCATGCGCAACGAACGATTACTCGAAAACATCACAATTCCCTTTTGAACAATCAGTTGGCAGTCGGCTTCCAGGCACCGCTGTCGAGCGCGCGCACCATGTTGTTGACCGCTTCGCGCATGGCCAGATCGAGAACCTTGCCGTTGAGTGTCGAGTCGTAGCTGGCGGTCCCGCCGAAGCCAATGATTTCCCGGTTCGACAGTTCGTATTCGCCCGCGCCCTGGGTGGAGTACACCACTTCGGAAGTGCTGATATTGACGATATTCAAGGCCACTTTCGCGTAAGCGATCTGCGTCTTGCCACGGCCCAGCAAGCCGAACAGTTGACGGTCGCCAACTTCCTTGCGACCGAACTCGGTCACATCGCCAGTGACCACGAAGTCAGCCCCTTTCAGGCGTTGGGTGGTGGACTTGATTGCGGCTTCCTGCTTGATTTCCGCCATGTTGTCGCGGTCCAGCACATTGAAGCGATTGGTTTGCTGCATATGCGTGATGAGGATGGTCTTGGCCTGGCCGCCAAGGCGATCGACGCCATCGGAAAAGATACCGCGCATATAACTTGAGCGGTTATCGAACTTGCCCACCGCAACGGGGTAGCGCACGCCCGAATAGACGGAGCCTGCACTTTCAACCTTTGCCACTGGCAGAGCCCGTGAGCTCTCTGTTGCGCAGCCACCGATCAGCACGAGTGCTGCTGTCGTTATCCCTGTTACTAAAACCTGCTGCAGTCTTTTCACTCTTATACTCCGGCGTTTCAAGAGAAAACCCTTCAAACGCGCATAGCCATATAGCGCACACGTTTGAATGGCGAACAGATATATCTGCTGAAAGGGCCAGAACTGTAGTTTTTTATGCGCACAACTTCACCGCTATCAAGAGGCGAAGTTGTTATCCACAAGAGAACGCAAGAGTTACTTCCAGCGGTCGGCAGCCGCCTGATCGCTGTGTCGTCCTTCGACCCAGCGCGGGCCTTCAGTGGTGTTTTCGCGCTTCCAGAACGGTGCGCGGGTCTTGAGGTAGTCCATGACGAAATCACAGGCCTCGAAAGCGGCCTGGCGATGGGCGCTGGCGACACCGACGAACACGATCGGCTCTCCCGGTTCCAGTGCGCCAACCCGATGCAGCACCTCAAGCCTGAGCAGCGGCCAGCGCTGCTCTGCCTCTACAACGATCTTCGCCAGCGCCTTTTCGGTCATCCCCGGATAGTGCTCCAGAAACATGCCTGAAACTTCGCGCCCTTCGTTGAAGTCGCGCACATAGCCGACAAAACTCACCACCGCACCGATACCGACATTGGCCGCATGCAGTGTATTGACTTCGGCACCGGGATCGAACGCAGCCGCCTGCACGCGAATCGCCATTCTCAGCCTCCGGTCACGGTAGGAAAGAACGCCACTTCATCGCCATCCGCCAACGGTTCATCCAGCTGGCACAACTCCTGGTTACGGGCGCACATCAGGTTCTGCTCGGCCAGCACTTGCCAGGCCTCGCCACGCTGCAACAGGTGCTGGCGCAGTTCGTCGAGAGTCGCAAACACGCCCTCGACACGTTCGGCGTCCAGCCCCAGCGCCTCGCGATAACGGGCAAAATATTGCACCTGGACACTCATGTCGATGCCCCTGGCTCTTCAGCCACGAAGTGACCGCTCTTGCCGCCGAGCTTTTCCAGCAGGCGGACCGACTCGATGACCATGCCGCGATCAACGGCCTTGCACATGTCGTAGATGGTCAGCGCAGCCACGCTGGCGGCGGTCAGGGCTTCCATTTCCACACCCGTCTGCCCGGCCAGCTTGCAGCGGGCGACGATCGACACGGCGTCCTCGCCTTCGGCACTCAGCTCGACCTTGACGCTGGTCAGCATCAGTGGATGACAGAGCGGGATCAGATCACTGGTTTTCTTCGCCGCCTGAATGCCTGCAATGCGCGCCACGGCGAATACATCCCCTTTGGGATGACCACCGCTGACAATCATTTGCAGGGTTTGCGGCAACATGCGCACACGCGCCTGGGCCACGGCCTCACGGGACGTCACAGCCTTGTCGGTGACGTCGACCATATTGGCGCGACCTTGGGAATCGAGATGAGTCAGCACAGCCTTACTCCTGAACAGGAGAGGCGATTGTAAACCGAAAAGCAACAGGAGCGGATTCATCCGCGAAAAGACCAGAAAGGCCTTTGCGAATGAATCCGCTCCCGTCAGCCCTTACAAATGACTTTCCGCATACTCGGCCAGTACCGAGCGTGGAACCCCTTGCAGGGTGATGTGCACGCCGTTGGGGAAATCCTTGAAACGTTCCGTCAGGTAAGTCAGGCCCGAACTGGTGGCTGACAGGTAAGGGGTGTCGATCTGCGCCAGGTTACCCAGGCAGACCACCTTGGAACCGGCACCGGCACGGGTGATGATGGTTTTCATCTGGTGCGGTGTGAGGTTCTGGCACTCGTCGATCAGGATCAGACTCTGCTGGAAGCTGCGGCCCCTGATGTAGTTGAGGGATTTGAACTGCAGTGGCACCTTGCTGAGGATGTAATCGACGCTGCCATGGGTGTTTTCGTCATCCATGTGCAAGGCTTCGAGGTTGTCGGTGATCGCCCCCAGCCAGGGCTCCATTTTTTCCGCTTCGGTGCCGGGCAGGAAACCGATTTCCTGATCCAGGCCTTGCACGCTGCGGGTCGCGATGATCCGGCGGTAGCGCTTGCTGACCATGGTCTGCTCAATCGCTGCTGCCAGCGCCAGGATGGTCTTGCCGGAGCCGGCGGCACCGGAGAGGTTGACCAGATGGATATCCGGGTCGAGCAACGCGAACAGCGCCAGCCCCTGATAGATATCCCGCGGTTTCAGGCCCCAGGCCTCCTGATGCAGCAGCGGTTCCTGATGCATGTCCAGAATCAGCAGCTCATCGCTCCTGACGCCCTTGATCCAGCCGACGAAGCCCTGCTCGTCGATGATGAACTCGTTGATGTGAACCGCGGGCAAGGCCTCGCTCATCTGCACGCGATGCCAGGTGCGGCCATGATCCTGCCGGGTTTCGACCTTGCTGACCCGGTCCCAGAACGAACCGGCAATATCGTGGTAGCCACGCGACAGCAGCGAGACGTCATCGACCAACTGGTCGGTGCTGTAGTCCTCGGCGGCAATCCCGCAGGCCCGCGCCTTGAGGCGCATATTGATGTCTTTGGTCACCAGCACCAGGCGCAAGTCCTTGTTACGCGCGTGCAGGTCGACCAACTGGTTGATGATGATGTTGTCGTTCAAATGCTCGGGAAGGAGGCTGTTGGGCTCCTCGCGCCTGCTCATCAGAATCGACAGGAAGCCTTTGAATACACCCGTGCCGCGATCAATCGGCACACCCTTCTCGACTTCATCCGGTGACGCTTCACCCAGAGTCTTGTCGATCAGGCGAATCGCCTGGCGGCACTCGGCAGCGACCGAATGCTTGCCGTCCTTGAGCTTGTCCAGTTCCTCCAGAACCGTCATCGGGATGGCTACGTGGTGTTCTTCAAAATTCAGCAGTGCGTTTGGATCATGGATCAATACGTTGGTATCGAGCACGTAAAGGATAGGCTGGTTAGTGGAAGGGTTGCGTCCGTGATCATCCATACTCGCTCACCTTTATAGAAGCCAGGCGGCGCAGAACCACTACAAAGCTGCGCCACGAAAAGGCCGCCGGTTCCTTCCCTTGAGGCAGGGAAGAATGTTGCTCAAGATGGGTCTTTGGGACGCCACCTGTGTTGCAGGTTTCGGCGGTCTGTTCTCGTAATACAGCAAAACCGATGACAGAAAAAAGCTCTTTGACAGTTTTTTGAAGTTTATTTCACAGTATGACGAATAGCGCTTGGCGAGCGCCCCGGGCACGTTTACAGTCGGAAGTCAGCTACGCCCGAATCACCCCGAAAAACTCGCCCCACGCCCCTCCCCTTATGCCCTGAAACCCTTATTCTTCCTGGGCCTGCGAAAGATTTCGGCAGTCATCCCAGATCAGTTCGCTCTGTGCGGTATTGGCCAGCAGCAGAGGCAGCGCCGACTGCGCCTTGTTGCCCATGTCATGGAATACCACCGTACCCCGACGCCAGAGCAGCATGAGGGTAAGCACCCGGTCTCCCACCTGCTGCGCCGAGAGACGCCCCATGGCGTCCTGCGAGTCGATGTTCCACAGCGACACCCGCAAGTGCTGGGAACGGAAATACTCGCCGCTGTCGGCGCGACGATGGCCATACGGCGGCCGGAACAGCGGTACGTAGTTGTCGGGGAGAATCTGCTGCACCAAAGCGGCACTGCGCTGCACCGAATCCTGCCAATCTATCCAGTTGCTGTGCGAACGATATTCCCAGCCCTGCACACCCACGCACTGCTGTCTGTAGAGTGCTTGCAGACTGGCTGGCGAACTGCTCTCCAGACGCGCCTGCAGACTTTTGCCCAGCACGAAGAAAGTCGCGGTCATTTTCTGCTGGCGCATGAAATCCGCCAGCCAGTCGGTATTGCCATCTGCCGGGCTCGGGCCACTGTCGAAATTGAGCATGAAGGTGCGATCAGGCATTTCATCGCCGCTCATCTCATCGGAGTTGTAGCGTTCGATTTCGCTACTGGTCTGCGGGAACAAGGCTGCCATGTACAGCAACTCGTTCAGGTAACGCTCATGAAAGACGGCACTGGGCGTGGCCCAGGCGGCGTAGAACGAATCAGGGGAAACCTGATATTCCTCGGCGCGCTGGCGCAACTGCTCCATGTCTTCGACCAGCACACAGAAGTTGGCGTCTTCCTCGCAGCTTTTCTGCGCGGCCTGATAATTCTCCAGCAGGCGCAGCCACAAGCGATGGCGCACCACATTCAGCGACGCCACGTTGACATAGCGAAGACCCAGGCGCTGCTTGAGCCCTTCTTCGCCCAGCGTCTCGCTGACTGCCAGGGCATGGGCGAAAGCCAGGATTTCGGCGCGCGAGGCCACATCGAACAGAGCCGGCGTCTCGAAACGCTCAGGCCACACACTGCGATCAATCGTTGCGACCTCAGGCACCGCTGCCTGAGCTTCAAACCAGAACAGACACGCGCAAACTGCTAAAACGATACGCAAAACCAATGCCCTCTCGATCCAATATCAACGCCATCACCCGCGCGGCACTATAGCCGATCTGCGGCGACGTCTTGTGTCCGGGCCGTTACAAGGCCACTTGCGTGAACACGTCTATCGCCACCATAGCTGGAGTCATCCGCCATCACCCCCTAGAATCGCCCGACGATTACAGGAGACGACTTCCATGCTGATGGTGATTTCCCCAGCGAAAACCCTCGATTTCGAGACCCCGCCGACGACCGAGCGCTACACCCAGCCGCAATACCTGGACCACTCCCAGGAATTGATTACCCAGCTTCGCGAGCTGACACCGGCACAGATCGGCGAGTTGATGCATCTGTCCGACAAGCTTTCCGGACTGAACGCCGCACGCTTCGGCAGCTGGACACCGGACTTCACCCCCGACAACGCCAAACAGGCCCTGCTGGCCTTTAAAGGTGATGTGTATACCGGCCTGCAGGCCGAGACCCTGAACGACGCCCAGTTATCCTACGCCCAGGATCACTTGCGCATGTTGTCGGGCCTTTATGGCCTGCTGCGCCCGCTGGACCTGATGCAGCCCTATCGCCTGGAAATGGGCACCAGACTGGCCAACGCCCGCGGCAAGGATCTGTACGCCTTCTGGGGCACGCGCATCAGTGAATGGTTGAATCAGGCGCTGGCCGACCAGGGCGACGACCTGCTGCTGAACCTGGCCTCCACCGAGTACTTTTCTGCAGTCAAACGCTCGGCCCTCAAGGCCCGCATCATCGATACCGAGTTCAAGGATCTGAAAAACGGCCAGTACAAGATCATCAGTTTCTATGCCAAGAAAGCCCGGGGCATGATGAGCCGTTTCGTGATCACCGAGCAGATCGACACACCTGAAGCCCTCAAGCAGTTCGATGTCCAGGGTTACCGCTACAGCGCCGAACAATCGTCCCCGGACAAGCTGGTTTTTCTGCGCGATAGCCCCGAACAGTGATGGCGTCAAGGTTGCGTAGCCGTTCGGGCGCTACGCAACCCGGATCATGTATTTCAATCCTTTAACGCCATTTTTATGGCGCCAGTTAAACATCAGAAAACGCCGCGTTCATTTTTCGAGCAAATTTTCTCGAAAAAATAACAACTTTTTTGTGTGATGGCATTCTGTCATTTTTTTGTAATGGCAAAAAACCACCCCCTTCCTGAAAGCCCTTTATAAATAGGGCCTTCAAGATAGTTGCCATCATTTTGAAAGCACCCCCTTCAAAAGATCAATCTCGAAAATTCTCGAAAACAGGACGAGCGGCCCGGAACTAATCGCGACGGCCCATGCTCCTACATCCCGTAACAATTCTCGACAAGCCTGTAAGAGATCACTTACAACGCTGAGAGAACAAAAGGAAGTTGCCAGGGAGCAAGTTTGATTTTGCGAAATCAATACTTCAGGCGCTGAACTTAAACTCACATCACTAAATGAAGTAGGTAGACAAGCGAACACCGTGAAGGTGTAAAGAGCAGGGCTCCGGATCAGACAAGCCAAGGCTTGAAGTTCACGACCTGCCGAGGATCGCTATACAGGGAGTGGTTTGCCACATCCAAGAGAGCCTGGCACTTATATCCGCAAGGACCGGTGACCGGCCACTTGAACTTAGTGTCATTGAGTTCGCCTCGTTTATTTGGGCACTCATTCATTAAATATGCCTGCGTTAGTTAAGTGGCTTTGACGAGCCCTACTGACTTGCGTGTGACATCTGCTGGCCAAAATTAATATCCAGCCAACTTATGGCGTGAAAAATCGAGGAGAGTACGATGCGTATCAGCATCTTTGGTTTGGGTTACGTCGGTGCAGTATGTGCCGGTTGCCTTTCTGCACGGGGTCATGATGTTGTTGGTGTGGATATCTCCAGTACCAAGATCGATCTGATCAACAGCGGCAAATCACCTATCGTTGAGCCTGGCCTGGAAGACCTCCTGGCGCAGGGCATTCGCAACGGTAAACTGCGTGGCACCACGGACTTCTCCGAAGCCATCCGCGCCACCGACCTGTCGATGATCTGCGTCGGCACGCCGAGCAAGAAAAACGGCGACCTGGAACTCGACTACATCGAATCGGTATGCCGCGAAATCGGTTATGTCCTGCGTGACAAGACCTCCCGCCACACCATCGTGATCCGCAGTACCGTACTGCCGGGCACCGTCGCCAACGTAGTGGTTCCGATCCTGGAAGACTGCTCGGGCAAGAAAGCCGGTGTCGACTTCGGCGTTGCAGTGAACCCTGAGTTCCTGCGTGAAAGCACCGCGATCAAAGACTACGATCACCCGCCAATGACCGTTATCGGCGAGTTCGACAAGGCTTCCGGTGACGTTCTGCAATCGCTGTACGAAGAACTCGACGCACCGATCATCCGCAAGGACATCGCCGTTGCCGAGATGATCAAGTACACCTGCAACGTGTGGCACGCCACCAAGGTCACCTTCGCCAACGAAATCGGCAACATCGCCAAGGCTTGCGGCGTCGATGGTCGTGAAGTGATGGAAGTGGTCTGCCAGGACAAGCAACTGAACCTGTCCCAGTACTACATGCGTCCAGGCTTCGCTTTCGGCGGCTCCTGCCTGCCGAAGGACGTTCGTGCCCTGACCTACCGCGCTGGCAGCCTGGACGTTGAAGCCCCGCTGCTCAACTCCCTGATGCGCAGTAACGTTTCCCAGGTGCAGAACGCTTTCGACATCGTCGCCGCCCACGACACCCGCAAGGTTGCCCTGCTGGGTCTGAGCTTCAAGGCCGGCACCGACGATCTGCGTGAAAGCCCGCTGGTAGAGCTGGCCGAAATGCTGATCGGTAAAGGCTTCGAGCTGAGCATCTACGACAGCAACGTCGAATACGCTCGCGTACACGGTGCCAACAAGGACTACATCGAGTCGAAGATCCCTCACGTGTCGTCCCTGCTCAACTCGGACTTCGATCAGGTCATCAACGATTCCGACGTAATCATCCTGGGCAACCGCGACGAGCGCTTCCGCGCTCTGGCCGACCAGACACCACACGGCAAGCACGTTGTCGACCTGGTGGGCTTCATGTCCAAGTCCTCTGGTGAAAGTGGCCAGGCTGAAGGTATCTGCTGGTAACAGCATTTGCTGATGCCCCGATATAGAGGGCGTTTGCAGGAGCGGATTCATTCGCGAGCTTTTCGCAGATGAATCCGCTTCTGCACCGGTATGACAGAAGGCTCGCCCTATAACGAGACGGAAGCAAATTATGGACAGGCTAAAGCACGGCCTATTGGAAGCCGCCGGTTGGCTGTTTTACCTAAGTTTATTAATGGGCATCGCTACGGCATTGCCCACCAGTATCTTCGACTCACAGTCGAGGAACTTTATTTTCCTGATTGGCGCCGTGGGTATCTGGCGCTACTCCATGGGGATCACTCATTTCATTCGTGGAATGATTTTTCTGTATGTGGTCTACCCGCACTTGCGCCGCAAGCTCAAGAAGATGGGTAAGGCAGCAGATCCTTCCCATGTCTTTCTGATGGTCACCAGCTTTCGCATCGAGGCCCTGACCACCGCTCAGGTGTACAGCTCGGTAATTCGCGAAGCGATCAACTGCGGTCTGCCAACCACCATCGTCTGCTCGCTGGTGGAAATGTCGGATGAACTGCTGGTCAAGAGCCTGTGGGCCAAAATGAACCCGCCCGAGCGCGTGACGCTGGACTTCGTGCGTATTCCTGGCACCGGCAAGCGTGACGGCCTGGCTTACGGCTTTCGTGCCATCTCGCGTCACCTGCCCGATGAGCGCGCTGTAGTAGCTGTGATCGACGGCGACACCGTGCTCAACGAAGGCGTAGTCAGCAAGACCGTTCCGTGGTTCCACATGTTCGATAACGTCGGTGGCCTGACCACCAACGAGTTCTGTGAAGTTCGCGGCGGCTACATCATGAGCGAATGGCACAAGCTGCGTTTCGCCCAGCGCCACATCAACATGTGCTCGATGGCCCTGTCCAAGCGCGTACTGACCATGACCGGACGCATGTCGGTATTCCGCGCAAGCGTGGTCACCGACCCCGAGTTCATCGCCGACGTGGAAAGCGACTCGCTCAACCACTGGCGTCTGGGTACGTTCAAGTTTCTGACCGGTGATGACAAGTCGAGCTGGTTCAGCCTGATGCGTCTGGGCTACGACACGTTCTACGTGCCCGATGCCGCCATCAATACCGTGGAACACCCACCTGAAAAGAGCTTCCTCAAGGCCAGTCGCAAGTTGATGTACCGCTGGTACGGCAACAACCTGCGTCAGAACTCCCGCGCACTGGGTCTGGGCGTTCGTCGCCTGGGACTGTTCACCAGCGTGGTGCTGTTCGACCAGCGCGTGTCGATGTGGACATCGATCCTGGGCCTGACCGTCGCCATCATTGCCAGCTACAAATACGGCGGCGCATTCATCCTGATGTACCTGCTGTGGATCGGCATGACCCGCCTGATCCTGACACTGCTGTTGTCCTGCTCGGGACACAGGATAGGGCCTGCCTACCCCATCATTCTCTATTACAACCAGATCGTCGGCGCCCTGATGAAAATCTACGTGTTCTTCCGCCTGGACCGACAGTCCTGGACTCGCCAGGACACCAAACTCAGCCGCGACATGGCCAGCTTTCAAGGCTGGTTCAACACCTGGTCGTCCCGAACCATGACTTTTTCAGCTGGCACCATCTTCGTCGCAGTACTGCTGACGATGGTTTGACCGGGCCAACGAATCAATCGATTTAAGTTAGGAAAAATAGCCATGAATACAGCCGTGAATGCGAACGTCGTACATGAATCCGAAGCCCAGCGCCAACACGCACGGGTCAAGATTCCAGCCAAGCTGCGCCTGCTCACTGGTGAGCAGAATGCTCCTCTGGTTCGGGTCGAAGACCTTTCCGCCGGTGGCCTGAGCTTCATTGCTCCCAGCCAGGTCAAGCTGACCGATGGCGAGGTTATCAAGGGCCGTCTGCAATTCCTCATCGACAACCTTGGCCTGGCCATGGATGTGGAAATGCAGGTGCGCACCATCAACAACGCCACCGGGCGTGTCGGCTGCCAGTTCCAGAACCTGGAAGCACAGGACATCGCGACCCTGCGCCACATCATCACCTCGCACCTGAGCGGCGAGATCGTCAGCATGGGTGAAGTACTGGCCACCCTGCAGCGCGATAACTTCACCAAGGCCCGCAAGAGCAAGAGCGAAGGCGGCGGCATGAGCGCACTGGGTCGCCTGCGCGCAGTGACCTTCAGCCTGGGTATCTTCATCGTCGGTCTGGCAGCCTTCGGCTTCATCTTCAAGACTGTCTACGGCCTGTACTTCGTCAGCCACGCTTCGGCCGGCCTGGTATCGGTGCCAAGCCTGGAAGTGACCATGCCGCGCGAAGGCACTGTGCAAAGCCTGGTGCAGGCCAATGGTGAAGCCGTCAAGGGCGCGCCACTGGCTACCTTCAACACCAGCATGCTGGAAATGCTCAAGGGCGGCCTGACCGGTGAAGACCTGCAGCCAGCCAAGATCGAAGAGCTGTACGGCAAGCAATTGAGCGGCACCATGACCAGCCCGTGTGATTGCGTCGTGGTTCGCCAACTGGTAGCCGACGGTCAGTTCGCGTCCAAAGGCCAGGTGATCTTCCAGCTGGCGCCGCGCAACACGCCTGCTCTGGTCGAAGCCCGCTTTACCTATCGCCAGTTCAACGACGTCAAGCCAGGCACCCGCGTGAGCTTCCAGATCGCTGGCGAAGATCAACTGCGTACCGGCAAGATCATCAGCAGCAGCAACCTGAGCAACACCGACCTGTCCACCGACATTCGCGTGCAGATCCAGCCTGACGAAAGCCTGAGCAGCACCCTGGCTGGCCGTCCTGTAGAAGTCGTCAGCGACCGCGGCCCGTCCGTGAACTGGCTGATCGATAAAGCCATGGCTGCGGGTCTGTAATCATGAACAGCCCACTACGACGCCTGTCGACCCCCACGCTATTGAGCCTCGCCGTCGCGATCGGCCTGAGCGGCTGTGCCGGCCTGCCCGATCAACGCCTCGCCAATGAAGCCCTTAAAAACGGCGACACTGCATTGGCGCAGCAGAACTATCGGCAATTGGCGGACCTGGGCTACAGCGATGCACAAGTCGGCCTGGCCGACATCCAGGTCAGCACCGGCGACCCTGCCCAGCTCAAGGAAGCGGAGGCGACCTATCGCGCCGCCGCCGAAACCTCACCCCGGGCGCAGTCGCGTCTGGGGCGCCTGCTGGCAGTCAAGCCAGATGCCACCGCAGCCGAGCACCATGAAGCGGAAGCCTTGCTCACCAAGGCATTCGCCAATGGCGAGTCCGGCACCCTGCTGCCGCTGGCCATGCTCTACCTGCAATACCCGCAAGACTTCCCGAATGTCGATGCCCAGCAGAAGATCAACCAGTGGCGCGCCACCGGTTATCCGGAAGCCGGTCTGGCCCAGGTTCTGCTGTATCGCACCCAGGGCACTTATGACCAGCATCTGGCGGAAGTCGAAAGCATCTGCAAACAGGCACTGAGCAGCACCGATATCTGTTACGTCGAACTGGCCACGGTCTATCAGAAACGTGGCCAGGCCGAGCAGCAGGCAGCGCTGATCGAACAGCTCAAGAGCGCCCACTCCGCCGGTCGCGTCAGCGCCCAGCGGGTCGATGGCGTAGCGCGCGTACTGGGTGACAGCCAGATCGGTACTCCGGACCCGAAGACCGCCCAGCAACTGCTGGAAGATATCGCGCCCGGCTACCCGGTTTCCTGGGTCACCCTGGCCAAGCTGCTCTACGACTTCCCGGAACTGGGTGACGTCGACAAGATGATGGAGTACCTGGACAACGGTCGTGCTGCGGACCAACCGCGCGCCGAACTGCTGCTGGGCCGCCTCTACTACGAAGGCAAATGGGTGCCAGCCGATGCCCAGAAAGCCGAAGAGCATCTGAAAAAAGCCGCACCGACCGAAATCTCCGCCCATTACTACCTGGGTCAGATCTACCGCCGTGGCTATCTGGGCCAGGTTTACCCTCAGAAAGCCCTCGACGAATTGTTGACCGCCGCCCGTGGCGGCCAGAACAGCGCCGATTTTGCCATCGCGCAACTGTTCTCCCAAGGCAAGGGCACCAAGCCCGATCCGGTCAACGCCTGGGTCTTCGGCCAGTTGTCACTGGCCCAGGGCACACCGCAAGCCACCGAGCTTGCGCAACTACTCGACTCCCAATTGCCGCCTGAAAAACTCGCCGCCGCCAAAGAGCTGCTGCAACGCGAGCAAAAGGTCCGGGGTGTTACGGCCAGACAGAACGTGCTGGTGCAGACCCTGACAGAAGAAAAAGACGGTGAGGAAGCGCTATGAAGTTGAATCCTTTGATGGCCGCTGGCATGGGCCTTGGTTTTACCCTGCTGTGGGCCTGCCCGACATTGGCAGCGCTGACCGAAGAACAGAATTTCGGCATTGAAGTGAAAATCACCGCACAGTCCGAAGACGACCGCGACCTGGGCACCCGCTCCGGCGGCGACGTCAAGGGCCTGGGTCTTGACCTGCGTCCATGGGTCTACGGCGAGCGCGGCAACTGGAGCGCGTACGCCATGGGCCAGGTGGTAACCGCCACCGATACCATCCAGACCGACCCGCTGGAACAGACCACGACCACCACCGACGGTGAAGTCGGCACCCAGCGTTCCCGCGGCAACGCCAGCGAACGCGAAGTCGACAAGAGCTACGCGGCACTGCGCGAATTCTGGATCGGCTACAGCGGCTTCACGCCCTACCCCGGCGAAATCCTCAAGGTCGGTCGCCAGCGTCTGCGCAACGACGACGGCCAATGGCACGACACCAACATCGAAGCCATCAACTGGACCTTCGACACCACCTTGCTGCGTGCCGAGCTGGGCGCCGCACAACGCTTCAGTGAATACCGTACCGACCTGACCGAACTGGCAGCGGACGACGAAGACCGCCTGCACGTGTTCGGCTCGGCCAGCTATCAATGGACGCCCGGCCACTGGGCTGGCATTCGCGCCCATCACAGCCATGACGACGGCAAGCTGAAGAACCAGAACGAAGTCCTCGACGACCTGGACAAGACCGCCAATGGCGACCTGACCTGGCTGGGTCTGCAGGCTGACAGCGACGCCTACAACCATCGCAACACCAACCCGATCAATTACTGGGGCAGCCTGACCTGGATGACCGGCGACCGCGATGAAATCGGCGCGAACTACAACAGTGCCACCGACCAGTACCTGGCCGGCGAGAAGAACAGCCGCGATCTGAACGGCTGGGCCACCGATCTGGGTGTGCGTTTCCGTCTCGATCCGCAATGGCAGGTCGGCGCCGCCTACTCGCGCGCCAGCAAGGACTATGTGCAGAACGGCCTGGAGAGTAACCGCTCCAACTGGACCGGCACACGCTCGCGCATCCATCGTTTCGGTGAAGCCTTCCAGGGCGAAATGGCCAACGTGGAAACCGGCTCGCTGTTCGCGTCATGGCGCATGAACGACGAATACGACGCCTCGCTGATCTACCACAAGTTCCGTCGCGTGGACGGCAACTCGGGTATCGGCGGTGCAGGCATCAACCCTAACCGGGAAATCACCGATGCCAACGGCGTACCGACCAACACCTTCAGCTCCCTGCCACTGGAAGACGGTCGCAAGGATCTGGGTCAGGAAATGGATCTGGTCGTCACCAAGTACTTCAAACAGGGTCTGCTGCCTGCCGCAGTGAGCCAGTCGATCGACGAACCTTCGGCACTGGTGCGCTTGCGTGCAGGTGTCTTCAAGCCCGGCGACGCTTACCACAACGGCGTGGATGAATACATGCACCGCGCCATTGTCGACGTCATCTGGCGCTTCTGATGCGACCGCCAAAGGAGTGCGATGAGATGAACAGTCAAGCAAGCAATGTGCGTAACCGCACCTGGCCTCACGCCCTGCTCGAAAGCGCAGTGCTGAGCAGCGCGCTGTTGCTGGCCAGCAATGCAGCGCTGGCCAGCACTGCGCCAGTCGCTCCTGCCACGGCAAGCGTCAAGGAACTGCAACAGGCCAAGAGCTACACCGTGAGCAGCGCGCCAATCGAGCCGCTGGCCATGGAAAAACCTGTGCTGCCAGACCTCAGCGGCTACACCGCCGAGGCGGCGCTGAAAAAGATCGACCGCAGCAAGCCGGGCAAAGTCACCGTGGCGCGGATGATGGACGAAACCGGCCTGAAGGAATTCATTGGCGGCGATAACAAGATGGCCGAATGGGTTGCCCGCCAGCGCGGCATCCCGCAGGCCATCATGATTTCCGACGGCTATGTGACCCTGCAGGACCTGGCGAAAAAAGTACCCAAGCAGTTCCTCAACGAAGTATCGCCGGGCGTCTACGTGGCGCGCCTGCCGATCCTGGTCAAGGAAAACGCCAGCTTCGAGATCGACAAGCGCACCAAAGAGCTGCGTCTGTCTCAGGAAAAGGGTTCGTTTCTGGTCAGCGAAGGCAAGCTGCTGATCACTCACACCCAGGTCAACGCCTGGAGTGAGAGCCGCAACAGCCTGGCGCTGTATCGCAAGCCCGACGAGTTCCGCCCGTTCGTACTGACCTGGGGTGGCTCCGAAACCTGGATCGCCAACACCAAGATGTCGAGCATGGGCTATGACCAGAGCAAGTCCTACGGTGTCAGCGTTTCGCAATACACGCCCAACACCGCGAAAATCCTCAATCGTCCCGAGCCGACCGGCTGGATCATCGATTCGGAATTCGCGGACATGTGGTACGGCTTCTACTGCTACGAAACCCGTGACTTCGTGATCAAGGGCAATACCTACAAGGACAACATCGTCTACGGCATTGACCCGCACGACCGTTCGCACAATCTGATCATTGCCGAGAACGTCGTCTACGGAACCCGCAAAAAGCACGGGATCATCATTTCCCGGGAAGTGGACAACAGCTTCATCTTCCGCAACAAAAGCTACGACAACAAACTGTCCGGCCTGGTACTGGACCGTAACAGCATCAACAACATCGTTGCCTACAACGAGATCTACCAGAACCACACCGACGGCATCACCCTGTACGAAAGCGGCAACAACCTGCTGTGGGGCAACCGCGTCATCGCCAACCGCCGCCACGGTATTCGCGTGCGTAACAGCGTGAACATCAAGCTCTACGAAAACGTCGCCATGGGCAACGGCCTGATGGGCGTCTACGGCCACATCAAGGACCTGACCAATACCGACCGCGACATCGCCCTGGACCCCTTCGACGCCGAAGTGTCGCTGATCCTGGTGGGCGGTGAACTGGTCAGCAACGGCTCCGGCCCGCTGTCCATCGACTCGCCGCTGAGCGTGGAGCTTTATCGCGTCTCGATGCTGGCGCCGACCAAGCAGGTCGGTATCAGCCTCAACGGCATATTGGGTGAGCGTCAGGATGAAATCCTCGACCTGCTGATACGCCAGAAGAAAGCCGTATTGATCGACCCCGTCGAAAGCCAGAGCGAGCTGCGGGAATGAGGAAAGGTATTTTTATGCGCACACAACTGATCAAACTACTGAGCCTCTCCAGCCTGACCGCAGCCCTTATGGCCGCCGCTGGCGCGGCTCGCGCAGACGACTCGCAAGCGCCGAATTTCACCGCCGAGCCTTGCTGCAACCTGTGCCCTGCTGCCCATGACGCGAAGAACTACACCACGCGCTATCAGCAGAACTTCACCACCCTGGTACAGGCCGAAGGCGACTGGCTGTTCCGGACCCAGGAAGACTTGCGCACCGAGTTCGACACCACACCGGCCGGCTATCGTCGCATGCAGGAACTGCGCGATGCCTTCAAGAGCAAGGGCGTCGAGCTGGTGGTGGTCTATCAGCCAACCCGTGGCCTGGTAGATCGCAACAAACTGTTTCCGGCAGAGCGCGATAAATACGACTACGACAAGGCCCTGAAAAACTATCAGGCCATGCTCGGTCGCTTCAGCAAGATGGGCTATTGGGTACCGGACCTTTCGCCGTTGACCAACGAGCAACAGGCCCATGATTTCTACTTCCGCGGCGATCAGCACTGGACTCCGTACGGCGCTCAGCGCACCGCGAAAATCGTTGCCGAAACCGTGAAGAAAGTCCCTGGCTACGCCGACATTCCCAAGCGCGAATTCGAGAGTCACAAGTCAGGACGCATGGGCAAGACCGGAACCCTTCACAACATGGCGGGTCAATTGTGCGGCACCAGCTACGCGATCCAGTACATGGATCAATTCACCACCGAGCCCAAGGGCGAGGCTGGTGATGGCGATCTGTTCGGTGATTCCGGCAACCCGGAAATCACTCTGGTCGGCACCAGTCACAGCGGCAAGAACTACAACTTCGGTGGCTTCCTTCAGGAATACATCGGTGCCGATGTGCTGAACGTGGCTTTCCCGGGTGGCGGTCTGGAAGGCGCAATGCTGCAGTACCTGGGCAGCGAAGACTTCCAGCAGCGTCCACCGAAGATCCTGATCTGGGAATTCTCGCCGCTGTATCGCCTGGACCAGGAAACCATCTACCGCCAGATGATGGCGCTGCTGGATAACGGTTGCGAAGGCAAGCCTGCGGTCATGAATGCCAGTACCACTCTCAAGCCGGGTAACAACGAAGTGTTGGTCAACGGCAAGAACGGTATCAAGGACATCCGCAACAGCAAGAACCAGATCGATATCAAGTTTGACGATACCTCGGTGAAAGTTCTTCAGGCCAGGCTCTGGTACATGAACGGTCGCCACGAGGATCTGAAAATCGAGAAGCCGGACACCGCCGATACCGACGGACGTTTCGCCTTTGAGTTGCGCGAGGACGAAGACTGGGCAAACCAACAATTGCTCGCTCTTGAAATTCAGGGCCCGGAAGCCGGAACAGAACCACTGAAAGTCGAAGCAAAAGTATGCAAGCGCAATGTGTTCCCAAGCACTGCGCAACACACCGCTCAAGCCGGACTATGAGGTGACTTATGCAGACTCCGAAACTGATACGCCCTACCCTGCTGTCGATGGCAATCCTGTCATCGCTGGCATGGGCCTCGGGCGCATCCGCCACCACATCGCTGGTACCCCCGCAGGGGTACTCGGCGCCTATCGAGAAAATGAAAACCGGCAGCCACGACTTCAGTTGTGACGCCGTGCCGAAACCGTACACCGGCAAACTGGTATTTCGCAGCAAGTACGAAGGTTCGGACAAGGCACGGGCAACGCTCAATGAAGAGTCCGAAGAAGCCTTTCGCGAAGCCACCAAGGACATCACCACCCTGGAGCGCGGCATCAGCAAAGTCGTGATGCAGTACATGCGCGACGGTCGTCCTGAACAGCTCGATTGCGCGCTGAACATGCTGACCACCTGGGCTCAGGCCGATGCGCTGGAATCCCGCGATTTCAACCACACCGGCAAGTCCATGCGCAAATGGGCGCTGGGCAGCATGGCCTCGTCCTACCTGCGCCTGAAATTCTCCGAGTCCAACCCGCTGGCCAACCGTCAGCAGCAGACTCAAGTCATCGAAGCCTGGTTCAGCAAGCTGGCCGACCAGGTGATCAGTGACTGGAGCAACCTGCCGATGGAGAAGATCAACAACCACTCCTACTGGGCCGCCTGGTCGGTAATGGCAACCGCCGTCGCCACCAACCGTCGCGACCTGTTCGACTGGTCGATCAAGGAATACAAGATCGCGGCCTATCAGGTCGACAAGGACGGTTTCCTGCCCAACGAAATCAAGCGTCGTCAGCGGGCACTGGCTTACCACAACTACGCCCTGCCGCCGCTGGCCATGATTGCCAGTTTCGCGCAAGCCAACGGCATCGACCTGCGTGGCGAAAACAATGGCGCGCTCAAACGCCTGGGTGACCGCGTACTCGCCGGGATCAAGGACCCGGACGATTTCGCTTCGCGCGGTGGTGAGAAGCAGGACATGAGCGAGCTGAAGAAAGATCCGAAGTTCGCCTGGCTCGAACCGTTCTGCGCGCTCTACACCTGCAGCCCGGATGTGATCGAACACAAGCATGAGATGCAACCGTTCAAGACGTTCCGTCTGGGCGGCGACCTGACCAAAGTCTACGACCCGTCCCATGAAAAAGGCGATAAGGGCGGTTCGTGACTTGACCCCGTAGGAGCGAATTCATTCGCGAAGACGAAATTGCAGACACAGCAAATGCACTGACTTCTTCGCGGATAAATCCGCTCCTACAGGATGGGTAGCGTGAGTGTTTTACCCCCCGATTTTTCATGGGGGGTTTGGGGGGGCTTTGAGCCCTTGAATGTTGGACAAACGGAGAGATCAGGATGGTTTTCTCATCCAACGTGTTCCTGTTTCTGTTCTTGCCGATCTTCTTCGGCTTGTACTACATAAGCGGGCAACGCTATCGCAATTTGCTGTTGCTGATTGCCAGTTACATCTTCTATGCCTGGTGGCGCATCGACTTCCTGACGCTGTTCATCGCCGTCACGGTCTGGAACTACTGGATCGGCCTCAAAGTCGGGGCCGCCGGAGTCAGGACCAAACCGGCACAGCGCTGGCTGCTGCTCGGCGTGGTTGTAGACCTGTGTATTCTCGGCTATTTCAAGTACGCCAACTTCGGCGTAGACAGCATCAATGCGGCCATGACCTCGATGGGCCTGGAGCCCTTCATCCTGACCCACGTGCTGTTGCCGATCGGTATCTCGTTCTACATCTTCGAGTCCATCAGCTACATCATCGACGTTTACCGCGGCGATACACCGGCAACGCGCAACCTGATCGACTTCGCTGCATTCGTTGCGATCTTCCCGCACTTGATTGCCGGCCCCGTGCTGCGTTTCCGTGATCTGGCCGACCAGTTCAACAACCGCACCCACACGCTGGACAAGTTCTCCGAAGGCTGCACCCGCTTCATGCAGGGCTTCATCAAGAAAGTGTTCATCGCCGACACCCTGGCCGTGGTCGCCGACCACTGCTTCGCCCTGGAAAACCCGACCACGGGCGATGCCTGGCTGGGTGCCCTGGCGTACACCGCGCAACTGTACTTCGACTTCTCCGGTTACAGCGACATGGCCATCGGCCTGGGCCTGATGATGGGTTTCCGCTTCATGGAAAACTTCAAACAGCCTTACATCAGTCAGTCGATCACCGAGTTCTGGCGTCGCTGGCACATCAGCCTCTCCACCTGGCTGCGTGATTACCTGTACATCACCCTGGGCGGCAACCGTGGCGGCAAGTTCGCGACCTACCGCAACCTGTTCCTGACCATGCTGCTGGGCGGTCTGTGGCACGGTGCGAACATCACGTACGTCATCTGGGGTGCGTGGCACGGCATGTGGCTGGCAATCGAAAAAGCCATGGGCCTCAACACCAAGCCATACCACTTCAATCCGATCCGCTGGGCACTGACCTTCCTGCTGGTAGTCACCGGCTGGGTAATCTTCCGTGCCGAAAACCTGCACGTTGCGTCCCGCATGTACAGCGCCATGTTCAGCTTCGGCGACTGGAACCTGTCGGAACTCAACCGCGCCAGCCTGACCGGCCTGCAAGTGGCAACCATGATCCTGGCCTACGCAACACTGGCGTTCTTCGGTCTGCGCGACTTCTACCAGAACCGCTCCGAAAGCGACAAACCCAAGGCCGACGGTCCGGCGACTGCAGAGCCCGGCACCATCAAGGCGGTACCTGGCGATGCACCCGGCAGCATCAACCTGCCTGGCTACACCGTTGGCAGCAATGCTCAGGTGCAACCGGCCTACTGGACAACCGACTGGTCTCGCTACGCCATGCGTGCCCTGATCCTGTTGCTGTTCATCGCTTCGATTCTCAAACTTTCGGCGCAGAGCTTCTCGCCGTTCCTTTACTTCCAATTCTGAGGAGCCTGACATGACCCGTTCATTACGAATCCTCTACGTCACGTTGTTCATGACCCTGCTGCTGGTGCTGGGGGCCTGGTCGCTGCGCAGTTTCGTCGGTTTCTCGACGTCCGCAGAAACCACTGTGCTCGACGGCAAGTGGACCAAGGCGGTGGAGACTCATTACGACGATGAGTTTCCGATCAAGCGCCTGGGTACCAACCTGTGGGCGGCTCTGGACTACAAGCTGTTCAATGAAGGCCGTCCGGGCGTAGTGCTCGGCAAGGACCAGTGGCTGTATACCGACGAAGAGTTCGACGCCGTTCCCAATGGCGAGAAGAACGAAGCGGACAACCTGGCGTTGATCCAGGGCGTGCGCGATGCGTTGCAGAAACAAGGCACGCAACTGGTTCTGGCGATTGTTCCGGCCAAGACCCGTCTGTACCCGGAGCACATCGGCGATAACCAGCCGGCCAGCCTGCACACCGACCTGTACCAGCAGTTCCATGCCCAGGTCGCACAGGCCGGCATCTTTGCCCCGGATCTGCTGGCACCGTTGCAGGCCGCCAAGCAGCAAGGCCAGGTGTTCCTGCGCACCGACACGCACTGGACTCCGCTGGGTGCAGAGATTGCTGCGCAGCAACTGGGCGTAGCGATTGCCGGGAAAACCCTGTTGAACGGCGAACCTGAGCAATTCGTTACCCAGGCCAAGGAAGTCACGCCTTACAAAGGCGACCTGACCAACTTCCTGCCACTGGATCCGCTGTTCAGCAATTTGCTTCCAAAGCCGGATGATTTGCAACAACGCAGCACAAATCCGGTCGAAGGAACTGCCGCTGGTGATGACGCCCTGTTTGCAGACAGCGAAATTCCGGTCGGCCTGGTTGGCACCAGTTACAGCGCCAACCCTAACTGGAACTTCGTCGGCGCCCTGAAGCAGGCACTGCGCAGCGACGTCGTCAACTATGCGGAAGACGGTCACGGGCCGATTCTGCCGATGCTCAAGTATCTGCAAACCGATGCGTTCAAGACCACCCCACCACAAGTGGTCATCTGGGAATTCCCGGAGCGTTATCTGCCCGCTCACAACGACCTTGGCGAGTTCGATCCACAGTGGATCGCCGAGCTGAAGAAATCACGTGATAGCCAAGAGAACCTGGCTCTAAACACCAAACAATCCGAGTCGCCTGACCAGGCGCAAAACTGAGAGGACTGACATTATGACCTTACAGCACACTCCAAATCGTTCGGCCAAGAAAAGCCTGTTCAAAACCTGCGCATTGGCCGCAACCCTGGGCCTGATGTCCCTGCAAGCCCTTGCCGGTGACTCTGCCCTGTATGGCCCGACCGCACCGAAAGGCTCGACCTTCGTGCGTGTCTACAACGCCAGCAACGCCGAAATCAGCGCCAGCGTCGGCAACACCAACCTCAACGAAGTCGCGCCACTGGGCAGCACTGCGTTCAGCTTCATGCCCCAAGGCGACTATACCGCCAAGCTGGGCAGCCAGAGCGTACCGGTAAAACTGGCGAGTGACCGTTATTACACCCTGGTCAACAACGCCAGCGGCAAGCCGCAACTGGTCGAAGAAGCTCCGTTCAAGAACAAGCAGAAATCCCTGGTTCGCGTACAGAACCTCAGCGACAAGTCGCTGACCCTGAAAACCGCAGACGGCAAGACCGACGTGGTCAAGGCCGTAGCTGCCAAGGGTACCGGCGAGCGTGAAATCAACCCGGTGAAAGTCAGCCTGGCGCTGTACGAAGGTGACAAGAAAGTCACCGACGTCAAGCCAGTGGCCCTGGAGCGTGGCGAAGCCGCCGTGCTGTACATCACCGGCAGCGGCAGCAACCTCTCGCCAGTGTGGGTCAAGCCTCCGGTAGCGACTCGCTAAGACAGATCAAGTTGGCGGGTTCATGGCCTCTGTCAGCCACGGACCCGCTAGCGCAGTACAAGAACAAGACAGAAACGACAGAAAACCACGAACAGCCCTTATTGAATGCTATTGGAGAAACAAAATGATTCCAGTGATCTTGTCAGGCGGTAGCGGTTCACGACTCTGGCCGCTTTCGCGTAAACAATTCCCTAAACAATTCCTGGCACTGACAGGCGAGCACACCCTGTTCCAGCAAACCCTGGAGCGTCTGGTGTTCGAGGGTATGCAAGAGCCCATCGTGGTCTGCAACAAGGAGCATCGTTTCATCGTAAACGAGCAGTTGGCAGCACTGGACCTCAACACCCAGGCCATCCTGATGGAGCCGTTCGGACGCAACACTGCGCCGGCCGTGGCTCTGACAGCGATGATGCTGGTCAATGAAGGCAATGACGAGCTGATGCTGGTCATGCCCGCCGATCACGTGATCGACGACCAGAAAGCCCTGCAACGCGCCCTGGCCCTGGCCACTGTTGCCGCAGAGCGTGGCGAAATGGTTCTGTTCGGTGTACCGGCCAACAAGCCGGAAACCGGTTACGGCTACATCAAATCCACTGCCGATGCGCTGCTGCCAGAAGGCGTGAGCCGCGTGTCGCACTTCGTTGAGAAGCCCGACGAAAAACGCGCTGCCGAGTTCGTCGAAGCCGGCGGTTACTACTGGAACAGCGGCATGTTCCTGTTCCGCGCCAGCCGCTTCCTCGAAGAGCTGAAAAAGCACGATCCGGACATCTACGACACTTGCCTGCTGACCCTTGAGCGCAGCGAGCAGGATGGCGGCGCTGTCGATATCGACTCCGCGACCTTCGCCTGCTGCCCGGACAACTCCATCGACTACGCCGTCATGGAAAAAACCCAACGCGCCTGCGTCGTGCCGCTGTCGGCCGGCTGGAGCGATGTCGGCTGCTGGTCGTCGCTGTGGGAAGTGCATGAAAAAGACACCAACGGCAACGTCACCAAAGGCGACGTGGTCATCCAGGACAGCCGCAACTGCATGATCCATGGCAACGGCAAACTGGTCTCGGTCATTGGCCTGGACAACATCGTGGTCGTCGAAACCAAGGACGCGATGATGATTGCCCACAAGGACAAGGTCCAGGGCGTCAAGCAGATGGTCAACACCCTCAACGAACAGGGCCGCAGCGAAACCCAGAACCATCTGGAAGTCTATCGTCCGTGGGGCTCCTACGACTCGGTGGACATGGGCGGCCGCTTCCAGGTCAAGCGCATCTCGGTCAAGCCGGGCGCCAGCCTCTCGCTGCAGATGCACCACCATCGTGCCGAACACTGGATCGTGGTATCCGGCACCGCTCAGGTGACCTGTGACGAGAACGTGTTCCTGCTCACCGAGAACCAGTCGACCTACATCCCGATCGCTTCGGTCCACCGCCTGAAAAACCCGGGCAAGATCCCGCTGGAAATCATCGAAGTCCAGTCCGGCAGCTACCTGGGTGAAGACGATATCGAGCGCTACGAAGACGTTTACGGACGTTCCGGCGCGCTGGAAGCAGGCGTGAAAACCCAGACCATTGCAAGGTAAAAAAGAGCGGCAAGCCTCAAGCTACAAGCTTCAAGCCCTTGAGACTTCAAGCTTGTAGCTTGCCGCTTGCAACTCAAAGAGCAACAGGCCCCCAACAACTCTCTGCGTATCCCCATCCGCAGAGGGTTGTTGGGTTTTTTTTGGGCTCATCCTCAGAAAACTTCCTTGGCGGGATCGTAAGCGCCGCGTCGAACTGCGCGAGCATTCTGTTTTGCCATGACCCGCGACGGCAATTTCGTGCCCATGACAAAGGACGAGTATGTATCGGCATTAAGCAGAAAGATCGGCAGGCGTACAGTCTGTTTCTGAAACTCCTGAGCTGCGCTTTCAGGTGTTAATTGACGCCCGGCTATAGAATTCATGGTCTCCCAATAACGACTTGTGACGATTGAGGGATCGGGACCATGCTTGCCGATGTCGTCAAAAACGGCGCGATGATGAGCTGACCACTGCTCGATGTCTTCATGCGCAATCCAAGAGGGCAGGTCCTCAATCTGTAAATAGTAATAGTCCACGGCCCTGTCGACAGCATGACTTGTTTCATGAATGAGTGTCCTGGCAATTTCCAGCGGGTGGCGGTCCAGAAAGTTGGCGTTCAGTGAAATCGTCTTCAGCGGCGCAGACTCGGTAAAATGTGAGGTATTGCCAGCGATTGTGGAATCCGAGACAAAAAGACTGACTTTCCATTGTGCGTCGGTTGTCAACGACCGTATAAACGCTCTCTGCTGGGTAAATGAATTTATCAATGCCTCGATAAGTTGCTTCTTGAAGTCGGCATCCATATCGCCAAATGCACTTATCATCCTGGCAACTCCCTTCCTCGGCTTAGCCTTGGGCAGCTCATCCAGAACGCCTGTTAACAACTTTTCGGAAAGCATGGCCGCTGATTTGAAAGCACTCGCCTGCTCCGCATTGAATTCCTGCAGCCCTCTTGCAGTAATTTTCAACTTATGCTGCTCCAGCATAACCATTTCCTGTTTATCCAGTACGTCATAGGGCGCAGCCCCCCTCGGGTCGCTAAACCGCAGGGGTGAATTGCGTACAAAACGATACAGATTCACCCCGTCCTCTTCTTGCGCCGGGTCCGGATTGATCCAGCGCTGCAACCACGGCGCGTAATAACGCAAGCCGTAGTAATACAGCCCTGTCGCATCGCGTTCCTTGCCGGAATAACGCACGGTCTTGTAGCTGGCCTCGATAAGGTTTCTGCCTGCCCACCATGAGCTGCCGCCGAACGGGTAGTAGTTTTCCTGGCTGATGATGGCCGCGTCTTTATCCAGCTCCAGGCTGCTGGAACCGAGGTGATCGGTCAGGCTGTAGCGGTATGGATCGTTGGCCAGTTCGTCGGGTTTCCCGACCTGCCAGTGCAGGACGCGCACCTCGCCTCGACCGGCCTGGGCAGTGATCACCTGCAATGCTTCACCGCTCGCCGTGTTGCTGCGGATTTCCAGCCCCGGCAGGTAACGCACTTCGGCGCTGTACGTCACAGCTCGGGACTGGGTCGTGCGTACCTTGCGCAGACGCTGGCCACTGGCATCGTAGAAATAGCGCTCGCTATCGTCTTCGCCGGACTCGCGCACCACCGGCCTGACCTCCTGCAACTGATTGCGCCGGTCCCAGCTCAGGACTTGCCCGGCATGCAGTTGCAGCAGATTGCCATTGGGATCGAAAGCCCCTGCAACGGCATCTTCGTCAGGTGGTTGGTTATTGATCACCGGCAAACTGCGATTGCTGTCGCGGGCAGTCACCAGCGTCCGGGAATGGTTTTGCGACCCGACATGGGTCAGTTGCCGGAGATTGCCGCCAGCATCGTAATTGTAGGTTTGTGTGTAGTTGGCCAGTTGCGCAGGATCGGCCGGGCTCTGGAAATCGGCAAATACCGGCCCGTGATTGACCGCTGCCAACTCGCGCCCCGTGGCTTCCGTCAACTGGTAGAGCGTGTCGTATTGATAGGTCGACACTGGCTCGATGCGTTGATTGGCGAAGTGTCGGGTGGGTTGGGCACGATCCTCGACGCGAATGACGTTGCCTGCCGGATCGTAGCCGTAAATCAGGTCCTGCAATGATTCGCCGCCATTGCGGGCTGCTTTCAATTCCAGCAGGCGACCATCTTCCTCACCATAACGTGCGATGCTGAGCACACCATTGCCCGCTGTTTCCGATGAGACACGGCCCTGAGCGTCGTAGTTGATATCGCTGACCAGCGTCTGTTCCGCCTGCCCCTTGAGTTGCAGGAAACACCCTTGCAACTCGCCCGATATGGTCTGGGCAAAGCGCTGGACATTGCCCAGGGCATCGGTTTGCTCAAGGGGGCCGCCCAAAGGGCTGAAACGCCAGTGAGAAACCGCGCCTTCCCCCGGCTCCAGCAGCGCATCGCGTTCGGCTTCTGGTTCGGGCCAATCGGGGTTGGCAAGGTCCCTGGAAAAACGTTGCGCCTGCTCAATCACGGAGCCGGTCAGACTGAACTCCGCATTCAAGCGCGAGCCAGCAGGGTCATCATGACGAACCAACTGCCCGCACTGGTTATGGAGTGCAGAACTCACATCGCCATAGGTCAGCCGCTCGGCGCATTGATCACCTTCAAATACAGCGGTGGGCCTGAGCAGTTCGTCGTATTCCGTGCGTCGAACAGTGCCTCGTCCATCCCAACTGTGCAGCGATTCCTGGCTTTCACCCGGCAATGAAACACGCCAACCACTATCCACGCTGTCGCGGCCCAGAACCTGGGCGCTGAGGGAGTAGATATTGGCAAGATTGGCTGGCGCGCCGCTCTCGCCGAGCCTGGGGTCCCAACACTCAGTCAAACGGCCCGCAGAATCGAATAACGAGCGATGGACACGCGCAACAGGTTCCTCTGCAACCTGCCTGCGATACCAGGTGACCAGCCGAACGGCCAGGCCACGAGGATCTACCACTGCAAGGGTTGGTGTATGACGATGCAAATCTGCAGTCTGCCTATCCATGGCATTGTTCTCTGCGAGTCCCTGCTTGAAGCCTAGTCCAACAGCGATTGCATCAATCCATGAGCAGCGTTGCGTATCGAACTTCAGATAGGCGGTAGATGGGCTGTCACCTGTATCTTTTTGATATTCAGAAACATAATTATCCAGTTACTTATCAATAAAAAACCCTATAGATAGTGCTCCCCATATAAGCGGGCCTGAATAAGGAAGAGCCATTTGCCACCCGTTAGAAATAGCAGTAGACATGCTTGACAAACCGCTCCTAACCTTGATTAAAAGCTATGCCATGAAAGCAAGAAAAAATATTCAGCGTCAATAACTGGATAGCACTCAACGCATTGCTTTTATAAAGCCCTTTAAATAATATTCAGGATGATCCCTAAAATGAGTAACAAAAAAACTTCAAACATGTCTGGGAATACAACAGATAACCACAACGCCACCGCCACGAAGACCGTTACATTACAGATTCGAGTGGATAGCAAGGCGCCCCCAGAACCCGTCACCCAGCCTTATGTACGCGAAGCAAACAACACCGCACAGCTTAATGCTGCTGTGGCCAATCGTGGCTTCACGCTGGTATTGCCCGGTTTTTCGGAAATTATCTACGATGAACTTCTGCTGACCTTTTCCAACTCGGATTACAGTGCCGGAATCAACTCGACCCTGATCCCGTTCGTATCGGGAAAAGACTCGATAGACACTGTGGCCAGAGAAGAAATCAGCGGGACCTTCAAGCGTGGAGACAAGGCAATCATCAAGACCTTCCTCAGGGTTACCCATGACATCTGGGTCGCCGGCAAGGACTCCATCGAGTACGAGATTGTCTGATCCGGTCAACGCCTGAACACCCCAAAGCCAGGCAGGATCACTCGTCAGCTCATCCCGGCGATTGGTAAACCTCACCTGCCTTTCGGTACGATGCCAGCTCCCATGCTGACGAGATGCACATCATGCTGATCGGTATCGTGCTTATCCTGACCTGGCTCATCCTGCTGCTGCGCTATCCGGCCAAGGCCTTGCCGGTGTCACTGGCGGCCGCCGCAGGCCTTGGGGTCGTCGCCGCCGTGGTGATCTGGCAGGACAACCGCGAGGCGCGGCAACTGGAGCGTCTGGGCTTGCGCCTGGACTACGCACCGCAACAATGCCCGGCAGGCCAGCCTTTGCTGGTGCTGATCGACAACACCAATAATGTTCCCTTGCGCGAGCTGCGCTGGCGTGTGGCGGCCTATGCGCCCGGCGACACCGTCAACCTCGCCGAGGATGCCTATACCTCGCCGCATTATCGCGGCCCCGGCGAGTTGCAGCCGGGCAGTCAGTGGCAAGACTGCCTGCCCTTGCCCCCCCTGCGGCCTGGCTATCGCCCGCAAAGCCTGGAATTTCGTCCCGAACACCTACAAGGCAGCTTCTCGGATTAAGGAAAAATACATGCCCACAGCACTTATCACCGGCTGCTCGAGCGGCATTGGCCGGGCCTTGGCGGATGCGTTCAAAAACGCGGGTTATCAGGTCTGGGCAACGGCACGCAAGGCAGAAGACGTCGCCAGCCTGAGCGCTGCCGGGTTCAGCGCCGTGCAACTGGATGTCAACGACAGCGCCGCGCTCCAGCGTCTGGCCACCGACCTTGAGCAGCAAGGCGTCGGGCTGGATGTCTTGATCAACAACGCAGGCTACGGCGCGATGGGGCCGCTGCTCGACGGTGGCGTCGAGGCCATGCAGCGCCAGTTCGAGACCAATGTGTTCTCGGTGGTCGGCGTCACCCGCGCCCTGTTTCCGGCATTGCGCCGCAATAAAGGATTGGTGGTGAATATCGGCAGCGTTTCCGGGGTTCTGGTCACGCCATTCGCCGGAGCCTACTGCGCGTCCAAGGCTGCCGTGCATGCCCTGAGCGATGCCATGCGCCTGGAACTGGCGCCCTTCTCGATCCAGGTCATGGAAGTGCAGCCCGGCGCCATCGCCTCAAGCTTCGCGAAAAACGCCACCCATGAAGCCGAACAACTGATCAGCGAGCAGTCGCCGTGGTGGCCGATCCGCGAAGGCATTCGTGCCCGGGCCAAGGCTTCCCAGGACAACCCCACTCCCGCCACCGATTTCGCCCGCGACCTGCTCAAGGCCATCCAGCAGGCCAACCCGCCACGCCTGCTGCGCCTGGGCAATGGCTCGCGAGTCCTGCCGCTGATGTCATGGCTGCTGCCCAAAGGGTTGCTGGACAGCGGTTTGCGCAAGCGTTTCGGGTTGAACAAGGTGTTGTGAGCCTTGGGCGGATCAATGGTCAGGTATTTTTCTTTTCCGTTATCCAGAATCGGTGGTCTTTATCCAGAAACACCACATAAAACGTGTTCTCGATCATATAGCCCGCCACGGTGCCTTTCTGGCCACCGATTCCTTTTATCACGCCCCAGGCCACGTTCTTGTCAATATGGTCAGGGGGCGTGAAATCCGAACGAGGTGGAAAATCACCGTAAACCTTGATGAGCTGCTGCTTGACCGCCTCATCTCTGGTCAAACGGGACAGCTCTTTCAAACGGGTCAATAGAACAGGAAACAGCTTTTCCTGTTGCCATACCTCAAGGGTTTGCGGGTCATTCCGGGGCTGAGACTCTTCGAGGTGCTTGAAACTGAACACAATGAGATCCGCCAGTACAACCGGCTTGCGCTCCTCACGGGTGTTTTCTTTACGCTCTAGCTTGCCACGCGCTGATCTATCCCTCCCCATCGCAGACCTCGTCCAACAGCTGGGAAGTGGAAAACAGAGGAATGGCGCCATATTTTCCGGCTAGATAATCCTTGCTGTAGCTATCGCCCTTGCGGGTGTAGTGCTCTTTATATTCAAGCAGTGAAAACAGCTCGCTTTCCTGCTCCGCATTTTTCTCGACAAACCATATCTGATCGCGACGGAAAATCTTTTTATCCAGCAAATTGGTGTCATGACAGGTCAACAGAAGCTGACTACCTTGGGTATTTTTCTCATGGTAGAGCTTGATGATGAATTCACTCAATAGCGTATGGAACTTGCTGTCGAATTCATCAATAAATAAAACCTCTTTATTTTTTATTGAGTTATACCAAGGGCCCAGAAGGTAAAACAATTTCTTCGTCCCTTCCGACTCCAGGTCGAAAGGAACCTCATAGTGATCACCGCCCGCGCTGGCTTTCACAATGTTTATTTTTTTTCCTTTTATCGGTGCTTCCATACCTGAAGCGGCAATAGAAACATTGGCTCCAGCCAGAAAAGGCACTGAAGTTTTAGCCTCTTCCTCTACAATTTCCACATCATGAATCTGCACGCTTTTCAGAACATCCAGAGCCCAGGTTTTAAACTCAGGATCCTTTTGAAACAACGAGGTTGTAAAGCCTTTATATCCATCATCGGAAATCCCGGAAAGGACATAAAAATTCCGAAACCACTCAACAACCTGATTGGATTTCTCCCCGTCGAACGACGACAACACAGAAATGAAAGGTACCGTCGGTTTGGTTTTTTCAACATGGAATGTATCAAGCACTTTGGAAACAAATAATCTGGCCTCCGGAAAAGAGCGTTGATTGATCTTCACTTCCTGCTTTTCTCTGTGGAAAAGCATTGTCTCTCTGGACTCACTGGTCCAGTAAAGCCACTCTTCAACGATGATACCGTCGTCAAGCGCTATGCCATATCGATAAAGTTTATCTTCCTTCAGGAAGGTCACTTCAAATTCAGTGGGAACATCATAATAATTTTCTTTAAGAATAAACGGGATGGAAAAACCAATCCTTTCGGAGGAAATCGATGTGAGCGCACCTAAGACCAAGTGTTTAAAAACGGCAAGGGAACGAAACAGATTTGACTTGCCCGAAGCATTCGCACCAAAAATAGCGACACTTTTTACCAGAGAGCCTATTCCCAATGCATTGACATCAACCACATTGCTTCGATGGTGATTTTCCTTGGTGGACGTTGACGCCAACATACTTAGAGTCTGTTCGTTGTTGAACGACAAAAAATTCTGCACCCGATATTGAACAAGCATCTGTAGCACCCCGCATTCGTATCCCGCGACGCTATCACTTAGCCTAAACATTCGCAATTTTTTCACAAAAACCGCACTTAATTGACGAAAAACCCTACAGAAACTCGTCATTTAGGCAAAATTCGCTATTGATAGATCAGGATGCCGCGAGCCATTCACTTGCCGACCCGCTCCAACACGGGGCAAAACCATCCGCAAAGGCATTTATCGCACCAACATAAAGCACCTCAACGATAAAGATTGGCGTCAAGCGGCCGACATAGCTACACGGAAGCAAGAGCAGCTAAGGCAGGCTGATATTCGATCATCTGTGCCATTCCCTGCGAAACGGCCAGAAACGAGTAACGACAAACCGTCCGCTTTACAATCAGTCTGCAAGATATGAGGTCTGCAATGCTTAAAAATGCTCCATTGAGTATGAAATTACTGCTCATACTGATTTTCCCCCTTCTGGGCCTTCTGGCCTTCTCCGGCATCTACATTGCCGAAAAAAACCACACCCTCGATGCGATGAGCCGCACAGTGGCTGCCAGCAGCAATGCGCAGAGAATCAGTAACCTGGTGACCACCATCCAGCGCGAACGTGGTGCAAGCGGCGTGTTTATCGGCAGTGGCGGCAAGTCCATGCAGGACAAGCTGCGCAGTTTCCGTGCAGACACAGACAAGGCTGCGGCCGTGTTGCGTGCATTGCCGGCGAAGAACACCGCCGGTCTGGACAAGGTGCTGACGACGATAGACGAGCTGAGCGCCTTGCGTCTGAAGGTCGACGCCCTGAGCCTGAACAGCACCGAGTCGGGCGCCCGCTTTACGGATCTGATCAAGAACCTGATCAACTTCACCTACTCGCTGGAAGCCGATGTCGACGACCCCGCTATCCTGCGTGCCCTGAGCTCGCTCAACCAGTTCGTGGCCATGAAAGAGCGTGCCGGCCGCGAGCGCGTGTTGCTGGGCCTGGCGTTCAACCAGAACCGTTTCGATGCCGTTCTGCTATCGCGCTTCAGCCGCAACCTGGGTGAATTTACCGGTTTCTTTGAAGCCTTCCAGCGCTGGTCGCCGGAAGAATTCAAAAGCAAGATGGACAATGTGCTCAAGCAGCCAGGCTCCCTGGAAGTCGTCCGCCTGCAGAACCTGGCCTTCGACACGCCACTGGGCGATGCCCTGAATATCAAGCCTGAAGACTGGTTCAACCTTTCGACCAACCGTATCGATCAGATGGGCATTGTCGAAGAAGCACTGAGCCAGGCGGTCCTGAACCTGGCGACAGAAGCACGCGCAGATGCCGAGCGCAGTCTGTACGTGGCCATCGCCACCGTGGTGATCATGTTGATCGCCGTGCTTTGCCTGGCACAGTTGATCATCCGCAACATCAGATTCGCGGTCAGTGATGTCAACCGCACCCTGCTCGCCTTGTCGACCAAGGACCTGACTGCAAGAACCCAATACACCGGCACAGATGAGTTCGGTGAAATCTCCCGCAACCTGGACAACATGTCGCGGCAGATCAGCGAAGTGATCCTGGAAATCGGCAGCGCGACGGCCAAGGTCGCGATCAGCGCCGATGAATCGTCTGCGGTCGCGGTCCAGACCAGCCAGAACGTGGCTCAGCAACGTCAGGGCACCGATCAGGTCGCCACGGCCATCAGCGAGATGAGCGCGACGGTCAAGGATGTGGCGCGCAGCACCACCGACGCCGCCGAGATGTCGCAACGGGTCAACAACAGCACGGTGCAGGGTAAAACCGAGATCGATAACACCATCCGCCTGATTCAGGATCTGTCGGTCCAGGCGGAACAGACCTCGCAGATCATCGACAACCTCAAGGGCGAGAGCGATTCCATCTCCTCCGTGCTGGACGTGATTCGCGGTGTCGCCGAGCAGACCAACCTGCTGGCCCTGAACGCCGCTATTGAAGCAGCGCGAGCCGGTGAACAGGGTCGTGGCTTTGCGGTTGTGGCCGATGAAGTGCGCCAACTGGCCAAGAAAACCCAGGACTCCACGGTCAGCATCCAGAACATGATCGCCAACCTGCAGGCCGGCTCCGACAGCGCAGCGACCTCCATGAAGGACACCCTGAACAAGGCCCAGGAAGGCGCCAACAATGTGGTGCGCGCTGGCGAACTGCTGGAAGAGATCGCCAACGGTATTGCGAGCATCAGTGATCGCAATATCCAGGTCGCGTCGGCTGCCGAGGAACAAAGCCTGGTTGCCGAGGAAATCCACCGTAACGTCAACGACATCAATACGCTGGTGGTTCAAGTCAGCGCAGGTGCCGAACAAACGGCCCTCACCAGCCGCGAACTGGCACGCCTGGCCGATCTGCAACAAGGATTGGTAAACCGCTTCAAAGTGGTCTGATTGGTTATCGCGGATAAATCCGCTCCTGCGTACTCGCGCAGGGGCGAACTGATTGGCTCTGTCTGCATTAAGTGTTGCCTCCCACACTAGAGACACCACAACACTCAACGAGGACAGAGCCAACTCATTCGCGAAAAACCAACCTCATTAGTACACCTGTTCTATGGCAAGCCCCTGATTGTTCGCTCTACATTGGCCAGTGAATCTACTGACCCATGCCGAACGCCCGGCACTTGAATAGACAGGAAAACCTATGAAGTTGAATAAACTCGCCACTCGCTTATTCATCGCGGGTTCCGCAATCGCATTACTTCAAGGCTGCGGGATTGTCGCCTCCAAGTCCGTCAGCGACAGCAGTTTGCAGGAAAAGGCCGCCGTCACACTGAACACGACCCCTGAAAAAATCCGGGTCTTTGACAAGCGTGGCGAACTGGACTCGGTGAAGTTCAAGGCACAGAGCAATAAAGGCGTTTATAACTGCTACTACACCACCCTGATGGGCGCTCTCGACTCCGATACTCTGTGTTCCGGTCCTGTTGAAGGTTCCAGCAGCCAGGGCAAAGCTCAAACGCCACCCGCCAGTTGCAATGCCTTGTTGAAAGCCGCCGGGCGTTGCTGAAGATGAAGTGTGCACAGGGTTATTTCGGCACACTGCTCGCGATTACCGTATCGGGTCTGGTAGTAAGCGGTTGCGTCCCCATGACACCGCCCGCCAACATAAATCCCATAACCGGCCAGCCCATCCAGACATTCGATCCAGAAGCCAAACGCAAGGCCGAGGATCAACTGTTTGCCAACTTCAAGACGGCAGGCAAAGCGGTTCTGATCGTGCCCACCATCAGCCTCGACAGCCTGCGCATCAACTTCGATGACAATGATGCCAAGGCGAAGTTTGTCAGACTTCGTTCGGGCGTTACCGAGTGGACCAACACCTCGCGTCCGTCTTCCAGCATCCGGGTCGGTTACGACACCGGCAACGATGATGGGGCCATCGAAGCACGCGACTCCTACTTCCAGCTGGTTTTCGGGCGCACGCTGTACAAGATCTATCTGGTCGATCCCGGCCATTACCGCATCAGTGACGTCAGCTATAACTTGCCCAGGACGTCAGCCTTTGAAGCACCGGGCGGACGCAACATCAGTCCCTCGCCGTTGGGTTACGCCATGCTCAAGGCTCTGAGTTTCGATGAATTCGAGCACGGCAAGAAATGGGAAGATGCCAGCTATCGCAACGAAACCGTCCAGGAGGATTACTGCACCTCGGTACGTGTCGTTAACAACGAATGCACGAGCTGGGGGAAAAGTTCCTACGACGTCAAACGACAAACTTCAGAAGCGGGCTGGACCAGCAGTATCAAGCAGCAAACTGTCGAAGCCCGTAACGTCACGGTAAAACTGGCCAGGGAGTTTGCAAGCTTCGATATCGCGTCAGGTGAAGTAGTGGTGATCGATGGCTTCTATGCCGAACCGCCTGCCGCCACCCTGCGGGACAAGAGCTGCAAGCAGTTCGACCAGGAAAGCATGCGCTGCGAACTCCAGCAACTGACGCTGGTGCACATTCAAGGCGAGGTGGAGCAAGTCAAAAATTCCCAGAACCCGGCCGATTACCACTTTCCGAGCATAGGCCAGGCCCTGAAAGAGCTGACTTATCGGCCAATCAAGATCCAGGCGCGTGAAACCGATGGCAATTCGGTATGGGGGCAGTCTTATACCGTGAAGGCTAATTGAAGCGTTCGCGGTTAAAACCGCTCCCACAGTTTATGTGTCGGGGCGGTTTTAACCGCGAAAAGACACTCTACCGCGGCTCGACCCGCGCCAATGAACGTTCCAGTTCAGCCTTGGCCATGCCAATCAGATGCACCACCGAAAACGCCAGATCACGCTTCGGGCCGTTAAGGCAGTCGCCGGTTTCATAGGCGGTGGCTGCCGCGCAACGCAGCAGATCGCTGACGTGCAACAGGGATTCTTCGAGGGTTGTTTGTGGTGGATCGGGGGTTATTTTTTTCATTCAGAGGATCTTCCCTAGAGCCACCGAAGCCACGCTGCTAAACGGACAAGGGTGGCGACTTTGATACGGGTTAGCAGACCGGCGATCCTCTCCAAAACCGGCGCACCCGAAAGTGCCCCGCACAAAGCCGCCATAGACGGAACTTGCGCTGGAGAGACTCGGAACAGGCTGCTAAACCCGATCGCTGATGCTCAACGACGGACACAGCCTAGAGCCCGAAAATACCCCGCGCAAGGCCTCGGGATTTTCTAGGAAACTTCACTCAGGGGAAAGGGAAAAGGTTGTCAGAATGTGAGAAGTTCGCACACCCAGCAGGTACGAAGAGGCTGGTACATCCACCCATGATGCGGCGCCTTAAATACTGTCTTCGCGGTTGAAACCGCTCCTGCGGGCCGGGAGTCAGTAGAATCATGCTATATAGCCATTATGCGCAACTTCTTGCGCACTCTTGGCCCCTGAAATACCTGTCGTCACCGCTACAGGCCACGCAGTTCAAGGCCTCCAGCCAAGTGCGCAAGAAGTTGCGCAGTGGTGCGCAACTTCTTGCGCACATTGTCGAGGTTTCCTACAGGTGTCGGTGATAAAGCTGACGTTTTTAATTATCAAACCATTGATTT
>NZ_RBRE01000044.1 GCF_003700275.1 Pseudomonas cichorii | reverse complement strand
GAAAAAGTTGACCACTACAACCGTGGCTGCGATGGCCGATTTTATTTTTCGGCTACAGCTGGGTATCAAGCCACGCAGAAAGACCAATTGCGTCTGACTCTGAAAGATTCATTTTATCCATAAGACGATGATGTCCCATTCCTTTACCATAAGTGCACGCCCTTCCGACCGGGCTCAGCAGTGAGACCAAGACAAGTTTTGTATCAGCGGTCCAATCGCTCTCAAAGCTGGTTCCCTTGAGTGGTATCAACACAACACCGACGCTACCGCCATTTCCTAAATCGACTCTTCCTATGAACATATTTCATTACCTCAGCTGATTGAAAACTCTATCGTTTAACAGACACCAATTTGTGTATATGTTTTCCGTACTAATACTTTTAGGCCAAGAATGAGATCATAAAAAACATTCACTCCTAACAACCTAGAAAAGGCCTCCCAACGATTCAGGTGTCCAGTTCATGATCACCAGCTCAGCAGACATACTGGCTTTGCCCTGCCGCTGATTCGTCGTTGTATAGCGAATATCAAGCGTCTCAAAGTGGAACCCCTCAAACACCCGCCGAATATCGGGGTGGTCGTTGATGCTGACCATCACCCTGCCCTTGCAGCGCCGCATGAAGTCGGCCATTCGCTCGTAGTTCTCGAAGGGGAAATCTAGACCATACCCGGCAGTTTGCCAGTACGGCGGGTCCATGTAGTGAAATGTGTGAACCCGATCATAACGCTCAGCACATTCTAGCCAGGGCAGGTTTTCGACGTAGGTGCCCGAGAGTCGCTGCCAGGCCGCTGACAGGTTCTCCTCGATCCGGAGCAGATTGATCGCCGGTGCTGTCGTCGCGGTACCGAACGTCTGGCCGCTGACCTTGCCGCCAAAGGCATGCTGCTGCATATAAAAGAAACGGGCGGCACGCTGAATGTCTGTGAGGGTTTCCGGGCGAGTCATCTTCTGCCACTCAAACACCTGGCGCGAACTGAGCGCCCATTTGAATTGACGCACGAACTCTTCAAGATGATTTTGGACAACACGATACAGCGTGACCAGGTCACCATTGATGTCGTTCAATACCTCAACAGGAGCAGCCTGTGGACGCATGAAATAGAGGGCCGCACCTCCAGCGAATACTTCGACGTAGCATTCGTGAGGCGGGAACAGAGGGATAAGACGGTCGGCCAGGCGGCGTTTGCCGCCCATCCACGGAACGATGGGTGAAGACATTGAGAGCAAGACCTTTACTGTATATATAAACAGGTGCTAGGCTCGCCGCGCTTTGTGCACGAAGCGAGAGCCTTGGCTGGCTTGCAGGTACGATCTGCAGGACGGCGACCGGCCGATGTGTTGACGCACTTCAGCCGGTCGCTCTTTTCATTTTGTTGCGGACACTTCTTTCACGCGGTCATGGCAGCACCTTCAGCGCACGGTCATACAGAGCCTGCCGGTCGGCCAGACCGTTCGTGCCGCCGTTGATGCGCTTAGTGATCGTGAGCAGGTCGCCCTGGTCTGCCAGGTTATTCAGCCTCGCCCGATGCCAGAACCAGCCAGCGGACATGGCGGCATGCTCGGGTTGCTCCAGCAGCTCGGGCTTGGCGATCAGATCCAGACCCAGCGCCTCACCGCAAGCGGCGTAGTTGGCCCGGCCGGTGACTTGAATCAGCCCACGTCCACGGTAGAGCTGGCCGTCATCATCATCTTCGGGCGTATTACCCAGCCTCTCGGCCAGACGGCCGGTGTCGTACTTGTCCAGGTACGAGTCATTCCCGAGTTCGCGCACATAGCGCAGTTGGCCGGACTCGTGCCCGATCTGCGCAATGAACGCGGCGACACGCAACTTCGTGACGATGCCGTATTTGCCCATGGCCGCGTTTATAGCAGGAACAAAAACGCCGGCTCTTTGGCCGGCGTTGGGGAGGATCTGCAGCAGTTGCTGCGCTGTAATAGACATTCGTCTGTCTCCTTGCATGTGGTGTATTAAAGCTTTTCAACCTTGAGCGGCTTGGCCTCTTTCTTTTTCTTGCCTTTGGCTTTGGCTTTGCCGGACTTGCCGCCGTTGCACTCAACACTTGTCGTCCAGCCAGACTGGGTAAAAACCTGTTCGACTGAATCGACCAGGTACTCACCGTCCAGCCCGTCTTTGAAGCCCTGAGCGCTGATCATTCGTTCAGCGAACAGATCCGTGCGACCGATCATTTCCAGCCTGACGCCCGCCGTGCTGCGATTGAACGCAGCCAGCCGGGCCTTGGCCGCTTGCTCAGCCGCAGATTTGTTCGGGTAGATGTGCCGATCCGTATGAACAGGAGGCAGGCCGTCTGGTGACTCATCGTTGCTGAGCTGGACGACCTGCAGCTTTCCGTCCTTCTTGTTCTGATGCTTCGTCTGCACAGCCTTGTGCGCGGACTTGTCACCGAGCCTGAACTGCCAACGCGAAACATCGCTGCGATTGATCGTGACAACGCCCAAGGCTTTGCCGCTTGCGCTCTGCCCGGCCTGCCGCTGCATGACCAGCAGCTTGCCGTCAGCGACTTTCGCCGTGCAGTCATACTGTTTTGCCAGGCGGGTGATGAAGTTGAAGTCCGATTCATTGAGCTGATCAACGCGAGGGACCTTCGTTTGCACAGGACATACAGGCTCCCAGCTATTACGGGCGGCCACGTCGCTAACAATCTGCTGCAGCGGAACGTCTTCCCAACTGCCACTCCGTGTCGTCTTGCCACTTCCCCGTATATCGCTGGCCTTGCCACGAATCACCAGGGTGTCAGGCGGACCCGAAACATCGATATCGTCGACCGTGTAACTACCGAGTTTTGTGAGTGCCTGCCCGGCATAACCCAAGTGAACCTCAATACCAGCACCGCGCCGCGGCAACGACACAGCGCCATCGCGATCATCGATGCGCAACTCAAACTCATCTGACTCCAGACCCGGCTTGTCTGTCGTGCGTAACGAAAGGAGCCGGTCATTAATCAATGCCGTGATGTCTTTGCCATCGGCAACAATACGAAAAGTTGGCTGCATATTGCGGCTCCAAAAAAGTAAAGCCCGCTCAAGGCGGGCTGGTTTTCTCTATGCTAAGCTCGAAAGCCAACGCATATGGAGATACGTATGAAAGAGAAAATAGAAGAACTAAGTAAAAACCTACGTGACATCTTGAGAAATAATGCAGGAGGCTTTCAACTGCCGACTGGGTGGGACCAGACATTACTTTTCAACAACGGAATAGAACCTCATATCCTAGACTTTGACGAACTAATTACTTTGGGATCAGAGATAGGAAAAAATTTATTCCTTGCAAACAGAGGAAGTTTCACAACGCCCGACCACTACCTTTTCTGGTCATGGACGGGAGCAATATTACTAGACTTCATTTCAGACTTTGAGCCAAACCTAATATATGGCGATTCCGACTTAAGCAGCTTGTTATCAACCAGTCTATGTGCCGCACTTGATCAAGTAGCATTCTCAGTACATCTGTATCAAAAAGACCAAAAGGAAAACATCATGGCTCATATGGGCTTCCCTCTGATTGAGGCCCTGAGCAGAAAAACCTTACACGAATACATGAATCAAGACGGAAAAGTAACACAGCCATTCACAATTAAAAAAAACCTACCCAAAGAAGATAGATTGTACAAGAAGAAATCCAATTGCAGCTCAATGTCAGATGCCCTTTCTTTCGCCATAATAAATCAAAAAAATCCTTTACTACAAAAGAAACTACAACAACTTATAGACGAACTTAAGATATTTGCCAAAGAGCAAGAGTCTGGGATCGACTTTCTCTACACGCTCAGAAACGAAGCTCTTCATGCAGGTAGAACAGCTAGCACTATTGGTGGAGCGCTGCTGACGATAGGGCTGTTACTTTGCCTTGGACTGATTGAAGATAGATATGATGAGCTGCGCCGAAAGATATCTGAAAAAGTATTAATCGCTCAAAGAGGATTTCCTATGGGCTGGACACACCTATACGCTTCATGGTCCAAGCTGCCTGTTTGAATTCAAGGAAAGAAAACCCCGCTCAAGGCGGGGCTGGGTGATGGGTGGTAGCGCTCAATCCCAGAGCTGAATGCTTTCCTGAGTCGTGGCCACAATATCCGGCAGCACGATCAGGACACCGGCCCGGAAGGGTTGTGGCTCATCTGCCAGACCCTGATTCGCATCCAGCACCCGCTCGACCGAGCCATTCAAATGTCCGTAAAAGCGGTAACACAGGGTATCGAGCAGATCCCCGTCAGACGTTCTGCATGTCGTCGCCATAGCTCACAAACTCAAGTGAAAAGCCCTGCTTGCGCGGGACGCCCCCAGCCAGCAGGTTACTTTGATCTTCATCGACACTGAGCAGGCACCAGTTACCCAGCACCTCGCCGTACCCTGTTGTAAGGCTCAGCGGCTGCAAATTGCGACCGATGCTGCGCAGTGTGTCCAGTTGCTTGAGCCCACCCTTGAAACCCGGAAAGATCGTGCCCTTCAAGCTCAACTTGTCTTCACCCTGCCCGACCGCTTGCTGCGCAATGCTGCGCGTCAGACGCTCTTGCGCGGCCCACCGAAAACTTGTCTGCCGTCTCAGCTCGTCAAACGCAGCCGTGTCCAGATTGAAGTAATAAGGCTGCGCATCGGGCTTGAGCGGCTGCATGATCAGCAGATGCGGGAACGGCTTCACGGCCTCAGGTGCCGGTGTTGCATCAAGCCCGAGGCTGCCGGTCGGTACAATGTTCGCCAGGGACGGACTGATGTTGCCCGCCACCCGGTTGATCGCCGCTCCGGCCTTGGCCGCCTGTTCCTTCAACGTACCCATGCGCTCCTGCACCTGCGACAGCGCCGTTGTTGCACGACTGTACGTCGACACGACATGGCCGACCTTGGCCTGAGCCGCATTGATCGCCCGCATCGTGCGCTGCAGCTTTGCCCCCACAGCTGGCCCAACAAACGGAACATTCTCAAGCTCCGATGCCGCGCCGGTGATATCGCTGATCGCCCCGTTCATGGGGCCAAGCATGTCATCCATGTTTCGCCGCCCCGCTTCACCGGCCGCAACAATCGACTTCAGCCCTGACTGCAGTTGTTCTGCGTATGCCATCTCACCTCCTTAGGCCACATCCGGGGTATCAAACATTTGACGTGCTGCAGCTTGCCGACTGAACTCGTCGAACTGCTGTTTCAGGTACGGTGCAATCTCTCGCGCAAGCTGCGCAGGATCTTTCACATCGCCCTGTACGCTTACGGGGATGTTCGGCGAGAACGTGAACCTCTGATCGACTTTCGGCGGTTCAGGCTTGCTCTGTTCTGCAGCTTTGACGATGGCGGGTAATGCCTGCGCAGGCGCTGACACAGACTCCATCGATCTGACGACATCACCCGGCGCAGGCTTCGCGCTGTCACTGACCTCGGCCACAGCCTTGGGTTTATCGTCAGAGCCGAACAAGGCCTTGCCCAGAAAACCACCCAGGCTTTCACCGCCCATGCCGCCCAAGAATGCACCAACAGCGCCACCGACCGCCGTGCCGATCACCGGCACAATCGAGCCCAACGCCGCACCCGCTGCCGCACCGGCCAGCGCGCCACCCAAACCACCGGCAGCCCCGCCATAGCCTTCGGCTTTCTCATCCTGAGTTTCAGCATTCTGATACGTGTCGAGGACCATCATTCCGGCATCGAGCAACTTGCCGCCCGGTATCATTTTCGCCACACCGCCGATTTTTCCTGCAGCACCGGTCAGTCGCGCCAGGCGTCCGGCCGGAGGTGGTGGAGCAGGCGGTGCGGGTGGTGGCGCAGGAGGCCCACCACGTCGACCACCGGCACCACCGCGCCGACGATTACGCCGCGACCGTCGCTGATCACCTGCCCCGGCCGAGCCACCCGCCCCGGCACCACCAAAGGCGTTGGCATTAACGACAAAGACCTTTTGCGGTTCAGAGCTACCACCCGGACCTGCGCTACCGTCCGCGTCGTTGCGTGCCTCACCCAACAGATCCAGCACCTTCAGGCCTGTTTCAATCGGATTGAATCCCTTGCTACCAGCCTCGGGCGTATCATCACCGTCGGCACCGGCCTGGCCGGGCTTATCTCCTTTCTTGCCAAATGCCTTGAGCCCGGTTTCCAGCAAGCCGCGAGCAAGCCCCACTTTCCCTTCAGGCTTATCATCCTTGTCGCCAGAGTTGGTCACAAAGACCTTCTGAACTTTGTTCGGATTCCCGCCAAGCAACGATCCACGCCCGATGTTCAGTAAACCCTTGCCGATCTGGAAGGCATTTGCCGCGCCCTTCAGCGCCAGGAACCCGGCACCGACCGCAGCGATACCCAAGACAACAGGCTGCGCACCATCCGATAACCCCGTGAAGCCCTTTGCAACTGCAGTGATCCCCTTAGCCACAGCGTCCGTCGCCGGACGAATGGCATCACCGATACTGCGCATCGCATCGTTGACTGACTGAAACGTCTCAGCCCAAATCTGAGACGAGGTCTCACGACGCTCTGCCAGGTTCTTGTCGAGAATGCCGGTCGCGTTTTTTGCATCAGTCTTGAGCTGGTCATACAGCGCCTTGTTCTGAGAGAACGCCGTCAGCGCCGCTTTCACTTGCATGTCAGCGAACAGATCGCCCGTTCGCAATGACTTCTCAAGCGATTCCAACATCGACTTTGCCTTGACCGGGTCAGCTTCCTTGCTGATACCGGCCATAGCGTCAGCCATTTGCTTGGCCTTTTTCGGATCAGTAGCCTGAACGTAGCGCTGAGCAAGAGCAAAGCTCGACTCAAGCGTCGACATGCCTTTCTGGATACCTGTATTGAGCGATGCCTGGTAGTCGATGCCCGCATCCTTGTAGGCCTTGACGACATCACCGGAACCGATTTTCTCGATCCAGTTTTTCAAGTTGTTGGCAGCTTCGTCAGAGCCACCTGCAGTTTTCATCTGCACCTGCAGCATCGCGCCGAGCTGGCCCACGGCATCGAGCCCCGTGCTGCCGCTCTTTTCCATGCTTGCCAGTAGTTGAGGAAACCACTTGGCCATGTCCGCCGCTTCAAAGCTGCCCGCCTGACCCTGCAGCGCGATGCCTTCCAGGGCCTTTTCCATGATTTTGGGGTCAACGATCTTGGCGTTCTGCTGCAGCGCCATGATCATTTTTGCCGTGTCTTCACCGCCCGATCCTTGGCCGACCGAAAACTTCGCAGCAACAGGCGCGTAGGACAGGGCCTTGTCCAGCTCCATGCCTGCGCCGACCAACTGATTGACCAGGTTGGCCACGTCATTGCGAGCAAGCCCCGTGTCCTGAGAGGTCTTGATAACCGTTGTGGTGAGCTGACTCTCTTCGGGCTTGTTCGCGACACCCGCCTTGATCGCGATGTCACGAATGATCGCTTGAAAGTCAGCACTGATCTTTGTCGGCACAGCCAGCGCACCAACACCGGCCACCGCCGTGCCGATGGTTGACTTCATCCCCGCCTTGCCCTGCTCGACCTGTTGATGGCCCTTGACCTTCAGATCAATCCCCTGAGCAACCTTGCCGAGGGACTGATACTCCTGCCGCAGCTTGTTGACCTGCACGCCTTGCTTGCGCAGTCCGTCCAGATTCGCTTCAAGCTTGCGCAGCAGGCCTGACGCTGAGGCCGAGCCGCTGTCGTGGGCTTTTTTCCATTCGTCACGCAGACGCATCGTTTCGCCGATGGTGTTCTTCAACACCTTGGCCCGATTACCCGCCTGCTGCAGTTTATTGATACGACCTTCGACCGAGCTGAACGCAGACCCCAGCGAAGAGCTGACAGCGCCGCCGATCACAAGGCCCAGCGATAGATTGTTCGCCATCGCTCACCTCATTTTGAGTAGGAAAAGGCTCAGTCAGTGAGCCACCAGATCATGTCCGAGAAAGACATGGACATGATCTCGTCTGCAGAAAAGCCCAGTTCAGCAGCCAGCCGCTTTGCAGCGCGTTTCTGCAATGCAGGGTCAAAGCTCGTCATCTTTGACCAGGCGAAAATACCCGGCCTGAAGGCGGTTGTAGTCCTTCATTTGCAGGCCTTCCAGATCCTTCACACCGACTTCGGCAAGCGAGGCAAACAGCGTCAGCTCACGCTGTTCTTCATCACCACCTGAAGCTTGGGATGCGGCTCGCACATCCCGAACAGTCGGGGCTCGCATTGTGATCGTGTCGACTTTCACGCTGTTCATTTCAGCCGGGCGGGCGAGCTTGATAGAGACGCCATCGGCAGTCAGCGTCATCCAGCTTTTAAGTGCATCAGACATGACAAAACTCCTTAAAGGCCCAGGGCCGAACGAACAGCGTCGAGTTGATCAACACCATCAATGACACGGATGGAAGCCAGCGGATCGATCTCGTACATCACACGACCGTCCACCTCGACCTTCCAGTACGTAAGCGCTACGGCATGTTTGATCTCAGCTTTGTCACCGGGCTTCCAGTCACCCATATCGACTTCTTTCAGCGTCCCTCGCAGCGTGACAATCACTGGAGTCACCGCGCCCTTCAGCCCCCTGAAAGCTCCACGGAACACACCGTTGAACGCCGTACCATCTGAAAGCCCGAAGAACTTGAGCGACTCGCGACGAACACCGACACTGACAAAAGAGGCCTCGCCTTTTTCCATGCCCATGTCCATTTCGATCGGCGCGTCCATACCACCAGCCCGATGCTCTTCCATCTTGAGCGTCATCTTCGGTAGGGTCAGACTGGTCACATCACCGCTGAAGCTAACCCCGTCAACGAACAGGTTCAGGTTGAACAACACTTGTGGAATCATTGCCATCTTGTTTGCTCCTTAAGCGGCATCGAGCACTTCGGTCAGCCATTGATTGGTGACTTCAACACGGAAAATTGGGTTTTCGGCAGGCGGCACGTCCGTGAAACGAATGTTCCAGTAGACCTTGCCCTGTTCCAGTTGCGATGCAGTGTTCAGTTCGGTATCCGCGAACACTTCAAAGTTGATGATCGCGCCCTGGTTCTTGAGGTCGCGCATAAACGCCTGCAGGCCTTCGGTCACGTCCTTCACGTAAGTCGCTGTGATCGAGCGGTCGACCGCCCACTTGTGTCCGTAGAGGATCGCGTCCATGACGATGTCCATCGTGCGTACGCGAGTGACGAACGCCCACTTCGGATCGCTCGACAACGTCCGGTTACCCCACAGGCGGTAGCCATCGTCACGAATGATCGTCGTGATGTTCGCGTTGTTGAGCAGGTTTGCCCGGCAGGTTTCGTCGCCATCAAGGAACTCGATTGGGCGGGTTGTGCCCGTGATGCCGGACAATTCTTTGTTCGACGGCGATGCCCAGAACCCGTACTCCGAATCCGTCCAAGCGAACAGCCCAGCAACCCACGCCGAGCCAGGCGCATCGACCGTCGCAGACGCAGTGGTATCCCAGTACTGCACGCCGGGATCGACCATGTAAGCGCGCTTGGCCCCGAAGTTTTTGGCATATTCCATCGCCGCTTCATCGGTCGTGTTCGGGCCATCGATGATCGCCAGCCCCCGAAGCTTGTCAGCCAAGGAGACGAGAGCCGTGCCAACGGCCAGGGTGGAACTGTGCTTCGGCGTGATCAGCAAGCGCGGCTGCGCGTTGAAACGGCTCTTGCCATCGAGCAGCGCCTGCAGGCCGGTACGTTTACCAGCGACAGTTACGCCGCCGATGATCGCCGAGACTTGCTGCGCCGCATCTGCAAGCAGCGCAACACCGCATGCAACGATGACCGCCTTCGCTTTGACGAAGACTGCCTGGCAGGCCTTTGTAATCGCCGAGTCCGGGCCGAAGGCTGCAATGGCCTCGCGCTCGGTCGTGATCAGCACCAGATCATTGGGCTTTGCGCTGTAGGCCGGAGCCTCTGTGAAGGTGTCGACAAGACCGATAATCGACGATGAGGGCAACGAGATGGTGCGCGCCCCGGTGTCGACGTTCGTGACCGTCACGCCGTGAAAAAAGCTCATAGAACAATCTCCAGAAACGAGAAAGCCCCGACGATGCGGGGCAGTGAGTGATGTGCTGCAGGTGGAAATGAAACGCCCCGTCAGTGCGGGGCGTTTACTTGATCTGTTCGGCGATCCATGGCGGAGCAGCCGGCCGTTTTTCAGCATCGGGAAAATCCGGCGATTGCGGCCAGTCGCGCAGAAGCTGCAGGTAGTTGAGCAATTCAAGAAACTGGTCGTCAGTCAACGTCAGCGGCCGCCCCATGTCCTGTTCATCGCGGTGTCGCTCACTCAGCCATTTCAACTGCTCGATAACCGAGTCACGCCAGGCCCGCTCTTGCGTTGCGACATACCCTGCATCGACCGGAGGATCGACAAGGACCGGCTCACCGGCATCCGAAACCCGGATGACCAGGCCTGTAGCAATCCCCTCAAGCAACTCATTGCGCCGGGCAGCGGTAATCGCAACGGCATCATCGGGAATCTGCGCCGCACTGTTGATTGCCGCATCAAAAAAACCGCTGGCTGAGGGGCTGTAAAAAATCTTCATATCGTCTCAACTCCTCAGTTGCCGATGGCGAACCAGCATATCTGGCCGCCCGAACCCGTGTAGTTGTTCTGAACGCGGATGACCGAGTTCGAGACAATCGTGCAACCGGGCGTAAACGCAGACCGCGTACCCATGGTCGTATAGTTCATCGTTGCAAGAGCCCGCCAGGGCGCACCTGGGAACGTGAGAGGCAGGGTCAAGTCCTGAGTCGGGCCAACCGCATCTGTGGCATCGGTTGCTTTAGGGACATTCGTTACCCTGCCCCACTGAAAGATTACGCCACCCAACCAACTCGGAAGCGCTATGTAGCCGTTGTCTGCCAGCAGCGCAGAAAAACCGGCACGCAGTTTTTTCGGAGTCACGATCACCGCATCGTCAGCACCGGCATTCACTTGCGCAGTCGTCGCTACCTTTGCCAGTCCAAGCTTCGCTTCCGCTGCCTGAGGGACATCAGTCAGTCCCGACCAGGGCACGCCGGTCAGGCCTGAGCCGACCGCCGTCAGCTGTCCCTCTATTTGTACACCGGCCGCCGTAACACGGACCCCTTTCCCACTTGACCAAGGCGTTTCACCCAGTCCGAAAAAAGCATTCAGTACAGAGCCATCAGCAGAGCCACCGAACCCTACGCCCGCCCGAATCGCGCCCTGCTTGTCAGTGGCCAACAGCCCGGCAGTCCAACCGTTTACAGAGCCTGGCTGCAGGTAGAGATTAAAATCAGGCTCGAACCAGAGATTTCCCGCCAGAGATCCGCCTGACTTGCTCAGCGCATCCGTGATCCCGTAACCGACCAGGGTCGTCGGGTTCCACCCCCGGAGCATGACACCGCGCTCGTTGAACTGAACCTGCGTGTAGGTCCCGGCCTTCTTGTTCGGCGGCAGAATATTCAGTATCAAGGTATCGACGTAATCACGGGTGGCGAGCACAACCGAAGGATCGATCTTGAGCTGCACATTCGCAGTGCTTGTCACGATGATGTTGAGCCGTACAACCTGCGTCTTGCCCGTGCCTTGGCTGAGTGTCGGTTTGAAGCTGGGCGCGCAGTTCGCCACTGCGACCAGATCACCGTCCGCGTCGTACAGGCCGATCTCACGAATCCACCAGCCCCCGACATCTGGCGGTATCACCTGCTCGGCGATGATGACATTCGGGTTCGCCGCGTCGATTTTGATCTGGTTCAACGGTGCCCGGCGCTTTTCGTTGATAAGCCGGTTTTGCTCCCGATCCGGCACCGGGTCAGTAAGGTTCGCATCACCCACCCCCATTTGCGAAAACGTCCAGGGCAAGCCCAGCGCATTGGCGTTCGCCTGCTTCGCTTCCCCGACTTTCGTGAGGATCGCGAAGAACTGACTGTTTGCAGTCGTCATGAGTACACATCCAGGTATTCAATTTGATGTTCGTGGCCGACATGGCCAAAGCTTCCGGTGACATCGATGTCGTTCAGAGCAGGCGGATACACGTCGATTTCTTCACCCTCTGACAAGGCTGCAGCAAGCCTCAGGTAGCCTGTGCTGGCCAGGGTGATCGCAAGGCCGGTCAGATGCCGACTCACCGGCTTTGCATCGTCGATGAGACGCACAAGCTCTTGATACATTTCTTCAGTGATGCCTGTATCGAGCACACCGACATTGAGTGCGAAGGTTCCGGGCACGCCCTCGGGCACTGTCTGCCACCATTCTTCGACATCGATCAGATAGCCCATGGGTTCAACAACACGCCGAAGGGCACCAATCGTGCCCTTGTGCGCATGCACGTAGAACGCCGAGCGAATCACAGAGCGCTTGATGGCTTCTGACCAGGTGTCGTCCCAGCGATCTACTGACCACGCCCAGGCCAGGTGATACAGCAGATGGGCCGGACAGGTGTCAGGGTTGTAGAGCGTGCGAAGCGGGATATCGAGCGCTTCATCTGTTGCCGCTTCAACAGCACGCTCAAGTAACGTGCTGTTGAGAGGAAGTAAACCGGGCATCTCAAGTCCCCACCTTCACATCAAAACCTTCGCACCAGGCCGCCTGCGCCTTGGTTGGCTTGATGTCTGACCAGCCCGGCAACTCAACCCGACTGACCCCGGCAATGTGCAACTGCGCATCAATCGCCGAGCGTGCAACCTCAACGCCCAAGCGACGACGAGGGTTGATCCAGGCCTGCAAGCGGGCCTTGCCTTCGGCCAGTGCCGCTTCGTTTTCCGGCCCAGTTCCTGCCATGTGGATCACGGCATCGATTCTGTACCGCAGAACCTCGGCGCTCTGGACCGTGAGTCGGTCGCCGACAGGGCGCACATCGTCATCGCTCAGTCCATCCCGCACCTGCTCAAGCAGCTCAGGGCCTGCAACACCATCACCCTCCAGCGCCAGGACCGTGACGACTACAACGGCTGGTGATGGGCTTTCCGCCGTGGCATCACCCACAAGACCGGAGGCGTTGCGGGCATGAAGGATGTAGCTGTTACGCGGCCCGGCCGTGGTCAAGCCCTCATAGACCAGTTGGATGCGCTCTCGCAGGGCATCGTCTTCTTCCATCACCGCCGCGACAGGCGGCACGGCAGTCAGGTCTTCAGCACGAATGACCAGACGCGATAGCCTGACATTCGCTGCAAGCTGATCAAGATCCGTTTTTTTCGCGTAAGCCAACAGCAGAGACTTCGCGGCATCATTGATGCGCGCTCGGTTCCTGACTTGCCGGTAAGCACCCAACTCAAGGAGCTTGACTACTGGGTCGCTTTCCAACAGCGCGGTCCAGTTTTCACCCATGAACAATCGAAACGCCGCCAGCTCCTGCTGGTAGACATCTTCAGTGTCCAGGTCTTCAAGCACTTGCGGCGCGGGCAACGCCGACAGATCAACAGTAGTCATGCCGTCACCTCCAGAATTGCACTGCTGCCCACGTATTCGCCGGTCAGTTCAAGCGTGATCTGGCCGCCAACGACAGATACAACGCGAACACGCTCAAGCTTCAAGCGAGGCTCCCAGCGCCCAAGCGCCCGAGCAACTTCGGCTTGAACGGCACTTTTCCAGCCTTCGTTCACCGGCAGGTCGACAAAGCGGCGGAGCTGGCTGCCGTACTCGGGCCGCATTCGGCGGCTGCCGACAGGCGTGCTCAGAATATCTTCGATAGACTGCCGCAAGTGATCGATGCCGGAAATGGCCTGGCCGGTGCGGCGGTCCATCCCTATCATGCAGGCATCAACTCAAAGTCCGGGTGGGTCTTGAGAAAGTCCAGCGCGACCTTGTCATTCGTACCCACCTCAATGCGCGCCTTGGCAACGGTCAGTTGACGGTCACCTGGCATGATCAGCACACGCGACATGTAGGCCTTGTCGCGAAAGGTCGACACCGCAATAGCTGGCCCAGTTGGCAAATCAACGACCTGCCCCGCTGCTTGATCACCGTCTACAGTTTCGGCTTTATCAGTTTTCACAGTTGCCATCAGTTTTCTCCAGGCCTAAAAAAGCCCGCACTGGGCGGGCCGGGTTTAATGTTTGTGATTCGGTGTGTTGCCACCCGTATCAATGATCTGGCCACCGCCGTGAATATCTCCCGCCACGCTCAACTTCCCGCTGATCGTGACGTCACCGGCCAGCGTGATCGTGCTGGCCGTTGCTGTAATTGCACTGTCGGTGACAACCGCAGAGCTGCCGCCGACTTTTATCGTGACCGTGCCACTGGGCAGATCGATGGTGTAGCTCTTGGCCTGCCAGTCGTAAACCAGCGAGCCGCCGTCATCGAACCGCCAGACCTCGACGTGGTCACGGTTGTCCGGCTGCGCACCGGCATTGCCGTAAAGGCCAGGCACGAACGTCCCCTGAGCCGGGTCACCGCTCGGGCTGATCAAACCGCCCTGCTCACCGATTGAGGGTGCCCGCCAGTGCCTGGCCTTCCCTGCGGCCAGCGCATGCCAGCGCACCCATGCGCTGACCCAATCACTTCCATCAGAAACGCGACACACCGGCGGTGATGCAGCCAGATCCACTGCAACCACGTAGCAACCCTTGATGACCCCAGCAAGCATCCGGTCATGCTGGGCTGACACGTAACTCATCGCTCAACCTCAAGGCCGACGTCCAGCGCATCATCACCCAGCCCAAGCACGAGAGTGCCGGGTGGCTGATCCGGCCAGGGCCACTCTTCAGCACCGAGGTAAATGCCCTGAGTCCACTCCACAACCCAGACTGCATAACTATCAAGCTCGGGCCGCGTCCAGTCTTGAGCGGCCCGGACGAACTCGGCGGGATTGACCTCAAGCCCCCACGTCTGACCACGCAATAGCACGGCAATCTGTGAGGCAGCGAATGCAGCTTGCTGCTGACAGGCTTGCTGCTCAGAACCTACGATCACACGCGCCTCAATGCGGGACACAAGAGCTGTTTCTCCAGTGCCCTGATCCACACCCGGCTCAAGCTCGACAAGCTCAAGAACAACTGCTGGTAGAGACACACGCTCAAGCATATCGGGCATGGTACCCACATAGAGCAAACCAGATATTGCATCGCGAATGTGGGATTCAATAGCCGTGTAGAGATCGTCGAGCAAAAAACCTTGATCAGCCACGCGCACCACCTTTCAGATACTTCTGAATTTCAAAGTTGAACTCCTGCTTGAGAACAACAATCAAGCGTTCATCCGCCAACTTCACCCATTTTTCAAACGGCGATTTAGCCTCCTCAAGAGAAACACTCGCGGAGAAAAGAGGGAAGCGACCACTGTTTTCAGCGATCCAGCCGGTTCTTTGCAGCGAAGCATCCTGGCCATACTTCTCTGCATCCCAGTGCTTGCTGGCTTTGCGTATCCAGATATCACGCCAGGGGCCGTAAACCTTTTTGAAGAAAGCCCCTTCATAAGTGCGCCCCGCTACCGAGACGCCACGACTGGTTTCCCGAACACGCCCGATTCGGCTCGCAGCGATTGAATTGAGTCCAAACCAAAGCTTGCCCTCCATTTCCTTGCCCGCGGGGTAAGCACGCAGGCGTTGCCGAACTGCCGTAACAGCAATCTTTTCTGACCGGCTCACAGTCCTTGCAATGTGCGTACGCAACCAGCGCAGAGTCTTATTGATTGCACGACGCTGAGCTGTTGCAGCAGCCCTGGGAGCCGCAACCGCAAAATCCCTGAAGGCCTCAAGATCCTTAGCAGAAGGCTGCAACGTGATCATGCCATCGCGTGCAGACTGCTTATAGAAGCTACCAATGCTCATGGGTTGATCCTCAGAATCAGAGTGACAAGCCCGTCCCCGCCCGGCTCGACACGGACAAGCGTGTACTCACCGCCACCATCAGGCTTGGGTAAGTCGACACGTACCAACTGTTTCTCTTGAACGCCTTCGGAATCCGCGACGCGGATGACTAGGTGCGGTTCACGCAACCCCGTATTGATGCGGCCCATCTTGGGCTGAAGCCAGGGTGCCGAGAACATACCCAGCACCTCGCGGCCCTCGATGAGCGCCGTGTCGCCAAGCACGTCAAACACCGTGTCGTCCACGGCATTGATCACATCGCGAAAGCCCATGGTTAGAGCGTCAGGTTGATGACTGCACGTGGACGAGTGCAGATATGCAGCGGGTTGGACTGCGCTTCACCGGCAACGCCTTTGCCAAAGGGCATTGGCTCAAGCTTGCTGTAATACGGCAGGCCCTGCGTGTTGACAGTCTCCATGTAGTCGGCAGGCGCATAAACCGAGAGAAACATCTCAGGAACACCTTCAGGCACCAGACGAGCTTCGTCGTCGGGGACAAAAGCAATGCCTGAAACCTTGCCGCGATAGCGTTCCCATGAGATACCACCGAACTCGAAGGTCGCTCGGCCATCACCACGCAGGGCCGCTGCCTGCTGGCTGCCCTTGTAAGTATCAACAACCGAAGGATGAGCAATGAGCTTTGTCCAGAAGGTTTTACCACAGAAGGCACGCGCACCCGTGGTCGTAACGCTGCCCAGCACATCCTCTTGCATGTCCAGCGCCTCAACGCATTGAACCTGGACATTGGCATCTTCACTCTTATCGTTCAGCTTCATCGAAATGCGCTGACGCGAGACACCGAAACGGTCATAGATATCGAGCAGGACAGACTTGCCATCCGCATCAAGCACTTTGCCGTTGACCGCCCCCATGCGATGAAACTCATGAGTAGCATCCAACTGACGACGGACCTTCAGCAGACGGGCATTTACGACGTCCTGAACTGCCTGTAGTTCGGTCTGCGTACCAAAAGCACGAACGCCCTGAATTTGATCGGCCATGATTGAAAAAGTCTGCGGCAAATGCACAGTGTTGAAAGGCAGCAATATACGCTTGCTCCCATTGACCACCAGACCGGATGTGCCCCGCTCACCTGCCGGAACGAGCGCCAGCTTGTCGCCATCCTTCTCGATCTGCACCGTGAGCGTGGTCACACCCTCTTCTTCAAACAAGCCGAGAGCCGCCAAGCGGCCCGGCACGTATTCCTGCTCATTGATCGCAGCAGTCAATGCCGCAACGCCAAAGGCGTCATCTTCAAAAATGGCGATATCAGCCATGAGGTACTCCAGAATGAATAAACCCCGCATAGGGCGGGGTCTGAATAGAAAGAAAGGACCGGGTCAGCGGAGAATGATGGTGTTCGCCAACAGCGCTTTTTCTGCGTCCAGATCCAGCCCCGTCAGCAGGGCCTCACTGACCTCAGCCAGACGCACAACGGCACGGCCACGGCGGGAGACATCCGACTCACCCAGCGAGGCAAAAAGGATACACACCGCCTTTTCAGAACCATCCTCGGCATCCGGCTTGTAAGGGGCAAACTCACCCGTGGCCGCGATCTGCCCCAGCACTTGACCTGCCATCAAGGCCGGTCCAGCGACCACGGCAATCGCCTCTCGCGAGATATTTCCATTGCCTTCGCTCAGCAGGAATTCACCGGCGTGTACCGGCTCTTGTTTGATTTTGCTCATGGTCATGCTCCTTTTCGAGAACCAGCTGCTGCCTGCCGTCGAGCAGAATAGATCGAGCTGGGGGTGGGTAATTGCGCCTGGATTTTCTCAGGCTCGTCATCAGCAGGCGGCAGGCTGTTATCGATCTCAAAGCCCTTACCACTGGTGACCAGCTTGTCGAAGAGACGAGCCTGCACGGCCTGTTTGTCCAGGCCTGCCTTGACGAACTCAGCGGTCAGCTCAGGCAACCGGGCCGCGACACACAAGTCACGCACACACTTGGCACGGGTAATAGCCGCCTGAACAGTGGCTTCATCAGCAAGCCCGGTCGAAGTAATCAGCGGCTCGATCAGGTTACTGATGCCTGCCTTGCCGCACGCCTGGGTGACCATCAGCGCCAGCTTGGCTTGGTCAGCACCCGATGATTCGTTTGGGTCTGGTTTGTTCGGCAAAGTGTCCGGGTTGTCTGGCTGATCGACAGTATTGAGCTGTTGCAACAGAGCCTTGGGCGTCTGCCGATAACGCTGCATCACAGCACCCTGACCGAGACAGGCCTTGACCTCTACCCCGTTGCCAATCTCGTCTGCCAGGCCCAAGGCCAATGCCTCCTGCGCGGTCAGCCAGGTTTCGTCATTGACCATCCGTCGCAGCTCGACTTCGTCGATATTTGGTGACTTGGCCTTGTAGGCCGCGATGATCGCTTCCAGGGTCTGGTCCAGCACATCGGCAACCTTACGCAGATCCTCGGCATCACCAGCCGTCCAGGTCCACGGGTTGTGAATCATCAGCATGGCATTGGAAGCCATGACCATGCGGTGCGCGCCACACGCCGCAACGCTACCGGCACTGGCAGCCAGTGCATCGATACGTGCCGTGCAACGCTCGCCCAGCCGGTTCAGTGCGTTGTGAATCGCAAGGCCGTCGAACAGATCGCCACCGATGGTGTTGAAAGCCGCGACGACCGGCGACACGCCGTCATCAATGGCTTTCAAGTCCTGAATGAACTGATTGGCCGTGATGCCCCATCCGCCGATCTCACCATAGATGTAGATCTCGATGGTGGTCTGCTCAGCCTGAGCCTCGGACTTGATCCGATACCAGTGCTGATCCTCCACCGGCAAGGTGGTCTTGGCCTTGTTGAAAATGCGAAACGGCTTGAGCGGTTTCATGGTTTTTCCTCTTCGTCGGGTTCCTCATCGACTGGCAACAAGGTCGTGTATTTCAAGCCCAGCGAACGGGCACGTGCCGCATCGGCGGCGTTCTCTTCGTCAACGATCTCGGCATCCGTTCCGGTGCGCAGGCACATCTCACTGCGCGAACCGAGCCCTGCGTTGATTTCCATCATTCGCGACTGCACATCCTGAACCGGGTGGATGTAGGACCAACCCTGCGGCACCCAGCGCGTGCGCAAGTACTCGCGCCGCTTCTGTGCGTAATCGTTCAGATCCAGCGCGCCCGAGAGCACCGCAAGGTCCATCCAGGCAGCACGCACGGGGCGGCAGAGCTGGTGGACGTAGACAGAGAACTGAAGCTGCTCCAGGCGTCGACGAAACTCGTTGAGCACAACACGGATGACCCGGTCGTTCACGCCACGCATATCGCCGGTCATCAGCTCATACGGCAACCCAGCACCAGCGGCAGCAGCCATCAGTTGCTGCCGCATGAAGTCGGGATAGTTGTTGCCGCCATCGGGAGGGGTTGAAAACTCAACTTCCTCACCAGGCAGCAACTCCTGCATGGTCCCTGGTTCAAGCGCGACCATGGGCGTAAAGCCGTCAGAGCCGTGACTGATCGGTGCGCCAGTGATGGGGTCCATCATCGGCGGGCCATTGTCTGCAGGCTTGCGAATGAAACCGGCAAACAGGTTCGACACTTCCTGGCGGAACAGCACCGCATCGTCGTAGTTGTCCAAACTTCGCAGACGCTTGAGCACTGGAGCCAAGCGGGGAACACCGCGCAACTGGCCCGGTTCGACCGGCTCAAAGATGTGCAGCATCTGGCTGGCCGGGATTCGCACCAGCATGTTGTAACCGGAGTTCAACGCCGCCATGTCGCTGGGATGCGAGCGATAACACCAGTAGGCAACCCGCTGCCCGAAGCCATTGAACTCGATCCCGGCACGGATAACGTTGCCGCTGCTGGTCACCTCGAACTTGTTGTGCGGTACAAACTCCGGGGCCAGGCATTGCAACTGCAGAGGCACGGCCAGCCCATCTTCCATACGCCGGGGTCGCAACCTGATGAAGCATTCGCCGGACTGCTCGACCGTGCGCGCCACCAAGGCTTGCTGCCCGTAGAAGTCCGTGAGCTGATCGGCATCCGATTCATCTACCCAGTCCTCCCACAGATCCTGCAGCAGGCGACGCAATGCCTTGTCGTTGATCCTCGGCTGCGGGGTAATACCGGTGCCGATCAGGTTGCTGACTCGACGGTCTATCGCGTTGGCCGCGTAAGGATCGTTTCGCACAGCCGCCCGAGAGCGCGAACGCAAGTTGCTCAAAGCAGGCATGATCAAGCTGTTGACGCCGGTATCCGGCGCGTCCCAGCTTGCAGAACGCCGACCGTCTGCAGCACCTTCATAGCTGGCCTTCATCCGCGACGGCAGCACAAACCCCGAACGGGTCAATGTGGGGAAGCGTGTGCTCACAATCCCTTGCCCCCATGAGAGAGACGAACGACCCGCGAACGCGGACCCGCTGCACTGGCAAGACCTGTACGGATCTGGTCGCGGGCCTGGATCAGTTCATCAACCGAGCGGTATTCAACGGTGCGGTCGGCATAGCGCACGATCTTTTCGCCACGCGCAATCGCCTGCTCGACCGCGTCGAGTTGCTTCTGTGTGTAGGCCATATCAACGTCTCTTCAGATAGCCGCTGGCAGATGAGCGGCGTTGCATAGTGGATGCTGCAGGAAGCCGCGCTGGGGGGCTGATGACCGGTGCCGCAACCGGTTGCGGACGCGCTACCGGCGTCGACTCAACGGATTCATCTGCAGAGACGCGCTCTGCGGCCACAGGTTTGGCGTGCTGCCCATCATCGAACAGGCTGGCCTGCGCCAATTTCTGCTTGAGTCGATCCCAGTCGTGCTCACCGTAACGATGCAGCCCCAGGTAATGAGCCATCGCCAGGTTGTACACCATGAGGTCCAGCGCTTCGTTGCGGTCAGCCTTGCCCTTGACCCATTCGACCCGTTTGTAGCCCTTCACATGCCGGGCAACCTTGCGCTCAGCAACGCACTGCGCAAAGAAGTCATCCGGCAGATCCTTTGCAAAGTGCAAGGCACCCGGCCCGCTATCGAAGGCATAGCGGTTGTAGATCCAGTCTTTTGCCGTATCGGTGCCGACGATCCATAGCTCGGCACCATTACGCTCGGTCTGTCCTTTCCACGTCACATCAACCAAAGACGGACGCTGAGCAATGACCGGCTTCCCTGACTTGCTCGCCCCTTTGATCGCGAAAACGTTGCGCCAGCGCCGAATGCGGCAGAACTGATACACCTCATGGGTGTGATGACCACCGGAGTCGACCGCCGCAGCCAAGATCGCAAGGCTCACACCGCATGGATGCCAGTAACGCACCTTGAGACGTTCATCAAGAATCGTCCAGGTCCTGTCATCTGACGGGTCACCCATGATCACCTGGTGGTCCACAATCCAGCGCTCCATGCCGACGCCCCAACCGATCACCATCAGTTCAAGTCGGTTGGCCTGCACGTCAACAGAGGCCGTCAAGGACAACACTCCAGCCGTCAGCGTACCCAGCACAAAGTCTTCTTGCAGCGCCCGCGCCTGCAGGACCGAAGCCTTGGTCTGCTCTTGAGCGCTGTCCCAGACCTTTGCCAGACGGGTGTTGTAGAACACCTGCATGGGTTCAAGGTCGCCACGGTCCTGAGCCTTCCTGGCCTTCTCGTACTGCTTCGCGAGATCAGCCCAGCTCTGCCAGCCCAATGGGGCATACAGTGCATTGAGGTGAAAACCAACTGTTTCCCCATCACCCTCAGCATGTGAGCGCCACTCACCACAATCCAGCATGTCACCCTTGTGGTGCTCCTCGATCAGTACATCGCAGTCGGGACCCGCGCACTGGTAATGCACGGTGCGAAAGTCCGGCGAGTACAGCAGGCGCTCCCACTCTAGGGTTTGCATGTGACCGCACGTAGGGCACGGCACGTAGTAATAGCGCTGATCGCTGGTCTGAAAAAGGTCGTCAATGCGTGACGCGCCCTTGATCGTCGGCGAGCTGGAGAAGTAGAACTTGGCGTTACGTCCGAATGTACTGCCGCGAGTTTCGGCCAGTTCAATCGGGTCACCCTCCTCATCGACGTCAACGTCCCAGCGATCAACCTCATCGCCGTAAACGAAGCGTGCCGACAGTTCCGAAAGGTTCGCCGCAGAACCGGCTGTCGTGGCGTAGAGGGCACCACCCTCGAACTCTTTGGTGTCCATGGTGTTACGTGCATCACGCGAACGCGGCGATGCCACTCGCTCGCGCAGCACCGGTGTTGCATTGATGGTTTTGCCGATCCGCCCGGAGACACGCTTTGCCAGGCCGAGGCTCGGCAGCAGCGCGAGAATGTTCGATGGCGACTGATGAATCAGCGCGCCGATCCAGTTCAGCGCGATCTGGGTCTTCATCAACTGCGAAGCCACCATGGTGATCACCCGCTTGCACGGGTGAGCCGGTGACAGGCAGCGCATGGGTTCACGGGCATACGGTGTGCGCGCCGTGCGGTATTTGCCAGGCTCGGCAGCGCCGGTATCACGCGGAATCCGCATGTACTCGTCAGCCCACTCATCGACCCACAATTCAGGGTCAGGCTTCAGCCCACGCAAATACGCTTCGCGGTACACCTCGGCACCGTCAGCGTATTCGGTGGGCATAGGCTCAGCTCTCTGTCATTGCTTGCTCAAGGTCAGTGCCAGCCATACGGCCAGCATCTTCAAAGACCCGGCGAAACTCGCCCGTCAGGTGTTTCTCGATTTCCCAGGGATCACTCATCGTCGCCAGTTTTGCGGCGAGCTGGGGCGACAGGCCGAACATCAGGTCGCGAACCATGCGGCCAGCGTTGTATGCCGCAGTGGTGACCGCCTCGCGCTCGACTAGGTTGCCCTGAACCTTATGAAATTCAGCCTCGGCCAGTTGGGCCAGGTAGAATTCTCGATGCGCCCGAGCCTTCTGGAAGTCCGGCCCCTTGCTGGGTTGCGGCACCGCAGGTGTTTCGGCGCTCGGCAAAATCTCGGCGTAGACCCCGCTCGCGACGCGAGCTTCTTCGTGGCGTGCCGCGACAGCAGCCTTGCTGGGATCGGCGGAATCAGCCAGCAGTGCTTCGGTTGCTTCAAGATCGATTTTTCCATCCGGCGTCAGCACCAGTCGGTCCTGATTTGCCAGTTTAGTTATGTACGATTTTGACCATCCGCGACGTGCCGCGAACTCCGACTTACTAATGATCGTCATGGGGTTACACCCTTTTCGCCCAATGAATACGGGGGTTTACCAGTTCACTAGCAGTTCACTAAGCTGGTGAACTGCCCGCTAACGAAGTCACGCGAGTCCGCAGCCCCGTACCCCCCGAAAATCGCCAGGGTCCCCGGCCCTCTGGGGATTTCCAGGCGAATCTGCCGGAGAAAAAATCGCCCCCAACCTGACGCCCCGGCAGAGCCAGGGCTACTTGCTTCGACTGCGCTGGATCTGCGCATCGACTTGATCCGCACAGGTATCGAGCAGCTTGATTGCCTGATCTTTCAGCTCCCACACATCTCCGTTGTCCCGCAGATCGGCCTCATCAGCGTTGATGCGTTCGCAGGGAATCAGCTCAGGGGCTTCGACTCGAACCGCCGACGTCTTTGTGACCACCACCGGCTTTGCTGCGCAGCCCATCAGGCAAAGGCTGAGAAGCCCAATCACGAACGGCTGGGCTGTTGCGCTTGAGGTTTTCAAAATCTTTCTCCGCCTTTCTGGCTTTGTCTTCGCTGGCCTTGATTCGCCGGTTCAGGTCTTTCTGATACGCCGCGTTGCGGGCGACTTCTGCCCGAAGCGTGGTGATCGTCGCTTGGCTTTCGAGGTTCGCATCAAGGGCATCGTTCTTTGCCTTGGTCTCAAGGGCCACCTCTCCGCGCAGTGCGATGACGCGGTATTCCTGGATGCCGATGAGCAACAAGCCGACTAGGGCGATGATGATTGCAGCAGCAATGGCTTTCATACTGAGTCAACCTTTTTGCCAATGAATCGGGTGACCAGCTCACGAATGGCCGTAACACCGAGAAAGCCAATCGTTCCACCCGCCGCGACCGACAAGCCGGGCGGCCACGTCATCCACTCAATCACGCTCGACGCGACAAGACTCAATGCCCCGCAGATCAGCGCTTCAAACAGGATGCGGCGCTTACTTGTTTCTCTGGCTTCGTAGAGGACTCGCAGTAGAGAGACGATGATTGCCATGATCATTCCCTGCCAGATCGGATTTGAGAGTGCCAGCCACAGCTGAGCCCAGTGATCAGGATTTTTCTCTGGCATGTTGCGCGTCCGGTTACCACCCTTCCGGTGGGAGGCTGAAATGAAAAACCCCGCCGAAGCGGGGTTGATGACAGCCTGGGAATGGCTGGTGGATCTGGCACATCATGTGCTCAGGCTTGCCGCTTTATGTGGGCGTACCTATCGAAGATGGGTACTTTTTACAGGTGGATTTTACTGGCAGCAACCCTGTTTTAATGCCACCGGCGAATATGTAACGAATGCTGCATGAATACCCCGGCAATACCGACGAATACCACACAACGGCCATTCGCTTTTGTGCCCATGTCCCACCGTCCCACCGGTGCTGCGACAGGTGGGACATCTGAAAGCCCCGAATTCAATGCTCTGTCCCACTGTCCCACTTTTATTATCCTTTCCTCACGTAAAGAGAAGGTCTTTAACAACACGCTGGCGCGCGTGTAGCGCGCACTCGTCCGCGCCACGCTACGTGTGGAAGTGACAGAAAAGGTGGGACGGTGGGACGGAGCAATGAAAGCGGGGGTATCAACCGTCCCACCATTCATGCGTAGTGGGACGTGGCAGGACAAACGAACGGCGCGGATACTATCGATCACGCAGCCTTTCCCTGTAGCAATGAAGCGATGTGTTCATGGGCCGAGTGTAACCGCTGATAATATGTTCGAGAACTGCAGCCGCAATACAAAATCTTCTGCGATAGAAAACTGTCATGGTTGCAGTAATGCTCCCGCACCACCACAGACAGCTCCGACGCCAGGTGCTTGTTGACGATCAGTTCGATATCCGCAGACTCGTCGAGCAGCACTCGACTACCTCGCGTACCGCGAATCAACTCCCCTTTACACTCCATTAGCATCGCAATCATATTGCCGCCACCCGATCCGCCACATACAAGCGGCGAGTGAAGCTCTTGCGCCCAAAGCTTCAGCATCTCGTCAATGTGCTTAATCAAAGCAGGGCTCCTCTGGTCGTTGGGAAGGTGGCATGTGACCGGCTCCCCAACTGTCCGGCTTCTTATACACCCATGGACGCTGTCCGCTTTTGGACGGCGTCGACAGCCGAATGCGTTTCCACCCGAACCGATGCATGATCGCGCCCACTCGCATTTGCTCAGGCTTGCCCCAATGACTCGGATCGATCTTCAGTGCCGTGCCCAGCAAATCGCCACCTGACGCCGTAGCGCCGATCTGCGACTCCTCAAGCCAGTGAAGAATCGGCCCCTCCCACTCATCCACCACAAAACGCTCATCCTGCGCTTCAGCGAACAAGGAAGACTCGTCACGATTAACCCACCAAGGTTCCCCAGCGTCGTAGCAAAACACCGCCTCGGCCCATAACTGGTCACGGATCTCGCGCAGTCGGTCCAACTCAACGCGAGTGCACGCGACCGGCCAGTAACGCCGGTTGCCGGTCGCGTCCTTCAAATATTCCTCTTGGTTGGTCGTACCCACGAAAACACACTGGCGTGGCACGTCGTTGGTTCTTCGGCCATAGCTTTCGCGATAGGTATCCGTTGACGCTGAGAAGAACTGTTTCGCCTTGGTGCTTTCCGCTTTGTTGAAGCTATCCAGCTCGCCCAACTCAACGATCCATTTGCCACGAATGGCCTGAAAGCCATCCTTGTCGCCCAGCGCAAATGGTGTATCCATAAACCAATCGCCGCCAAGGATGCTCATCGCCGTAGACTTACCAGCGCCCTGCGCGCCTTCTAGAATCAAAACCGAGTCAGCCTTGCAGCCAGGCTTCATGACCCGAGCCACCGCCGAAATCATCCAGCGTCTGCCAACTTTCGTGGAATACTCTGTTTCGGGTACGCCAAGCACGTCAGTTAACCAGCTACCCAAACGCGGCACCTGGTCCCACTCCAACTTGTTCAGATACTCACGAACCGGATGAAACGCATGGTCGTGCGCGACGATGCTGACCGCCTCGATCACACTGGGTGCCTTCACACGTAGGTTGTAGGTCTGGGCCAGCCACTTCATCACGCGCATGTCGTCGATGTCTGCCCAGTCACCCGTGCCACCGCCGTAAGGGGCCGCTCTCAGCTTAACGATCTTGGAGCTGAACGCGCTGAAACTAATAACACCCGCCCAGCGCTCGTCGTTGCCCAGTATCAGCTCGACGTTCTGCATGTGAGCGATCAATGCGCCGCTCTCAGTTCGGGCTAACTGATCTTTCCAGCCTCCAGCGGCGGGTGGTTTGACAACCGCCAAGACTTGCCGTCGAACAGCTTCAAGGCCTTCAGCACAGTGCAGGTCGTTGAAGTCAGTCCACTTGTCGTGTCGCTCACCAGAGAACACAGGGCCTACGACCTGACCACCAACGACCAGGGCAGCGTTGTTCGCTTTCTCTTCACCGGGATTCCACGGATCGCCTTTAGGGCGTTTGGTTTTCCAGTCGTCATCCCTACAAATGATGATCGGTCTGCCTGGGAAGCGATCCCGCATCAGCTTGGCGACAGCGAGCAGATTGCCCGCGTCGAATGCGATGGCGACACCGAAGGAGGTCGCCATGTGCAGGCTAGCGCCGGTCGCGTAGCCTTCACAGATCAGCAGTGGCTCTCCCGGATCAGGCTCCGGGCCAATCAAGTGAAACGTACCTTCTTTAGACATGCCGTACGGCCAGTACGTCTTGTCCCGTCCGGTGTCTTCCTGCTTCGCGGGATAGATCACCTGCAGGCCAACAATACTGTCGCTGGCATTGCTCATTGGAACGAGGAAGGCACCAGACCGAGGTGCGTACCGGACACGAAAACCCACAATCTGCTTTCGATCCAGATAAACGCTTTTGCCCTTGTCAGGCATACGCTTGAACATGCCTGCTGCCCTATTTGCTGCGCGACGAGCAGCATTGGCAGCAGTTTCGGCTGCGCGACGCTTCGCGTCCTCCTGCCGAGCGCGCATGACCTCACGCTCTTCGGGACTCATGCGGCCAGCCTTGACCTTTATCTTTTGTGTTTCCCCGGAGCGCCAGTCACCGAAGCTGCCGAAGATCAGCGTCTCGTTCTTCTCGGTGACATGCTCATGTACCACGTACCAGCCGTTTTTTTCCTTGCCCTTGTCTTGCGATGTCTTGCAACGAGTCAGCTTGCCATATACCAGCGGTTGATCAGGCTCCAGGCCATAATCTGCGAATTGCCCCAATACCTCATCGAGCATGACGCGCACCCTTCAACTCAGCCAGAGCCTGGCAATCAACACAATGCGTACAACCCGAAATAGCCTGACGTCGAGCCGCAGGGATCGGCTCATCACAGGACTCGCAAAACATGAAGGAATGAACAGTTGGAAGCGGTCGAGCGTTTCGCGCAGCAAGCGCCTGATCCAGGCGCTCCTGCACCAGGTCATTCGCGAAGTCGGCAGCATCAGCCATGGGACACCCCCTTCGTCGTTTGATTGACGTAAGAAGCACGGTTGTACATGCCGAGCAGCCCCTGGATGCAGCGGAATACTTGCAGCCGTATCTCGGCCAACTCGCCGTCATCAACGCAGCCATCACCAATGTGCTTGGCCCACGTCTCGGCCAGATCAGCGACCTGACGGAAATACTGAGCAATACCAACCGTCAGGGTTTCTGGCATGTCATCGGTGTAACAGCCTGCGAGGTCCTGCCAGATGGTGTCACCCACCAGAGCATGAACCGCATCCAAAATGCGGCGATCCTTCGTCAGCTCAAGGATCTCGCTGAACTCCTGAATGTTGACTGTGTGAGTTGGATGCGTAGGCGAAAGCTTGTGCTGCAGCGTGGTTGGATTACGGCCTGTGGTGGCGGCAATTGCAGCGGCACCGCCCGGATAGTCCCGAGCAGCATGGTAAAGAGCAAGATCGAGCGGCAAGACTTCACGCTTGGCCCGATCAATACAGCTGAGAGCGGTTCGGCTCATGGCATTAATCCTTATAAGTTGCCAGTGCCGCGCAGCATGTAGTGGTGGTACATTTGCCGCGTGGCTTGAGAGGGTCACACGCCGGTCGAGATCTGCAAATCGAAGTCGGCGCTGTGCCGAGGTGAACTATCCATCCTTCACCTCTGGCGCAACAGCTGCCCTATCTGTGGTGGAAAAGGCAGCAACACCAAGGCATCCGTGCCTTGGAAGACGCGGTAAAGATCGGCAGCTTTATGCATGTGGTGTGCATGCCGATCTCTATCGCGGCCCGATACAGCTGTGGTGGCGCGTGTCGGGGGAAACTGGGCGACCTTGGGGTCGCCTTTTTTCTTATGCTGCCGCTACAGAAGCAATACCTTCAGGCGCAGGGAAAATCTCAGGCAGATCTGGCCGTAGCTCATGCGGCAGCAACCGACCAGAAAGAGCTTTTGCAAGTACCCGAACCTGAGCTACAGGCACACCCCGGCGTCGCCAGTTGAAAAACCGCTGAGGGCTGATCTTGCACTCTCGAGCAAGCTGCGATGGGCTTTTACCTGCCTCCTCAGCTACTTGCACGATCAAATCGAACACCTTATCAGGCGCACTCATGAAGCCACCTCATGCAAACAAAATGAATCACACAACCAAACAATACGTTTGTTATAATTTTTATGCAAGCGTTGTAACATTCCGTTTATGAGCAAACAAACGCAAAAACTCAAAGGGCAACGCTTCCGCCAGGCGCTGGACGACTCAGGACTAACCGGAGCGCAGCTAGCCCGGCTGCTCGATCTAGAGAATGAGCAGAACATTACAAACTGGAAGTCAAGGGGCGTACCGGCATACATGACTGGCGAGGTCGCCTTAACACTCGTCGTAGAGCGCGAATGGCTGGAAGGAAAAGATGTTCCCATGCGGACCGCAGCCACCGAACGGCATGGCCCACGCCCTGCTGCCAATGACTCGCCACTCTACGCTCTTGAAGCATTAGTCCCATGGGACCAACAAACACCCTTGAATGACGATGAAATCGAGCTGAGGTTGTACAGGGAAGTCGAATTATCTTCCGGCAACGGTAAAGCAGCCCGGACTGAAGTCCAAGAAATGACGGGACCAAAGCTTCGTTTCTCAAGGTCAACATTACGAACTTGCGGCGTCGACCCCTCAAACGCAGTGTTCGCGACCAATATCGGCAACAGTAACCATCCACTAATCCTTTCAGGAGCCACTGTTGGCATCGACAAGGGCATGACGAGGATAATAGATGGTGAAATTTATGCGATAGACCACGACGGGCATTTGCGAATCAAATTTCTCCAACGCACACCCACCGGAATGAAGATGCGGAGCTTCAACTCCAACGAATATCCAGACGAAGACTATGACTTCGATCAGATAATGGAGCAACGAGTCCTAATTCTGGGGCGGATATTCTGGTGGTCAACGATTCGCCCCCTTAAAGGCCCCTCCCTCATCTAAAAACAAACAAAATGTGTTGACCTAAAACCAAACAAATCGTTTACTTGCCTCACTCTTCCACCACAGAGCGAGGCAACACCATGCACACCACTGCAACGATACACGCCCTCCCAGTAGCAGCCGTCACCGCTGACCGGATACTCAAGGTCCGCTATCTGGCCCAGCAGGCTGGCTGCACTTACATCCCCTCAATCTCCAAAGCGAAAGCACGTCTCAGCCCCACCCCCTTTGATCCAAACGGCGGAGGGCGTGCAGCATGAGCCGATTCAAACTCGACAACCGCACGCTGACGCTGCTTAACGCCCAAGTAAATCTGAGCGAAACCTTCAGCCACACGATCAAATCAACGCCGTCGCGTGAAGTGTTGCCATTCCGCCTTAAGGTTGAACGTAGCCCAACCGAAGCCGCGTTCACGATCGAATTGGGCAACGAACGCCACTCCTTGACCCTGCCAAATGACAAGAAGATGCACCTGAAGCTGGCGGACTTTATCGAAGAGATCGCGAACGGCCCTATTGACCCAACCAACACGGTCGATCAGGTGAGCATGCTCCACGCCAATCGCGACTTTGCGCGTTTCGATGCCAACCATAGGCAACAAGTCCTTGCGCTTGTGCGCAATGGCGGCTCGATCAGCCTGGACATGGGGTTTGATCTCCCTATTCAGGTCGCAATCCATCGCACCAAGACCCGCACCGGCCTCACCACGATCATGAGCATCGGCACAAAGCGGCCACGTACCAAGTGCTTCACCGTCTGCGGCACCGAAGCTGAGATGTACGAGAAGGTGGCCGAATCCATCCAGCATCTTGCGAGCGTGGCGACTCCTGCCGCGCATGCAGCGTAAGGGGCTGACATGGAACGCACTCTTGCGCAAACCGCCAAGCACCTCGGCACCACCAGGCCAAAGCTCATCAAGCTGATGCAGGAAAAGCATCTGCTCGATGACAAGAACCTACCGGCCTACCCGACCCGTGATCGTGAGTACCTGCGAACCAAGGACAGCAGTTGGTTCCACCACCAGCTCGGCATGCAGTACAGCCAGTCCACACGTGTCAAGCAAGCCGGAATCCCATGGCTTGCAGAACAACTGGGGCTGGAGCTACCCGCCATACCGGTAGACAACCGTGACGTGGCCTAGGGAATACGCTCGCCAGATCGTCGCCATGCGTACACGCGAGGAGCGCAATGCAGCGCTCCTTGAAGTACCTGAGCATCTGCGCGAGCTGACCAAACGCCACTGCCTGATCGCCTGGAATCACCCTAAACGGAAGAAAACGAATGAATCATGAAGAGATTGACCGCCAGCTCATCGAGCTGCTGCGCACACCAGCACAAGAGCGAACACCGGGAATAATCGAATCGTCAATTGCCCTCATCTGCACTGCAGCCGAACTCGAAACCGCCCCGGCAACCCCAACGCAGCAAGAGCAGATCAAGCTTATTGCCATCATCGAGCGTCTGGCCTGCGACCTCAAGACGACCAACAATAATGTAACTCTTGAGCTTAGTGCCGACGACCCTAACCCCATCCATCAAGCGCTTCACCTCAGCATGCGGCTTCCCAATGGCAACTACTTGTTTGGTTGGGGAAGGACTGCAGAAGAAACACTCAGAGACATGAGAGAGGTCGTCCCCACCAAGGCAAAAGCGGCATGAAAGAATCAAGCCAGCCCCTATTGCGCCTGATGCCTGCCCCCGATACGGCCACCATCGAGTTGCTTTATCGCACCTTCGGTGACGTGCTCATACCGCTGGACAAGCTGCGCGTGCAGTACTTCCGAAACCTCAACGAGCGGACGTTTGTGACCGAGATCGAAAGCGGTCGCATACCGCTCCCGATCACGACCCTGGACACAAGCCGCAAGGCACCCAAGTTTGCTCACATCCGCCACGTCGCAGCCCTGATCGATATCAGGGCGTACAAGGCCGATGAAGACATGGCCGCTCAACAGAGCGACACAGCCGACTAACTGCCCCATCACAAGGAGCGCAACAGATGACAACCGCTCAGATCTGCCAACTCATAGCCGCCCTTCTGATCATCGGACTTACCTACGGTGCCGGTTTTCAGCGTGGACGGACCTATGGATACACCGATGGCTATGCCGAAGGGTATGGCGAGGGGCGCAACGACGGTTACAGCATCGGCTATGACGTTGGCGGCTGTGAAGGACTCCGCAACGCCAAAGACATGGCCATCCAGCAAAACCACTCGACCAACTGAACTCATCGCTGCCACCACCAGCGAAACCACCAGGAGCACACCACATGCCCAGCCCACAAACGTCGATGATCATCGGCTTCCTACTTGCACTCGTTCTCGTGATCCCATTTGTCCTGTCGTTGAGGCGGACGTGGATCGCCAACGCCATCAGAAACCATTCTGCAGTAATGGACGGCAATACCAGAACCGAGATCGAGGATCTCAAGAACGATCTGGCCAAGGCGGAACGAGAGCTTTTCCACGCCAAAGCGAACGCCTGGGATCAGATCAAGGCTCTGCAATTCAAACTCCACGATCAAGTATCGAGCGCCCTCAGGTTCGACACTACAGATCTCAAAACCCTCTACAGGCACGCAGCGATATTGACGCTTGCCGCTGAAACCTTCAGCGCACTTAAAGCCAACAAGAAGGCAACCGAAGCCCGCAAAGCCGCACAGGAATGCATCGATCTGGCAGCAAAACTGAAGGCTAAAGCGCACCAGGCCCAACTGCCGGAGAACGCAGCATGAGCCGCCGCATTCAGCCACTTCGCCTAACACCAGAAGCAGCCGGAACACTGCAGGCTGCGCACACGAAAGCCACGACCGATCTGCGCGAAATGACCCGCTTTCGCAAAGAATTCGACCGGCAACTGACCGCAATGATCGGCCACGCAGCCATGCGCCAACTGCGCAAGGACACGGAGCGAGCACTGCTACTGGCCGATCTGGTCAAGGAGGCTGCGTAATGGTCAGCCACCAAAATGCGGATCACCGATCACCAGCGCCTGCAGAACCAAATTGCAATCAAGCATCAGAGAAAAGCGGAACAACAACTGACCTGCCAACCACCGAATCCTCGACCGCTTTGCTCTGCTGCAGCACCAGTGTCGACGCGCAAAAAACAAACAGCTGCTGCGAAGCAGTAGGCATTAATGCTCTTACCAGCGCCACTGCCGAGGCACTTATACCCCACGAAAAGCTGCGCCGGGCAGCTACACCCGATGCACCGCTATTCGCTCAGGAACGCCCGCCCGCGCAGCCTGTCGTGGGGTATAAGCAAGAACCCAAGCACGACAAAACACCACCAGAAGAAGGCCGGAGGTACTGGCCTGCCGACCTGACCAATGTCCGTCCCGAAGAGTGGGCACAGATGTCACCGAGGCACGTTGCCGAGTTCGCAGGCATGACCGAAGTGTGGCTACTGCTTGAGGCTGCTCAGAAGCGCATTGCCGCTCAGGATCAGACCGTCGCGAACCTACGAGAAACCGCAGAAGCCCTGATCATTGACTCCAATGTTGCAAACGAACAGTTGCTGGAAGTCCTTCTTGAGTGCAATCACCTAAAACACCAGCTAAACGCTATCAAGGGCCAAGCATTGGAGGTGCCAAATGCTTAAGCGCATCTTCAAGCACTTTCACATGTGCTGTGGCCTTGGCGGCGGTGCCAAAGGTTTCAACAAGTCAAAACCAATCGTCGGCAACGTGCAAGCCGAATGGCAATGTATAGGCGGCGTAGACGTCGATCCTGCTGGCCTGCGTGACTTTGAACGCCTCTCAGGTGTGCCAGGCACGCTGATGGACCTGTTCAACCGCGATCAATACATTCGCTTCCACGGCCAGGAGCCACCCGCAAACTGGAAAGAAGCAACCGCCGCCGATCTTCGCCGTGCTGCCAACAACGAGCGACCAGACGCCGTATTCATCTCCAGCCCATGCAAAGGGGCGTCCGGCCTGCTGTCAGAGACAATGAGCCTGACACCGAAATACCAGGCCCTCAACGAGCTGACACTGCGCTGTATCTGGCTGATGTGCGAGGCCTGGAAGGATGATCCCGTATCACTGATCGTCTTTGAAAACGTGCCACGCCTCGCAACACGCGGACGCCACCTGCTCGATCAGATCAATAAAGTGCTTGAGCACTACGGCTACGCCGTCGCCGAGACAACCCACGACTGCGGCGTGATCGGCGGACTTGCCCAGAGCCGCAAACGGTTCTTGCTGGTAGCACGCCACATCGAGAAGGTGCCGCCCTTCCTGTACGAACCCGAACAGAAGACCCTCAAGTCGGTCGGCTCGATCCTCGGGCGCATGCCCATGCCCGGCGATATCGAAGCGGCAGGACCGATGCACCGCGTACCAGCTCTGCAGTGGAAAACGTGGGTGCGCCTTGCCCTCGTCGAAGCTGGCAAGGACTGGCGCTGCCTGAATGATCTGGAGATCAAAGACGGCTACCTGAAAGACCTGATCATCGTGCCCGAGGCGTTCAGCAGCCGGCCGACAAATGGAGCCTTCTCGATCGCAGACCCACGGGCGAAATCCGGGGCCTTGCAATACCAACAGTACGGGGTCCGCCAATGGTCCGGCACAAGCGGTGCGGTCATAGGGGTCAAGTCACCAGGCCAAGGTACATTCAGCGTTGCAGACCCACGCGACCCTGGTATCGGCCACGCCAAGTACAACGTAGCCAAGTGGGGTGGCACATCCCGAACCGTCATTTCAGGTAGCACAACCGGCCAAGGAGCCTTTGCGGTCCAAGATCCTCGACCTGGGATGAAACGCACCAAGGGCGATGCCTACCTCACTGGCGGCCATTACGGCGTAGTGGGATGGGACAATCAATGTGGTGCAGTTTCCGCCAGCGCACGCCAGGACAACGGACGCTGGTCAGTTGCAGATCCACGCCTGCCCTCAGCCAACGAGCGACTGACTTGCGTCATCGAAAGCCTTGACGGCACCTGGCACCGCCCATTCACCACCCTTGAACTTGCAGCCCTGCAAAGCCTTGTCAAGCCAGAGGAACAGCTGGAACTGGACGGACTCAGTGATCAAGCGTGGCGTGAGCGAATCGGTAATGCCGTACCACCCGACGCAGCAGAGGCCATCGGCGACGTCATGGGCACCACCCTACTGCTGGCCGAGGCCGGTGAAACATTCATGCTCAGCAGCATGCCGGTCTGGGTTCGCCCCGTGGCCGTGGGCCTGAGCGTATCGCAACAAGGAGTCGGCCAATGAGCATGAATAATTTCAAGCGCGAAAACCGTTACATCGTCATAAAGCGCAAAGACCTGAGCGCAGTGCCATTCGCCGCCCTGCACAGCTTCCTTGAACATCTGCAGGCGCTTGAGGATCTGCTGCCAGTCCGTCAGTTCGTGATCGTCGAAAGCGACTGGCCTGAGTACGAGCCGGTCTGGCAGATGATTGAGCTGCGCATGACAGGTAGCTCTCAAGCGCCAGTCGGAGAGCCGGAAATCTTCGAGGCGCATGGATGGGCGCAAACACACGGCCCCGCAATAAACTCGTTCACGCAAGAGTTCGACGTTGCGGAAGAATGGTCTATGGCTGGTCACGGTGTCGTTGAGCTTCTGAATCGAGATCATGTCGCTGAAGAAATCGACCGCTTACGTGGCGCTCATCAAGCCACAGTCGCCCGCCTACAGGTAGAGATAGAGCGGCTGAGCACTGCTCTCAAGTTCTACGCCGACCGGGAGCACTACCACTTTGAAAGCGACAACTGGGACTCCGTGAGCGGTGAGCCGCTGAACATCCTCTGGTGCGGCGACGAGCCCGATTTCATCGAAGATGGCTCTGTTGCTCGTGCTGCTCTGTCCGGGATTCATGAAGAGAAAGTCGAAGTTCAGCCTGCAGCAACCGAATATGACGGCTTCGACAACGGGGTGGACCTATGACCGCCCTTCGCCGCAAGACCAGGGTACGAGGCCGCCCAATGCAACCACTCGACCTCAACGTGATGTGTGATCAATGCAACCGGCCACGCCCTCACGGTAACCACGAACAATGCAGCAAGGCACGCCAACAAGCTAGAGCCGAGCGTGATCGGAAGGTGACGCCATGACAAACGATCATCAAATCATGATCGGTGATTGCATCGATATGATGCGCAGGCTGCCCGCTCAAAGCGTACAGACATGCGTCACCAGCCCCCCATACTTTGGCCTTCGCGATTATGGAATGGAAGGTCAGATAGGCCTGGAGGAGACGCCAACTGAATTCATTGCTCGCCTAGTCGAAGCTTTCCGCGAAGTGCATCGCGTACTGCGCGATGACGGAACGCTCTGGTTGAACATGGGTGACAGCTATGCAAGCAAGCCAAATGGCCCTCTCAGCACCGGAGGTCGCAAGGTTCCACACAATTGCGTGAGAACAGCTCATGCGCGCCGTTCAAGCAAATTACATGACGGATTCAAGCACAAGGATATGATGGGCATCCCCTGGCGGCTGGCTTTCGCCTTACAGGATGACGGCTGGTATTTGAGGCAAGACATTATTTGGCACAAGCCTAACCCAATGCCGGAATCCACTCGGGACCGCTGCACAAAGGCCCACGAGTACATTTTCCTGCTCAGCAAGTCACCTAGTTATCACTGCGATATGCAGGCTATCAAGGAGCCCGCAGCAGAATCGAGCGCGGCACGATGGGCACAGGACATTGAAGCCCAAGCAGGCAGCGACCGTGTACCAGGTAAAACAAATGGACCAATGAAAGCCGTAGGCGGAGTACGGTCAAGACGAGACAGTTTCCAGCGTGATAACTCAAAGCGCGAGCAAGCTATTCCTGGACAAAGCAAGGGCACGCACCTGGCGGATCGCATCGAGAGCGAATGGGATGCTGCCAGTAGGAACAAGCTTAGCGTCTGGACTGTACCGACTCGGGGCTACAAGGGTGCCCACTTTGCCACCTTCCCACCCGATCTGATAAGACCATGCGTGCTTGCCGGTGCTCCACGGGGCGGCCTTGTGCTTGATCCGTTCGGTGGCGCAGGCACTACAGCACTTGTTTCGATGCAGGAAGGACGCCGATCAATCATCTGTGAGTTGAACCCTGACTACGCCGCAATTGCAAAACACCGGCTTGAGGCAGCGCTTGCAAATGGCGCCTCCCAAATGGACATCTTGCTGGATACCAAGGAGTCAGCATGAGCGCAGCCACAGACCTTCAGACCGAAACACTTGCCGAGACTGAACTGGCAAGCATTACGGGATATCGGCGACCCTCCAAACAAATCGCATGGCTCGCTGATCATGGCTGGCACTACACCCTCACCGGAGCACGCCGCCCCGTTGTCGGTCGAGTGTATGCCCGCCTCAAACTGGCCGGTGTTCGCCCCACTACCTTCAACGCCGTGGCCGATACCTGGTCACTTGATCTTTCGCGTGTGGGATAGAACATGCGACCTAGAAAACCTCAAAATCGTGATCTTCCGCCGCGCATGCTGCGGAGGGTCCGCAAACGCAAGAATGGACCCGATTACATCTGCTACTTCTACTCAGCGAAAAGCGCTGACGGCAAGCAAGTGGAAATATCCTTGGGAACCGATCTGGACGTCGCAAAGATCGAATGGGCAAAGCTGGACCGCAAAGCCCCACCAAAAGCAATGAAGCTCCTCGGCCCCATTTTTGATCGTTACGATAGAGACATCATCCCTACCAAAAAGCCCAGCACCCAGCGTGAGAACCGGCTGGCCCTTAAGCAACTGCAAGCCGCTTTCGCTGATGCACCACCCGAGGCAGTGACGCCACAAGTCTGCGCACAGTACCGAGATGCTCGGACGGCGAAGGTCCGGGCCAACCGCGAATTGGCACTCCTATCACACATTTACAACACCGGCCGGGAATGGGGTGTCATCACCTGCGACAACCCAGTCACGGGCGTTCGTAAGAACAAGGAAAAGCCCAGGGAGTTTTACGCGACTGACGAAATCTGGTCTGCCGTCTACAGCCAGGGCTCACTCGAACTACGCGATGCCATGGACCTGGCCTATCTCAGTGCCCAGAGGCCGGCCGACGTCCTTTCAATGCGGGCAACTGACGCCATAGCAGAGTATCTGCAGGTAAATCAGGGCAAGACCACCAAGAAGCTACGGATCAAGCTGACCAATACTCAAGGACCGAACGAGCTGGGCCTATTGATTGATCGCCTGTTGAGGCAGCGTCGTGAGAGAGGTGTGCGCAACCCATACTTGATCGTGACCCAAGACGGACGAAATGTTACGAAGGCCATGTTGCGTTTGAGGTTTGACGAAGCTCGCCGAAAGGCTGCACTGGCAGCAATCGAAGCCCTCGATCACAAGTTGGCCACCGATATCAAAGCCTTCCAGTTCCGGGACATTCGACCTAAAGCAGCGAGCGAGATTGAAGATCTGGCTGTGGCCAGCAAGCTGCTGGGGCATTCCGACAAGCGCATCACGGAGATTGTATATCGGCGTGTCGGGGAGATCGTCACCCCTACGAAATAGCCTTACAGAGGTACCAGTTTCGGAACGCCTGCAAAAGTTTCGGAACGAAAGGTGATTTTGAGGGGGCATGAATGGAGGTATCAGAAACGAAAAAGCCCTGAATAATCAGGGCTTTGACGTCTCGAATATGGCGGAAGCATAGAGATTCGAACTCTAGGACCTGTTACAGTCGGCAGTTTTCAAGACTGCTGCCTTAAACCACTCGGCCATACCTCCACTTGCGTTGCGGGCGCCATAATACCGGAATGAAACACGCTGTCAAACTCTCTGGGTGGCCAGTTGCAACGCCTCTGTTATGATCTTTGCAACTCAACATTTCAACAGGAAGGAGTTTCGCAATGCGCGAACAGGATTACGCCCTTAAAACCGGCATGCAGGCCGACCAGCTAGAGGTTAGTCGTGTCCTGCGCAACACTTACGGTCTTCTCGCCCTGACCCTGGCGTTCAGCGGCGTAATGGCTTTCGTCGCCCAGCAGATGCGCGTCGGCTACCCGAACATTTTCGTGGTGCTGATCGGCTTCTACGGGCTGTTCTTCCTCACCAACAAGCTGCGTGACTCGGCCTGGGGTCTGGTTTCGACTTTCGCCCTGACCGGCTTCATGGGTTTCCTGCTGGGCCCGATCCTCAACCGCTACCTGGGCATGTCCGGCGGCGCTGAAGTTGTCAGCTCCGCGTTCGCGATGACCGCTCTGGTATTCGGTGGTCTGTCGGCCTATGTACTGATGACCCGCAAGGACATGAGCTTCCTGGGTGGTTTCATCACCGCAGGCTTCTTCGTCCTGATGGGTGCGGTGCTGGCCAGCCTGTTCTTCGAGATCAACGGGCTGCAACTGGCGATCAGCGCAGGTTTCGTGCTGTTCTCCTCCGTCTGCATCCTGTTCCAGACCAGTGCCATCATCCATGGCGGCGAGCGTAACTACATCATGGCGACTGTCAGCCTGTATGTATCGATCTACAACCTGTTCGTCAGCCTGTTGCAGATCTTCGGCATCATGAGCCGCGACGACTGATCGCAGCCCGCCTGATCGCAACTGTTTCAACAAAAAGCCCGCCATCGCGGGCTTTTTGCTGTCCAGCCTTCCTGAATTCTTTATCATTGCGCATGTTCCGCTGACAGAGCCGACAATGAAATTCGCCATATCCCTTTTTTCCGCGGCCCATGCGCCCTCCTCGCGACGCGCCCTGCTGTTTGCCCAGGCGGTGTTGGCAGGCGGCCATGAGATTGTGCGGCTGTTTTTCTATCAGGATGGCGTGCACAGCGCTTCGGCCAATGCCGTGACCCCACAGGATGAACAGGATCTGCCGCAGCAGTGGCGTGACTTCATCACCGCGCACCAGCTTGATGGCGTGGTGTGCATAGCCGCCGCCTTGCGCCGTGGCGTGCTGAATGCAGAGGAAGCCGAACGCTATCAGCGTCCGGCCGCAAACCTTCTTGAACCCTGGGAATTGTCCGGGCTGGGCCAGTTGCACGACGCAGTGCAATCGGCGGATCGACTGATCTGTTTCGGAGGACCTTGAAATGGCCAGATCATTATTGATCATCAGTCGCCAGGCACCCTGGGCTGGCACCAGTGCGCGTGAAGCGCTGGATATCGTGCTGGCGGGCGGCGCCTACGATCTGCCGGTTGGCCTGCTGTTCATGGACGATGGTGTGTTTCAGTTGCGGCCCGGGCAAAACGCCTCGGCGCTGCAACAGAAGGATCTCACTGCCAACCTGAAGGCGCTGTCGATATTTGGTGTCGAAGAGGTCTATGCGTGCGGGCAAAGCCTGGCAGAACGCGGCATCCCTGGCACTGAGCTGGATACCGAAATCAATCAGCTGTCCGCAAGATCCGAGCTATCGGCTCTTGTGGACCGCTACGATCAAGTGATAACGATCTGATGGCTACCTTGCACGTTCTCTCTCACTCGCCGTTTGCCGACACGCGCCTGGATAGCTGCCTGAGCCTGCTGAGGCCGGATGACGGCCTGCTGCTCTGCGGAGATGCGACTTACGCATTGATGCCGTCCTGCGCCCCTTTGCTGGCGCTGGAAAAGCATATGCCCGCTCTCAGGCTGTTTGCGCTGGATGAAGATATAAGCGCCCGAAATCTGCAGTTGCCCGACGGTGTCACCGGCGTCGATTATCCGGGTTTCGTCGAGCTGTCGATCCGCTTCGACAAGGTCAATACCTGGCTATGAAACAGTTGATCGTTGCCGAGCGCAGCATTGCTCTGGATAAAGACGGGTTTCTTCAGGACCTCAACGACTGGTCGCTGGAAGTCGCGCAGGCACTGGCTGGCGAAGAAGGCATAGCGCTGAGCCCGGAGCATGTGGAAATCCTGCAACTGTTGCGGGAGTTCCATGCGCAATTCCAGCTCTCGCCCGCCACTCGCCCGTTGATCAAATACACGGCCCTCAAGCTTGGGCCGGAGAAAGGCAATAGCATGCATCTCAACCGCCTGTTCAATGGCACTCCCGCCAAACTGGCCGCCAAGCTGGCGGGCCTGCCGAAGCCGACCAATTGCATATGAACGATTATTCCCCGCTCGTCACCGAAACACCTGCCGAACATCCATTTGCCGAATTCGTCCGCATTCTGGGCAAAGGCAAACGCGGCGCCCGCAACCTGACTCGCGAAGAAGCCCGCAAAGCCATGGGCATGCTGCTCGATGAACAGGTAGAAGACACCCAGCTCGGCGCCTTCCTGATGCTGCTACGCCACAAGGAAGAAAGCCCGGAAGAACTGGCCGGCTTCACCGAGGCAGTACGCGAACGCCTGACAGCCCCGCCGTTGCAGGTAGATATCGACTGGCCGACTTACGCCGGCAAGAAGCGCCATTTGCCCTGGTATCTGCTGGCCGCCAAGTGCCTGGCCCAGAACGGCATAAAGGTGCTGCTGCATGGCGGCGGCGCACATACCGCCGGACGGCTTTACACTGAACAATTGCTCGGCCTGCTGGATATTCCGCTGTGCCGTAACTGGCAGGCGGTCGAAAGCGCTCTGGAGCAACACAATCTGGCGTTCATTCCGCTGGGCGACTGGGCTCCGCAGTTGCAGCGCATGATCGATCTGCGCAATACCCTGGGCCTGCGCTCGCCGATCCATTCCCTGGCTCGGGTGCTCAACCCGTTGCATGCCCGCTGCGGCCTGCAGAGCATCTTTCATCCGGGCTATCAAAGCGTGCACCGCGAGGCCAGCACGCTGCTGGGCGACAATGCGATTGTGATCAAGGGTGATGGCGGCGAGATTGAGATCAACCCCGATACCATCAGCCACTTGTATGGCACCAGCAACGGACAAGGCTGGGATGAGGAATGGCCGGCCCTTTCGCCCAGGCGCCATGTCAAACCCGCAACGCTGGACCCACAACAACTGGTGGCCCTGTGGCGTGGCGAAATAGAGGATAGCTACCCGCAACTTGCGCTGATTTCGACCATTGCCCTTGCCCTGCGCGGCCTGGGTATTGAGCGCGAAGAAGCTTTCGCGCAAGCCGAGAGTTTCTGGGAGCTTCGTAACAAGGCCCTTTAATCTATCGAACTATTCGATCATGCAAGGCCATTCTTTGCGCTTTTTCGTCGAACCAACTCGATTAGACTGACTCACAACCTATATTCATTTACAGATTGGAGTCAGACATGGGCCTTCTCATCGAAGGACGCTGGCATGACCAGTGGTACGAAAGCAGCAAGGACGGCGCTTTCCAGCGCGAAAACGCGCAGCGCCGCAACTGGGTAACCGCCAGTGGCAACCCTGGTCCAACAGGTGAAGGTGGATTTGCTGCACAAGCGGGCCGCTACCACTTGTATGTATCGCTGGCCTGCCCATGGGCGCACCGGACATTGATCCTGCGCAAGCTCAAAGGCCTGGAAAGCCTGATCGACGTCTCGGCAGTCAGCTGGCTGATGCTGGAAAACGGCTGGACCTTCGACACACAGACAGGCTCAACCGGCGACAGTCTCGATCATCTGCAATTCCTTCATCAGCGCTACACCGCCGATGATGCTGTCTACACCGGGCGCGTTACTGTGCCGGTGCTGTGGGACAAACAGCAACAACGTATCGTCAGCAACGAGTCGGCGGAAATCATCCGCATGTTCAACTCGGCATTCAACGAGCTGACAGGCAATCACCTGGACCTGTATCCGGATGCCCTGCAAGCGAGAATCGACCAACTCAACGAGCAGATTTACCCGACCGTGAATAACGGTGTGTATCGGGCAGGCTTTGCCACCTCGCAAGGCGCGTACGAAGAAGCTTTCGATGCCTTGTTCAGCCAGCTGGATGTTCTTGAAAAGCTGCTGGGCGAAAAGCGTTATCTGGCGGGCGAATACCTGACCGAAGCGGATATCCGGCTTTTCACCACCATCGTGCGTTTCGATGCGGTTTATTACAGCCACTTCAAGTGCAACCTGCGGCGCATTGCCGATTACCCGAACCTGAGCAACTGGTTACGCGAGCTGTACCAATGGCCGGGAATTGCCGAAACCGTGAACCTTGAGCACATCAAGGGTCATTACTACGCCAGCCATCGCACCATCAACCCGACGGGCGTCATCCCGAAAGGTCCGGCCCTGAACTTCGAGGCCAGCCATGACCGACAGCGCTTGCCTGGCAAGGGAATCTGGAACAGCGAGGGAGTTTGAGCGGAGGGATGGATAGCCCGCACGCGGGCTATCCGGAGTAACCGTCAGACGCTGGATTGTGCGCCTTCAAACCAGGCAAGTTTCTCACGCAACTGGACCACTTCACCGACGATCACCAGTGTCGGAGCATGAACCTCATGCTCTGCCACCAGTTGCGGCAGGTTGGCCAGAGTGCCAGTGAACACGCGCTGGCTTGAGGTTGTGCCCTGCTGGATCAACGCAGCCGGCGTATCCGCCGAGCGGCCATGCTTGACCAATTGCTCGCAGATGATCGGCAGCCCGATCAGGCCCATGTAGAACACCAGGGTCTGCGCAGGCGCGACCAGATCATTCCAGGGCAGATTGCTGGTGCCATCTTTCAGATGCCCGGTGATGAAACGCACCGACTGGGCATAGTCGCGATGGGTCAGCGGAATCCCGGCATATGCCGCGCAACCACTGGCTGCGGTAATGCCCGGCACGACCTGAAACGGGATGCCATGGGCAGCCAGTTCCTCGATCTCTTCACCACCACGGCCAAAGATGAACGGATCACCGCCTTTCAAGCGCACCACGCGCTTGCCCTGCCTGGCCAGATCGACCAGTTGCTGATTGATCTGATCCTGAGGCAATGCATGATCGGCTCGCCGCTTGCCGACATAGACCCGTTCCGCATCACGGCGGCAAAGGTCAAGAATCGCAGGCGCCACAAGACGGTCGTACAGCACCACATCGGCCTGCTGCATCAGACGCAAGGCACGGAAGGTCAAGAGATCAGGGTCGCCCGGTCCGGCGCCGACCAGATACACCTCGCCCTGCGCCTTGGGCGCATCGCCTGCGATCTTGGCGATCAGCAGCCGTTCGGCTTCACTGCCCTGCCCGGCCAGTTGCCTGTCGGCGATTGGGCCCTGGAAAACATCTTCCCAGAATGCCCGGCGCTGCTGCACGTCCGGAAACAGGCCTTTGACCTGATTGCGAAAGCGCGCAGCAAGCCCTGCCAACTGACCATAGGTAGAAGGTATCCAGGTCTCCAGTCTGGCACGGATCAAACGAGCCAGAACAGGCGCATCACCGCCACTGGAAACCGCAATCACCAAGGGTGAACGGTCGACAATGGCTGGAAAGATGACGCTGCACAATGCAGGCGCATCCACCACATTGACCGGCACACAGCGCTGCCGTGCCTCATGGGAAACCCGGGCATTGAGCGGTTCATCGTCGGTGGCGGCGATGACCAGCACGCAACCGTCGAGATCGTCCTCGCTGTAGCCGCGCAAAATCAATTCGCCACCGCTGCGCTCGACCAGCTCGCCCAACTGTGCCTCGATGTCGGGTGCGACCACTCGCAACAGTGCACCGGCTTCGGTCAGCAGGCGGGATTTGCGCAAGGCAATCTCGCCACCACCGACGACCAGTACCCGGCTGCCACGCAAATTGTGGAACAGCGGCAGGAATTCCATTTAGCCGATAACCTCGATGCCGCCCATATAGGGCTTGAGGACTTCAGGGACACGGATCGAACCGTCAGCCTGCTGATAGTTTTCCAGCACCGCAACCAGTGTGCGGCCTACTGCCAGGCCCGAACCGTTGAGAGTGTGGACCAGCTCCGGCTTGCCGGTTTCCGGGTTGCGCCAGCGAGCCTGCATGCGACGCGCCTGGAAATCACCGCAGTTGGAGCAAGAAGAAATCTCGCGGTACTTGTCCTGGCTCGGAATCCACACTTCGAGGTCATAGGTTTTGACAGCGCTGAAACCCATGTCGCCAGTGCACAGAGCCAGTACGCGGTAAGGCAGTTCCAGCAATTGCAGGACACGCTCGGCGTTGCCGGTCAGGCTTTCCAGCGCTTCCATGGATTGATCCGGCGCGACGATCTGGACCATCTCGACCTTGTCGAACTGGTGCTGACGAATCATGCCGCGGGTATCACGGCCCGAGGCACCGGCCTCGCTGCGGAAGCATGGCGTGTGGGCGACGAATTTCAGCGGCAGTTGTTTCGGGTCGAGAATCTCGCCGGAAACGATGTTGGTCAGCGACACTTCGGCGGTCGGGATCAGGTACAGATCGGCCTCGCCTTCGCGGGAGATCTTGAACAGGTCTTCCTCGAACTTGGGCAACTGGCCGGTGCCCTGCAAGGCAGGCGCCTGGACCAGATAAGGCGTGTAGGCCTCTTCATAGCCGTGCTCGTTGATGTGCAGGTTGATCATGAACTGCGCCAGGGCGCGATGCAGACGGGCGATAGGGCCGCGCAGCAGGGCAAAACGTGCGCCGGACAGCTTGGCAGCGGTTTCAAAGTCCAGCCAGCCGTACTTCTCGCCCAGGGCAACGTGATCCTGAACAGTGAAGTCGAAGGAAGCAGGCGTGCCCCAGGTACGCACTTCGACGTTTTCGTCTTCGTCGGCACCGACCGGTACCGAGGCATCGGGCAGGTTCGGCATGCTCAGCAGCATGGCGTCCAGTTCGGACTGAATGCCGTCCAGCTCTTTCTTGCCGTTGCCGAGTTCTTCGGCCATGCGGTCGATATCCGCCATCAACGGCGCGATGTCTTCGCCGCGTTGCTTGGCCTGACCAATAGATTTGGAACGGGCATTACGCTCGGCCTGCAACTGTTCGGTGCGGGTCTGTACCGTCTTGCGCTGGTTTTCCAGCGATTCGATGCGCGCTACGTCCAGTGTGAAGCCACGGGAAGCCAGGCGATCCGCTACGTCCTGAAGTTGGGTACGTAACAGTTTGGAATCGAGCATATCGTTCTCTCGTCTATCAAAGTCTGGTCAGGGACAGGCCAACCCAGGTTGCGAGCAGCCCGCCGAACACGCTGATACCTGCATAGCCCAGGGCCAGAGGTACTTGCCCGCTTTCCAGCAGGCGCAGCGTATCCAGTGAAAAGGATGAAAAGGTCGTCAGACCGCCTACAAAGCCGACAATCAAGCCGGCACGAACTTCGATGGGCACTTCCGGGCGAATCAGAAACAGGCCGTAAAGCACGCCGATTATCAGGCACCCGACGATATTCACCGCCAGGGTTGCCGTATAGAAATGCCGCGGCCAGTTGGCGCTTACCCAGGTTCCTGCAGCAAAGCGCAATAATGTACCAGCGATACCGGCAACGGACACCGCAAGAATCGTTTGAATCACTACTTTCTCCGTTGACGAGGGCTCGCGGCATCGAGTGCCGCCAGATGTTTGAGCTTTTCACCGATCTTGAGCTCCAGGCCTCGCGGCACTGGCTGGTAATACTGACGCGGCTCAAGTGCTTCGGGGAAGTAGTCTTCACCGGCAGCATAGGCATCGGGCTCGTCGTGGGCATAGCGGTATTCCTCGCCATAGCCCAGTTGCTTCATCAATTTGGTCGGCGCGTTACGCAAATGCAGCGGAACCTCGAGCGAACCGTGCTCGGTGGCTTCGCGCATCGCGGCCTTGAAGCCCATGTATACCGCATTGCTCTTCGGCGCACAGGCCAGATAAACGATGGCCTGAGCCACCGCCAGCTCACCTTCCGGGCTGCCCAGGCGTTCCTGCACATCCCAGGCCGACATGCACAGCGGCAAGGCACGTGGATCGGCATTGCCGATATCTTCACTGGCCATGCGCACCACACGCCGCGCCAGATACAGCGGGTCGCAACCGCCATCGATCATCCGCGCGAACCAGTACAAGGCTGCATCCGGATTGGAGCCACGAATCGATTTGTGCAACGCGGATATCTGGTCGTAGAACGCTTCGCCGCCCTTGTCGAAGCGACGACGACTGTCGCCCAGCAGGCTTTGCAGCAGATCGACACTGATCTGCGAACCATCCTCGGCAAGGTCGGAAGCGTTTTCCAGCAGATTGAGCATACGCCGGCCGTCACCATCGGCGGCGGCCATCAGCATCTCGAAACCTTCGTCGCTGAGGCTCAGGCGATGCTGGCCCAGGCCACGCTCTTCGTTCAACGCCCGATGCACCAGCTTGCGCAATGCCGCTTCATCAAGACTCTTGAGCACATACACCCGCGCCCGTGAGAGCAAGGCGTTATTCAGCTCGAACGAGGGATTTTCAGTGGTCGCACCGATGAAGATCAGGGTTCCATCTTCGACATACGGCAGGAAGGCATCCTGTTGCGACTTGTTGAAGCGGTGCACTTCATCGACAAACAGAATCGTGCGACGGCCGTATTGCCCGGCCTGCTGCCTGGCCACTTCGACCGCCTGACGAATCTCCTTGACCCCGGCCAGCACCGCCGAAACCGTTTCAAAGTGCGCGTCCGACACCTTGGCCAGCAGCTTCGCCAGGGTGGTTTTACCCACGCCCGGCGGCCCCCAGAAGATCATGGAATGCAGGGCACCCTGCTCCAGCGCCTCGCGCAGAGGCTTGCCGTGAGCGAGCAGGTGTTCCTGACCGACATACTCATCCAGATTGGTGGCACGCAAACGTGCAGCCAGTGGCTGAGCTATCGGTTCGCTACGAAACAGGTCCATGATCCGGGTTCAGGCCTTTTTACTCTTGGATGACATCGGCGCCTTTGGGAATATCGAACTTGAACTTGCTGGCCGCAATCGGCTCGTTCGCCTTGACGCCGGTAAACAGGATATTGGTGCGCTGGCCAACGCTGTCGATCAACTGCATGTCGTTGATGATGCCATTGCGGAAAGACAGGCGCAGATTGTCGAACAGAGTGTCCTTGGTCTTGGGTTTGAGCACGAAGTCGATCACGCCGCCCGCTTCCTTGGCAGTGATATCGAAGCTCTCGCTGATCTTCGACACGTCACCGGACAACAGCAAGGCCGGCGTCTGGGTCAGACGCTGATCCAGGGTCTTGATGGTCACCTGTTGCAGATCCGGGTCCCAGAGCGAAACCTTCTTGCCGTCGGACACCATCAGTTGCTCTTGCGGTGCATCCGTGTGCCAGTTGAACAGGCCTGGACGCTGCAAGGCCATTTCACCCGAGGTTTCCTGCAATTGTGTGCCGCTGCCATCGAGCGTCAACTGGGAAAAGCGGGCGGTCAGGGTCTGGGATTTTTCCAGCAACTGGGTCAGTCGCGCCACGTCCTTGCTGTCGGCATGCGCCGGGATCGCGGAGAAAGTCAGTGCAGTTGCCAACAGCATGCGGATAAGACGCATGGGATTCCTCATTGGATTCATGTAGCGCCGACAGCATGTCTGACATGTTGTCGGCGTCGGGGTTGTCAATCAGTCGCGCATCGGGCCGGGCGCAATGACCTCACGCGAGCCGTTGGTATTCATGGACGTCACGACACCGGCCATTTCCATCGCCTCGATCATGCGCGCTGCACGGTTGTAGCCAATCTTGAGCTTGCGCTGCACGGCTGAAATCGATGCACGACGGCTTTCAAGAACGAACTTCACGGCCTCGTCATACAAGGCATCGCTCTCACTGTCTTCACCGCCTTCGCCGCTACCGCCATCGAAGCCGCTACCGGCCTCTTCGACGCCAGCCAGGATATCGTCGTTGTAGTTTGGCGTGCCACGCAGTTTCCAGGCTTCCACAACACGGTGGACTTCCTCGTCGGAAACGAACGCGCCATGCACCCGAATCGGCAGACTGGTGCCGGGCGGCATGTACAGCATGTCACCGTGGCCCAGCAATTGTTCGGCACCGCCCTGGTCGATGATGGTCCGCGAGTCGATCTTGCTCGACACCTGGAACGCCATTCGCGTCGGGATGTTGGCCTTGATAAGACCGGTGATGACGTCCACCGACGGACGCTGGGTAGCCAGAATCAGGTGAATACCGGCTGCCCGCGCCTTCTGCGCGATACGTGCAATCAGCTCTTCGACCTTCTTGCCGACGATCATCATCATGTCGGCGAACTCGTCGACCACCACCACGATGGTCGGCAAGGTGGTGAGCAATGGCGCTTCGTCATGGATGCTTTCACGACGATACATCGGGTCGGAAATCGGGTTGCCTTCCTCTTCGGCGTCCTTGATCTTGCGGTTGAAGCCGGCAAGGTTACGTACGCCCATGGCCGCCATCAGCTTGTAGCGGCGCTCCATCTCGGCAACGCTCCAGCGCAGGGCGTTGGCAGCATCCTTCATGTCGGTCACGACCGGGCAAAGCAGGTGCGGAATGCCTTCGTAGATCGACAGTTCAAGCATTTTCGGGTCGATCATGATCAGCTTGGCGTCTTCCGGACCGGACTTGAACAGGATCGACAGGATCATGGCGTTGACGCCCACCGACTTACCGGAACCGGTGGTACCGGCGACCAGCAGGTGCGGCATCTTCGCCAGATCGGTGATGACCGGACGGCCACCGATGTCATGCCCCAGCGCCAGGGTGACCGGCGACTTGGCGTTATCGTACTCGGGCGAGGACAACACCTCGGAAAAGCGCACGATCTGCCGGTCTTCGTTGGGAATTTCGATACCGACCGTGGTCTTGCCGGGAATGACCTCGACCACCCGGACGCTGGTTACGGCCAGAGAGCGGGCAAGGTCCTTGGCAAGGTTGGAAATGCGGCTGACCTTGACCCCGGCGGCAGGCTGGATTTCATAGCGGGTAATCACCGGCCCCGGATGGATGGAATCCACGGAAACCTCGACACCGAACTCCTTGAGCTTGATTTCCAGCAAATGGCCCACGGCAGCCAGCGATTCAGGCGAATAGTTGAGTTGCTTCTTTTCGGCCGGATCGAGAATCGAGATAGGCGGCAATGTGCCTTCGATGGCGCTGTCGACAAACAGTGGCGCCTGCTTCTCTTTCTGGACACGCTTGCTCGGTTCGGGCGCCTTGGCCAGTGTCGGAGCGATGACCGCGGGCACATGCTTTTCGCGCTCGGTCATGTGTTTGCTCAGGGATTCCTCGCGCTCGATAATGCGCTCCCTGGCCTTGACCTGCTCGCGACGATCACTGACGACTGGGGCGACCACCTCGTCGACGCGCATATCGACTTCGCGCAATTGCGCCACCATCTGCTTGCGTTCGCTACGGGCGATCCACCAGCGATTGGCCGCACTCTGGATAAGCTCGAACAGATCCAGGGTGATCTTGCCGGTGACGTCCATGACCTTGAACCAGGACAGATCGGTAAATACCGTCAGGCCGAACAGGAACAGAGCGATGAACAGCAGTGTGCTGCCCTGGATGTTGAGCGCTTTCTTGGCCAGATCGCCGAGCACTTCACCCAGCACCCCACCCGCCGAGCCCGGAAAGCCCGCCGCGAAGTGGAAATGGATATGCGCCAGTGCCGCGCCCGCCAGGATCAGGAATACCAGGCCGATCAGACGCCAGGAGAACAGCCAGCCGCTCCACTGCCAGGGCTCGTGGCGCTGGCTGAAGACCTGCCAGGCCTTGATGGCCAGCAGTAAAGGGAAAATATAGGCAAAGTAGCCCAGGACCATGAACAGGATATCGGCGCAGAAGGCACCCGCACGGCCGGCAGCATTCTGGACCTGAGCGGAGCTGCTGGTGTGGCTCCAGCCCGGATCGTTCTGATCGTAGGTCAACAGGGCCATCATCAGGTACAGGCACAAGGCACCAAAGGCGATCAGTGCACCTTCCTTGAGCCGATAATGCAGTTGCTGCCGCCAGAGCGGAACAGAGCTGGGTGCTGGTGCTGTGGTGGATTTTTTCAAAACGCTTTATTTCCTGCGCTCAAGCGCGACCATCTCGTTGATTGACTATGAACGGCTACTGAATAGTATCGGCCAACCGGCGCCGAAAACGGGATCGCGAACCTCTGAAACACCCGCAAAGCAGATGACCTGAATGATAACGCGCAAAGCAGGCATTGTAAGGCTTTGTAAGTCCCAAGGTCTGTAGGAAAACTCGCCTTACCTGCTTTTAAAGCCCGCATGATCGGCGTTTTTCCACAAGGATCGGCGCCGGAGACCAGAGCCTCACTCATGACATTCAATTTGAGCATGCATTCTCTTTTGTGACAAAGGCTTATGACATGATTCTATCAGCGGGACAGAAGATCAGTGACGATCCGCCCGCCATCTTTTGCCTGCACTACCGAAACCTGACGACACACACCATAATGGCGATCGGTTGTGACCGCATTTATCGTACAGAGTTGCACACCAACACCTGTGCCCGCCCTCCCCTGCCGCGAAGTACTGATGCCATGCTGACCTGGTTGCAACGCAACAGCCTTGTTTTCCCGCCACTGGAAAAAGCCCTGCGCGAACCCAACGGCCTGCTTGCCGCAGGCGGCGACCTGTCTGCCGACCGACTGATCCAGGCTTACCGGCATGGTTGCTTTCCATGGTTCCAGGACGGCCAGCCCATTCTCTGGTGGTCGCCCGACCCGCGTACGGTGCTGCCGCCCGGCGAAATTCATGTGTCGCGCAGCCTCGGCAAACTCATGCGCCAGGAACGTTATCGCGTGACCTTCGACCAGGACTTCGCAGCGGTCATCCAGGCCTGCGCCGAACCGCGCAGTTACGCCAACGAAACCTGGATAACCGGAGCGATGCAGGACGCCTATATGGAGCTGCATCGACGCGGACACGCGCACAGTGTCGAAGTCTGGGAGCAGGACGCGCTGGTTGGCGGGCTGTATGGCCTGGCCATGGGCCAACTGTTTTTTGGTGAGTCCATGTTCAGCCGTGCCGACAACGCTTCAAAGGTCGGCTTCGCCACGCTGACCGAACGCCTGCATGCCTGGGGCTTTGTGCTGATCGATTGCCAGATGCCGACCCAGCATCTGCACAGCTTCGGTGCCCGCTCAATCCCGCGCCAGACGTTTGCCGACTATCTGCACAAGCATCTCGATCAACCGAATAACGCCGACTGGTTGCCTAGGCGAGTTTGACAGGCTGGCATACACTCTTATTCATGGATTCTGATAACGGGGGCGATCATGACAGAGCTGGCGCGGCTTAAGTTTTATGCCACTCAACCCCATACCTGCAGTTACCTGCCTGAAGAGCAGGCGACCACTCTGTTTCTGGACCCCAGCCAGCCGATGGACGTTCAAGTCTATGCCGACCTGTCGGACATGGGCTTTCGTCGCAGTGGCGACCATCTTTACCGCCCGCACTGCCAGAATTGCAGCGCCTGCGTGCCTGCACGCATCCCGGTGAACCTGTTCGTGCCCGACAGGCAGCAAAAACGCATCCTCAAACGCAACACCGATATTCAGGTGCGCAGCACCAAGCCCGTATTTACCGAAGAATACTTCGATCTTTACCAGCGCTACATCGAGCAACGCCACGCCGATGGAGACATGTTCCCGCCCAGTCGCGACCAGTTCTCCACTTTTCTGGTCCGTGACCTGCCCTTCTCGCGGTTCTATGAGTTTCGCGTCGAACAACGCCTGCTGGCGGTTGCCGTGACCGACCTGTTGCCCAACGGTCTTTCGGCGGTCTATACCTTCTACGAACCCGATGAAGAACGGCGCAGCCTGGGGCGTTATGCCATTTTGTGGCAGATCGCCGAAGCGGCCAGACTTCAACTACATGCCGTGTACCTGGGGTACTGGATCAAGAACTGTAAAAAGATGAATTACAAGACCCAATATCGCCCCATCGAGCTGTTAACCAATCAAAGATGGGTCACTCTGTATTGAAGCCCTTGGCTTAAACAGGTTTTTTCGGGCACAATGCACGCCGCTTTTGCCTGGCGCCACTTGCACCGGGCCACTCATTTGTATACCGAGGGCTTTACTGCATGTCGAAAGAAGACAGCTTCGAAATGGAAGGCACTGTCGTCGACACCCTGCCCAACACCATGTTTCGTGTGGAGTTGGAAAACGGGCACGTCGTAACCGCGCATATCTCCGGCAAGATGCGCAAGAACTACATCCGTATTCTTACCGGTGACAAGGTCCGCGTCGAACTGACGCCTTATGACCTGAGCAAAGGGCGCATCACTTACCGCGCCCGTTAAGCTAGTACTGACGAAAACGCCCGGCATCTGCCGGGCGTTTTTGTTTGTCTGGCTGTCCGGCACTCATCAGCGAGTGCCGGGCAAGGCTGCCATCAGGCCATTTCTGCCGTGGTTTCGAAATCAAAGGTGATCTCACCATCCTTGATATCGATATGCACCACACCACCGTGCTCGGACAACTCTCCGAACAGGATCTCCTCGGCCAGGGGACGCTTGATCTTGTCCTGGATGAGGCGAGCCATCGGACGAGCACCCATTGCGGCATCGTAGCCACCCTGGGCCAGCCAGCTTCTGGCTGCGTCGGACACTTCAAGCAGCACACGCTTGTCTTCCAGTTGCGCCTGAAGCTCGGTGAGGAACTTGTCGACAACACTCTTGATGACTTCGTGGCTGAGACGACCGAACTGAATGATGGTGTCCAGGCGGTTGCGGAACTCCGGCGTGAAGCTCTTCTTGATCACTTCCATTGCATCGGACGAGTGGTCCTGATGCGTGAAACCGATCGAGGCACGCGCCGCAGACTCGGCACCCGCGTTTGTGGTCATGATGACGATCACATTGCGGAAATCCGCCTTGCGCCCGTTGTTATCGGTGAGCGTACCGTGGTCCATGACCTGCAGCAGCAGGTTGAAGACTTCCGGATGCGCTTTCTCGATTTCATCGAGCAGCAGTACGCAATGCGGCTGGCGGGTAATGGCTTCGGTCAACAGCCCCCCCTGATCGAAACCGACATAGCCCGGAGGAGCACCGATCAGACGCGAAACGGTATGCCGCTCCATGTACTCGGACATGTCGAAACGAAGCAGCTCGACACCCAGCGCCTTGGCCAACTGACGCGCCGCTTCGGTCTTGCCGACACCGGTAGGACCGGCAAACAGGAACGAACCAACAGGCTTGTCGGGCGACTTCAGGCCGGCACGGGACAGTTTGATGGCCGTGGACAGCGAATCGATGGCGGCATCCTGACCGAAGACGGTCAGCTTGAGATCGCGCTCCAGATTACGCAGCAGCTCCTTGTCGGAACTGTTGACGTGTTTTGGCGGAATCCGCGCGATTTTCGCGACGATATCTTCAACCTGGGGCACATCGATGCACTTGACCCGACGCTCGACCGGCTGCAGGCGCTGGAAGGCGCCAGCTTCGTCGATCACATCGATCGCCTTGTCCGGCATATGCCGATCATTGATATAACGCGATGCCAGCTCGGCAGCGGCGCGCAGCGCCTCGTCACTGTATTCGATGCTGTGATGCTGCTCGAAGCGGCCCTTGAGCCCCCTGAGGATACCAATGGTGTCCTCGACCGATGGCTCGGAGACATCGACCTTCTGGAAGCGACGCGCCAGAGCACGATCCTTCTCGAAAATCCCGCGGAATTCCTGGAAGGTGGTCGAACCGATGCAACAAATATCGCCGGAAGACAGCAGCGGCTTGAGCAGGTTGGAGGCATCCATCACCCCGCCCGAGGCAGCACCGGCACCGATGATGGTATGGATTTCATCGATGAACAGGATTGCATGCGGCCGTTTGCGCAATTCGTTGAGCAACGCCTTGAAGCGCTTCTCGAAATCGCCACGGTATTTGGTACCGGCCAGCAAGGCACCAAGGTCCAGCGAGTAGACAACGCTACTTGCCAGCAGGTCCGGCACCTGGTTGTCGACGATGCGCTTGGCCAGCCCTTCGGCGATGGCTGTCTTGCCGACGCCCGCTTCACCGACCAGCAGAGGGTTGTTCTTGCGACGACGCGCGAGAATCTGGGCGACACGCTCGACCTCGCTCTCACGACCGACCAATGGATCGATGCGCCCCTGGCGCGCCAGTTCGTTCAGGTTGCTTGCATAGGCATCCAGAGGATTGCCTGAGGAAGAAGCCTCACCACCCTCGTCGTCCTGCATATCCTGCTCACCTTCAGAAGAGTGTTCGCCATGCCCTGGAACCTTGGAGATGCCATGGGCGATGTAATTGACGACATCAATCCGGGCCACGCTCTGCTGCTTGAGCAGGAAGACGGCCTGGCTTTCCTGCTCACTGAAAATCGCAACCAGTACGTTGGCGCCGGTCACTTCACGCTTGCCGGAACTCTGTACATGGAAGACTGCACGTTGCAACACGCGCTGGAACCCAAGCGTCGGCTGGGTTTCACGATCCTCGTCATGGACGGGGATCAGTGGGGTTGTGGAGTCGATAAACTCCTGCAGATCATGCTTGAGCTTATCGAGGTTTGCGCCGCAGGCACGCAACACAGTGGCTGCAGCCTCATTATCCAATAGAGCCAGCAGGAGGTGCTCGACCGTCATGAACTCATGACGTTTTGAACGAGCTTCCTTGAAGGCAAGATTGAGGGTGACTTCGAGCTCACGGTTTAACATAGCTTCACCTCATACCCAAGTGGCCGGCGTTTAACCGTCCTTCTCGATCTCACAGAGTAGTGGATGCTGACTTTCCCGGGCGTATTGATTGACCTGCATTGCCTTGGTTTCGGCGATATCGCGGGTAAACAATCCGCATACTGCCCGCCCCTCTGTATGGACGGCCAGCATGACCTTGGTGGCCAGCTCACGATTCAGGTTGAAAAACACCTCAAGAACCTCGACGACGAAATCCATTGGGGTGTAATCATCGTTAAACAAAACCACCTTGTACATGGGTGGCGCCTGCAGGGTGGGCTTGGCGTCCTGCAACGCAATGCCAGCTGAGTCGTCCTCGTGTGACTGCGGACCGTCCTGATTGAATGTTAGTCGAATCTTGCTGATTGCATGCATGGTAAAGAAAGGTTCGTGTAAAGAGCGGATTGAACAAATTAGTCGCAGACGACCGGTTTTCACTTAGACCGCCGCATGACCTTGACTATCAGCTAAACGGTGTTACAAACAATAGAGCCCACATTGGGTAAAAAGGGTCCGCGCAGTCAACCAAAATTTTTTTAGGCCAGGCGGATTGAGGTGGATGATACTCCTGACGGAGTCCTTTGCAGAGGGATATGGCTATGCTCAGCGGTAAAGTCAAGTGGTTCAATAATGCAAAAGGCTATGGATTTATTCTTGCCGATGGCAGAGATGAAGATCTGTTTGCTCATTATTCGGCCATACAAATGGATGGCTACAAAACGCTCAAAGCAGGCCAACCGGTCCAATTCGAGATTATTCAGGGCCCCAAAGGACTACATGCCGTGAATATTTCGGCTGCAGCCGTAACCAGCGCTCCAACGGCAGCAGATGCTTCAAGCGCAACATCAAAGCCAGCTAATGTGTCGGCCTGAGGTAGACCACCACAAACGCCAGCCATGAAAAACAGCCAGTTCAGATAACTGAACTGGCTGCTGGTCAGCAATGCATCCCCTACATGTGCGCAATCAATGCATCGCCGAATGCCGACGATGACAGCAGCGTGGCATCTTCCATCAAACGCTCGAAATCATAAGTAACAGTTCTGGCGGAAATCGCGCCATTGGTGCCTTTGATAATCAGATCGGCAGCTTCAACCCATCCCATATGTCGCAACATCATTTCGGCCGAGAGAATCAGCGAACCCGGATTGACCTGATCCTTGCCGGCATATTTTGGCGCCGTACCATGGGTCGCCTCGAACATTGCCACGGTGTCTGAAAGATTCGCGCCAGGGGCAATCCCAATCCCGCCAACCTCGGCAGCCAGCGCATCGGAAAGATAATCGCCGTTGAGATTCAGCGTGGCGATGACGTCATATTCAGACGGACGTAACAGAATCTGCTGAAGCATGGCATCGGCAATGGCATCCTTGACGATCACATCCTTGCCGGTTCGAGCATTTCTGAACTGCATCCATGGACCACCATCCAGCAGGCTCGCACCAAACTCCTCGGCCGCCACCTCGTAAGCCCACTCCTTGAAGGCCCCCTCGGTAAACTTCATGATGTTGCCTTTGTGCACGATGGTCAGCGAATCGCGATCATTATCGACAACATATTGCAGAGCCTTGCGCGCCAGGCGCCGGGTTCCCTCTCTGGAAACCGGCTTGACCCCGATCCCGCAGTCCTGATCGAAGCGAATCTTTGTCACACCCATTTCTTCCTTCAAGAAGCGGATAACCCTGGCCGCCTCGGGAGAACCTGCCCGCCACTCGATTCCGGCATAAATGTCTTCGGAGTTTTCCCGAAAGATGGTCATGTCGACATCGCCGGGTCTTTTGACCGGGCTGGGCACTCCCTCAAACCAGCGCACCGGGCGCAGACAGACGTACAAGTCCAGTTGCTGGCGCAAGGCAACGTTCAGCGAGCGAATGCCGCCGCCGACCGGCGTGGTCAGAGGCCCCTTGATGGACACCACATATTCCTTCACCGCATCCAGGGTTTCCTGAGGCAGCCAGGTGTCCGGATCGTAGATTCGGGTCGCCTTTTCTCCGGCGTAGACCTCCATCCATGAAATCCTGCGCTTTTCGCCATAGGCCTTGCTGACTGCGGCATCGACCACCTTGATCATTACCGGCGTGATGTCGATACCGATCCCGTCGCCCTCAATAAAGGGAATGACCGGGTTATCGGGAACATTCAAGGAGTGGTCTGCGTTGACAGTGATCTTCTCACCGACGGCGGGAATTCTTATTTTCTGATATGTCATGCTGGACTCCGGTGCGGGGCTGAGTGGACATCCTGACAGCCATTGAGCGTAGTCAGCCCTGCAGGCACCGGCAAAGCCCGCCAGTCCGGGACACCTTCAAAGCCCCGAAAAACCCAGGCTTGAGCCTGTCGCTTCGACCAACGGCGAATAGTCGCGATTCGATAGCACGCATAGCATTAATGCTTGGCGCCAAGGGTTTGATATACTCGCGACGTGACCGTAGAGTCATAAAGGCCAAAGCTGCTCAGACTGGTATGAAAACGTAGTGAGCGAAGGTCAGGCCTGCTTTCAATGCAGCATGACCGAACGCAGTACTTTCACACTGTCTGCAAGCGGACTTTCAGCCTTCATATGCGTCGGGTGCTACTACGCCCGACAGCTTGACGCTCGACTGATGCACCCAACATCACCGCGAATGAACCTCGACTTGGGCCCATGACAGAACTGTGGGCAAGAGTGCATACCCTGCGCATATCGAGATTTTGTGCATGCTCAGCAAAACAGAGAGTTAATACCAATGTCCAACCGCTCGAAGATCATCTACACCTTCACTGACGAAGCTCCGGCACTCGCCACGTACTCGCTCCTGCCAATCATCGAAGCTTTCACCGCCTCCTCCGATATCGACGTCGAAACACGTGATATCTCCCTGGCAGGCCGTGTTCTTTCCAGCTTCCCGGAATCGCTTGGCGCCGATCAGCAAGTGCCGGATCATCTCGCCGAGTTGGGCAAACTGGCGACCACGCCAGAAGCCAACATCATCAAGTTGCCGAACATCAGCGCCTCCGTCCCTCAATTGAAGGCGACCATCAAAGAGCTGCAGGAACAGGGCTTCAAGATCCCGGACTACCCGGAAGCGCCGTCCACCGACGCTGAAAAAGAAACCCGTGCCCGCTACGACAAGGTCAAGGGCAGCGCCGTGAACCCGGTTCTGCGTGAAGGCAACTCCGACCGTCGTGCCCCGCTGTCGGTCAAGAACTACGCGCGCAAGCATCCGCACAAGATGGGCGCATGGGCTGCTGACTCCAAGGCTCACGTCGCACACATGAGCAGCGGCGATTTCTACGGCAGCGAGAAAGCCGTTCTGGTCGAGGCTGACAACAGCGTCAAGATCGAACTGATCGCCAAGGACGGTACAGCTACCGTTCTCAAGGAAAAAACCAGCGTCAAGGCAGGCGAAGTGATCGATTGCTCGGTCATGAGCAAGAATGCCCTGCGCAGCTTCATTTCCGCCGAAATCGAAGACGCCAGAAAACAAGGCGTGCTGTTCTCGGTGCACTTGAAAGCCACCATGATGAAAATCTCCGATCCGATCATGTTCGGTCAGATCGTCGACGAGTTCTACAAGGATGCGCTGACCAAGCACGCCGACGTCCTGAAAGAAATCGGTTTCAGCCTGAACAACGGTATCGGCGATCTGTACGACCGCATCAGTGCCCTGCCAGCTGAAAAACAAGCCGAGATCAAGGCAGACATCCAGGCGGTCTACGCCACTCGCCCACAACTGGCGATGGTCAACTCCGACAAAGGCATCACCAACCTGCACGTACCTAGCGACGTCATCGTCGACGCCTCGATGCCTGCCATGATCCGTGACTCCGGCAAGATGTGGGGCACCGACGGTCAACTGCACGATGCCAAGGCCGTGATCCCGGATCGCTGCTACGCGACCATCTACCAGGCGGTCATCGAAGACTGCAAGAAAAACGGCGCTTTCGACCCAACCACCATGGGCAGCGTGCCGAACGTCGGCCTGATGGCACAGAAAGCCGAAGAGTACGGCTCCCACGACAAGACGTTCCACATCAAGACCGATGGCGTGGTCCGCGTGACCGACAGCCAGGGCAACCTGCTGATGGAACAGAACGTCGAGACCGGTGATATCTGGCGCATGTGCCAGGCCAAGGACGCGCCGATCCAGGACTGGGTAAAACTGGCCGTCAACCGTTCGCGCGCCAGCAACACACCAGCCATTTTCTGGCTCGACCCGGCCCGCGCCCACGACAGCGTGATGATCGAGAAAGTCCAGAAGTACCTGCGCGACCACGACACTTCAGGCCTGGACATCCAGATCCTGTCGCCGGTCGAAGCCATGAAGCTGACCCTGGAACGCACCCGCGCCGGCAAGGACACCATTTCGGTAACCGGTAACGTACTGCGCGACTACCTGACTGACCTGTTCCCGATCATGGAACTGGGCACAAGTGCCAAGATGCTGTCGATCGTGCCGCTGATGAATGGCGGTGGCCTGTTTGAAACCGGCGCTGGCGGTTCGGCACCGAAGCACGTTCAGCAGTTCGTCGAAGAGAACTTCCTGCGCTGGGACTCGCTGGGCGAGTTCCTGGCCCTGGCCGCTTCGCTCGAGCATCTGGGCAACGCCTACAACAACCCGAAAGCACTGGTTCTGTCCAAGACCCTGGACCAGGCTACCGGTGAGTTCCTGGATCGCAACAAGTCGCCTTCGCGTAAAGTCGGCAGCATCGACAACCGCGGCAGCCACTTCTACCTGACCCTGTACTGGGCACAGGCTCTGGCTGCGCAAAACGACGACGCTGCCCTCAAGGCGCAGTTCAGCCCACTGGCCAAGACCCTGACCGACAACGAAGAAAAAATCGTTGCCGAGCTCAACGCTGTACAGGGCAAGCCAGTGGAAATCGGCGGTTACTACTTCGCCAACCCTGAGCTGACCAGCAAGGCCATGCGCCCAAGCGCAACCTTGAACGCAGCCATCGCCGCGTTGTAAGAGCAAACCGGCCAGACGCCTGATAGCGTCGAACCTGCACAAGCCCCGGCCACGCACCGGGGCTTGTGCATTCCGGGCCCCGGGAAAGTCGTAAAACCTATACTCACCCTCCTCTACAGCCAGCAATGAGAGCAATCCTATGCAATGGCACGCACACGTTACCGTAGCCACGATTGTCGAAGATCAGGGCCGCTTCCTGTTTGTCGAAGAACTCAAGGGCGGAAAATCGGTACTCAACCAACCTGCCGGCCATCTGGACCCGAATGAAAGCCTGCAGCAGGCGGCAGCTCGCGAAACCCTGGAAGAAACCGGCTGGGACGTCGAACTGACCAGCGTGATCGGCATTTACCTGTACACCGCGCCCAGCAATGGCGTGACTTACCAGCGCATCTGCTTTGCGGCCAAGGCATTGCGTCATCATCCCGAGTACACACTGGACGAAGGCATCGTTGGGCCGGTCTGGCTGACCCGCGACGAACTCATGGCACAACAGGATCGCTGGCGCAGCGAGCTGGTCCTGCGCTGTATCGACGATTATCTGAATGCCGAACATTTCAGTCTTGCCCTGCTGCGCGACAAGGCGTGAGACTCGTGACGCTCAGCCTGATAGAATCGCGTCCTTTTCAAGGCCACCCATTGAATCCCCATGCGTGATCCAGCCCACTGCAACCCAGAAAACAAGCGCGTCATAGTCGGCATGTCCGGCGGCGTGGACTCCTCCGTTTCCGCTGTCCTGCTCATGGAGCAGGGTTATCAGGTGGAAGGCTTGTTCATGAAGAACTGGGAAGAAGACGACGGAACGGAATACTGCACTGCCCGCGAAGACCTGGCAGACGCCCAGGCCGTGTGCGACAAGATCGGCATCAAGCTGCACACCGCGAACTTCGCCGCCGAATACTGGGACAACGTCTTTGAACACTTCCTGGAAGAGTACAAGGCCGGCCGTACGCCCAACCCGGACATCCTGTGCAACCGGGAAATCAAGTTCAAGGCTTTCCTCGACTACGCCATGATGCTGGGCGCCGACCTGATCGCCACCGGCCACTATGTACGCCGCTGCGATATCGACGGCCGTACCGAACTGCTCAAGGGCCTGGACCCGAACAAGGACCAGAGCTACTTCCTGCACGCCGTCGGTGGCGAGCAGATCGCCCGGACGCTGTTCCCGGTCGGCGAACTGGAAAAGCCGGAAGTACGCGCCATCGCCGAGAAACATGGCCTGGCGACCGCCAAGAAAAAGGACTCCACCGGCATCTGTTTTATCGGTGAGCGCCGCTTCACAGACTTCCTGCGCCAGTACCTTCCCGCCCAGCCCGGCGAGATCAAGACCACCGAAGGCGAAGTCATCGGCCGCCATAACGGCCTGATGTACCACACCATCGGCCAGCGCCAGGGCCTGGGTATCGGCGGCCTGAAGGACGCGAGCGATGATCCGTGGTATGTGCTGGTCAAGGATCTGGAACACAACGAACTGATCGTCGGCCAGGGCAACGATCATCCCTGGTTATTTTCTCAGGCGCTGGTCACCTCGCAGATCTACTGGGTCAACCCGATCGATCTGAGCAGCCCGAAGAAACTGACCGCCAAGGTACGCTATCGCCAGGGTGACCAGCAGTGCACGCTGGAAAAGACCGCAGATGGCTACCGCGCCCTATTCGATGAACCGCAGCGCGCCGTGACACCCGGTCAGTCCGTGGTGTTCTATGACGGCGAAATCTGCCTGGGGGGCGGCGTGATCGAGATTGCCGAACCCTGGAAGAGCAAGGACAAGCGTTGATGACCCCTATTCAGGAGCAACTGATCGCTCTGGGCGGCGTATTCCAGGCCGCCCTGCTGGTCGACAGGATCGCCAAGACCGGTCAGGTCAGCGAAGCCGGGCTGAGCTGCATGCTCGGCAGCCTGCTGGTGCTGGACCCCAAGGACACGCTGGACGTCTATGGCGGCGACGACCTGAACCTGCGTGAAGGTTACCGCGCCATGGCCAGCGCCCTGGAGCGCGACCCCGCGACCCTGCAGCGTGAACCGCTGCGCTATGCATTGTCGATTCTGGGGCTTGAGCGGCAACTGGCCAAACGTGAAGACATGCTGGAAGTGATCGGCAAGCGCCTGCCGCAGATCCAGTCTCAGGTCGAACATTTTGGCATCGCCCATGAAAACGTGATCGCCGCTACCGGTGCGCTGTATCAGGACACCCTGAGCACCCTGCGCCAGCGTATCCAGGTGCATGGCGACATGCGCAACCTGCAGCAACCCAACAACGCCTCGAAGATCCGCGCCCTGTTGCTGGCCGGTATTCGCTCGGCACGTCTGTGGCGACAAGTTGGCGGCCACCGCTGGCAACTGGTCTTCAGCCGACGCAAGTTATTGAAAGAACTCTATCCGCTGATGCACGGCTGAACCGCCACCCAGCAGCGACCCTTACCACCAGGCACGACGCTATCAACGCTGGTCAGTCCGATCCAGTCGGACTGAAATTTCATGTATGATATGCGCCCCTTTTCGATGCCCGACTGTTCGAGACCACCCCATGCAGCTTTCTTCGCTCACTGCGGTTTCCCCTGTTGATGGCCGCTACGCCGGCAAAACCCAGGCCCTGCGCCCTATTTTCAGCGAGTACGGTCTGATCCGCTTTCGCGTGATGGTTGAAGTTCGCTGGCTCCAGCGTCTGGCAGCACACCCGCAAATCACCGAAGTACCGCCGTTCTCCGCGCAAGCCAATGCCATCCTCAATGTCCTGGCCGAAGATTTTTCCGTGGAACACGCCGAGCGCGTGAAAGAAATCGAACGCACCACCAACCACGACGTCAAGGCCGTGGAATATCTGCTCAAGGAACAGGCCGCCAAGCTGCCCGAGCTGGACAAGGTCAGTGAATTCATCCACTTCGCCTGCACCAGTGAAGACATCAACAACCTGTCCCACGCCCTGATGCTGCGCGAAGGTCGCGACAACGTGATGCTGCCGCTGATGCGCCAGACCGCCGAAGCCATCCGCGAGCTGGCCCTGCGCTTCGCCGACGTACCGATGCTGTCGCGTACTCACGGCCAACCAGCCTCCCCGACCACCCTGGGCAAGGAACTGGCCAACGTCGTCTACCGCCTGGAGCGTCAAATCGCTCAGGTCGCGGCCGTTCCACTGCTGGGCAAGATCAACGGCGCGGTCGGCAACTACAACGCGCACCTGTCGGCCTATGCCGATATCGACTGGGAAGCCAACGCACGCGCCTTCATCGAAGACGAGCTGGGCCTGGGTTTCAACCCGTACACCACCCAGATCGAACCGCACGACTACATCGCCGAGCTGTTCGACGCCATTGCCCGCTTCAACACCATCCTGATCGACTTCGACCGTGATATCTGGGGCTACATCTCCCTGGGCTACTTCAAGCAGCGCACCATCGCTGGCGAAATCGGCTCGTCGACCATGCCGCACAAGGTCAACCCGATCGACTTCGAGAACTCCGAAGGCAACCTGGGCATCGCCAACGCCCTGTTCCAGCACCTGGCGAGCAAACTGCCGATCTCCCGCTGGCAGCGCGACCTGACCGACTCCACCGTCCTGCGTAACCTGGGCGTGGGCTTTGCACACAGCGTTATCGCTTATGAGGCCAGCCTCAAGGGCATCAGCAAGCTGGAACTGAACGAACAACGCATCGCTGCCGATCTGGACGCCTGCTGGGAAGTCCTGGCCGAGCCGATCCAGACTGTGATGCGTCGCTACAACATCGAGAACCCGTACGAAAAACTGAAAGAACTGACACGCGGCAAGGGCATCAGCCCAGAAGCGCTGCAAACTTTCATCGACGGTCTGGACATGCCAACCGAGGCCAAGGCCGAGTTGAAGAAACTCACGCCAGCCAATTACATCGGCAATGCCGTGGCACAAGCCAAGCGCATCTGACCTGTAACAACTTTGCACACGCCCGGCTGTGCCGGGCGTTTTCATTTCAAGGGCTTACAAATGAATCCTGATATTCCTCTTCAACTTCTGGGCGGCATGAGCGCGCGTGTTTTCCTGCGTGATTACTGGCAGAAAAAGCCCCTCCTGATCCGTCAGGCGCTGCCGGACTTCCAAAGCCCGATCGATCCTGACGAGCTGGCCGGCCTCGCCCTGGAAGAAGAAGTCGAATCCCGTCTGATTATCGAAAACGGCGAGCGCCCATGGGAACTGCGTCGCGGCCCGTTTGCCGAGGACGATTTCAGCAAGCTGCCCGAGCGCGAGTGGACCCTGCTGGTCCAGGCCGTGGATCAGTTCGTTCCGGAAGTCAGCGAACTGCTGGAGAACTTCCGCTTCCTGCCAAGCTGGCGCATCGACGATGTGATGATCAGCTATGCCGCACCGGGTGGCAGCGTCGGGCCGCACTTCGACAACTACGACGTGTTCCTGCTGCAGGGCCACGGCAAGCGTCACTGGCAGATCGGCCAGATGTGCGACGCCGAGAGCCCTCTGCTGCAACACGCCGACCTGCGCATCCTCGCTGACTTCCAGAGCACCGAAGAGTGGACCCTGGAACCCGGCGACATGTTGTATCTGCCACCCCGCCTTGCCCATTGCGGCGTGGCCGTGGATGACTGCCTGACCTATTCGGTAGGTTTCCGTGCGCCGAGCGCTGCAGAAGTGCTGACCCACTTCACGGACTTCCTCAGCCAGTTCATTCCGGATGAAGAACGCTACACCGACGCCGACGCACAACCGGTCAGCGATCCGCACCAGATCCAGCGCGACTCGCTGGATCGTCTCAAGGCCCTGCTGGCCGAGCACATGGGCGATGAGCGCCTGCTGCTGACCTGGTTCGGCCAGTTCATGACCGAGCCACGCTATCCGGAGCTGGTCGTCGGCCCGGAACTGGAAGAAACAGAGCTGCTGGACAGCCTGGAACAGGGCGCCATTCTTGTTCGTAATCCAAGTGCGCGTCTGGCCTGGTCAGAAGTTGATGACGATCTGCTACTGTTTGCCAGTGGCCAAAGCCGTCTTCTGCCGGGCAGCCTGCGCGAACTGCTCAAATTGATCTGTGCAGCCGATTCGCTGCACAGCGAAAACCTCGGCCAATGGTTGGCCGATGAAGAAGGTCGCAATCTACTTTGCGAACTCGTAAAACAAGGAAGCCTGGGATTTGCCGATGAATAAAATCACCGTATCCGTCGCGGACTGGCAGAGGAATAACGCCGATATCCGGCGTATTCGTGAAGCCGTGTTCATTGCCGAGCAATCGGTACCACCCGAACTGGAATGGGACTCGGAAGATATCGACGCCGTGCACTTTCTCGCCCGTGAAGGCGATTATGCGGTCGGTACAGCCCGTCTGCTGCCGGATGGTGAAATCGGTCGCCTGTCGGTCCTCAAGGACTGGCGCGGCCTGAAAGCCGGAGAAATGCTGCTGACCGCCGTCATCGCCGAAGCAGAGACGCGCGGCCTGCGACAGCAAAAACTCAGCGCACAGGTCCAGGCCGTTGCGTTCTACCAGCGTTTTGGCTTTACCGTGGTCAGCGACGAGTTTCTCGAAGCCGGACTGCCGCACGTCGACATGGTACGCGAGGTCTGATCCAGACCGATATGTAGGCGTTTTTCAGCGCACTACATAACCTGACGCCCCGTCATTTCCTTCCAGCCTGACTATGCTGGAACAAGGAATGCCGGGGCGTTTTGCCATCCACTACTTAACTTGCCCCACCCCAGGCCGACAAAGTGGCACACTCAGGCTTTACGCGCCCCTCGCGGAGATTGGACATGCTGTTACGTACCCTGCTCACCTCATTGCTGGTCGCATTCAGCGCCTGCACGCTGGCCGCCACCGAAGTCGTCCCGCTCAATTACCGCACCAGCGCGGACCTGTTGCCGGTCGCCAAATCCTTTCTGGGAGCAGACGGCACTGTCAGCGCCTACGGCAATCAGCTGATAGTCAACGCAGAATCGCGCAAGATCGAAGAACTTCGCGCCCTGCTATCGCAACTGGATACCGCCCCCAGACGCCTGCTCATCAGCGTCGACACCAGCGACAGCGCAGCTCGCACCAGCAACGGCGGCAATGCAACTCGAATCATCAGCTACGGCACTTCCAGTCGCGAAGGCGGCGTGCAGCAGGTACAGGCCACTGAAGGCACACCGGCACTGATCCAGACCGGGCAAAGCATTCCCCTGACTACCACTCGCACGGATGCTTATGGCTACCCCGAAAGCAACACCGAATACCGCAATGTCACCCAAGGCTTCTACGTAACGGCCAGCGTTACCGGCGATATCGTGCACTTGAACATCAGCACCAATCGCGACCGCATGAGCCAGGAACGTCCGGACGCCATCAAGGTGCAGAGCACCGATAGCCAGGTCAGCGGACGCCTGGGGGAATGGATCACCCTGGCTGGCTCCAGCGATCAATCGGTGGCCGACCAAAGGGGAATTGCGCAACGCTATTCCACCCAGGGTCGCGACGACATGATTCTGCGGGTCAAGGTTGAAAGCCTTGAATGATCGGCACTGGCTCTAAACCCGGTACCCACGGGCCTTTTAGTGACCCGGCGGTCGCATTCAAACAAATATGTAGTGATCACAAAAAAGCACTACAAAACGTTTGACGGGTAAAAAAGAGCGAGGCATGATTGCCTCGCTCCCGCTAATCAGAGGCCGTCAAAAAGCCTCAGGATCGAAGCTCTAAGCCTGAGCCGATTCCTGTCGATATTGCCCACAAGGCAGTTTGACGAGGTTACGACTGGAACGAAGTTGTCCCGAGGGACGCAAGCGTTAGCGGTTGATCGGCAGAGTTTTTCGAGCGAGGCAAAAAGGCATCCACGAGCCCGATTGCCCCTTGAGTCGTATCGACCTCCAACTTCCCTCCCGACCACTTCGCGCCCCGTCGCCACCGCTTGATTGCCGACCTCTGACAGGCGAGCAGCCATCTACCGTGCCTTCGATAAACGGGGCGTTTTGGCGGAGCAGGATCTTCCAACCAAAACCTGACAATGAGGTTTATCACCATGGCACTGACACGCGAACAACAAATAGCGGCTCTCGAGAAAGACTGGGCTGAAAATCCGCGCTGGAAAAATGTGACCCGTACCTATTCCGCTGCTGATGTCGTCCGCCTGCGTGGCTCGGTTCAACCTGAACACACCTTCGCAAAAATGGGCGCCGACAAGCTGTGGAATCTGGTCACTCAAGGTGCCAGGCCGTCTTTCCGCCCGGACAAGGACTTCGTCAACTGCATGGGTGCCCTGACGGGCGGCCAGGCAGTGCAGCAGGTCAAGGCAGGCATACAGGCGATTTACCTCTCGGGCTGGCAGGTTGCCGCCGACAACAACTCTGCCGAATCCATGTATCCCGATCAGTCACTGTATCCGGTGGACTCGGTTCCCACCGTGGTCAAGCGTATCAACAACTCGTTCCGCCGTGCCGACCAGATCCAGTGGAAAGCCGGCAAGAACCCGGGCGATGAAGGCTATATCGATTATTTCGCGCCAATCGTGGCCGATGCCGAAGCCGGCTTCGGTGGCGTGCTCAACGCTTATGAACTGATGAAAAGCATGATCGAGGCAGGCGCTGCCGGGGTGCATTTCGAGGATCAACTGGCGTCCGTCAAAAAATGCGGCCACATGGGCGGCAAGGTACTAGTGCCGACTCAGGAAGCCGTGCAGAAACTGGTCGCAGCGCGCCTGGCTGCCGACGTTGCAGGTGTGCCGACGATTATCCTGGCGCGTACCGACGCCAACGCCGCCGACCTGCTGACTTCCGACTGCGACCCTTACGACAAGCCTTTCGTCACTGGCGACCGCACCCATGAAGGTTTCTACAAAGTGCGTGCCGGCCTGGATCAAGCCATCTCCCGCGGCCTGGCCTATGCGCCTTATGCGGACCTGATCTGGTGTGAAACCGCCAAGCCGGACCTGGACGAAGCCCGGCGCTTCGCCGAAGCCATCAAGAAGGAATACCCGGACCAGTTGCTGTCGTACAACTGCTCGCCGTCCTTCAACTGGAAGAAGAACCTGGACGACGCGACCATCGCCAAATTCCAGCGCGAGCTATCGGCGATGGGCTACAAGCATCAGTTCATTACCCTGGCAGGCATCCACAACATGTGGCACAGCATGTTCAACCTGGCCCATGACTATGCCCGCAACGACATGACTGCCTACGTCAAGCTGCAAGAGCAGGAGTTTGCCGACGCCGCCAAGGGCTACACCTTCGTGGCTCACCAGCAGGAAGTGGGAACCGGCTATTTCGACGACATGACCACCGTGATCCAGGGCGGCACCTCATCGGTCACTGCACTGAAAGGCTCTACCGAGGAAGAACAGTTCCACTGATCACCCAGGCAAGCAGTTGAGCGGACAGGCCACCCCAGGGTGGCCTGTTTTGCATGTGCAAGCCGAGCGCATTGATCCGGGACAAGCCTTGATACGGTTTGCAGTGATACAACTGTAATGTGTTAATAAAAACAGAACCGGACCACGGCATGCCTCGACACACTATCAAACGCCCTTTCAAATGATATCAATTATCATTCAAATTACCTTTTATTGCTTTTCACTATTTACCCCGATAATTAGTGAAAACCTTGGCAAGGCCCGGCCTGTAGGCCTCACAGCCATGACTAGATGCCTTGTGCGATTAATTCATTAAATAATTTTGATGTAGAAAATTTACTTGCCAAGTATTTACACATAAAATCAATCCGATGCTCCCGCTGCGACATATCGTCACGGACTCACTCTTTATCAAGCACAGAGACCTTTGCTCTCTATCTAAGGACTGCCAGCATGCCCGAAACGACAGGTTTGATTGCCCACAACTGGGGCTTCGCCATTTTCCTTTTGGGTGTTGTCGGTCTTTGCGCCTTCATGCTCGGTGTCTCAAGCCTGCTGGGAAGCAAGGCCTGGGGTCGCAGCAAGAACGAACCTTTCGAGTCCGGCATGCTGCCTACAGGCAGTGCTCGCCTGCGCCTCTCCGCAAAATTCTATCTGGTCGCGATGCTCTTCGTGATCTTTGACATTGAAGCCCTTTTTCTCTTTGCCTGGTCTGTGTCCGTCCGCGAAAGCGGCTGGACCGGATTCGTCGAAGCTCTCGTTTTCATAGCAATTCTGTTGGCAGGTCTTGTCTACCTATGGCGGGTTGGAGCGCTTGATTGGGCTCCTGAAGGTCGTCGTAACCGGCAAGCGAAGCTAAAACAATGAGGCTTTGGCGATGCAATACAATCTCACCAGGATCGACCCGGATGCTCCAAACGAGCAGTATCCAATCGGCAAACGGGAAACCGTTTCCGATCCGTTAGAAGATCAAGTCCACAAGAACATCTACATGGGCAAGCTGGAAGACGTGCTGAATGGTGCGGTCAACTGGGGGCGTAAAAACTCCCTGTGGCCATACAACTTCGGCCTGTCGTGCTGCTATGTGGAAATGACCACCGCCTTCACGGCGCCCCACGACATCGCCCGCTTTGGCGCCGAAGTCATCCGGGCATCGCCGCGTCAGGCGGATTTCATGGTTATTGCCGGGACTTGCTTCATCAAGATGGCACCGATCATCCAGCGTCTCTACGAGCAAATGCTTGAGCCCAAATGGGTCATCTCCATGGGTTCGTGCGCCAACTCCGGTGGCATGTACGACATCTACTCTGTGGTACAGGGCGTGGACAAGTTCCTTCCTGTCGATGTGTACGTGCCCGGCTGCCCGCCCCGCCCAGAGGCTTTCCTGCAAGGCTTAATGCTGCTGCAGGAATCCATTGGCCAGGAGCGTCGTCCTCTTTCCTGGGTCGTCGGTGATCAAGGCGTGTATCGCGCCGAAATGCCGTCGCAAAAGGAACAGCGCCGCGAACAGCGTATCCAGGTCACCAACCTGCGCAGCCCCGACGAAGTCTGATCCATCCCGTTCTTCTTATAAAAAAGACAAGACTCGGGTTGATTCTGTACGTTGACCGAAGTGATTGAGACCTATGACTGCAGACACCGCTCTGTACATCCCGCCTTACAAGGCTGACGACCAAGACGTCGTCGTAGAATTGCACAACCGCTTTGGCGCCGAAGCCTTCACGGCCCAACCGACCCGTACCGGCATGCCGGTGCTGTGGGTCGCGCGCGCCCACCTGGTCGAGGTGCTGAAGTTCCTGCGCCAGGTAGCCAAGCCCTACTCCATGCTTTACGACCTGCACGGTGTCGACGAACGCCTGCGCACTCACCGTCGCGGCCTGCCCGACGCTGACTTCACCGTGTTCTACCACCTGCTTTCGGTAGAACGTAACAGCGACGTGATGATCAAGGTCGCGCTGTCCGAAAGCGACTTGAGCCTGCCCAGCATCACCAGCATCTGGCCAAACGCCAACTGGTACGAGCGCGAAGTGTGGGACATGTTCGGTATCGACTTCCCGGGCCACCCGCACCTGAGCCGCATCATGATGCCGCCGACCTGGGAAGGTCACCCGCTGCGCAAGGACTTCCCGGCTCGCGCCACCGAGTTCGACCCGTACAGCCTGAGCCTGGCCAAACAGCAACTGGAAGAGGAAGCCGCCCGCTTCCGTCCGGAAGACTGGGGCATGAAGCGTTCCGGCGAGAACGAGGACTACATGTTCCTCAACCTCGGCCCGAACCACCCTTCGGCTCACGGTGCATTCCGCATCATCCTGCAACTGGACGGCGAAGAGATCGTCGACTGCGTTCCGGACATCGGCTACCACCACCGTGGCGCCGAGAAGATGGCCGAGCGTCAGTCCTGGCACAGCTTCATTCCGTACACCGACCGTATCGACTACCTGGGCGGGGTGATGAACAACCTGCCCTACGTGCTCTCGGTCGAGAAGCTGGCAGGCATCAAGGTGCCGGAGAAGGTCGATACCATCCGCATCATGATGGCCGAGTTCTTCCGCATCACCAGCCACCTGTTGTTCCTGGGTACCTACATCCAGGACGTGGGCGCCATGACCCCGGTATTCTTCACGTTTACCGACCGTCAAAAGGCCTACAAGGTCATCGAGGCCATCACCGGCTTCCGTCTGCACCCGGCCTGGTATCGCATCGGCGGCGTTGCTCACGACCTGCCACGCGGCTGGGAAAAGCTGGTCAAGGAATTCGTCGACTGGCTGCCAAAGCGCCTGGACGAATACACCAAGGCCGCGCTGCAAAACAGCATCCTTAAGGGCCGTACCATCGGTGTTGCTGCCTATAACACCAAGGAAGCCCTGGAATGGGGCGTCACCGGTGCCGGCCTGCGTTCCACCGGCTGTGATTTCGACCTGCGCAAGGCCCGCCCTTACTCAGGCTACGAAAACTTCGAGTTTGAAGTCCCGCTGGCGGTCAATGGCGACGCCTATGACCGCTGCATGGTCCGCGTCGAAGAAATGCGTCAGAGCATCAGGATCATCGACCAGTGCATGCGCAACATGCCGGAAGGCCCGTACAAGGCGGATCACCCGCTGACCACGCCGCCGCCCAAAGAGCGCACGCTGCAGCACATCGAAACCCTGATCACGCACTTCCTGCAGGTTTCGTGGGGCCCGGTCATGCCGGCCAACGAATCCTTCCAGATGATCGAAGCGACCAAGGGCATCAACAGTTATTACCTGACGAGCGACGGCGGCACCATGAGCTACCGTACCCGGATCCGCACTCCAAGTTACCCGCACCTGCAACAGATCCCTTCGGTGATCAAAGGCAGCATGGTCGCGGACTTGATCGCGTACCTGGGTAGTATCGACTTCGTTATGGCCGACGTGGACCGCTAAGCATGAACAGCACGCTTATCCAGACAGACCGTTTCGCCCTGAGCGAAACCGAACGCTCGGCCATCGAGCACGAGCTGCATCACTACGAAGACCCGCGCGCGGCGTCCATCGAAGCCCTCAAGATCGTCCAGAAGGAACGTGGCTGGGTGCCGGATGGCGCCATCTACGCGATCGGCGAGATCCTGGGCATTCCTGCCAGCGACGTCGAAGGCGTGGCAACGTTCTACAGCCAGATCTTCCGTCAGCCGGTCGGCCGTCACATCATCCGCGTCTGCGACAGCATGGTCTGCTACATCGGCGGCCATGAATCGGTCGTCGGCGAAATCCAGAGCAAACTGGGCATCGGCCTTGGCCAGACCACAGCCGACGGCCGCTTCACGCTGTTGCCGGTCTGCTGCCTGGGCAACTGCGACAAGGCTCCGGCCCTGATGATCGACGACGACACTTTCGGTGACGTACAGCCTGCTGGCGTTGCCAAACTGCTGGAGGGCTACGTATGACCCTGACTTCCTTCGGCCCTGCCAACCGTATCGCACGGAGTGCAGAAACCCATCCCCTGACCTGGCGTCTGCGTGACGATGCCGAGCCGGTATGGCTCGACGAATACCAGACCAAGAACGGCTACGCGGCTGCGCGCAAGGCGTTCGCCGACATGTCGCAGGACGACATCGTCCAGACCGTCAAGGACGCCGGCCTCAAGGGCCGCGGCGGTGCAGGCTTTCCCACGGGTGTGAAGTGGGGCCTGATGCCCAAAGACGAATCCATGAACATCCGCTACCTGCTGTGCAACGCGGATGAGATGGAACCCAACACCTGGAAAGACCGGATGCTGATGGAGCAACTGCCCCATCTGCTGATCGAAGGTATGCTGATCAGTGCCCGCGCACTGAAAACCTACCGTGGCTACATCTTCCTGCGCGGCGAGTACACCACCGCTGCCAAGCACCTGAACCGTGCGGTGGAAGAAGCCAAGGCAGCCGGCCTGCTGGGCAAGAACATCCTGGGCAGCGGCTTCGATTTCGAGCTGTTCGTCCACACCGGCGCCGGGCGTTACATCTGCGGCGAAGAAACCGCACTGATCAACTCCCTGGAAGGCCGTCGCGCCAACCCGCGTTCCAAGCCGCCCTTCCCCGCCGCTGTCGGCGTCTGGGGCAAGCCGACCTGCGTCAACAACGTCGAAACCCTGTGCAACGTACCGGCCATCATCGGCGACGGCGTTGACTGGTACAAATCCCTCGCCCGCGAAGGCAGTGAAGACCACGGCACCAAGCTGATGGGCTTCTCCGGCAAAGTGAAGAACCCTGGCCTGTGGGAACTGCCATTCGGCGTTACCGCTCGCGAGCTGTTCGAGGACTATGCCGGCGGCATGCGCGATGGCTACAAGCTCAAGTGCTGGCAGCCAGGTGGCGCCGGGACCGGCTTCCTGTTGCCAGAACACCTCGATGCACAAATGTACGCTGGCGGCATCGCCAAGGTCGGCACCCGTATGGGCACCGGTCTGGCCATGGCGGTAGATGACAGCATCAACATGGTGTCCCTGCTGCGCAACATGGAAGAGTTCTTCGCCCGCGAATCCTGCGGCTTCTGCACCCCTTGCCGCGATGGCCTGCCATGGAGCGTCAAGCTGCTGCGGTCGCTGGAGAAAGGCCAGGGGCAAGCCGGTGATATCGAGACGCTGCTCGGTCTGGTCGGTTTCCTCGGCCCTGGCAAGACCTTCTGTGCACACGCACCGGGAGCCGTGGAGCCATTGGGCAGCGCGATCAAGTATTTCCGCCCGGAGTTCGAGGCCGGTATCGCGCCCACCAGCGCTACCGTCCCGCCTCTGGCACGTCCGATCATCGTCGGCGCGTGACACTTTGCAAGGTGAAGGGCCCTTGCCCTTCACCCAACGTGCGATGACGCCCCAAAGGCTGTTTCGAGTCGCACGAATAACAAGATTCCATTAGCCACGCCCGCTGACACCGGGCCAACGAAGACCTTTGAACCATGGCCACTATCCACGTAGACGGCAAAGCGCTCGAAGTCGACGGGGCAGACAACCTGTTACAGGCATGTCTGTCGCTGGGCCTCGACATTCCTTACTTCTGCTGGCACCCCGCTCTTGGCAGCGTTGGTGCCTGTCGCCAATGCGCGGTCAAGCAGTACAACGACGAGAACGACACCCGTGGTCGCATCGTCATGTCCTGCATGACCCCGGCCACCGACAACACCTGGATCTCCATCGACGATGACGAATCCAAGGCGTTCCGCGCCAGTGTCGTCGAGTGGCTGATGACCAACCACCCGCATGACTGCCCGGTCTGCGAGGAAGGCGGTCATTGCCACCTGCAAGACATGACCGTGATGACCGGCCACAACGAGCGCCGTTATCGCTTCACCAAGCGTACCCACCAGAACCAGGACCTCGGCCCGTTCATTTCCCACGAGATGAACCGCTGCATCGCCTGCTACCGTTGCGTACGTTTCTATAAAGACTACGCAGGCGGCACCGACCTGGGTGTTTTTGGCGCTCACGACAACGTGTACTTCGGTCGCGTCGAAGATGGCGTGCTGGAAAGCGAGTTCTCCGGCAACCTCACCGAGGTCTGCCCGACCGGTGTGTTCACCGACAAGACTCACTCCGAGCGTTACAACCGTAAATGGGACATGCAGTTCTCGCCGAGCATCTGCCATGGCTGCTCCAGCGGCTGCAATATCAGCCCGGGCGAGCGCTACGGTGAACTGCGTCGCATCGAAAACCGTTTCAACGGTTCGGTGAACCAGTACTTCCTGTGCGACCGTGGCCGTTTCGGCTATGGCTACGTCAACCGCGAAGACCGTCCGCGTCAGCCATTGCTGGCCGATGGCAGCAAGCTGAGCCTCGATGCGGCTCTGGACACGGCTGCCGACCTGCTGCGCGGTCGCAACATCGTCGGTATCGGCTCGCCACGCGCCAGCCTGGAAAGCAACTATGCGCTGCGTGAACTGGTCGGTGCCGAGCATTTCTACTCGGGTATCGAAGCCGGCGAGCTGGAGCGTATCCGTCTGGTGATGCAGGTCCTCAAGGACAGCCCGCTGCCGATCCCGAACATGCGCGATATCGAAGATCACGATGCGATCTTCGTCCTCGGTGAAGACCTGACCCAGACTGCAGCACGTGTGGCCCTGGCCCTGCGTCAATCGGTCAAGGGCAAGGCCGAAGAGATGGCCGACGCCATGCGCGTACAGCCATGGCTCAACGCCGCAGTGAAAAACATCGGTCAGAACGCACTGAACCCGCTGTTCATCGCCAGCCTGGCTGAAACCCGACTCGACGACATCGCCGAGGAGTGTGTACACGCCGCTCCGGACGATCTGGCGCGTATCGGTTTTGCCGTGGCTCACGCTCTGGACGCCAGCGCACCGGCCGTCGAAGGTCTGGACGCTGAAGCGCTGGAGCTGGCCAAGCGTATTGCCGATGCCCTGCTCGCCGCCAAGCGCCCGCTGATCATCGCCGGTACTTCGCTGGGCTCCAAAGCCCTGATCGAAGCTGCTGCGAACATCGCCAAGGCCCTGAAGCTGCGCGACAAGGAAGGCTCCATCAGCCTGGTCGTGCCGGAAGCCAACAGCCTTGGCCTGGCCATGCTCGGTGGCGAATCGGTCGATGCAGCCCTGCAAACAGTGATCGATGGCAAGGCCGACGCCATCGTCGTGCTGGAAAACGACCTGTACACACGCACCGATGCCGCCAAGGTCGATGCAGCCCTGAGCGCCGCGAAAGTGGTCATCGTGGCTGACCATCAGAAGACCGCTACCGGTGATCGTGCGCATCTGGTCCTGCCAGCCGCCAGCTTCGCTGAAGGCGACGGTACGCTGGTCAGCCAGGAAGGCCGCGCCCAGCGCTTCTTCCAGGTGTTCGATCCGACTTACCTGGACGCCAGCATTCTGGTTCACGAAGGCTGGCGCTGGCTGCATGCCCTGCGCTCGACCCTGCTGAACAAGCCGGTGGACTGGACCCAGCTGGACCACGTCACCGCTGCCTGCGCACAAAGCAATACGCAACTGGCCGGTGTCATCAACGCGGCTCCATCTGCCTCGTTCCGCATCAAGGGCATGAAACTGGCGCGCGAACCACTGCGCTACAGTGGCCGTACCGCCATGCGCGCCAACATCAGCGTGCATGAACCGCGTACTCCACAGGATCAGGACACCGCGTTCGCTTTCTCCATGGAAGGTTACTCGGGCTCTGCCGAACCTCGTCAGCAAGTGCCGTTCGCCTGGTCTCCGGGCTGGAACTCGCCGCAGGCCTGGAACAAGTTCCAGGACGAAGTCGGTGGTCACCTGCGTGCCGGTGATCCGGGTATTCGCCTGATCGAAAGCCAGGGCGACAACCTCAACTGGTTCTCCAACGTGCCGGGCGCCTTCTCGCCGGCCCAGGGAACCTGGAAAGTGGTGCCGTTCTATCACCTGTTCGGCAGTGAAGAGAACTCTTCAAAAGCCGCTCCGGTCCAGAGCCGCATTCCCGAGGCCTACGTTGCACTGGCCAAATCCGAAGCCGATCGCCTGGGCGTCAACGAAGGTGCCCTGCTGGCCCTGAGCGTTGCGGGTCAGACCCTGCGTCTGCCGTTGCGCATCAATGAAGAGCTGGGTGCAGGCATGGTCGCATTGCCGGTCGGTCTGGCTGGCATTCCGGCGGCGGTCTTCGGCAAATCGGTTGACGGTCTTCAGGAGGCAGCACAATGAGCTGGTTTACCCCTGATGTGATCGACGCCATCATCGCGGTCGTGAAAGCCATCGTCGTGCTGCTGGCCGTGGTGGTCTGCGGCGCGCTGCTGAGCTTTGTCGAACGTCGCCTGCTGGGCTGGTGGCAGGACCGTTATGGTCCGAACCGCGTCGGCCCGTTCGGCATGTTCCAGATCGCTGCCGACATGCTGAAAATGTTCTTCAAGGAAGACTGGACGCCTCCGTTTGCCGACAAGGTGATCTTCACCCTGGCGCCGGTCGTGGCCATGAGCGCCTTGCTGATTGCCTTTGCCGTCATCCCGATCACCCCGACCTGGGGCGTGGCGGACCTGAACATCGGCCTGCTGTTCTTCTTTGCCATGGCCGGTCTTTCGGTCTATGCCGTGCTGTTCGCCGGCTGGTCGAGTAACAACAAGTACGCCCTGCTCGGCAGCCTGCGTGCCTCGGCACAGACCGTATCCTATGAAGTGTTCATGGGTCTGGCGCTGATGGGTGTCGTGGTTCAGGTCGGTTCGTTCAACATGCGCGACATCGTTGAATACCAGGCACAGAACCTGTGGTTCATCATTCCGCAGTTCTTCGGCTTCTGTACCTTCTTCATCGCTGGCGTTGCCGTGACTCACCGTCACCCCTTCGACCAGCCGGAAGCGGAACAGGAACTGGCCGACGGCTACCACATTGAATATGCCGGCATGAAATGGGGCATGTTCTTCGTTGGTGAATACATCGGGATCATCCTGATCTCGGCGTTGCTGGTGACTCTGTTCTTCGGCGGCTGGCACGGCCCGTTCGATATCCTGCCGCAGCTGTCGTTTGTCTGGTTTGCCCTGAAGACCGCATTCTTCATCATGCTGTTCATCCTGCTGCGCGCCTCTATCCCGCGCCCACGCTATGACCAGGTAATGGACTTCAGCTGGAAATTCTGTCTGCCGCTGACCCTGATCAATTTGCTGGTGACTGCTGCGATCGTGTTGTTGAACACGCCGGCAGGCTCGGTTCAGTGAGGATTTGACCCATGTTCAAATATATTGGCGACATCGTTAAGGGTACTGGTACCCAGTTGCGCAGCCTGATAATGGTTTTCGGCCATGGCTTCCGCAAACGCGACACCCTGCAATATCCGGAAGAGGCGGTCTACCTGCCACCGCGCTATCGCGGCCGTATCGTCCTGACCCGCGACCCCGACGGCGAAGAGCGCTGCGTGGCCTGCAACCTGTGCGCCGTGGCTTGCCCGGTCGGTTGCATTTCACTGCAGAAGGCTGAAACCGAAGATGGCCGTTGGTACCCGGACTTTTTCCGCATCAACTTCTCGCGTTGCATTTTCTGCGGCCTGTGCGAAGAAGCCTGCCCGACCACCGCAATCCAGCTGACACCGGATTTCGAGATGGCCGAGTTCAAACGTCAGGATCTGGTTTACGAGAAAGAAGATCTGCTGATCTCCGGCCCCGGCAAGAACCCCGACTATAACTTCTATCGCGTCGCCGGTATGGCTATCGCTGGCAAGCCCAAGGGCTCTGCACAGAACGAAGCCGAACCGATCAACGTCAAGAGCTTGCTGCCTTAAGGAAGTAAAGATGGAATTCGCTTTCTATTTCGCATCCGGCATCGCTGTCGTGTCCACCCTGCGGGTGATCACGAATACGAACCCGGTGCACGCCCTGCTCTACCTGATCATTTCGCTGATCGCAGTGGCGATGACCTTTTTCAGCCTTGGCGCACCGTTCGCCGGGGTCCTGGAAGTCATCGCCTATGCCGGCGCGATCATGGTCCTGTTCGTGTTTGTGGTCATGATGCTGAACCTGGGCCCGGCCTCGGTTCAGCAGGAACGTGTCTGGCTCAAGCCCGGCATCTGGATCGGTCCGACCATTCTTGGCGTACTGCTGCTGGCTGAACTGCTGTATGTGCTGTTCGCCAACCCGACCGGCGCTGGCGTCGGTCACACCACAGTCGACGCCAAGGCAGTCGGTATCAGCCTGTTCGGGCCTTATCTGCTGGTCGTGGAACTGGCCTCGATGCTGCTGCTGGCTGCAGCCATCACGGCATTCCACCTGGGCCGCACCGAGGCGAAGGAGCCAAGCCAATGAATGCTATTCCTCTGGAACACGGTCTGGCGGTCGCCGGCGTGCTGTTCTGCCTCGGCCTTGTGGGCCTGATTGTGCGTCGCAACATTCTTTTCGTGTTGATGAGCCTGGAAATCATGATGAACGCCTCTGCCCTGGCATTCATCGTTGCCGGTAGCCGCTGGGGACAACCGGATGGACAGGTCATGTTCATTCTGGTGATCAGCCTTGCTGCTGCCGAGGCCAGTATTGGCCTGGCGATCCTGATGCAACTGTATCGCCGCTTCCACACGCTCGATATCGACGCTGCCAGCGAGATGCGCGGATGAACCTACTCTTTCTGACTTTCGTATTTCCCCTGATCGGTTTTCTGCTGCTGTCGTTCTCCCGTGGACGCATCTCGGAAAATCTCGCGGCCCTGATCGGTGTCGGCTCCGTTGGACTGTCAGCCCTGGTCACCGCCTGGGTCATCTGGCAATTCAATGTCGCGCCGCCTGAAGGCGGTCACTACACCCAGGTGTTGTGGCAATGGATGGACGTGGATGGCTTCAGCCCGAACTTCGCCCTGTATCTGGACGGCCTGTCCGTAACGATGCTGGGTGTGGTGGTTGGCGTAGGCTTCCTGATCCACCTGTTCGCTTCCTGGTACATGCGTGGTGAAGAGGGCTACTCGCGCTTCTTCTCCTACACCAACCTGTTCATTGCCAGCATGTTGTTCCTAATCCTGGGCGACAACCTGCTGTTCATCTACTTCGGTTGGGAAGGCGTGGGCCTGTGCAGCTACCTGTTGATCGGTTTCTACTACAGCAACCGCAACAACGGTAACGCCGCACTCAAGGCATTCATCGTGACCCGCATCGGCGACGTGTTCATGGCCATCGGCCTGTTCATCCTGTTCCAGCAACTGGGCACATTGAATGTCCAGGAACTGCTGGTACGTGCGCCTGAGCACTTCAAGACCGGTGACTTCTGGATCGTCCTGGCGACCCTGATGCTGCTCGGTGGTGCTGTCGGTAAATCCGCGCAACTGCCGCTGCAAACCTGGCTGGCGGACGCGATGGCCGGCCCTACTCCGGTTTCGGCACTGATTCACGCCGCAACCATGGTTACCGCCGGTGTCTACCTGATCGCCCGTACCCACGGTCTGTTCGCCCTGGCTCCGGACATCCTGCATCTGGTCGGTGTGGTCGGCGGCGTGACCCTGGTTCTGGCCGGTTTCGCAGCACTGGTACAAACCGACATCAAACGTATCCTCGCCTACTCGACCATGAGCCAGATCGGCTACATGTTCCTGGCCCTGGGTGTGGGTGCCTGGGAAGGCGCGATCTTCCACCTGATGACCCACGCCTTCTTCAAGGCGCTGCTGTTCCTTGCTTCCGGTGCGGTGATCGTTGCGTGCCACCACGAGCAGAACATCTTCAAGATGGGCGGCCTGTGGAAGAAACTGCCGCTGGCCTACGCCAGCTTCATCGTCGGTGGTGCCGCACTCGCTGCCCTGCCGCTGCTGACCGCCGGTTTCTACTCCAAGGACGAAATCCTCTGGGAAGCCTTCGCCAGCGGCAACAACGGTCTGCTGTATGCAGGTCTGGTCGGCGCGTTCATGACCTCGATCTACACCTTCCGCCTGATATTCATCGCGTTCCACGGTGAAGCCAAGACTGAAGCACATGCCGGTCATGGCATCGCTCACTGGCTGCCGCTGTCGGTGCTGATCGTACTGTCGACCTTTGTCGGCGCCATGATCACCCCGCCACTGGCCGGTGTGTTGCCACAAAGCGTCGGCCATGCCGGTGGCGAAGCCAAGCACAGCCTGGAAATCGCCTCGGGCGCCATCGCCCTGGCAGGTATCCTGCTCGCGGCCTTGCTGTTCCTGGGCAAGCGTCGCCTGGTCACCGCGATCGCCAACAGTGGTCCTGGACGTCTCCTCTCGGCCTGGTGGTTCGCTGCATGGGGCTTCGACTGGATCTACGACAAGCTGTTCGTCAAACCTTATCTGGCGATCAGCCATGTGCTGCGTAGCGATCCGTTCGACCGCACCATTGGTTTGATCCCGCGTCTGGTCAAGGGGGGTCATGTCACCATGAGCCGCACCGAGACCGGCCAGTTGCGTTGGTATGCTGCCTCGATAGCCGTGGGTGCCGTTCTGGTACTCGGTGCCGTCGTTCTGGTTGCGGTCTGACATGAACCTTGCGAATTTGCGAAAGGAATTGAGCCCGTCATGATTCTGCCTTGGCTAATCCTGATCCCCTTTATCGGCGGCCTGCTGTGCTGGTTGTGTGAGCGCGTCAGCGCCACACTGCCACGCTGGATCGCGCTGCTGACCATGTCCCTGCTGCTCGGTATCGGCCTGTGGCTGTGGGGCGTCGGCGACTACACCCTGTCACCGGCACCCGGCGCTGCGCCGACCTGGACCCTGGAATTCCACCAACAGTGGATCTCGCGTTTCGGCATCAGCGTGCACCTGGCGCTCGACGGCCTGTCGCTGCTGATGATCCTGCTGACCGGTCTGCTCGGTGTGTTGTCCGTGCTCTGCTCCTGGAAGGAAATCCAGCGCAAGGTCGGCTTCTTCCACCTCAACCTGATGTGGATTCTCGGCGGTGTGGTTGGCGTGTTCCTGGCCATCGACCTGTTCATGTTCTTCTTCTTCTGGGAAATGATGCTGGTGCCGATGTATTTCCTCATCGCGCTCTGGGGTCATAGCTCGTCGGACGGCAAGAAGACACGAATCTACGCAGCGACCAAGTTCTTCATCTTCACCCAGGCCAGCGGCCTGATCATGCTGGTGGCGATCCTTGGTCTGGTGCTGGTGCACTTCAACCAGACCGGCGTACTTACCTTCGCTTACGCCGACCTGCTGAAGACCAAACTGGCACCGGGCACCGAGTACATTCTGATGCTGGGCTTCTTCATCGCGTTCGCGGTGAAACTGCCGGTCGTGCCATTGCACTCCTGGTTGCCCGATGCTCACGCTCAGGCTCCGACTGCAGGTTCCGTCGACCTGGCCGGTATCCTGCTGAAAACCGCTGCCTACGGCCTGCTGCGTTTCGCCCTGCCGCTGTTCCCCAATGCTTCGGCGGAGTTCGCGCCGATTGCAATGACCCTCGGCCTGGTCGGCATTTTCTATGGCGCATTCCTGGCCTTCGCACAGTCCGATATCAAGCGCCTGATCGCGTTCTCCAGCGTTTCGCACATGGGTTTCGTCCTGATCGGGATCTACTCCGGTAGCCAGCAAGCCCTGCAAGGCGTGGTGATCCAGATGATTGCCCACGGTCTGTCGGCAGCTGCGCTGTTTATCCTCAGCGGCCAGTTGTACGAGCGCCTGCATACCCGTGACATGCGTCAAATGGGTGGTCTGTGGTCACGCATTCCATACCTGCCGGCCATCAGCCTGTTCTTCGCTGCCGCCTCTCTGGGTCTGCCGGGGACCGGTAACTTTGTCGGCGAATTCCTGATCCTGCTGGGCTCCTTCGTAAGCTCGCCATGGATCACGGCCATTGCCACTTCCGGTCTGGTGTTCGGTTCGGTCTACTCGCTGATCATGATCCACCGCGCCTACTTTGGCCCTGCCCAGTCCAACGAGGCCCTCAAGGGTATGGACGGACGGGAATTGATCATGGTGCTGGGTCTTGCCGTATTGCTAATCGTGCTCGGGGTTTACCCGCAGCCGTTCCTCGATACCTCGGCAGCGACCATGCACAGCGTGCAGCAATGGTTAGGCACTGCCTTCACTCAACTCGCTTCGGCCCGGTAAGAGCGCTATGGACCTGACGATTCAACACTTTATTGCGCTTGCCCCACTGCTGATTACCAGCATCACCGTCGTGGTGGTGATGCTGGCCATCGCATGGCGCCGCAATCACTCGCAAACATTCCTGCTCTCGGTAGCAGGGCTCAACCTGGCATTGCTGTCGATCTACCCGGCATTGAAAGTCGCGCCACTGGCGGTAACGCCATTGCTGCAGATCGATAGCTTCGCCTGCCTGTACATGGCAATCATCCTCGCCTCGACACTCGCGTGCGTGACGATGGCGCATGCTTACCTGGGCGACGACAACAAGGGTTATCCGGGCAACCGTGAAGAGCTTTACCTGCTGATTCTGCTGGCCGCTGCCGGTGGCCTGGTGCTGGTCAGCGCCAAGCATCTGGCAGGCCTGTTCATTGGCCTGGAACTGCTGTCGGTTCCGGTCTATGGCCTGGTTGCGTATGCCTTCTTCAACAAGCGCTCGCTGGAAGGCGGCATCAAGTACATGGTGCTTTCGGCCGCTGGCTCAGCGTTCCTGCTGTTCGGTATGGCGCTCTTGTACGCCGATGCAGGCACCCTGAGCTTCGACGGTATCGGCAAGGCGATTGCTGCTACCGGCATGCCTAGCGCGCTGGCCAGCATGGGTCTGGGCATGATGGTCGTAGGCCTGGCATTCAAACTGTCGCTGGTGCCGTTCCACCTGTGGACGCCGGACGTCTACGAGGGTGCCCCTGCCCCGGTTGCCGCTTTCCTGGCTACCGCCAGCAAGGTTGCAGTGTTCGCAGTGCTGGTGCGTCTGTTCCAGATCTCCCCGGCCGCCAGCAGCGGTGTACTGCATGACGTACTCGCGGTAATCGCCGTGGCGTCGATCCTGGTCGGTAACCTGTTGGCGCTGACCCAGAACAACCTCAAGCGTCTGCTGGGTTATTCCTCGATTGCCCACTTCGGTTACCTGATGATCGCGCTGGTTGCCAGCAAAGGCATGGCGGTTGAAGCCATCGGTGTCTATCTGGCGACCTATGTGCTGACGTCTCTGGGCAGCTTTGGTGTAATCACCATGATGTCCTCGCCGTACAGCGGCCGCGATGCCGATGCGATGTTTGAATACCGTGGCCTGTTCTGGCGTCGTCCGTACCTGACTGCGGTCATGACCCTGATGATGCTGTCGCTGGCAGGTATCCCGCTGACCGCAGGCTTCATCGGCAAGTTCTACATCATCGCTACCGGCGTTGAATCGCAACTGTGGTGGCTGGTTGGCGCGCTGATCATCGGTAGTGCCATTGGCGTGTTCTACTACCTGCGGGTGATGGTCACCATGTATCTGGTCGACAACAAGCTGCCTCGTCACGATGCGGCGTTCAACTGGGCACAGCGTACCGGTGGCGTCATGCTGCTGGCGGTCGCAATCCTGACCTTCGTGCTGGGTGTGTATCCACAGCCGTTGCTGGATCTGGTGCTCAACGCAGTCCTGTAAATCACAGGCTGGCTGGCATAAAAAAACCCTGCTTCGGCAGGGTTTTTTTTGGCTTGTTTACTTTCCGGCAAGGCCTCTCACCCCTGCCATAAAGAGATCAGACGCGGAACTGAGACACCAGACCACCAAGACGCTTGCCCAGATCAAACAGGCTGCGAGAGGTCTGTGCACCCTGCCGGGTTTCATCAGCAACGCTTTCCACGGCGGTCGCGATCTGGTGAACGCTGCGGTTGATTTCCTCGGCTACGGCGGTCTGCTCTTCGGCAGCACTGGCGATCTGTGCGTTCATCGAGTTGATGGTTGCGATCAGCTCACCAATGGTCACCAGTGACAGTCCCGCTTCATTGGCCTGGGTCGAGGTGCCGTCACCGGCCTCACTGGAACGCCGCATGGCGCCAACAGCTTCCTCGGTGCCCTTCTGCAGGCGGTCGATCATGCCCTGGATTTCCTGGGTGCTTTGCTGGGTCCTGCTGGCCAGTGCCCGGACTTCATCGGCAACCACTGCAAAGCCTCGACCGGCCTCCCCTGCCCTCGCAGCCTCGATGGCCGCATTGAGCGCCAGCAGGTTGGTCTGTTCGGCAATGGAGCGAATGACGCCCAACACGCTGACAATCGATGAAACATCCTTCTGCAGGCTGTCCAGCGACGAGCCGCTTTTGCGGATGTCGTCTACCAGGGCGTGAATCTGCTTGATACTGCCATCGACCACACGCTTGGCAGCCTTGCCTTGCTCATCGGTCTGTTGAGCGGCAACAGAGGCACCCTGAGCGCTCTTCGCGACTTCCTGGGCAGCGGCAGACATTTCGTTGATGGCGGTCGCCACCTGATCGGTTTCATGCCGCTGACGATCCATCGCTTGTTCCGAGCGTTGCGCCTGATCGGATACCTGGCCTACCAGCCCGGTCAGTTGGGTGGTCATCTCGGTGATCTGGCGAACGATGCCATGAATCTTGTCGACAAAACGGTTGAACGAGCCTGCCAGTTCTCCGAGTTCATCCTGGCTGGTAATCGCCAGGCGGCGCGTCAGGTCACCTTCACCGGCAACGATATCGTCCAGGTTGTTCTTCATCAAACGCAGCGGACGCAACAGGGTCCCGGTCATGACAATGCCGATTGCGCTAATGATCACCAGTACCAGCACGGTGATGCCGACAATGCTGTACAGCATGTCTTGCAGACGCGCATCGACGTTCTGCTTGACCACTGCGACCTGAGCCTCGATACCGTCGAGGTTGACGGCGCTGCCGACTACCAGATCCCACTTGGACAGGTATTCGGTATAGCCCACCTTGGGGACCGGTTCGGTTTTGCCCGGCAATGCCGAGGAGTAATAGGTGTAGTGGGTACCCGCCTTGGCGACGGCTACCAGCTCTCTGTTGAGATAGACACCGTTGGGATCACGGGCGTCCTTGAAGCTTTTGCCCAGGCCATCGGCACTGGTGCTTCTGAAAATCCGTATGATTTCGGAGTCATAACCAAACAGATAGCCGTCCTTGCCGTAGCTGACAGAGGCAAGCAGCTTGATGGCATTGGCCTTGGCGGCCTCATCGCCCGGCGCAGCGGAATCGTAGACGGGCTTGATGGCGCTGATGGCAATGTCCACATAGTTTTTCAACGTTGTCCTGGCCTCTGCCAGTAAACGCTCCCGTGTCTCATTGACCTCTTTCTCGGCTTGTTGATGCAGGATGAATACCGTAGTTGCGCTGATGACCAACGCGAACAACAACACTGGCAAGACGGCCAATGACAGTACCTTGGCTTTCAGACTCAGACGCATAGAGTTCGCCTATCGGTTATTTTTATAGAGGGAGCACTTTCAGTCGTTATCGGCAAAAATGCCGAGGAGTTAAGATCCTCAGCATTTTTTGTAGGAGATATCTGGTTTGAGGCAAGGTTAAGGCAGAGTGCGCTCAGGAAGGTCGATACGCACCCGCAGCCCGCCCATAGGGCTGGTGAGCAATTGCAGATCGCCGCCCCATGCATCGATGATGTCACGCACGATCCCCAGCCCAAGGCCATGGCCGGTGATCTGCTCATCGAGGCGGGTACCACGACTGAACACGCCTTCACGCTGCGATTCAGGAATACCAGGCCCGTCATCGTCGATCAGCAGACAGAAGCCCTGCCCTTGCGGAGTAATATTCAGCCGCACTTCACTGTCTGCCCACTTGCAGGCGTTATCCAGCAAGTTGCCCAACAGTTCGAGAATGTCTTCGCGATCCCATGGCAGGTGCAGGCCGCTGGGTACATCATTGATCAGGTCGAGATGCTCGCCATGGATCATGCGCAGCGTCGAGAACAGGCTGGTCAGTTCTGCATCACAATCGAAACGCGCTCCCGGCAATGCATCACCGGACAGACGAGCACGGTTCAGCTCGCGCTCCAGGCGCAGACGGATATTCTCCAGTTGCTCATGCAGCGTCTTGCGCAGCGCAGGGTTGGCGTCCAGTTGCTCGCTGGAGGCCAGGCTGAGTAAAACGGCCAGCGGGGTCTTGAGTGCATGGCCAAGGTTGCCCAGCGCATTGCGTGAGCGCTTCAGGCTGTCTTCGGTATGCGCGAGCAAATGGTTGATTTGCGCTACCAGCGGCTCAAGTTCCAGCGGTACCTGATTGTCCAGTTGCGAGCGCTGGCCTTGCTGCAATTGGGATATCTGCTCGCGAACGGTCTCCAGAGGGCGCAAGGCCCGGCGGACGGTGACACGCTGCAGGATCAGCACCAGAATGAGTGCAGCAAGGCCGAATCCCAGGCCTATCTGCTGCATGCGCTTGAAGCTTGCTCTGACGGGTGTGTAGTCCTGAGCAACCGTCACCGTGATCTGCTGCCCGAACTTGCGGTAGTCCGCACTCCACACCAGAAGCGATTGCCCGGTGTGCCCTAATTCCAGATCCGCATGCAGACCTGTTCCAGCGGGCTTGGGCAATTCAAAATCCCATAACGAGCGGGATCGCCAATAACCCTGGGGGAAGTCCAGACGAAAGTAATGGCCCGAGAGCGGGCGCTGGTAGGCAGCAGACAAACGCTGCTCATCCAGTTGAATCCCGACCGGACCACGAACCAGGGCAACCAGCAGGCTTTCGCTTTCCTTGCGCAGCCCGGCTTCCAGATAGCGCTGCAACCCCAGCTCGAACAGGTACAGGCTGGTCTGGGCCATTACCAGACCCACTACGACCAGAACTGCGACAAGACCGAGACTCAGGCGCCTCTGTATGGACTTCAAGCGTTATTACCACCGAACAGATAGCCCTGGCCGCGACGTGTCGTGACCACCGAACGCCCAAGTTTGCGTCTCAGGTGATTGACATGGACTTCTATCACATTGGAGTCGCGTTCGTTTTCACCATCGTACAAATGCTCGGCAAGATGGCTCTTGGAAAGGATCTGTTCAGGGTGGTGCATGAAATAGCGGAGCAGGCGGAATTCGGCAGACGTCAGCTGGATATCCACCCCGTCACGCACCACGCATTGCCGGCTTTCATCCAGGTTGAGCCCCGCAGACTCCAGGGTCGGCTGATTGGCCAGTCCATGTGAGCGGCGCAGCAAGGCCTGAATGCGCAATTGCAGCTCTTCAGGATGGAACGGCTTGGTCAGGTAGTCGTCGGCGCCGGCCTTAAGGCCCTCGATACGCTCGGACCATGAACCCCGTGCGGTAAGAATGAGTACAGGCACGGCCAGGCCTTTGCTGCGCCACTGCTGCAGCACCTCAAGCCCGGGAACACCGGGCAACCCCAGGTCGAGGACAATCAGGTCATAAGGCTCGCTAACGCCTTGATATACGGCATCGCGGCCATCGGCCAACCAATCCACGGCATAACCTTGTCGCCCAAGGGCAGAAATCAGTTCATCTGCCAGAGGCACATGATCCTCAACCAGTAGTAGCCGCATCAATCATCTTCCTCGTCTTGCAGAAGTCGCCCGTCACGCGCATCGAACTTGAGCTCGCGGACCACACCTTGCGTAGTCAACACTTCGAACTCATAAACGTACAGGTTATTCTTTTCTTCCAGTTCGGCCTCGAGCAGCTTGGCGCCAGGATGGTGGCTCAACGCTTGCTCGATAAATTGCTCAAGAGGCAGAATCACTCCGCGCTGCCGCAAACTGAGTGCCTCATCCTGATTCAAGTCCTTGGCCAGCCCGGCAGAGCAGAACAGCCCCAAGCCAAGGAGTGCACAGAGACGCATGTCGACCTTCATTACTTATCCTGATAGTTCTTGTATATCTGTCCTGTGACAGCGTTTATTTTCAGGTCCCACTGAACGCCTTGAGTATCACGCAATTCGATCTGGTAAACGTATTTACCGTATTCGTTTTCGAGCTCCGTCTCCGTAATAGTCCCGCCGGGGTGTTTGGCCAGCGCGTATTCATTGAGCTTTTCAAAAGACTGGATGGTGCCTGCATCCCTTAGTCGCAAGGCTTCATCCGGCCCGATATCACGTGCCATGGCAAATCCGGCCAGCACAGTGAGCATCAAGGCAGTCAGCAAAGTTGTCAGTCTTCTCATTATGGGCTCCATTTGAAGAAGTACTTTCTACGGAGACCAAGATAAGGGTAACAACTTAACTCAAGCTGAATCTCTCTGGCTAGATGCCATCACCGCTTGGCTGCCAGCCTCGGCAGAGCGTGGCGTTTGAAAGCATTGCTGTTAAACTCGCCCGCTGCATCGCCATTTATCCAGAGCTCATACACAGTGGAAATTTTCAAAGAGTTTACTTTCGAGTCCGCGCATCTCCTCCCCCATGTACCTGAGGGCCATAAATGCGGGCGCCTGCATGGACACTCGTTCCGGGTAGGCATCCATCTGTCCGGCAAGGTCGACCCTCATATTGGCTGGATACGCGATTTCTCCGAAATCAAGGCCATCTTCAAGCCACTCTATGAGCGTCTGGACCATAACTACCTCAATGACATCCCAGGCCTGGAAAACCCGACCAGCGAAAATCTGGCGAAATGGATCTGGGATGAGCTGAAACCGTTACTGCCTGAACTCTCGGCGGTGCGCATTCACGAAACCTGTACCAGCGGATGTGAATACCGCGGAGAGTGATACCCGCCTATTAAAAACCACCTTCAAGGTGGTTTTTTTGTCCTGAATCAAAGCAAAGGAAGAAAGCCGGACAGATATTTTTTCATCTCTAAAGACAAAACCCCCACCT
>NZ_RBRE01000048.1 GCF_003700275.1 Pseudomonas cichorii | reverse complement strand
TGCAAACGGTCATGACCCATCTGCTGATCATCTATGGGCAGGATCAACAGGCCAGCGTCTGGCTGGCCGAGCAGGAAGCCAGGGCCAGCAGCCTGTTCGGCACTATGCGCTACGGCTTTTCCCCGGCCCTCAAGGATGCTCTGGAACAGCAAGCCAACGCCCTGTTCAGTGGCATTGGCGACCTCACCAACCTCGCCACCCGTGCCGGTGAACTCAACGCCGCGCTCAACCATCAGGGTTTTGCCGATGCGGCCTGGATGAAAAACCTTAAACAGCCGGTGCGCGACACCTTCAAGGCCCTGCGCGAACTGGTCGCAGGCGCTGGCAAGGCCATGGCGGAAAACATGCTGCTGGCCTGGGTGCCGGTCGACAGCCGTCTGGCGCTGGGCAAGCAACAGAATATTCCGGCCTTGATCCGCAGCCTGTTGATCGGCCAGATCCTGACCAATATGCCGGAACAGGTGCGCATCGACCAACAACTCGCCTCCCGACTCAAACAGTGGAAACGCGAATGGCGGCTGCTCTCCAGTCAGATCACCGACACTCGCCACAGTTGGTTGTACCCGCTCGATCCCCGCAGCCGCCGCAGCACCGCACGCCATCTGCAGAAGCAAATGGACGCGCTACGCCTGCACGAACTGAAAATCCCCGGCCTACTGGACTTCCAGAACAACCAGTACGCCCAGTTGCTGCAGGATGAAATTCGCGCCTTCTTCAATTCCGGCCTGGATGTCGCAAAGGACTGGCACACCCGCGCCAAGGCCTGGAGCGAACGCCTCGGCGGCTTGGGCGCTGGCATCACCTGGGGCGTGATCCTGATCAACTTCATCAACACCGCCATGCTCTATCAGGACCTGACCCGAGATGGCGAATTCAGCGGCAAGGATATCGTCAAGGTCGGTTACAGCCTGGGCTATAGCGCCAACTTGCTGATGGCGGTGTTTGTCGAAGCGCCGTGGGCGGTGATTCGGGAGGCGAAGCCGGTGATGATAGGTGGATATGAAGTCGGAATTCTGGATCGGTCTGCCGCTTATTGGAAAGCTCAGGGGAATACGGTCTGGGGAGAGGCGCTTCGCGGTTTCAGGGCCACGATGGTGGCCTTGGGGGCGTTTGCGATGATGGCAGGGATGTTGGAGATTTGGGACATTCAGGACATTCAGGGCGACTATAGAAGCGCTAAAACTGAGCAGGAAAAAGCAGCACTACTTGTAAAAGGTTCTGCTGTGTTTGTAATGGGTTTTGGCGGTTTAATTGAAGTGCTTGCAGGGCTATCGCTATTCAGGCATGCCGTATTTTTTGTAATGAGTTCATGGTTCACTGTGGGTCTCCTGATAGCCGGTATAGTTTATTTGATCTCCAGTTTTGCCTTGAATTATTTTGAACAGGACAGTGTTGGCTGGTGGTTACGAAAGTGCTGCTGGTCGCGCTCGTCTGAACATCGCCATGCGGAGACTCCAGAAGCTGAAGCCGAAGAAAAGCGCGCTTTACTGGAAATCCAGTTGAGCCCGCAGGTACTGGTTAAAAGCACGGTTGAGTACCGGCAGAAATATATAGGTAAAGTCGGGTATACAGATGTGCCGGTACAAAACGGGGCCTGGATACAAATACGTTTGCCTGAGGCCTTACGTGGGCAATGGGTTCAGTTGAACGTGATCAGCAGTACGCGACCTTTCGGCTTTCTGCCCACGGTGCAAACCAATACGCCCATTGCCGATAAATTTGAGGAATTTGGCACATTCACCCCGCTCAAGAAGTTTGGCAGTCTCGGCAGTGAGTGCCCGCCCCATAACCCTTCGGGTCTGTATTTCCCGATTTTCCCTGCGGGCGAGGATGTCGTCTGGCAGACCTGGGTTCGGCTCAGGGAAGAGGCTGTCTATATCGAGCTGCAAATCTGGTACCCGAAGGCCGTCGGCGTCTCGGGAGAAAAAGCCCAAAGCTATCTGTATCAGATAGAGCTAAGCCAGGAAGGAAACATGGCGGTTGATGGCTCAACCCTCGCGCAGCTTGAAGTCAATAAATACAGCCGCGCCCAGGCTCTGACACTTATGCTTCCGGAATAATAAATCCTATGGCTCATATAACAATTTGCAGCACAGAGCAGGATTCAATTTCCTGCACTGATACACCTGTCATGGTATGGAGCGCCAAAACAATTGATTGCCCACCAAAGGAGTTAATGAAGTTTCAAATCATAATTGTAAGCTCAAGTCTTATGTTTTTTCTTTATTGCTTGTGGCTTATGTGGGATACGCTTCCTGAGGATGTAGGGCTGCTTATAGCGTTTGGCTGTTCGGCAGTGGTGTCTGTTATTTATATGATTATGCTAGTAGCAAGACAAAAGACCATCTTCAATTACAAATTAACAACCCAGTCAGGCTCTGTCGAACGCTACCTTCACTACCCGGACTTCGCAGGCCAGCTCTTCAAATGCATCGCCATTTTCACCATCCTGTTCTTTCTCGGCGTCGCGCTCGTCACCGGCTCGCTATTATTTCTGATCGGTCCTGCTGCCATTGCGCTCGGGGCAGCCCGTACCTTGCTGAATTGGGAGAACCCGATCCATCATCGAGAAACCCGCCCATGGGAGATGCATAACTTCGTCACGATTGATCGCAAGCGCTCAATCATCGTTATCCATTGCACTGACATAACAACAGGATTTGTCGCCCACCTCCCCAACAAGGAGCTATTCGAGCAGTACCTGCAATTCCTGCATTCCGTCCTGCCGCCCACCGCCGAGTTCATGGAGAAATCCTGGGAGTGGTAAGCAGGCCAGATACCTAAGGCTGTTGGTCGATCACGGCCTTGTCAGGCGCATCGTGTTTGGCTGCCGTGCGAATTTCCTTGCTCCACTGCAGGATGATCATCAGCAAGGTCGGCACGCCCAGCAGCGCGGTGATCAGGAAGAAGTTGTGATAGCCGAACTTCTCCACCATCACTCCCGAATAACCGCCAATCAAGCGCGGCAGCAACAGCATGATCGAGCTGAGCAGGGCGTATTGAGTGGCAGAGAACTTGAGGTTGGTCAGGCTCGACAGGTAGGCCACAAAGGCGGAGGTGGCCAGTCCTGAACTCAGGTTGTCGAGGGAAATGGTCAGCACCAGCATTTTGATGTTCGGGCCCATGTCGGCCAACAGCAGGAACAGGATATTGGTTGCCGCCGAACTCAGGCCGCCGATGAACAGGATCGGCATGATGCCGAAGCGCACGATCAGCAGGCCGCCGGCTCCTGCGCCGAGCAGGGTCATGATCAGGCCGAAGATCTTGCTGACACTGGCGATCTGGTCCTTGGTAAAGCCCTGATCGATATAGAACACGTTGGCCATTACGCCCATCACGGTATCGGACATGCGATAGGTCGCGATCAGGCCCAGCAAGATGAAGGCCTGCCAGCGGTAGCGCATGATGAAGTCGTTGACCGGGGTCAGGACCGGAGCGAGGCCACGGCGGCCCATGGAAGACAGGCAGGCGGTGGTCAGCACGATGTAGAGAATCGAGCGCAGGAACGCCCGGTCTTCCATCAACAGGTCCATCCAGCTACTGCCCTGGAACAGCACGCTGGCGAAGTCGGTGTTGTACAACTGGGTGAACATGGCCGGAACCGACACCAGCAGCACGATAAGCACGAATACCGAGGCCAGTTGATGCATGAAACCATAGCGCGCTGCCGACAGTTGGGTACGCAACGGTACTGGCGGCTCACGCATGATAAAGGTGGTCAGCAGAGCTGGAAGCATCAACAGGCCGAACAGTACATAGGTACCGGTCCAGGCCGAATGCTTGTAAGAGAACCCTGTCGAGCCAAAACCCTCGGCGAAATACAGCGCGCCGGCTGTGGACAGGAGCGCCGCAACCCGATAACCGGACATATAGCTGGCCGCCAGGGCTGCCTGTTGGGTGTCATGGGCGATTTCCAGGCGATAGGCATCGATGGCGATATCCTGAGTCGCCGAAGCAAAGGCCACCACCACGGCAATCGCGATCAACCACGACAGATGCTGCTGCGGGTCGCAAAAGCCCATGCCAATCAGGCCGAGCATGACCAGCGCCTGGGAGAGGACCAGCCAGGAGCGTCTGCGCCCCAGCTTGCCGAGCAGCGGCAGGCGCCATTGGTCGAGTAATGGCGACCAGACCCATTTGAAGGCATAGGCCAGGCCGATGAGGCTGGCATAACCGATGGTTTCGCGAGCGACACCGGCTTCGCGCAGCCAGACCGACAGCGTAGAGAAGACCAGCATGTAAGGCATGCCCGCTGCGAATCCGAGCAGCAGCAACACTAATGTCGAGGGACTGGCATAGGCGGCGAGCGCGGCGCGCCAGGTTTTACGGGGCATGAGCTGGAAACTGCCTCAGGTTGCGAAAACAAAGGGCGCACTCTAACCGCTGTGCTACGTGGGACGCCAGCCATGGCGCTGCATATCGACCCGATTGTTGCGGATGGTAAGGCCTTCTGCACGCAAGCGGGCACGCTGTTCGTCACCTGAGGCGCTTCCTGCGGGAAGGCTGAGCCTGCCTCCAGCGCCCAATACCCGATGCCAGGGCAGCGAAGTCCCTTCGGGTAACTGGCTCAAGGTGCGGCCGACCCAGCGCGCCGCCCTGCCAAGTCCGGCCAGTTCGGCCAGCTGTCCATAACTGGCGACCTTGCCTTCCGGAATCTGCTCAAGCGTGAGATAGAGCGCTGTACGTCGGGCCTCAGCCGGTGAAAGCCCGGCAGGATCGTCATGTTCTGACGCGGGATGGGGCACGGTTTTCTTCCTGTTTAGAGGCATGTATATGTTTTGTTACCGGAACTACAGAGCAATCCTACGGTCACTGATACCTGTTACCCGGCGGTCTTCGATTGCCCTGACGTTATTCTGCAGGCCGGCAGAATAATGCCCGATTTTCCGCTTAACAGAGCCTAGTAGTCGCTTATGTTGTCCAGAACCCTGTTGTGCCTTGCAATAACCACAGTGTCCACTCCACTGCTTGCCGATACCGTCTGGATGAAGAACGGCGACCGGTTGAGCGGCACGATCAAGCTTTTCGATGGTGGAAAACTGCTGATCGAAACCAAGTATGGCGGCTCTGTGCCGCTGGACTGGAAAGAGGTCAAGACCCTTGAAAGCGATCATCCGTTGCTGGTCAAGCAGGATCAGTCCTCTGGCGAAGTCGCCAAGTCGCTGAAGGCGGCCGATGACGGCAAGGTCGTGCTGGTCAATGGCGAAGCACCGAAGACGGTAGAGCTGGCCAGCATTCAGCAGTTGATCAAGCCCAAGCCGGTCATCACCGACATGGTGTGGAAGGGCAACATCGACGCCGCACTGGATTTCCAGAGGGCCGAGAACGATACCAACGACTACAACGTCGCGTTCAAGACCTCGGCGCGCCATGGCCAGTGGCGGCATAACGCCAAGGGCGATTACAACCGCGAAACCACGGACGATGCAGTCGGCACCAATAACTGGAGCGCCGAATACTCCATCGACCGCTTCCTTACCGACAAATTCTTCTGGGATGCGCGCATCACCTACAAGCGCGACAAGATCGAAGACCTGTCTCGCCAGCGCACCGTCGGTACCGGTCCCGGCTACCAGTTCTGGGATGACGAACTGGGTGCATTCAAGGTGGGCGCACTGCTCAACCGTACCGACTTCGAGTTCTCCAATGGCCAGAAAGAGAACTTCTATGCGGTCGCCGGCACCTGGGACTACAACCGCTATCTGGTGGGCAAGAAGTTCGAGTTCTTCTCCTCCGGTGAATTGGGCAAGCCGCTGAGCGGCGTGGCCGATTACTCGATGGATGTAGAGGCGGGGCTGCGCTACAAGGTCACCGATTGGGCATCGCTGAACCTCAAGGCAGAGAAAAACATCATCAGCGGCTCAAGCAATGGCGATGTCGACAAGACCCGTTACACCGCAGGTTTTGGTGTGAGCTGGTAACTCGCCAGGCTGCTGTAGATCGGCGGCTCCACGCATCGATGGCGTGAAGCCGCCAGCTCGCTAGTGTGGTACTTCTGAAACACACTAGATACGCATCGCCCCGTCAAGCTCCAGAATCCTTCCGCTGTAGTAATCGTTCTCCAGAATGTAAGCGACCGAGTGCGCAATCTCGGCAGGCTTGCCCATGCGTTTGAGCGGGATGGCCGAGGTCATCTTTTCCAGCGCCTCGGGTTTCATGCCGGCGGTCATCTCGGTTTCAATGAAACCCGGTGCGATACCCGCGACCCGGATCCCATAGCGCGCCAGCTCCTTGGCCCAGGTCACGGTCACGGCCGCCACGCCAGCCTTGGCGGCCGTATAGTTGGTTTGCCCGATGTTCCCGGCGCGGGATATCGAGGAAATATTGATGATTGCGCCCTGACTTTTCTGCTCGACCATTTTTGCTGCCACTTCACGGGTACAGAGGAATACCCCGGTCAGGTTCACGTCAATGACCGATTGCCACTGGGACAGGCTCAGCTTGGTGATTTCGCCATCCTTGACCTTGAGCAACAAACCATCGCGCAGGATGCCGGCATTATTGATCAGGCCATGAATTGCACCGAAGTCGTCGGCGATTCGGATCACCGTTTCGGTGACCTGATCTTCATTGGCAACGTTGCACAGATAGGCGCGCGCCTCGACACCCAACGCCTTGCAGGCTGCTACGGCCTGATCGAGCTTTTCCTGATTCAGATCCACCAGCGCCAGATTGGCACCTCTGGCTGCCAGGTCTTCGGCCATCGCCCGGCCCAGTCCCTGACCGCCCCCCGTAATAATAATTAACTTGTTTTTCAATTCCATGTGCGTGCCCAATCAGCAAGTCATAGTCGTGGCATCGATCATCGCGAATGCCATTAACAACAGTTATAAGCTGTTTCAGAGCGTTCGTCTTTAACTCGACGAAAACGTTATAAGGAGCCATAAGATTGAGCGCAAAAGCCTCTAAAGATGCCCGCGAGCTACTGCTTAAAGAGTACCGCTCGGTACTGTCCACGCACTCCAGGTCGATGCCCGGGTTTCCATTCGGTTCGGTGGTGCCTTACTGCCTTGATGAGCAGGGCAGGCCGCTGATCCTGATCAGCCGCATTGCCCAGCACACCCACAACTTGGCCCAGGACCCCAAGTGCTCCTTGCTGGTGGGCGAGCGGAATGCCGACAATATTCAGGTAGGGGGACGCATCACGATGCTGGCCGAGGCCTGCAAGCTGACCGATCCGCAAGCCATCGAAGCTGCTGCCCAACGCTATTACCGCTATTTCCCTGCGTCGCAGAACTACCACACAGTTCACGATTTCGATTTCTGGGTGCTGACGCCCGTGCGCTATCGCTACATTGGTGGCTTTGGCTCAGCTCATTGGTTCGATTCCGATACTGTCGCGCTGGCCAATCCGTTCGCCGGAGAAGTCGAAACCCGCATGATCGAGCACATGAACGATGACCACGCCAATGCCATTGCGCATTACGTGGCGTTGTCCGGTCTGCCGCAGAGCGAGCCAGCGAAAATGGTCGGCCTCGACAGTGAAGGCATGCACCTGCGCATCGGTCATGGGCTCCACTGGCTGGCATTCGGGCAGCCCTGCAATACGCCGACACAAGTGCGCGAAGCCTTGGTTCAACTGGCTCGCACCGAAAAATGGCCGTCATCCGAAGGCCAAAAAGCTTGAATTAACGATCTTCTGACATCACATACGGTCTACTTGGAAGGCATTCTTCCTTAGAGGAACTGATTTGATGCGTGCTTTTTTGCTGCTCTTTTTGCTTTTTCCGGTCCTGGAGCTGTTCATTCTGGTCCGGGTCGGTATGTCCATCGGCTTCCTGTGGACCTTCCTGCTGGTGCTGGGCACTTCGGTGCTCGGGCTGTTCGTGATGCGGGTCGCCGGTCTGGCCACTGCGCTGCGCGCCCGTGAAAGCCTGGCGCGTGGTGAGCTTCCTGCCCAGCAGATGCTTGAAGGGCTGATGATTGCCGTCGGTGGCGGGCTGCTCCTGCTGCCGGGCTTTATCAGTGACATCCTGGGCGTGATCTGCCTGATGCCTTTCACTCGTCGCATGCTGGCTGACAAGCTGCGTAAGCGGGCCGAGGATCAGGCCATGCGCCAGCGAGCGTTCGCCGAAGACTTGCAGCAAGCCAGCCAGGGGCCTGCAAGCAGCCGTCCGGGTTCGATTCATCAGTCGAGCCGCGAGCCTGATGTCATCGAAGGTGAATTCGAGCATCGCGACAAGTAACCGGCATAACCCCTCTGCACGGCACCTTCGGGTGCCGTCTCTGTTTCAAGTCTCTGTATATATGCAAAAAAATTCTTGCCCAAGCCTTGTAATCACCTTGCCTGCCCTTATGTATGGGTCACCGCAAGGTTTCTGGCCCGTTGGCCAGACCGTATTCTGCGGTTCGCTCGTCGAACCGTAACCGGCAAGACCGGATTTTTAACCCCGCCGGTGTGCTCACCGGGCGCTCTAAAACCATAATCAGGAGATCGACAATGAAGCTTCGTCCTCTGCATGACCGCGTCGTAATCCGTCGCAGCGAAGAAGAAACGAAAACTGCCGGCGGTATCGTGCTGCCAGGTTCGGCTGCTGAAAAGCCTAACCGTGGCGAGATCGTCGCTGTTGGTACCGGCCGTGTGCTGGATAACGGTGAAGTACGTGCGCTGGCCGTGAAAGTGGGTGACAAAGTAGTGTTTGGCCCTTACTCCGGCAGCAACACTGTGAAAGTAGACGGCGAAGACCTGCTGGTGATGAGCGAGAACGAAATTCTCGCGGTCATCGAAGCCTGAGAAACCCGCTGATTTCCGTCACTACAAAGTATCGAAGGAATAAAGATCATGGCTGCTAAAGAAGTTAAATTCGGCGACGCTGGCCGTAAGAAAATGCTCGCTGGTGTAAACGTCCTGGCTGACGCAGTAAAAGCGACCCTGGGCCCGAAAGGCCGTAACGTCATCATCGAGAAGAGCTTCGGTGCTCCTCTGATCACCAAAGACGGTGTTTCGGTTGCCAAGGAAATCGAACTCAAAGACCGTTTCGAGAACATGGGCGCGCAACTGGTCAAAGACGTTGCTTCCCGTGCCAACGACGACGCTGGTGACGGTACTACCACCGCTACCGTTCTGGCTCAGGCTATTGTCAACGAAGGCCTGAAAGCCGTCGCTGCCGGCATGAACCCGATGGACCTCAAGCGCGGTATCGACAAGGCGACCATCGCCATCGTTGCCGAGCTGAAGAAACTGTCCAAGCCTTGCACCGACACCAAGGCAATCGCTCAGGTGGGTACCATTTCCGCCAACTCCGACAACTCCATCGGCGACATCATTGCCGAAGCCATGGAAAAAGTGACCAAAGACGGCGTTATCACCGTTGAAGAAGGCACTGGTCTGGAAAACGAGCTGTCGGTTGTCGAAGGCATGCAGTTCGACCGTGGCTACCTGTCCCCGTACTTCATCAACAAGCCGGACACCATGGTTGCCGAGCTGGACAGCCCGCTGATCCTGCTGGTCGACAAGAAGATCTCCAACATCCGCGAAATGCTGCCGGTTCTGGAAGCAGTCGCCAAGGCTGGTCGTCCACTGTTGATCGTTGCCGAAGACGTTGAAGGCGAAGCCCTGGCGACTCTGGTTGTGAACAACATGCGCGGTATCGTCAAGGTTGCAGCCGTCAAGGCTCCAGGTTTCGGCGACCGTCGCAAGGCAATGCTGCAGGACATCGCTGTCCTGACTGGCGGTACCGTCATCTCCGAAGAGATCGGCCTGAGCCTGGAAACCACTACCCTGGAACACCTGGGTAATGCCAAGCGCGTTGTACTGAACAAAGAAAACACCACCATCATCGACGGCTCCGGCGTCAAGACCGATATCGACTCGCGCATCGCCCAGATTCGCCAGCAGATCGGCGACACCAGCTCCGACTACGACAAGGAAAAACTGCAAGAGCGTCTGGCCAAGCTGTCTGGCGGCGTTGCAGTCATCAAGGTCGGTGCCGGTTCCGAAGTTGAAATGAAAGAGAAGAAAGCCCGCGTTGAAGACGCCCTGCACGCTACTCGTGCAGCCGTTGAAGAAGGCGTGGTACCTGGCGGTGGCGTGGCACTGGTTCGCTCCCTGCAGGCTATCTCCGAGCTGAAAGGCGACAACGCCGATCAGAACGTCGGTATCGCTCTGCTGCGTCGCGCTGTAGAAGCTCCACTGCGCCAGATCGTTGCCAACTCCGGTGACGAGCCAAGCGTTGTTGTCGACAAGGTCAAGCAGGGTTCGGGTAACTTCGGTTACAACGCTGCCAGCGGCGAATACGGCGACATGATCGAAATGGGTATCCTGGACCCGGCCAAAGTGACTCGCTCTGCTCTGCAGGCCGCGTCCTCCATTGCCAGCTTGATGATCACCACCGAAGCGATGATCGCTGACGTGGCTGAAGACAAGCCAGCAGCTGGCGGCATGCCAGACATGGGCGGCATGGGTGGTATGGGCGGCATGATGTAAGCCAGCCTTACCCTCGCAACACCCATGAAGCACCCCGCGTTGTACGAAATGCCGCTCACTTGAGCATCAAGTCCTGGCGGGGGGCTTTGCAGAAAATCCGGTGCCAGCTATCTGGCATCGGATTTTTTTATGCGCGTTCACCAGCAATTGTCTGGCTTTGCAGGCATGGGGCAGTAGAAGAGCACTACAGTGAGTGTAATGTTCGTGTACCACTCATCGTTTTTTTGAAAAAAGGTGTGATCAGAGAAAAAATCATGACCAGAAGGGGGATGGAAGTAAGCGTTATTTTTGCATGTATCGTCGCCAAAAATGATGGATTCCTGAGTTAAAGCTGTGATGCGTGGACTGTTGTCGTTGGGCTTTTTTGCGTAGTTCTTCGATGGTTTATGCAGGGACGAAGCATCCGTAAAGATGAGTGTGTCGTCTCGTTTCTGAATGGAGCCACAATGGTTCCATTCTTCGTTCTGGCAGTTTCTGTCTTTAGTCCCTCTCTGTTGAATCTGGCGCTTGCTGCCAAGGGTGCAACCGTGCTCGCAGGTTGCGTCGGTATTTTCTTCGTGCTCGGAGAAACCCTCTCTCCGAGGGATCTTCGCCGTCCAGCCGCAAAAGTATCTGCATCGCCCGAGTCTTTGCCTGACTGAACGATCGGTAGCCTGGCCTTCGCTCGCCGACTTTCGTACAGAACCTAGGATTGCGCAGGTGCACTGACTCCAGCAGCGGCGCTTTTATCCGGCCGGTACAGGATGAGGTAATACGCGCCGAGACAGATCAGCCAGCAGAACACCGCTGTCCAGACGTTGTGCGAAAAGAAGTGCGCGCCTTGCAGCATGCGCCCCAGAGAAAATATCGCCCCCAGACTGAACGCCAGCACCAGCCCTGCCTTGGCCAGGCGTGGCTTGCGGTCGCGAAACATGAAGAACAGGGCGAACAGGGTAAAGCCGGTAGCCGCATGACCGCCCGGCCAGCAGCGTCCCGGTTTATCGGTCTCGGGGCGCGAAGCGAGCAGTTCGCTGTAGGTTTCCTTGCCACCGAACTCGCTGAGGCTCCATGGGCATTGCACGGCGGTGACGACTTTCACTGGCGTCACGAAGCCGGTCGAAAGCGCCATCGACAAGACCAGGCAACCCAGCTCGCGCCGCCATGGCATCAAGCGTCTGACCTTGAACGATGCGGCGAAAACCAGCATCGAGATCAGGCCGAGGGCAATGACTACCTGCTTGGCGCGGTCGTGCAGAATGTCTTCGAGAAAATAACTGTGTCTGCCAATGAAGTCGCCCGCGATCGGGTCATACGCCAGATGGGCGAGGCTCATGTCCAGGGAGGTCAATTCCAGCAGGATAAGGATCAGTGCGGTTGCAGCAGGAATGCCCAGATAGACCCACGGATTGAGCGGGCGCGAGCGGGACAGGGTTGCAGGTGTCGACATGTCTAATCCAGATCAATGGCACAGGCCCCGACGGCTATTACGGGGGACGCGGAAGTTTCTACCCGAAATGGTCGTATGTTCGTGAAGCATTGATGAAAAATTCGTAAAGCCATGTGGTACTGGCCCTGAGACTGACTTCGCCTTAAGCTGCGCCAGCCTAAATTGCATATTGAGAGTGTTCCCCCATGCGAATTCTTCTGGTTGAAGATAACCGCGACATCCTGGCGAACCTGGCCGATTACCTGGGCATGAAGGGCTATACAGTCGATTGCGCACAAGACGGCCTCTCTGGACTGCATCTGGCGGCAACCGAGCACTACGACCTGATCGTGCTCGACATCATGCTGCCCGGCATTGACGGTTACACCCTCTGCAAGCGCCTGCGCGAAGATGCGCGCCGTGATACGCCGGTGATCATGCTCACCGCCCGCGATCAACTGGATGACCGCCTGCAGGGCTTCCGCTCCGGTGCCGACGATTATCTGCTCAAGCCTTTCGCGCTGTCCGAGCTGGCGGCGCGTATCGAAGCGGTGTTGCGCCGTGCTCAGGGTGGAGGCCGTCGTACCCTGCAGGTCGCCGACCTGATCTATGACCTCGATACCCTCGAAGTTACCCGCGACGGGCGTCTGCTCAAGCTCAACCCGGTAGGACTGAAACTGTTGGCGGTGCTGATGCAGAAGAGCCCGCATGTGCTGCGCCGCGAGATTCTCGAAGAAGCCTTGTGGGGCGATGACTGCCCCGACAGCGACAGCCTGCGCAGCCATGTGCACCAATTGCGTCAGGTGATCGACAAACCTTTCCCGAAACCGCTGCTGCAAACCGTACATGGTGTGGGCTATCGCTTGGCCGAGGGTAAGGATGGAGTTTAAACAGAGCCTTGCCCAGCGGATCATCATTGCCTTTGCCTTGATGAGTGCATTGGTCGCCGGGTCCTTTGCCATGGGGATCATTTCCACCGTCCATCTGGTCGAGGAAAAACTGATTTCCACGGGGCTTGGTGGTGATCTCAACCGCTTGATGCTGATGGACAGTGTCAGTGACTGGAGCCATCGTCCCAAGCAGGACCAACTGTTCTATTTCAGCAACGGCCCGGGTGATTTCGACCTGCCCAAGGACCTGCGCCACCTTGAGCCCGGCTTTCATGAAGTGTTTCGTGGCCCCTTGTCCTATCACGCCATGATCGAGGTGGTGGATGGCAGGCATTACGCCTTGCTGCAGGATCAGAGCGACTTTGAAGAGCGCGAGCGGGTGCTGTTCGCCGTAGTGCTGGTGGGCTTCGTTCTGGCTCTGGCGCTTGCGGTTTTCCTCGGCTGGGTACTGGCTCGTCGGGTGATGGCTCCTGTGGTACGTCTGGCCCGTCAGGTACGCCATCGTGACCAGCTATTGGGACTGGCGCCGCCATTGGCTCCGGATTATGCCGCCGACGAGGTCGGTGAACTGGCCGTCGCCTTCGATGCGACCCTCGGTCGCCTGCGGCAGGCATTGATACGCGAGCGGATGTTCACCAGCGATGTCAGCCATGAATTGCGTACGCCCTTGATGGTGCTCGCCAGCTCCTGCGAGTTGCTGCTGGAAAATCCGGCCCTCGACCAGCGTGCCAGAAGGCAGGTAGAGCGCATTGCCCGTGCCTGTGAAGAAATGCGCGACCTGGTGCAGACCTTCCTCATGCTGGCTCGTACCCAGCGCGAAGATCCGGCCATGACGCCGCGAGCTACGCTGGGGGCTGTTGCCGAACAGCTGGTTGCCCTGTGGCGCGGCCCGATCGAAGGCAAAGGCCTGACGCTGATCTACAATCCGCCCGAGGTCGAGCAGTCGACCGATGTGAGTTACAACGCCACCTTCCTGCATGCCGTGATGGGCAACCTGCTGCGCAATGCGCTGCATTACACCGACCATGGGTTTATTGCGCTGACCTTGCAGGAAGATGGTTTTATCGTCGAAGACAGCGGCGTCGGTATTCCCGAAGAAAAACGTGAGGCCATGTTCGAGCCGTTCGTGCGCGGTAATGAGCAGCGTGGCGAAGGACTGGGTCTTGGGCTTTCGCTGGTGCAACGGATCTGCGCAAACCAGGGGTGGAGTGTCGGACTGACGCCGATGGAACCCAATGGCTGCCGGTTCAAGGTGAGCCTGGCAAGCAAGGCCTGATGGCTGCTACAGGAGCAGCCCGGAATGCTCCTGTATCAGGCTCTAAGTAATACCCTGAAATGTTCTCTGGCCCGGAGAACATTTTTTTCACATCTGCATGACCTGACGATGACAGCGGACTGATTACTCTGGCTGCAATCCGAATCATGAGATGCCTCCCATGAACAAGCGCATCGAGCTCGAGTTCTCGCGCAAATACACCAAAGAGCACGCCCGGCAATATCTGGAAAAACACCAGGACGGCCTGTCGCGCAAGTTGTCTCATTATCGCGACGAACAACTTGCCAGAAAGGCCCTGCATCTTGCTGGCGACCCTGGACTGGTGCTGGATCTGCCTTGTGGAGCAGGCCGCTTCTGGCCTTTGCTGGCTGAAAAAACCAACCGCTCGATTATTGGCGCCGACAATTCCGCCGATATGCTCAAGACCGCTTTGGACTCTCAGCCTGAGCAAGTGGTCAAACGGGTACAACCTTTGCAAACATCTGCTTTCGCAATTAACCTGCCCGACAATGCGGTAGACAGTATCTTCTGCATGCGTTTATTGCACCATGTTGGACAGGCTGAGCATCGAATGTCTCTATTGCGGGAGTTTCAGCGTGTCACTCGGGACAGTGTGATTGTCTCGCTGTGGGTTGATGGCAATTTCAAGGCCTGGAAACGCAAGCGTCTTGAGTTGCATCGACAGCAAAAAAGTGGGGCCGAAAGTTACCAGAATCGTTTTGTGTTACCTGTTGAAACTGTCGAAGCCGAATTCGAGAGCGCAGGTTTCCGCATTCAGGAGCGTATGGACTTCTTGCCGTTTTATGCCATGTGGCGCGTTTATTTACTGCGTAAAAGGTAATTCGGGATGAGTGCTCAGGCTTTAGGGAAACCGATGCGTATATCCAAAGACAATCGCTTTAGCCACTTCTGGAACCTGCGTGGTGAATGGGTGGAAGAACCCAATGTTCGTCGTGGTGGTGAAAGTGGTGTTCAGCGGATTCACACCACTGAAGGTTCGATGCTTTACAGCAAACGTCAGACAGGGCATACCTATCGTAGCTGGCGTTATCCACTGGGGCGCCCGACCGTCCTGCGTGAGCGTGATGCGATCGAAGGACTGCGCCGTGTCAACGTTGGCGTGCCTGAAATCGTGTTCTGCGGTGCCGAACAGGATGCCAACAACCAGTGGCGCGCCTTGCTGGTGACTGCTGCCCTGGATGGTTTCGAGGATCTCGACCACTGGTACGCCAGTGGCGGGCGCGAGCGTTGCGGCGAGTTGCTGCATGAACAGATGCTCAAGGAAATCGGCACTACTCTGGCGCGCATGCATCTGGCGCGCTGGCAGCACAGTTGCCTGTACAGCAAGCATGTATTCGTCCGGGTGACCGGCGAGGGTGCGCAGTCTCGAGTGGAAGTTGCGTTGCTGGACCTGGAAAAGGGCCGCCGTCGCTGGACCGCTTATGGCGCTGCCCAGCACGACATGAAACAGTTTCGTCGCCATTCGTCGTTCACGACAGCAGACTGGCAAAAGCTCGTCTACTTTTACCATTCAGTGTTTGGCAGCACTATCAAAGGCTTGTAGTGATGAAACTAGAAGTGGCTAGAGGTCTGTTTCTGCTTGGTGCCCTGGCAACGGCAACGGTTGCCGTGGCCGCCTGGGAGCAACCGTCGACAAAGATACTCAGTGCCCAGAACGGCGAAGGGCATTGCCCCTTGCCGCGTGTCGTAAAAAGCTCGCCGAGCATGACGCCCGATCATGATCTGCTGCTTCTGATGTACAGCCTGGTTCAAGGCGGGCCTCGAAGTTGAAGTGACTTTCAACTATCCAAAGCCCCTTCTTGGGGCTTTTTAGTGTGCGGGATCGGGATGTTCAGAGTGTAAGTGCGCAGGCTTGTACCGGGCCGCCAGCAATGTATACACACAAGGCAGCACGAACAGGGTAAACAGCGTTCCCACCGACATTCCCGTCGCAATCACGATTCCGATATCGAAACGGCTGACCGCTCCGGCTCCGGTTGCGAGTATCAAGGGCACCATGCCGAATACCATTGCCGCGGTGGTCATCAGCACCGGCCTCAGACGAATCGCTGCCGCTTCCTCTACTGCTTCGCGAGCCGACAGCCCTTTATCGTGGCGCAACTGATTGGCGAACTCGACGATCAGGATGCCGTGCTTGCTGATTAGGCCGATCAGGGTCACCAGCCCGACCTGAGTGTAGATATTCATGCTCGACAGCCCGAGAAACAACGGAATCAAGGCCCCGCAGATCGACAGCGGCACCGTGACCAGAATCACCAGCGGGTCGCGGAAACTCTCGAACTGGGCAGCCAGCACCAGAAAGATGATCGCCAGTGCCAGGGCAAAGGTCACCCACAGCGCACTGCCTTCCTGAACATACTGGCGTGACGCGCCCGCGTAGTCATAAGCGAATCCGGCCGGAGCTTCTTCACTGGCAATCTGCCGGACAGTTTCAATAGCCTCGCCCATGCTGACGATGGGAAAGCCCTGAATGATTGCCGAATTGAGCTGCTGGAACTGGTTGAGCTGGCGTGGCCTGGCCCGGTCGCTGACAGTGATCAGCGTGGACAGCGCCAACAGCTTGCCTTCGCTGTTCCTGACGTAATAGTTGTTCAACCAGCCTGGATTGTCCCGGTAAGGTCGCTCTACCTGGGCAATCACCTTGTAGCTGCGGCCTTCGATGGTGAAACGGTTGATTTCCGCCTCGGCCAGCAGAGTCGCCAGTGTGCCGCCCAGATCCTGCATGGAAACACCCATCTGCGCCGCCTTGGCACGGTCGATATCGACCACCACCTCAGGCTTGTCGAAGGCCAGATCGATATCCATGAACGCGAACTTGCCGGATTCCACGGCGCGTTTCTTTACGCGTTCGGCGACTTCCAGCAGCGCGGCATAATCGTTCGGGGTGTTGATGACGAACTGAAACGGCAGGCCTTCACCAGTGCCCGGCAGCGAGGGCAGGTTGAAGCCGAAGATCTGCAGGCCCGGAATCTGCGCCAGTCGCGCCTGAACCTGCGGCAGGATTTCCATCTGGGTCCGGCTGCGCTCGTCCCACGGCTTGAGCAGAAAACCACCTACGCCGGTCTGCACACCATTGAAACCGTTGATCTGGAACGACGAGTAGTACTCGGGAAACTCCCGGAATATCTGCACGAACTCGTCAGTGTAAGCGTTGATGTAATCCAGGTTGGTCGGCTGCGGAGAAGTCGCCATCATGAAAATGATGCCCTGGTCTTCGTCCGGCGCCAGATTCGACTGGGTGAACTTGAGCAGCACCGGAATCAGGCACAGCACGATCAGCGCGAACACCAGAACCACCGGACGGGTATCGAGAGTGCCATGCAGCATGCGTCGATAGCGTACTTTCAGGCGCTCGAAAAGCTTGTCGAGTTTGTGCGCCAGCCCACCGCTGTTTTTGTCATGACGCAATAGCAGGGCGCACATCATCGGTGAGAGGGTCAGGGCAACAATCCCGGAAATGATCACCGCACCTGCCAGGGTCAGGGCAAACTCCTTGAACAGGGCGCCCGTCAGGCCCTCCAGAAAGCCTATAGGGGCGTAGACCGCAGCGAGGGTGACGGTCATCGATACCACGGGCATGGCGATTTCCCGGGCACCCTCGATGGCCGCGTCGAACGGCGTCTTGCCTTCTTCGATATGGCGATGAATGTTTTCCACCACGACAATCGCATCGTCCACTACCAGCCCGATCGCCAGCACCATGGCCAGCAAGGTAAGCAGGTTGATCGAATAACCCATCAACTGCATGAAGAACAGGACCCCGATCATCGACAGGGGAATGGTAATGACCGGGATCAGCACAGAGCGCAACGCACCGAGGAACAGGAACACCACCACGATGACGATCAATACCGCTTCGATCAGGGTTTTCACTACTTCATTGATCGAAGCCTGGATGAACAGCGTCGCGTCGTAGGCGATGGATACCTTGAGGCTGGGCGGCAACTGGCTTTCCAGCTCCGGCATGATGCGTCGCACTTCCTTGATCACATCCAGCGGATTGGAACTGGGAGTGCCCTTGATGCCGATATACACCGAAGGAATACCATCGAACGAGCTCACGGCGTTGTAACTCTCGGCGCCCATTTCCACCCGTGCTACATCCCCAAGCAGCACTCGACTGTCGCCATCGGTTTTCAGCGGGATTGCGGCAAAGGCTTCGGCGGACTTCAGGTCGGTGGTGGCGTTGATGCTGGTGACCACATATTCGCCCTTGACCTCGCCCGCCGCTGCCAGGAAGTTATAGCGCCGTACCGCATTGGTGACATCCGCTGCCGTCAGGCCGAAGCCGGCCATGCGTACCGGGTCCAGCCACAGACGCATGGCGAACACCTGGTTACCGAGGATTTCCGCTTCGGCCATGCCCGGCAATGTGGCCAGCTTGGGCTGGATGACCCGTGACAGGTAGTCGGTGATCTGCGGATTGCTCAGTTCGGAGCTGTAGAAGCTGATGTACATCAGCGCCGAAGCGTTGGCGGCCTCCTTGCTCAATACCGGGTCTTCGGCATCCTGCGGCAGCTTGTTCTTGACTTCGTTGGCCTTGGCCAGCAGCTCGGTGAACAGACGGTCGCTGTCGGCACCGATGCGCGCATAGATAGTGATGATCGAGAAGTTCTGGCGGCTGACCGAGGTCATGTAGTCGATGCCTTCGGCACTGGCCAGGCTCTGTTGCAGGGGCTGGGTAATGTAGCCCTGAATGGTTTCGGCATTGGCGCCGGGATACGCCGTGGTCACGGTGATCATGGCGTTTTCCATCTGCGGATACTGGCGGATGGTCAGTTTGCTGAACGCCTGGAAACCCAGCAGCACGATCAACAGGCTGACCACGGTCGCCAGTACCGGGCGGCGAATGAACGGATCGGTAAATGCCATGGGAAATTCCTTGCTCAGTCAGCGCGTGGCTGGCTGTTCGGATCGGCGGGCAGGGTCTTGTCGGCGCTGATGGCTACATGGGTGCCGTTGTCGAGCTTGAGCTGGCCGCCGCTGACCACCTGATCGCCGGCCTTAAGCCCCTTGGCTATGATGACCATCCCGCCGCGACGCTCACCGGTTTCGACGAAGTGCCGTTCGACCGCCAGTTGTTGCTGGCCCTGGGCGTCCTTTTCCGGCTCGCCGCTGGCGTTTTTCTTCGGTACGACGACAAACACCGAATTGCCGTAGAGGGTGTAGGTGATTGCGCTTTCCGGCACCACGATCTGGTTTGGAGCACTGGGCAGCACCACCTGCAGATTGGCGAACATTCCCGGCAGCAATCTGTTTTCAGGGTTGGGCAGGGTGGCGCGAATCAGCACGTTTCGGGTGCTGTCATCGACCTTGGGGTTGATGGCGCTGACCCGTGCTTCAAAAGGTTGTTGCGGGTAGGCCGCGACACTGAGCTGGACGGCCTGACCGATGGCGAGTTTCGGCACGGCCTGCTCGGGCACGTAGAAGTCGACATAGAGGCTGCTCAGATCCTGCAGGGTGGCAATCACGGTGCCACTGGCCAGATAGTCGCCTACATCGACCTGACGAATGCCGATGGTACCGCTGAACGGTGCGAGGATCTGTTTCTTGGCCAGCGAGGCCTTGAGCTGGGCGACGGTTGCCGCGGCTTTTTTCTGTTGCGCGGCGAGCCTGTCGAAATCGCCCCGGGAGATTGCCTGATCGCCTACCAGCCTGCTACCGCGCCCGTACTCAACCTGCGCCAGCCCCAGGTCTGCCTCGGCGGTGCCCAGTTGGCCCTTTTCCACATCGCTGTCCAGTTGCAGCAAGGGCTGGCCAACCCGGACCTTTTGTCCGGACTCGAACTGTACGGCTTTTACCGTACCGGCGATTTCCAGGCTCAGGTCGACGCCCTGCAGGGCCTTGAGGGTGCCAATCGCTGGCAGAAGATTTTGCCAGGGCTGCTCGCGGGCCGTGGCCACAGCGACACTGACCGCTGGTTTGGGAGCGCTGAACTGCTGGATCTGTTGGTAAATGGAGAACGCCTTGTAGCCCGCCAGCATAAGCACTACAAGCAGAACAAAGCCCAGCATGATCAGCATGCGCCGACGCACCATACTGCACTTCCTTGGAGATATTTAACCTGAGAAGCAGGCTAGCTCCACGACCGGATATTGCAACCCGATGTCGTGTGGGACTTTTCCTTTTTTGTTGGCGCGCAGGAGCGGTTTAACCGCGAATGTCACCACGATCTTCTTCGCGAGTGAATTCGTTTACCGAAGGTTTGTATTTATGGATTAGCTGACCAGATGCAAATGGTTGTCCCAGAGCCCGGCCGGCAGGTCCAGAGGCCGGGCCTGCAACTCGGCCTGGCGGCAATCGTAGAAGCGGCAGCGGCCCTGGCCGGAGGTCACCACGAAACCATCGGTCACCGCCCCGACGCCAGCGCAGTCCGGCAGTGGTGCATCAAGCTTCAAGGCCCCGCTGTCCAGGTCCCAGATGAAGAACCGGTTGCCACGCGGGGCAGTCAGGGCCACCAGTCGCAGGTCGCTATGGACCGCGACGCTCGCGGTGTAATGCCCCATCGCCTGTAGCTGTTGCTGCGCTACCGGGAAAGCCTGGAAAGGCTGTCCTGGCCGCTTGATCGCCAGCAACTCGGAGGACTCGTGGGCATCGCCCATGAACTGCTGACCGCAGACAATCGTGCCGTCGCTGGCAATCCCCATGTGACGCACGCTGTTCATCTGCTGGGAAAGGGTTTCCTTGCTCAGCAGCGTACCGTCGCGCTGCATAAGTACCAGGCTGGGTTCCATGGCATGCAGGTTCATCTCGACCCGGCTTTCGGCCTCGGTACGAATACCGCCGTTGGCGACCACCAGCGTCTCGCCGTCCGGCATCCATGACACCTGATGCGGACCAATGCCGTGAGTGGGAATTTCTGCCGAATGCACCAGCCGTTCATCGACAAAACGATAAACGCCCAACAGGCCACGGCCCGCATCGCTGGTGTCGTTTTCCGTGGCGTACAGCCATTCGCCATCGCCATGAATCACGGCATGGCCATAGAAATGCCGGTTGGGTTGTGAGGTGATGGTTTGCAGCAGACGCCCGTCGCGCAGGTCGATCAGGTAGCTTTCGGTGCCGGGCCTGCGGGCGATGAACACAGCCAGCGGCAATGACGGGTGATTGATGATGTCATGGCAGCGCTGGGCGACCCGGGTCGCGAATACCTGCGTGCCGTCGAGCCGGTAAGCCACTGCATAGTGTCCGCCGTCGCCATCGTCACGGGCGGACAGCAGCAGCGGGCTTTTGTCCTTTTGCCGAAACAGTGTCCAGCCGCCCAGCGTACACGCGCTGAGCAGCAGGCTGCCGAGGGCCAGGGCCTGGCGTCGCAACATCATCTACAACCTCTCGATCAATCGCCGTCGTTGGCGTTGAAGCCCAACTGAATACCCAGAGCCTTGGCCAGTTCGCCTTCATGCAGGCGATGCACCACGTTCAGGCTGTCGTAAAACGCATTGAGCTGCTGGCGGCCAGCATCGGAAGCCAGCAGGTCGGCCAGTGGCGGCTTGAGCTCTGACAGCAGTTTGCGGCTGGCAGCGTAGGCCGCGTCGATCTTGTCGGCCAGAGGTTTCTGCTCGGCGGGCAACAAACCACGCAGGCCTTTGTTATCCACACCGGCCCAGACGGCTTCAGCACTGCTCAGGCTCGCTTCCAGGCTGCTGAGCGAAGACTTGCTGCGCCAGGAGTCTGCCTGGAAAGGTTGTGGCGTGCCCTTGGTCTGGCGGCCCAGAGGCGTGCCGAGCTTTTTCTTCAGGCTGTCTAGTGCTGTGACCTGTACGCGCAGTACTTCGGCGATAGCCTCGTGGGAATCTGCGTAGCGAGTGTTGGGAAACTTGCTCAGTTGCGCGAGCATGCCGTCGTTGCTGTTCCAGCGGCTGAGGATTTCTTCGGCGAGGATCTTCTGGCGTTCACCGATGGCCATCAACAGCGGGCAGTAACGGGCTTTCTGCTCGGCGTTGGCCATGTCGATACCGGCATCGAACAGAATGTATTCGTAAGCAGACAGACCCTGAACCACGACGCTGGCCTTGGACAGTTCTTCGGCATTGATCTGCGGCTGGGCGGTGACCAGTTGTTCGACCTGACGTCCGACCAGATTCTTCTTGTCCGGCCAGAACTGTACTTGCCAGGCACGATTGCCCTCGGCCAGCGGCCCGATCAGCAAGGGTTGCAACTCGGCCCAGGTCTTCTGTGCTTTCAGGAAGTCGGCGCGGGCGCTCTCCAGGTCGGTCTTGCCCTGGCAGAAGGCAAGGGCGCTGCTGGCCAGTTGGCGATCGGCATCGACCCAGCGGCTGTAGGTCGGCAGGATCACCTGCTTGGCAATGGCGGCAGAAGTGACGGCCTGAGGATCGGAGGGCGAGCAGGCACCCAGTGCCAGGGCCGCAAGGCTGGTAAACAACAACTTGGGTCGGAACATGTCCGGCTCCTTACTTTAAAGAGAATACTTATAACGAATTCAGGAACGCCAACAGCGCCGCACGCTGCTCGGCATCGAAAGCCAGTACCTGCCGCTGTGCTGCCTGGGCTTCGCCACCGTGCCACAGTATCGCCTCCATCACGTTGCGAGCGCGACCATCATGCAGCAATTGGGTATGGCCGCTGACAGTACCGGTCAGGCCCAGTCCCCACAATGGCGGCGTGCGCCATTCGCGGCCATTGGCCTGAAACTCTGTCCGGTTGTCGGCCAGGCCTTCGCCCATATCGTGCAGCAGCAGGTCGCTGTAGGGACGAATCACCTGATTGGCCAGCTCCGGCTCGGCGGCATCGGCGCGGGTGGTGAATTGTGGCGTGTGGCATTGTTGGCAGCCGGCCTTGAAGAACAGGTTCTTGCCCGCCAGCACTTGTGGGTCAGCCACGTTGCGTCGGGCCGGAACCCCCAGGTTGCGGGTGTAGAACTCCACCAGCCGCAGAATATTGTCGCTGACCTCGGGTTCGCCGGCGGGGCCATTGCCGTTCGGGGCGTTGCGGCAACTGTTTTGCGCAGGAGTGCAGTCATCCTCGGTCTTCAGGCTGGTGGTCAGGCCCATGTCACCGGCGAACGCATGAACATTCTGCTGATTGAGAGTGGGTTGTCCGGCCTTCCAGCCGAAGCGCCCCATGACGACTTTTTGCTGCACATCGTCCCAGACCCAGTTGGCGCGTCCGGAGATGCCATCGTCATTCCTGTCATCCGGATCGGCATTGGCCAGGATCGCAGCTTCGGGGATCGCCTCAAGCAGCCCCAGGCCGATCATGGGCGGTGCAATCCGTGCCGATGCGTGGGTGTCGGGATGCATCGGGCCGTAGCCCAATTGAGTGATGCGCAGGGTCGGCTGGCGCAACTCCACGCTGGTGCCGTCGCGAAAGCGGATGCTCAGGGGATCGTACTCGACCCGCACCTTGCCTTCCGGCGCGACGCCGGGAATTGCCATGTCCTGTAGCTGCACGCCATAAGTCGGCTCGGGCACCACGCCATTGCGCTTGATGATCTCGGCATACGCCGGGCCGTCCGGAATAGAGAGCCTGACCAGCATCGACACCGCATTGCTGTCGCCCGGCTCTGGCGGATGACCACGACCATCCTTGATGTGGCAGTTCTGACAGGCATTGGTATTGAACAGCGGACCCAACCCGTCACGGGCGATGGTGGTTGAGGGCGCGATGACCCAGGGATTGCGGAAGAAACTGTTGCCGACACTGAAGTCCAGCCTGCGCACTGGCGAGAGGTTGGCCGAGGGCATGGAGAAGGCGTTCTGATCGCTTTTCTTTACCGTAGCCGCGCCACCGGAAAGCGCCTCGCCAGGTTCCGCCTCAGTGAAACGCGGCGCGTCATCGCACGCGATCAGGACCAGGGCCGAGAACATAACAAGGGACAGGCGCAGCGGCATACTCATACGAATTCTGCAAAGAGCCAAAAATCAGGGCGAGCAAGCTTATCAGCCTGATGCGCTTTGAATAAGAGGAGTTATCGTTTGCCGGGCTTGAGGCAATGTATTGTTACGAAATGGCAGACGTATGCACTACCTTCTTGCACACATCTCGACATTGGAAACTTCGTGAGCAAAACCCTTTGAAAAAAATGCCAGTCAGCAAAACTGACTGGCATTCGATGTTGCAGGCCCGAATCTTCGGTTACTTCACTGATCAGAAGTCGTGATCGGCGTTGTCCGGGTTCAGGTCGGTGATGCCCAGCTTGCCGGCAGCCTGTTCGATGGCGCCGGTCTGCTTGACCAGAGCCGCGATGGCGTCACGGACTACCTGATTGCCGGCGGTGTTGCCGGCTGCGATCAACTGGTCGAAGTGTTCGCCCTTGTTGGCGTGGTCGACGATCACTTGCAGCTTGGCCTGGGTATCGTCCAGGTCGGCGCGCAGGGTGGCGTCGGCAGCCGGGTCAACCTTGGCGACCAGGGACGAGATGCTCGGGCCGCTGATCTTGCTGCCGTCGGTGCGGGTGTATTCGCCCAGGTAGACGTTGCGGATACCTTTGCCGTTGTAGAAGTGCGAGTTGTGCGTGTTGTCGCTGAAGCAGTCGTGCTCGTCTTCGCTGGAGTTGGCTTCCAGAGCTACTTTCATGCGTTCGCCAGCCAGTTCGCCCAGCGACAGGCTGCCCATGCCGAACAGCATTTTGCGCAAGCCGTTTTCGCCGGACTCCGCTTCCAGAGTGGCACGGTAGTTATCCGCTACACCGGCTTTCCAGTTGCCCGACATTTCTTCCAGGTCGGTGACCAGCAGTTCGGTCACGGCCTTGAGGTAGGCGCGACGACGATCGTTGTGGCCGCCGGTTGCACCGTTACCTTCAAGGTAGTCGCTGGCTGGGCGTGCGCCGGCGCCAGGGCCGGTGCCGTTCAGGTCCTGGCCCCAGAGCAGGAATTCGATGGCGTGGTAGCCAGTGGCAACGTTGGCTTCGGAGCCGCCCAGCTCATTGAGGCTGGCGAGTTTCTCGGCAGTAATTTCCTTGACGTCGACCTTGTCTTCGCCGACCTGGATTTCCGTGTTGGCGATGATGTTGGCGGTAGCGCCCGGGTTGCCCAGTGCGTGCTGGTAATCCTTGGCAACGTAGTCGATCAGGCCTTCGTCCAGGGGCCAGGCGTTAACCTGTCCTTCCCAGTCGTCGATGATGGTGTTGCCGAAGCGGAAGACTTCGCTCTGCATGTAAGGCACGCGGGCGGCAACCCAGGCGTCACGGGCGGCCTTGAGCGTCTGGTCATTCGGCTTGGCCAGGAAGGCATCGACAGCGGTGCTCAGGTTCTTGGCAGCGTTTTCGGCATCGCTGAACACGGCATAGACCATGTTGGCGTAGTTGGCGACCACGGCCTTCGCGGCAGCGTCGTCAGTCTGGGAGGCAGCGGCTGGAGCGGGTGTGGCAGGCGCTGCTGCCGGAGTCACAGGAGCCGCAGCAGGAGCGGGTGCGGCGGCCTTGTCCTTGCCTTCGCCACAACCGGCGAGGGAGATAGCTATGGCCAGCAGACTAGCTGTTGCCAGAGGCATACGAATCATGACGAAATCCTGCGTCTAAGGGAGTTTATGGCGCCGGGCGCCCAGAAAAACTGCGACATAATGCGAAAGATTTGCATTCGGTGTAAAGGCATAAAGCCCTTAAAGTCGTGGACGAGTATTCCACTACTTGTAACTGTCGGTTTCAGGACAACCAGAAACTGATCGCAGGAGCGAATTCATTCGCGAATGAATTCGCTTCTACAACACCTCTGCCTGGCTGCGTTGCGATTGTTTGAGGTAAGGCAGGATTTCACGGGCGGGCAGGGGTTTGCTGTACAGATAGCCCTGACCTTCGTGGCAACCCTCGGAGATGATATAGGCTTCCTGTTCGGTGGTTTCCACGCCTTCGGCAATCACCTGCATGCCGAGGCTTTTACCCAACTGGATGATGGCGCGTACGATGGTCGCGTCGTCATCGTCGTCGATCAGGTCCTGCACGAAACTCTTGTCGATCTTGATCTTGTCCAGCGGCAGACTCTTGAGATAGCTCAGGGACGAATAGCCGGTGCCGAAGTCGTCAATCGCGATCAGCGCCCCGGAGCGGCGCAGGCTGAGCAAGTGCTGGGCGGCGGTGTTGATATCTTCCATCAGACCGGTTTCGGTGACTTCCAGCTCCAGGCTGCGCGGCGGCAGGCGATAGATCTGCAGCAGGTTGTTGACCACCCGTGGCAGTTCCGAGTGGTGCAGTTGCACGGTGGACAGGTTGACCGCCATGCGCAACTCGGTGAAGCCCTGGTCGTGCCATTCGCGTAACTGCCGACAAGCCTGGTCGAGCACCCATTCACCGATGGCGATAATGGTGCCGTTCTGTTCGGCCAGCGGAATGAAGACATCCGGCGGAACCAGACCGTGTTCTGGATGCTGCCAGCGAATCAATGCCTCGACGCCCATCACGCGATGGTCGCGATAGCTGATCTGCGGTTGATAGACCAGATACAGCTGGTTGCGCGGCATGGCTTCGCGCAGGTCTTTTTCCAGCTCGCGACGACGGCGCATTTCGCTGTCGACACTGGCGATATAGAACTGGTAGCGGTTACGCGAGCGCGTCTTGGCCAGGGTCATGGTCTGTTCGGCTTTCTGCAGCAGCTTTTCGGTGCTGTCGCCATCTTCCGGGAACAGCGTGATGCCAATGGTCGCGCGCAGGCGGATTTCCTGTAGATCCAGGGCGAACGGGGCTTCCAGATCATCCAGGATGTTTTGCGCCAGTTCCGCAGCTTCGTAGGGTTGTTCTATATCCGCCTGGACCAGGGCGAACTGATCGCCACCGAGCCGCGCCAGAGCGCCGAGCCGTCCGCTGTGGGCGCGCAACCGATCTGCCAGTGCCAGCAGCAACTGGTCGCCGGTCTGATAGCTGAACTGCTCGTTGATGCCTTTGAAATCATCGAGGCCGACACACAGCACGGCAACGCGGCGTTGCAGGCGCCCGGCGTCGACCAGGATCTTGTCCAGCTGGATCTGCAGTTGCAAGCGATTGGGCAGGCCGGTCAGGAAGTCGTACTGGGCCATGCGTTGCAGACTGTTCTCGGCTTCGTGGCGCAAGTGGGTGTTGCGCTCGATGGAGGCCAGCAATTGATTGGCGGTATTGACCCAGATCCCCAGCTCGTTCTTTTCATGGCCCTTGAGCAGCGGCAATTGATGCTCGCTGGGGCGATCCGGGTTGATGCTGGTCAGGTGCTCGATGATTCTGGACAGCGGTTTGGTCAGCAGCCAGTGATAGACCAGATACAGCACCAGACCCATTGCCAGTGCGCGCAACACGCCGGAAATGAAAATGATCACGGCATTGATGATGAAGCTCTCGCCGTAGTTGGCGGTATCCAGCGTGATGCGCAGGTCGCCGTAGTATTCGCTGTAGGGGCTGCGGCCGACCAGTTGAGTCGTGAAGCTGCGCTCCTGGCCGAGAATGACGTCTGTCAGCCAGCGCGAGGAAGAGTTTTTCAGAGGGCGTTCTTTTTCTGCCAGCAAGGTTTCGTTCGGGTGGCCGATGGAAGCCATGCGCACGGAATTGTCCTGAAACAGGCCCTCGATGACCTGCATGCCCATTTCCCGGTCAAGGCTGTACACCGCCTGGGTCGAAGGATCGCGGAACATGTCGAGGATGCGTTCGGCATCGCTGGCCACGTTCTGGCGTGTCTTGTAGGCATCGAAGACAATTTGCGCGCAACTCAACACAACGCCTACGAGCAGCGCTGACAGCAGTACCACGCGCAGCAACTTAACCGACAAGCTGTGTTTGAGTTCCAGCTTCAAATGGTCATTCCTTAATTCGTGCCGGGAGCGTGCAACCCTACAACCATCGAAAAACCAGCTGTGCCAGCCTGTGTCGAGAGCGCTTCTCGTCAGGTCGACTTCTGCTTTCCTTGCCCTGTTTGCCCGAAACTCTGACTCCGGACGATTCCACTGTGTCGGACAAGTATGCATGGAACTTGAGCAGGACTCTGCAAATACAAGAAGTAATATTAGTCTGCTATTGCTTTCTGGCAACACGCAAAGCTGGGGCGTCGGATCGCAGGCTGAATGCCCCCGCCGCACGTGGGTGAGGGCAGAGGCTTGTGCCAGAGCGGTTGCTGCTCCGGGGATCAGGCCAGTTGCTGCACAACCTCCAGAAAAGCCTCGCGGAATGTTTGCATTTCGGCTTCGGTGCCGATGCTGACGCGCACCCAGGTCGGCCAGACATCCCACTTCCTGCCAATCAGAATCCCGCGTCTGGCCAGCCCTTCGATGACCCGTTCGGCCGGATGCCCGGTATCGATCATGAAGCAGTTGGCCTGGGAAGCGGTACAGGTGAATCCATGGCTGGCGAGAAAGCTTCGGGTCTGTTCGCGCACCTTGCCATTGAGCAGTTTGCGCTGCCGGACCAGATCGGGGTCTTCAAGACTGGCGATACCGCCCATGGCCGCAGGCAGCGGCACAAAGTTGTTGCCGCCCCAGACTTCGATCTTCTCCAGCAGTTCGGGATGGCCTATCGCGAAACCCAGTCTGGCGCCGGCCATTCCGTAGAGTTTGGAGAAGGTCCGCAGCACCAGCACATCCTTGCGCGTGGCGGCCAGCGGGACCAGGCTGGGAGCATCCGAGAAATGAATGTACGCCTCATCGATCAGCACCACCGTACCTTCGGGTTTGCCGAGAATGGCTTGCTCGATCTGCTGCTGCGCGGTCACCGTTCCGGTCGGGTTATTGGGGTTGCAGATGTAGATCAGGCCTGGCGTTCTGTCGGCCTTGAGCATGGCATCGAGATCATGGCTGCCATCGGGGCGCAGCGGCACTTCATGAATCGTGACGTTCTGGCTGTGGGCGGCTTCGACCGGCGCGTCGTAGGAAGGCGTGGCGAGAGCGAGGCCCCGGTGTTCATCGGTGAACGCGGCAATCGCGTACTGCAAGGGTTCACGCGAGCCGCTGTAGGCGTGCACGTAATCGCTGGGTATGCGGTTCTGTCTGGCAAACAGTTCGATCAGTTTCAATTGCGCGCCGTAGTGATAGCGGCCTGTGGACGCGGCGCCATCCTGCATCTTTTCCAGGGCCAGGTGAGACGGGCCTAAATGGCTTTCATTGAAGTTGAGATGAATCTTGTCGCTGCGGGCCGGCTGGTTGTTCTGCGCTGTGGCTGAACTGACTTGCGGCAGCACCAGGCTTGCGGAGGCCAGGGCGGAGAGGGTCACGAAAGAACGACGGCTGACCGATGACATGGAGTTAGTCCCTTGTTGGTTGCGGGCGTCTGCACTCGTAATGGCACATTAATGTTGCGCAAGGCTTGAGTGGCGGGGGTTTCGTTGAAGGAAACGATAGCAAGCGAAGGATATTTACAGAGCGGTGCGGGGACTGTCCGCAGGACTTGCGTGTGATGGAGCCAGAATCTTTTTAAATCAAAGGCTTGAAGCCCAGGCAATAAAAAACCCGGCATGGCCGGGTTTTTTGACTGAAGCAGGAATCAGGCAGCGTATTGCTTGGCCACGAAGTCCCAGTTCACCAGGTTCCAGAATGCTTCAACGTATTTTGGACGCAGGTTGCGGTAGTCGATGTAGTAAGCGTGTTCCCAGACGTCGCAGGTCAGCAGCGGAGTGTCGCCGCTGGTCAGCGGGTTGCCTGCGCCGATGGTGCTGGCCAGAGCCAGGGAGCCGTCAGCCTTTTTCACCAGCCAGCCCCAGCCGGAACCGAAAGTGCCGATGGAAGTCTTGCTGAACTCTTCCTTGAACTTGTCGAAAGAGCCGAATGCAGCGGTGATGGCATCTGCCAGAGCGCCGGTTGGTTCGCCGCCGCCGTTTGGCGACAGGCATTCCCAGTAGAAAGTGTGGTTCCAGACCTGAGCGGCGTTGTTGAAGATACCGCCCGAAGAAGTCTTGATGATTTCTTCCAAGGTCTTGCCTTCGAACTCGGTGCCTGGCACCAGGTTATTCAGGTTCACGACGTAGGTGTTGTGGTGCTTGTCGTGGTGATATTCCAGTGTCTCAGCGGAAATGTGCGGCACCAGAGCGTCTTTTGCATAGGGCAGCGGTGGCAATTCAAAAGCCATGGTTTATCTCCTTATCAGGTCAGTTGCGGTAATCGCACGGCCGATCACGGGCGGCCAGATACAGCATGCACCGGGAGTTTTACTCTTTTGCGGCGCAGACCCCGGATCATAGCACCGGCCCTCTGGCATAACCACGCAACAACTGTGTGGGATAGAGGTTCCAGAGCGATTGACCCAATGGTCACGAAAAATGTTTATCAACTTGCGCCGATCAATTTGCCCTGATCAATTGAGCCGCCACGCTGAACATCATCACCGCCACCATCAGATCGAGTAATCTCCAGGTTGCGGGACGGGCCAGCCATGGGGCGAGCCAGGCTGCGCCGATTGCCAGCGTCGAGAACCACAGCAGAGAAGCACTGGCAGCGCCTGCGACATAGGCACCCGGCACGCTTTGCTGGGCGCCCAGCGAGCCGATCAGCAGGACCGTATCGAGATAGACATGCGGGTTGAGCAGCGTTACAGCCAGGGCGCTGAGCAACACCGCCTTGCGCGAACGCTGGCCCACCACCTGGCTTTTTTCCAGGCTCTGGCGTGAGCAGGCCCGGCGCAGCGCCTGCAAGCCGTACCAGCTCAGGAACAGCACGCCGCCCCAGCGCGCTATCGCCAGCAGTGTCGGGTTCTGCACCAGGACATTGGCCAGGCCGAAAACACCGGCAGCCACCAGCAACGCATCGCAGACAATGCACAGCAGCGCCACGGGTACGTGATATTCGCGTCTCAGGCCCTGCGCCAGTACAAAAGCATTCTGTGCACCGATGGCCATGATCAGGCCGGCTGCGACCAACAGGCCGTTAAAATAACTTTGCCACATAAAATCAGTTCCGCAATGCAGGGGTAGGTGGCGATTGTCATCCCTGTCGGTGTATAAGAAAAACCAATATTCCTGATTCCTCATTAGGAAAACTGATGTTCGATTACAAATTGCTTTCGGCCCTCGCGGCGGTCATCGAGCAGGCCGGTTTTGAGCGGGCCGCCCAGGTGCTGGGCTTGTCCCAGTCAGCCGTCTCGCAGCGGATCAAACTGCTGGAGGCGCGCATCGGCCAGCCGGTCTTGGTGCGGGCCACGCCACCGACGCCGACCGATATCGGCAGGCGTCTGCTCAACCATGTGCAGCAAGTGCGCCTCCTTGAGCGTGACCTGCAAAGCCAGGTGCCTGCGCTGGACGAGGAGGGCATGCCCGAACGGCTGCGCATCGCACTGAACGCCGACAGTCTGGCGACCTGGTGGGCGCCTGCTGTCGGCGCCTTCTGTGCCGAGCAACGGCTGTTGCTGGACCTGGTGGTCGAGGATCAGGACGTCGGCCTCAAGCGCATGCGCGCCGGAGAAGTGGCCGCCTGCCTGTGTGGCAGCGAACGACCGGTGGCCGGTGCGCGCAGTCAGTTGCTCGGTGCCATGCGCTATCGTGCGTTGGCCAGTCCGGCGTTCATCGAGCGGCATTTTGCCGATGGTGTCAGCTCGGCAAAGCTGATGCATTCGGCAGCGCTGGTATTCGGTCCCGATGATTTTCTGCAGCATCGCTACCTGGCACTGCTTGGGATCGAGGGCGGTTTCAAGCATCATCTGTGCCCCTCTTCGGAGGGGTTTGTGCGCATGATCGAGGCCGGCGTCGGCTGGGGACTGGTGCCCGAGTTGCAGGTGCAGGCGCAATTGCACAATGGTTCGCTGCGCGAACTGGTGCCGGATCGCTACATTGATGTGCCTTTGTATTGGCACCATTGGCGTACTGGCGGTCAATTGCTGACCCGCCTCACGGCGCACCTGGCGCAACAGGCGAGCCAATGGCTGGTGCCGCTGGGCGACAAGTGAGCGTCAGTGCAGACATATGAAATGTGGGAGCGGTAAATGAAGATTCTGGTCACCGGCGCAAGCGGCTTCATTGGCGGACGCTTTGCGCGTTTTGCCCTGGAGCAGGGCATGAGCGTGCGCATCAATGGTCGACGGGCCACGGGTGTCGAGCATCTGGTGCGACGCGGCGCTGAATTCATCCAGGGCGATCTGACGGACCCCGAGCTGGTCAAGGCCTTGTGTCATGACGTGGAGGCCGTGGTGCACTGTGCCGGAGCGGTCGGTGTCTGGGGCACGCGCCAGGATTTCGTTCAGGGCAACGTGCAACTGACCGAAAATATTGTCGAGGCCTGCCTGAAACAAAGAGTGCGGCGGCTTGTCCATCTTTCGTCGCCGTCGATCTATTTCGACGGTCGTTCGCACCGCGACATCAAGGAAGAGCAAGTGCCCCGGCGCTTGCACAATCACTACGCCAGCACCAAGTACCTCGCCGAGCAAAAGGTGTTTGGCGCCGAAGAGTTCGGCCTGGAAGTCATCGCCTTGCGACCACGCTTTGTAACCGGCGCGGGCGACACCAGCATTTTCCCGCGGCTGCTCAACATGCAGCGCAAGAAGCGCCTGTCGATTGTCGGCAATGGCCTGAATGTGGTGGATTTCACCAGCATGCAGAATCTTAACGAAGCCATGTTAAGCAGTCTGCTGGCAGCGGGTTCGGCGTTGGGCAAGGCCTACAACATCAGCAACGGTGCGCCGGTGCCGTTGTGGGATGCCATCAACTACGTCATGCGCCAGATGCAGTTGCCGCAGGTCACGCGCTATCGCTCGTATCGGCTGGCGTACACCGCAGCGGCGCTCAACGAAGGTGCATGCCTGTTGTGGCCGGGTCGACCTGAGCCCACGCTGTCGAGGTTGGGAATGCAGGTCATGAACAAGGACTTCACGCTTGATATAAGCCGGGCCAGGCATTATCTGGATTACCAGCCAAAGGTCAGCCTCTGGACCGCGCTGGATGAGTTTTGTGGCTGGTGGCAGGCGCAGCACAAATCCTGACACCCTGGCCGATCAATTAACTGACGAGCCTCGTTATACTGCTCGACTTTGGTTCAACAGTTTCTAAAGGGTTACCCATGCGTAACGATCCATACGACGACGTCGATGACGTTCCGAACCTCAGCGCCAAGGACGACGATGACGATGATTTCGTCCCGGCCAAGGGCGCTCGTGAGCGCACCACGGTCTACTCGCGCAGCACGCCGGTGGTCAAGGTCAAAGGACCGAGCACCGGGCCGCTCTGGGCACTGGTCGGCGCGCTGTTCATTGCCTTCTGTGGTCTGGGCTGGTGGAGTTTCCAGCAGGTTTCCCTGATGGAACAGCAACTGGTCGCGACCCAGGAAAGCTTTGCGCGCATCAGCGAAGAAGCGGCAGGTCGCCTGCAGGATATTTCCGGCAAGGTGGTCGCCACCGAATCGCTGTCCAGCGATGGCGAAGCACTCAAGCAACGTATCAAGCTGCTCGAAGCGCAACTGGAAGACCAGGACAAGCAACGCGAAGGTGTCGCAGGCCAGCAAAGCAGCCTGGACAAGCGCCTGGAGCAGATTTCCAGCCAGGCGGCGCAGCAACAGCATGACAACGCGCAGTTGCAGGAACAACTGAAGAATGTCGCCATCGAACTGACTGCCCTCAAGGCCGCCTTGCCGGACCTCAAGGCTGCGCAAAGCGATCAGGGCAAACTCGATGCCCAGCTCAAGAGCCTGAGTGCCGATGTCGCGACCTTGAAGAAACAGGGTAATCCGTCGGCGGCCATCGAGCGGCTGGAGCAGGATCTGGTAGTGCTCAAGAGCGAGCAGGAAAATCGCCCGGCACCTTCGGCTGCGGGCAATACCGCCGAGTTCGATGCCTTTCGTGCTCAGGTGACCCGCAGCATCAACACCCTGACCAGTCAGATCCAGACCTTGTCGCAGCAGCTCAACAGCAGTCGTTGAGGTTTGGCGTCAAAGTAAAAAGCCCTGGTTCGTGAGAGCCAGGGCTTTTTGATTTCAGCGCGTTCCAGGATTACAGGCGCGGGTAATCGATATAACCGACCGGGCCTTTGGCGTAGAAGGTGTCAGGATTGGCCGGGTTCAGCGGGGCATCCTTTTCCAGGCGCTCGACCAGATCCGGGTTGGCAATGTAAGGCACACCGAAAGCAACGGCATCGGCCTTGCCTGCTGCCAGCCAGGCATTGCTGGTGGCCTTGGTAAAGCGTTCGTTGGCGATGTACACACCACCGAAAGCCTTCTTCAGTTGTGGGCCCAGGCTGTCGTCGGCGTCCTGCTCGCGGGAGCACAGGAACGCGATGCCACGCTTGCCCAGCTCGGTCGCGACATAGCCAAAGGTTTCGGCCAGATTGTCGTCGCCCATGTCATGCAGGTCTGCGCGTGGTGCCAGATGCACGCCGACACGGCCCGGTCCCCAGATTTCGATGATCGCGTCGGTGATTTCCAGCAGCAGGCGGGCGCGGTTTTCCACCGAGCCGCCGTACTGGTCGTTGCGCTGGTTGGTGCTGGTCTGCAGGAACTGATCGATCAGGTAACCGTTGGCGGCATGGACTTCCACGCCATCGAAACCGGCAGCCTTGGCGTTTTCCGCGCCGACCCGATAGGCCTCGATCACATCACCGATTTCTGCCAGCTCCAGTGCGCGAGGCGTCACGTAGTCGGCTTTCGGGCGCAGCAGGCTGACATGGCCCGCTGGCTTGACCGCGCTTGGCGCCACTGGAGTTTCATCGTCCAGGTAGGACGGGTGGGAAATACGCCCCACGTGCCACAGTTGCAGGACAATGCGGCCACCGGCGCCATGTACTGCCTTGGTGATATTGCTCCAGCCACGCACCTGATCGTTGGACCAGATACCCGGTGTGTCCGGATAGCCCACGCCGATTGGCGTGACCGAGGTGGCTTCGCTGATGATCAGGCCTGCCGAGGCGCGTTGTACGTAGTACTCGGCCATCATCGCATTCGGCACACGACCTTCGTCGGCGCGGCAGCGCGTCAACGGGGCCATGATGATGCGGTTAGGCAATTGCAGATCGCCTACGGTGATCGGGTCAAAGATAGTTGTCATGCGTCGAACCCTCTAAATGATCAATTGCTAGCGGGAGCCAGGTCGGGATTGGCGGTCTGGCGGAAAGTAATCAGGGTGACCAGTAGCGCGAGCACGGCCAGCGCAGCGGCGGCCAGTGGCACGCGTGTCAGGCCCAGGCCGTGGGCGATGACGCTGCCGCCAACCCACGCGCCCAGCGCGTTGCCGACGTTGAAGGCACCGATATTCAGGGTCGACACCAGATTGGGGGCCGCCTTGCCGAAGGTCACCACGTTGATCTGCAGGGCAGGCACTGCGGCAAAGGCGGCAACCGCCCAGAGGAACAGGGTGATTTCAGTCGGCACCAGCGCCACGCTGGTCCAGCTCAGGACTGTGGAAACAACGGCCATGGCGATGAACACACCGATCAGGGTGGACGGAAGACTGCGGTCAGCCATCTTGCCGCCAAGCACGTTGCCCAGCGTCAGGCCCAGGCCGATCAGCATCAGGGTCCAGGTCACGCCGCGCGGCGACACACCGGTGACTTCGCCCAGCAGCGGCGCAACGTAGGTAAACAGGGTGAACACCGACGCGGCGAACAGCGCGGTCATGCTCAACGACAACCAGATACCGGCCCCCTTGAGCGCGGCCAGTTCGGCGCGCATGTCGAGTCTGGCTTCTTCGCGGTTGCTTGGCAGGAAGCGAGCCAGGCCGATGAAGGCAATGATGCCGATAACCGTCACCGCCCAGAAGGTCGAGCGCCAGCCTGCGTATTGGCCCAGCGCAGTGCCCAGCGGCACGCCCAGCACGTTGGCCAGCGTCAGGCCGGTGAACATCAGGGCCACCGCAGAAGCGCGGCGGTTGGCCGGAACCAGATTCGCGGCAACCACCGAACCGATGCCGAAGAATGCACCGTGGCACAGCGCTGTCACGACCCGGGCGAACATCAGCACGTTGTAGTCGCTGGCCAGGGCGCAGAGCAGGTTGCCGATGATGAAAATGCCCATCAATGCGACCAGTGCGGCCTTGCGCGGCAGCCTGGACGTGGCCAGCGCCATGAATGGGGCGCCAATCGCAACGCCCAGGGCATAACCGGTTACCAGCCAGCCGGCACCGGGGATCGAAACACCCAGGTCGGCGGCGACATCGGGCAGCAGGCCCATGATGACGAATTCGGTAGTGCCGATGGCGAAGGCGCTCAGGGCCAGGATAAGCAAGGGAAGGGGCACGGAAGGTTTCCTTTTGAGGCTGTGCATCAGGGCCGGTTGTTCAGTTCTTGCACCAGGGCAGCGACGAACGCTTCGATGACCTCTTCATTGCGTCTGAAGAAATGCCATTGACCGACCTTTTTGCTGGTAATCAGGCCTGCGCGTTGCAGGGTGGCCAGGTGGGCGGAAACCGTGGATTGCGACATGCCGGCACGTTGGTCGATCTGGCCGGCGCAGACGCCGTGTTCAATGGAGTATTCCTGGGTCGGAAAGCAGCCACGCGGGTCTTTGAGCCAGGTCAGGATCTCGCGGCGCAAAGGATGCGCCAGGGCTTTTATTATTTCGTCGAGGTCGATGGTCATGTCGTTCTCACTAACGGTATATCGCGATGCAGCGAACTTTATATCTGTATTTCGCGATATACAAATATGAAAATGCGCTAAGCAAGGGGCGAATCGCTATATCGGGTTATAACGATATATGGACCCGCCGCCTGAAAACGGCGTAGGCTTTGCTCCATGAATTACCTCGCACACCTTCATCTTGGCGGCCAGCGGCCCGCCCAATTGCTTGGCAGCCTGTATGGCGATTTCGTCAAAGGGCCGTTGCCAGGGCGTTTTCCTGCAGAACTCGAAGACTCGATCCGGCTGCATCGCAGCATCGATTCGTTCACCGATAACCATCCGCTGATCAAGGATTCGATGAGCCGATTCCCGGTACAGCGGCGTCGTTATGCGGGGATCATGCTGGATGTGTTTTTCGACCATTGCCTGGCTCGCGACTGGCATCGTTACGCCGATATCCCGCTGGAGGCCTTCACCCGCAAGGTGTATGGCGCACTGGCCGCCGAGCCGCAATTGCCTGAGCGACTGGCCATGATCGCCCCGCGCATGGCTGCGCAGGACTGGCTGGGTTCATATCGCGATTTCGAGGTGCTGGAGCAGGTACTGGGCGGGATTTCCCGGCGTCTGTCACGGCCTGAAGGATTGGCCGGCGCCATGCAGGAATTGCAGGCGCTGTACCAACCCTTGAGTGCGGACTTCGACGAGTTCTATCCGCTGTTGCAGGATTTCGCTCAGGCAGCTCTGGCCGGGCGCGACAGCACTTCGCTTGGCTGAGCCGTCTCACCGAACAACGCGACCTGAACTGCCTGTTGTGCCTGGAATGCCAGTGCGGCACGTTCCTGGCCGGCTGTCGGGATCGGCGTCAGCAACTGGATATGCACATCGCCTTGCTCATGGGCGAACAGGCGACGCAAATGCGACAGCAGATCGTCATCGCCAATGAACGGTGCAATCGGGTCAGGCTTGCCGTTACGCGAATAGGCAATCGCTACCGGCTGTAGCCACACGCCGGTTTCGATGGCGCTGGACAACAGACGGCCATGAAACGTACGCAGGCTACGGCCATCGGTGGTGGTGCCTTCCGGGAAGATCACCAGCGAAGTGTCTTGTTGCAGGTGACTGCCCATCTGACGCTGAATCAGGCGGCTGTCGCCCGCACCGCGCCGAATGAACAGGGTTCCCGCTTTCAGCGCCAGCCAGCCGGCCACCGGCCAGGTCCGCACCTCGGCCTTGGACAGAAACGACAGCGGCGCCAGCATGCCCAGCAATGGAATGTCCGTCCATGACACATGATTGCTGACCCACAGCATCGGTTGGCGCGGCAGCTCGCCGCTGATGGTCACGCGAAACGGCAGGGCATTGCTCAGACGGGCCATGAACCAGCGCGTCCAGCGCTGGCGGCGTTCCATGGAACTGCCGACTTTCAAGCGCTCCATGACGGCAAAGACTGCGGCAATCGTCAGACCGGCAGCAATCACCAGCAAGACCCGTGCAACCCGCGCATAGCTGCGCATGCGGCTCATCACACGGCAGCCTTGAAGTGACGGGCATAGCGCGGGCACAACTCGTCGCGCTTGAGCAGGATGAACACATCGGCGACCTGGAAATCTTCATCCCAGCAAGGCTCGCCGCAGACCTTCGCGCCCAGGCGCATGTAAGCCTTGAGCAGCGGCGGCATTTCGCAGATGACGTTGCCGGGGATATCGAGGGTCGGCAATGGATTTTTCGGTTCGGCGCGCAGGTTCTCGGTGCACAGATAACGTTCGCGCAGACGCTGCATGATCGCGTGGGCCTGGATGCCACCGTCCTGCATCGGGATGCTGGCGCAACCCATCAGATAGCTGTAGCCGCCTTCGTTGAGCACTTCAGCCAGTTCGCTCCACAACACCGCGATGGTGCCGCCATTGCGATAGGCCGGATCGACGCAAGTACGGCCCAGCTCCAGAATCGGGCCTTGCAGATGCAGCAGTCCATGCAGGCTGAACTCTTCTTCGCTGTAGAAGCGGCCCAGTGAACTGGCGGCCTTGTGGTCGAGCAAACGAGTGGTTGCCACCAGACGCCCGGTATTCAGATCGCGAACACCGATGTGCGAGCAGTGCACATCGTAGTCATCGATATCCAGGCCTTGTTCAGCGCCTTTGAGACGGGCGTTGAATTCTTCGCTGAACACGCTGAAACGCAACGCCTGTGCTTCCTGCAAGGCATATGCTCCGATCAGGCGCTCGGCCTGAAGACGACGGTCAGAAGTGTTGTCACGGATGCGGGCTATCTGGGTCATACCAAGTCTCCATGAGCCAGCCATGCAAGTGCGGCCGGTTGACTGAATTGTCCAAGCGCGTTGCTGTAGGTGCAGGCTAGGGAGATGCCGTGTCATGACCGTGAAGCTTTGGTGATGGTTGTGTGACGAGGGGGACAGGTGTGGGCTGGCTGCTATGGGCTGGCAGGTAGCGAATTTGTTCGCGCCTGCACAATCGTCATGAACGCCCGTTAATGTGTGCTGTTTGTCGTTTCGAGACTCCGGCCATGTCCCGTCGTTTTGTTCGCTTGTGCATGCTTGTCCTGTTGAGCCTGAATGTCTGCTCGGCACTGGCCGAAACCTGGCCCGGTGAACAATGGGCCGTCCAGCCGGTGTCCAGGACTGCCGCTCTCAAGGCACTGGAGGACTACGCTTTCCCGCCTCGTGACGACGCGACTCGCGCGGGTGTTCGCAGCGATGCGTTGCTGGTGATTCGTGACGGGCGCATCGTGTATGAGCGCTATGCCGGAGTCACCACGGCCCAGACACCGCACCTGACCTGGTCGATCAGCAAAAGCGTGCTGGCCACGGTGCTGGGTGTGGCCTTCGGGGAAGGGCGCTTTCAACCGGACGACGCCGTCGCGAAGTTCTACAGCCCGTTCCAGGCGCACCCCGATATTGCCATCAAGGACCTGCTGCACTGGGCATCCGGCCTCGACTGGCAGGAAGACTATGAATACGCGCCGCTCAACTCTTCAGTGGTCGCCATGCTCTACACCCGCGGCCGTGGCGATATGGCTCGCTTCACGGCCAGCCACGGCTTTGCCAGCGCCGCGGGCACTTCGTATCGCTATTCCAGCGGCGACAGCAATGTTTTGGCGGCCGCGCTAAAAACCATGGTCGGCGAAGCGAATTATGCGGACTATCCGTGGACCGCCCTGTTCGACCCGCTCGGTATTCGTAGCGCAACCTGGGAAACCGATGGCAGCGGTACTTTTGTCGGTTCTTCCTATACCTATATGACCGCTCGCGACCTGGCCCGCATCGGCCTGTTGATGCAGCGAGGCGGGCAGTGGCAGGGGCGGCAGTTGCTGCCCAAGGCCTGGGTGGATTTCGTGCTGACGCCCTTCAAGGGCGAGAACGTGCAGGCCGGTTCTGAAGTGCCGGGTGGTCACTGGTGGCTCAACCGCACGCATGACAATGGCGCAGGCCCCTGGCCGGATGCGCCGCCTGATACTTTCGCGGCGCTCGGGCATTGGGGGCAGGCGTTGTATGTGATGCCCGGCGAAGGGCTGGTGATCGTGCGCTATGCCGATGATCGCGACGGCAGCTATGACCACAACCGCATGCTCCAGTTGTTGCGAACGGCCTTCAAGAAGGAGGGCGGGCAATGAGCACGCGCCGAATGTTTATCCTGCGTCGCCCCTTCACCAGCCTGTTGCTGCTGGCGTTGTTCATTCTCGCAGTGCTGGCCTGGCAATACCGGGTGGCCTTGCAGTCCTTTCCAGGCATCATCAGTGCCTACACCGCCAAGGAGTATTGCTCCTGTCGCTATGTGATGAACAATCCTGCCGAATACTGCCGCGGTTACGTCAAGCAATACATTCCCGGCACCCTGAGTGACGATGAGGCCAGCAAGTCGGTCAGCGCCAGCGGCATGGGGCGCAGCAGTCGAGCGGCATGGCTGGGCGAGCGCCAGGGCTGCCGTTTGCTGCCTGAACAACCCTGATCGACGAACGGAGTCATTTGCCAGCGGTCAGACAGGCGGATAAGGTTGCCCTCGAATGTGCACATGGAGTTTTCATGCCCAACACACCTCGTCCGCTGCTGGCCTGTGCCGCTCTCGCGACTGCTGTTCTGACTGTCCCGGCACGTTGACGTGGCCGGTGCGATCTTCCCATGGCGTCAGGACAATCGATTCCAACTGTTGATTGATGGCCCGACCTTCTTCCCGCGCATGATCGCCGCCATCGACCGTGCCGAGCAGCAGGTCGACCTGGAGCTGTATCTGGTCGAGGCGGGCGCTTGTGCGGACGCCATCGTTCGGGCCTTGGTCGAGGCTGCGCGGCGTGGTGTGATCGTGCGCTGTCTGTTTGACGACTTCGGTTCCCAGGCTTTCAACAGCGGCCTGCGCCGACAACTCACCGACGCCGGTGTGAGCCTGCGCTTCTACAACCCGATTCGCTGGCGACGTGGCATCCGCAATCTTTATCGCGACCATCGCAAGGTGCTGGTAGTGGACAAGAGCCTGGCGGTGGTGGGGGGCACAGGTGTCACCGATGAGTTCTGGGAGCCGGATCAGCCATCCAGCCAGTGGCATGAGGTGATGGTGGAAATCAGCGGCCCGCTGGTGATCGACTGGCAGGCGCTGTTCGATCGCCAGTTTCACGCCAACCAGCGCCGCACGGCCTGGCGCCCGGTGGAAAACTTCGGTCTGACCCATTTGCCCAAAGTCCCGGTTTCAGGCCAGGGCCTTGGCCGCGTGGCCTATGCCGATGCGCGTCAGCATCGCGACATCGTGCAATCGTTGGTCCGCGCCCTGAACAGCGGGCAAAAACGGATCTGGCTGGCAACCCCGTATTTCCTGCCGACCTGGAAAGTCCGTCGCGCGTTGCGCAGGGCCGCGGTGCGGGGCGTCGATGTGCGCCTGCTGCTCACCGGTCCACGCACCGATCACCCTTCGGTGCGCTATGCCGGGCATCGTTATTACCCGCGTCTGCTCAGGGCCGGGGTAAAAATCTTCGAGTACCGGCCCCGCTTCCTGCATCTGAAAATGGTCCTGATCGATGACTGGGTCAGCATTGGCTCGTGCAATTTCGACCACTGGAACCTGCGCTTCAACCTTGAAGCCAACCTTGAAGCCATCGACCCGGGCTTGACCCGCGATGTCGTGGCCAGCTTTGAAAAGGACTTCGCCCTGAGCGCCAGCATCACCCTGGCCGACTGGAAAGCCCGGCCCTTGTGGCGGCGGGTCAAGCAGCGGCTCTGGGGCTGGATTGACCGGTTGGTGGTCAAGTTGCTGGATCGGCGTAACTGAGTTCTCCAGGCCATGCAGGAGCGGATTCATCCGCGAAGACTGTTTTCGAGTCTCTGCTGGATATACGGCCTTTTCGCCAATGAATTCGCTCTTGGTGCTGCTCTATGTACTTTAGGCTCTGTACCAAAAGTCGGCGAGCGAAGGTCAGGCAAGGCAAAAACAGGCGAGGAACGGTCGGAGTCGCGCTCGACTTTACGAATGGTAAGTGAGCATTCCGAGCCTGTTTTTAACGCAGCATCACCGAGCACAGCCACTATTCGTACAAAGCCTTTAGTGTCGGGTTGCCAACTGCTGTGAAAGATTTTTCTTGTAAAGCAGGTTCAAGTGGTAGGCCGCATGAATCAAGCTATCAGCATTGTCAGCAGACATGCTGGCGATAATGTCAGGGTTTTGATTGAATCCGGTTATTGCACTCTGCAAATCGGTAATGCTTTCTGGGGCAGGGTGAAGGGCCTTGACCTGACTGGTGAAGGCGTTGCCCAGCGTACTGAACATTGAAAAATATTGCGGGGTCAATCCACCTCCCGTAATCATTTCGGCTACCGTCCGGTAGTCATGATGGTTAAATGTGTTTTTATCGCTTGTCAGTGCTGAAGCCTGGGAAGATAAAAGATAGTAATAGTCTTGAGTTCCCGGGGTGACGACTGGACTTTCAATGACATTTTTTAAATGACTTAATTCATGCCCTATCGTAAGCGGTAGCGTTTCTTGTTCTATGTGTCGAGTGTCTATGATGATCCGGCCAAGAGGGTCTTCCTGAAAAACAAAGGCGGTGAGTCTGTCTATGTTTGAGCGGATGCCCACGATATTTCTTTCCCCCTGTTCGCCTCGATATTCTGCGGCGCGTAGGTAATTGTCTTCCCAGGTTCGTATGATGTCAGGGGTGACGCCATGATAACGAATGCCGAAAAAGCTGCGCATGATACTGGCACTTTCTTCTGGGTGAAGTTTAATCATGTACAGGGCGTTTTCATAAATGATATGCGTATTTTCAAACCCTTTTTCCAGCGCGTTACTCATGCCCTCCGGGAAATCACTCAAGCCGCGATAGAGGATGGTGTGTCCCTGTGCTTCAATCGCATCCTCGACGGGATCACCTCTGCCGCTATACATCCGGCCGTCCAGGTCATTATTCATAATGGGTGAGTTGGCGACGAAACAGAAAAGATTCAACCCCTCCACATCCCCTGCCGGGTCTGGATTGATCCAGCGTTGCAGCCATGGCGCGTAATAGCGGAAACCGTAGTAATACAACCCGCCCGCATCCCGTTCCTTGCCTGAGTAGCGAACTGTTTTGTATTTCGCTTGCACAGCACTGCGGGTCGCCCACCACGAAGTGCCACCAAACGGGTAATAACTCTCCTGGGTGATCAGGTTGCCTTGCTGATCCAGTTCCAGCGTGTTTGATCCCAGATGATCGCTCAGGTTGTAGCGGGTTTGATCGTTGGCGATGCCCGCTGGAAGCCCCGTCTGCCAGTGCAATATTCGTATGTTGTGGGCGCTGATGACGTGAAGGATTTCACCATCGGCGGTGGTGCGGATTTCCAGTCCTGGCAGGTAGCGGACCTCACTGATCAAGATGCGATTGGACGCTTGAGCGTTGTTGATCTTGCGGCAGCGTAAACCCTGGCCATCGTAGATATAACGCTCGTGATCGCTGGCTTTGGTTGTTCGGGTGACGGTAATGATTTGCTGAAGTTGATTTCGTAAATCCCATTCCAGGGCCTGGCCACGTACCAGTTGCAGTTGGTTGCCATTGACGTCGAAGCCTGTTTCAAAGTCCGCATCGGTTTCACCTTCAGGCAGACTGCGGTTGCTGTCGGGAGCCATGCACATGGTGCGGGTAAAGACTTGAGCGCCCACATGGCGCATTTGCAACAGATTGCCAGCGCTGTCGTAGTCGTAGCTTTGCGTGTAATTGCTGACCTGATTGGGATCGGCTGGCAGGTTTTGCAGATCGGGTAGGGCAGGGCCATGACTGACGCCGGTATTCACCTCGCGGCCTGTGGCTTCGACGAGTTGATACAGCGTGTCATAGGTGTAGCGACTGATTGGTTCGACACGTTGATTGCTGAAGAAACGAACCGGCTGTGCCGTGTCCTCGATCTGCAGGATATTGCCGGCCGGGTCGTAAGCGTATTTGAGGTGTTGCAAGCGTTCGGCGTTGCGCTCCATCAACCGGCCATCCTGCGGGTCATAAAGCGAATGACTGGCCACGCCATTACCCGCCGTCTCTTGCTCGACCTGATCGAAGGCGTTGTAAAGAATCTCGCTGACGAGCGTCTGTGGTTGTGTCGCCCTGTCCAGGGTCAGATCGACGGCTTTCAATTGCCCGGCTACGGTCTGTCTGAAGTGTTGCGTATGACCCATGGCATCGGTTTGCGCGATGGCTTCGCCCAAAGCATTGAACGTCCACTGAGTTTGCAGAGAAATGGTTTCCAGAAGAGCATCGCGTTCATGCTCGGCCAGTGGCCAATCCGGTGTTTCCACTGCTGACAGGAACTGCCGAACCTCACTCAGCGCAGTTCCGAGTAAACCGTGATCGGGTATATACCGAGTGCCCGCTGTATCGTCATGGCGTATCAACCGGCCACATTGGTTATGTTCAAAAGCATCGGGCCCTGCATAACTAAAACGTTCGGTGACGTGCATCTGTTCGGTGATCGCCAGCGGACGCAGTAACTCGTCGTATTCGATCAGGCGCTGGCTGCCGCGACCGTCCCACCTTTCAACGACCTGGTTCGCGTCACCCAACAAACCGAGCCGCCAACCGGCATCGACGCTGTCGGAGAACAACATCTGAGCGCTGAGGCTGTAAGTCGTGTTGAGATTGCAATGAACAAGACGTGGATCACGCTGACTGACCAGCCGACCCGCTGCGTCATGGAACTGGTGCGTTACCCGCTCATCCACAGGCTGGTTTTGCTCGCGGCGGCAAAAGGCAATGCTGCGTATCGCCAAGCCACGCGGGTCGATGGCAACCAGTGCTGGGGTGTGGGCATGCAGAGCCATGTTCATTCGCAAGCGTCCCTGTCTGCGATCTGCAATGAGTTTAGTTCAACTGCTTTGGCTGATTTGACCGTATATCAATAATCAGGGAGATACCGTCTTGTCCTGTCGCGGGCAAGCCCCCTCCTACAACGTGATATACCCATCCTCGCGACAGCGGTATTTCAGGAAAAACACTAAATATAGTGCCATCGGTAATAGCGGGTTTATTCACGAAGCGGCCGATAAAAATCATTGTCTGGCCAGAGCTTTCGCGAATGAATCCCGCTAGGCAACAGAAGCCCTTCTTCCTGGCCTTATCTTCGACCAGTTGCCTTCACCGTTCAGTCCTCTGGTATACCCGTGGGTAAAAATCTGCGTAAGCGTTCGTGGGTTATTGAGTGAAAATGCTGGCGTACTTCCGTCGCGATAGAAAAAGCCACCTTTGGGAAGGGCATAGCTTTCTCTGTTTTGTAACGATGCCGGAAGCGCACCACTGATCATTGAGGGGCCGGTCATATGCATCGTCAGTTTCAGGCGGCTGAACAGCCCACTTCCTTCGGTGCTTCTTTTTTTAGCCCAGCCGGCGTTTTCGTTATCGATCAGCATTGAAGGGCTGGTTGTATAAAGCTCGATAATGTTGTCGAGCAGGCTTTTGACGAACTCAGACCTGGGGGGCGCGGCAATGGCAGCATTAGAGACCCGCGGTCCTTCGATATGAGCGAGGAAATCATGTGGGGCCTCCAGAGTTTCAAGGGGCATTCCTATGGCAACGTCCACATCTGTGTATAACCCGCCTTTGGCGTAAACAGCCGCCAGTTCTGCGATGTCGCTGGCGCTTGCCAGGTTTTTAAACGGCCCCGTGCTTTCCCGGGCAAAGAGTGATTCCAGTTTGTTAGCTTGTGGATAAACCACGGCAAGCTCTTTGAATAAATCATGAGTTTCGCCAATCATCAGGGCATCACCGTGAGCGTAAGCCAGATGCCGTTTGGCCGGCTCAAGGCTTTCCTCAAGGGCGGTCAGCGTATTCAGTATTTGCGTGGGCTTTGAGGTCCACACATTAATTGCATACTCAGGATTGAATTCTTTGAACATTAAAATGTTTTGCAGATACGATTCCGGAATATCGCTGCCTTCCCAGAAGTAATGGGCGATGGCCGGGACGGGTTTATTCCCTTCTGGATCAATATTGGTAAGCGGATTGTTGTGAAGAGCCTCGAACAGATTCAAGTCATCCACATCTCCCGCAGGATCCGGATTGATCCAGCGCTGCAACCACGGCGCGTAATACCTGAAACCGTAGTAATACAACCCGCTGATATCGCGCTCCTTGCCTGAGTAGCGCACCGTCTTGTACTTCGCTTCCACCGCGTTACGTCCCGCCCACCATGAAGTACCGCCGAACGGGTAGTAACTTTCCTGGCTGATCAGGCTGCCTTGTTGGTCCAGCTCCAGCGTGCTTGAGCCGAGATGATCGCTGATGTGGTAGCGGATTTGATCGTTGGCGATACCGCCTGGTTGGCCAGCTTGCCAGTGCAATACCCGTGCATTTTTGGCGGTAATGACATGCAGGATTTCGCCATCGGCAGTGGTGCGGATTTCCACTCCTGGCAGATAGCGGACTTCATTATTCAATGTGCGACTGGAGGTTTGCGCGCTGTTGATCTTGCGGCAGCGCTGGCCCTGGCCGTCGTAGATATAGCGTTCGTGATCGCTGGCTTCGGTGGCTCGGGTCACGGTCGTGATCTGCTGCAATTGATTGCGCAAATCCCATTCCAGCGCCTGACCCCGTATCAGCTGCAGGAGGTTGCCGTTGGCGTCGAAATCCACCCCGGTTTGATCGTCCGAAAAGCTGCGATTGCTGTCGGGGGCCACGTGCATGGTGCGGGTAAATGACTGCGCGCCGACATGGCGCATCTTCAACAGATTGCCTGCTGCGTCATAGTCGTAGCTTTGGGTGTAATGACTGATCTGATTTGGATCGGGCGGCAGGTTTTGCAGGTCGGGCAAGGCCGGCCCATGACTGGCACCGGTACTGACCTCACGGCCTGTGGCTTCGATGAGTTGATACAGTGTGTCGTAGCGGTAATGGCTGATGGGCTCGATACGCTGGTTGGCAAAGAAACGAATCGGCTGCGCGGCGTCTTCGATCTGCAGGATATTGCCAACAGGGTCGTAAATGTATTTGAGGTGTTGCAAGCGTTCGGTGCTGCGCTCCATCAACCGGCCATCCTGCGGATCGTAGAGTGAGCGGCTGATCACGCCATTGTCTGCGGTTTCCTGCTCGATCTGATCGAAGGCGTTGTAGTGGATATCGCTGACCAGCGTTTGCGATTGCACGGTTCCTGCAAGCTTCAGATCTACGGCTTTCAACTGTCCGGCAACTGTCTGCCGGAAGTGCTGCTGATGGTTCATGGCATCGGTTTGCTTGATGGCCTCGCTCACGGCATTGAACGTCCACTGTGTTTCGAGAGGATTACCTTCCAGAAGTGCATCGCGCTCGTCTTCAGGCTGTGGCCAATCCGGTATTTCCACGGCCAGCAGGAA
>NZ_RBRE01000038.1 GCF_003700275.1 Pseudomonas cichorii | reverse complement strand
TTGAGAATCTGCGCCTGCACCGAGATGTCCAGGGCTGAAGTCGGCTCGTCCAGCACGATGATGTCAGGGTCAGAGGACAAGGCCCGGGCGATGGCAATACGTTGACGCTGGCCACCGGAAAACTGATGCGGGTAACGGTCGAGATACTCGCTGCGGATACCCACCCGGCTGGCTACCTTTGCCGCTATCTCACGCATATCGCGGCGCGGCACAGAACGCTGCACGTATAACGGCTCGGTAATGATCTTCCAGATTGGCAGTCGTGGATCGAGCGAGGATTGCGGATCCTGAAAGACGATCTGGACATTGCTGTTGAGCTCCTTGGCATCGTTGTAGACCCAATCGAGCCTGCCAGACGTGGGCTTGATCAACCCCATCAACAACTGCGCCAAGGTACTTTTTCCACAGCCGGACTCGCCGACCACGCCCAGGGTTTCACCGACGTGAACGTCCAGGTCGATACCGTTGAGCGCGTGGGCGACAGCCTTGGGTCTGCCCAGCCAGTCATTGCCCATGGGGTAATGCACCCGAACATCCTGCAAGCCCAGGATTGCAGGGTTGCTGGCCAGATAGGGTTTGCTGGCGACATCGCTCATGGCTGCAGCTCCAGAGTAGAAATACGGGACGGTTCGGCCAGCCAGCAGGCGCTTTTACGGCCGGCCTGGTCAGCAAGGCTCAACAGCGGCGGGCGCTCGCTGCATTGCGCAATGGCGACAGTGCAGCGATCACGAAAAGTGCAGCCGTCTGGCAGTGCGGATAAATTGGGGACCTGGCCGGGAATGGTCAGCAGTTCCTGCCCGGGCTCCACTTGCTCGGGCAGGCCACTGAGCAATCCTCTGGTGTAGGGATGGCTTGGGGCCGCCATCACCTGGGCGGTTACGCCCTGCTCCACCACCGCACCGGTGTACATCACATACACCCGGTCACAGAACTGCGACACCAGTGCCATGTCGTGGGTAATCAGCAAAATGGCGGTCCCGGCCTGTCGGGCTTTTTCACGTAGAAGCAGCAGCACCTGACGCTGTACGGTAACGTCCAGGGCAGTGGTGGGTTCATCGGCGATCAACAGCTTCGGGTCGCAGGAAAACGCCAGGGCAATCATCACCCTCTGGCGCATCCCGCCGGAAAGCTCAAACGGGTAGCTTTTCATGACCTGCTCAGGGTCGGCGATGTGCATGTCGCGCAGCAGTTCAACTGCTTTGGCGTGGGCCTGTGGCTTGCCAAGTTGCTGGTGATGAATGATCACATCGAGCATTTGCCGACCAATGCGCCGGGTCGGATTGAGTGCGGTCATCGGCTCCTGAAAGATCATCGCGACATCGCGCCCGCGCACTTTCAGCAAGTCTTCTTCACGGGCAGCGAGCATGTCACGGCCCAGAATTCTCAGCGAACCGCTTTTGACGATGTAGGCCTTATCGGGAAGCAAGCGCATGCTGAGCATTGCGGTCACCGACTTGCCAGACCCCGACTCCCCGATCACGCCGACGATTTCGCCCGGTTTGACGTCAATGGAAACCCCATTGAGGGCCTTGACCGTACTGCGATAGGCCGGAAATTCGATGCGCAGATCATTGATGGCCAACACCGATTCGGCAGACTCTGCGAGTAATTGCGCTTGATTGTGCATGCTCATTTCCCCTGCTGACGTGGATCGAGAAGGTCACGCACACCGTCACCCAGAAGGTTGAAACCGGTGGCAGTAATCAAGATCGCCATGCCCGGAAAGGTCGAGTACCACCAGTGGTCAAGGATGTAGTTACGCCCTGTGGCAACCATAGCCCCCCACTCTGCAGTCGGCTGCTGCGCGCCGAGGCCAATAAAGCCCAGGGCCGAAGCCATCAGAATAGCGCTGCCGATATCCAGGCTCAGTTGCACCAGGAGCGGCGGCATGGCATTACGCGCCACGTGCCAACTGACCATGTGCCAGCGGCCAGCACCAAACGTCTCTGCCGCCTTCACATAACCCATTTGGCGAATGCTCAAGGCTTGACCACGGGCAAGGCGTACGTAGAAAGGAATACGCACCAGGGTAATTGCTAGCATTGCATTGAATAGGCTGGGGCCAAGCGCGGCAGCCAGCGCCATGATCAGCACCAGCGACGGTACTGAAAGCATGATATCCATCAAGCGCATGACCAGACTGTCGAAGCGCCCCCCGATGATCCCGGACAGGCAGCCCAGCAGCCCACCGAGAAGGCACGAGGAAAAGGCCACGAACAGGCCGACACCCACCGATTGCTGACTGCCGTACAGCACTCGGCTGAACAGGTCACGGCCCACTTCGTCGGTGCCAAACCAGTGCTCGGCCGACGGCGCAGCGAGGCGTTGCGTGAGGTTCAGGGCGTTCGGATCGTGAGGTGCCAGCCAAGGAGCGAAAGCCATGACCAACAACACCATCAAGGTAATCAGAAGGCCGGCCATGGTCAGCGGACTGCGCCGCACCTGGTGAGCGAGGTAAGCGAGCCTGTCCTGCCAGCCACCCACCTTTACCAAGGGCGTCACAACAGAGTTAGAGAGGGAGTTGGACATGTCAGTTGACCTCGCCAATGCGGGGGTCGATCAAGCGATACAGCAGATCGATCGTCATGTTGAGCAGTACGTAGATGAACGACACCAGAATGGCGAAGCCCATGACTGCGGGGAAATCCAGCGATTGAATCGACTTGACCACGTACGCGCCCATGCCCGGCCAGGCAAACACGGTTTCGGTGAGCACGGCGCCGTAAAGCAGGTCACCCAATGTGAGCCCCAGAACGGTGATCGACGGGATCAGTGCATTGGGTAGCGCATGACGCAAGATCACCGTCCACTTCGACAGGCCGTAGGCACGGGCGGTACGGATATAGTCCTCGCCGAGCTGGTCGAGCATGGCCGAACGTATCTGCCGCGCGATCACCCCCAGGTTGACGAAACCCAAGGTAATGGCCGGCAGGATCAAATGCTTGAGAGCATTGAAAAACAGCGCGGTGTCTCCGGCGATCAGGGAGTCGATGAGGTAGAACCCGGTATAGGTCGGTGGCGGTTGCAGGCCCTCGTCTAACCGCCCGCTGCCAGGCAACCAGTTCAGGTGACCATAGAACAGCACGATCAGACCGAGGCCAAGCCAGAAGGCCGGCGTGGAGATACCGGTAACTGCCAGCGTTCTGGCCACCTGGTCGATGAAGCGGTTGTGATACACCGCCGACAGCACGCCCAGCGGCACGCCTACCAGAATCGACAACGTCAGCGCGGCAAAGGCCAGCTCAAGGGTAGCCGGGAAGAACGCTTGCAAGTCTTCCAGTACCGGGCGACTGGTACGGATGGAAGTGCCCAGGTCGCCGTGGAACAGATCCAGCATGTAACGCCCGTACTGCTGATACAACGGCAGGTCCAGCCCTAGTTGATGGCGGATATTTTCGACAATAGCATCGGTGGCTCGGTCACCAGCAATCAGTCGGGCCGGGTCGCCAGGGATTAGATGCGAAATCGAAAAGGTGATCAGTGAGACCCCGAACACCACCAGCAGGAGGCCGCCAAGGCGTTTACGCAAAATATTCAGGAAGGCCATGAGGCACCTCGGTAAAACCTGTAAATGGGCAGAGCGAAACTTTTCGCGGGCATGGCGTTACCACGCCCTCGGAAAACTCCGCGAGGGCGTGCCTTGCTACGACGTATTACTTGGTGATCGTGCCGATGTTGAACACTTGCTCAAGCATGGGATTGAACACATAACCCTTGACCTTTTCGCTCATCGGCAAGGTGTAGGCTTTCTGGTAGAGATAGGCGTAGACGCTGTCAGCCAGCACGATCTTCTGTGCCTTCTGATACAGCTCGACACGTTTGGACATGTCATTGGTGGTTGCCGATTCGCGGATCAGCGCGTCCACTGCAGGGTTCTCATACATCGACCGATTCCCCGCCAGGCCCTTGAGCTTGGAGTCGAAGAAGAAGTTCATGAACATGTAGGGGTCCGCAAAATCCGGGCTCCATGAGCCGATCGCCACGTCAAAGTCACCGGAACCCAAGCGTTCACGCATGCTGGCGTTGGCCAGTTTTTCCATCTTCATGTTCACACCCAACGTTTGCAGCCCAGCTTGCAGAGTCAGGCCGATCGGCTCCCAGTTGGGGTCCTTGTCGGAGTACATGAAAGTCAGGTTGCTGACTTTTGGCGAAACCCTGGCCAAGTCTGCCTTGGCTTTGGCCAAGTCCTGCTTCAGTGCTGGCAGCTTCTCGTCATAGGCCCACATACCTTGCGGGATCGGGCCGTTCAATGGCTTGGCCTTCCCCCCCAGAATGCCTTGGATAATGCCGTTGTAGTCAATCGATTCGATAATGGCCCGGCGTGCATCCGGGTTGCTCATAGGTGCTTTCTGCGTGTTGAGATAGAGCATGGTCACGCGCAGCGAGGGGTAGTCGCCCACCACGATGCCCGGCTTCCTGGCCAGTGCCTTGAGCTGGTCTTCTGGCATGTCCTCGACGATATCCAGATCGCCGCGCTCAAGCTGCAGGCGACGTACCGATGCTTCGCCGATGATTTTCACCACCACCTTGTTCAAGGCTGGCTTGGGCCCAGCGTAATAGGAGTTCTGTTGCAGGGTCAGGCTCTGGCCTTTCTGCCAGTCCACCAGCTTGAAAGCGCCGGAGCCTGCGGTGTGAGTGGACAGGTAGGTTTCAGCACCTTCGGGCTTGTTAGCCACCAGCGGGTTGACGATGGCAGCGCCGTTGTGTGCCAGCGTCGACAGAAATGGCGCATAGGGGGCCTTGAGGGTGAAACGGACGGTCAGCGGGTCTACCACACTGACCGCCATGTCCTCAGGAAACGCGCCCGAAGGGCCTTGTTTGAGCTTCATAACCCGGTCGAACGAGAACTTCACCGCCTGGGCGTTGACTTCAGTGCCATCGTCAAACAGGTTGCCCGCCTTGATTTTGAAATCCCAAATGAGGTTGTCTGCCGAAACTGTCCAGTCGCTGGCCAGTTCGCCTTGCACCTCGGTGCTGCCCTTGCCGTCTTCAACCTTGTAGGTCACTAGACGTTGATACGCTGGGTAGGTAATGGCCCAGTCGTTGTTGTCGATAGTCACCGCAGGGTCTAGCGTCTGGGGATCAGATGGTTTACCGATCATCAGGGTATCCTGCGCCACAGCGGCCTGCGCCGATTGCCAGGTACCGAGACCCATGGCACTGAAAAACACAGCGATCGCCAGATGATGAGGTTTAACGATTGATTTCATGCCGGTTCCTTTATGCTCGAAGTAGACGTCGTCAGGTTTGTTATTGGTGCTATACCGGGCAGTGGAAATGATGCTGGAAAGCATCGATACTCCTGAGCCTGTCATCACAACAGCGCTCGCTTGTCATCAGCCGAGATTCATTGGCGTCTCGGTCAGTTATCACGGTGCTGCTGTTAGTGGCCCCCACTCGCGGGCTCATCGATCAGCGGGTACGCCTCAGCGTCAGGCAATTCGTAATGCCACCATTCGCTGTCGATAAAGGTAAAACCGGAAGCGAGCATTATTCCCAGTAACATCAAACGGTTCTGCTGAACCGCGTGCGGCAGATCCGGGTAAAACTGATGGGACGGCTCACGCATGTCATCGAACCCAGTGCCCATGTCCAGCGCCTTGCCGGCAGCGTCTACCAGGGTGACATCCACAGCCACGCCGCGGCTGTGGTGCGAGCCCAGACTCGGGTCGCGGACATACTCCGAATTTGGCAGCGCATCCCACAGCAAGTACTGGGCATAAGGTGGGCGGTAGGCATCGAAAACCCGTAACCGCAACCCGGCCTGGCGCGCCAGCTGACTGGCTTTACTCAGGCAAACCTCGGCGTCTCGGTGCAGGCGACAGCGCGTATCCTGGTAGATCTGTTTCCCAGCCAGATTGTCGGCGCCGGCGTATACCAGATCGATTTCGACGTCCAGCTTGCGCGCATCGATGTCGATGAGGGGATTGTTGTTCACGTCAAAGCTCCAACTCAGGCCTATAAATTCAACAGCGTGTTATTCAAACTGGCCAAATAATTCCTGCAACTCACGATTCCTGGTCAATCGTTCGTCCAGATGGCCGCCATGCTTCTGAGCCACCGCCGATACCAACAGGTTGAGCAAACACGCCAACGGCGCCAGAGAGTCCCAGAACTGACCAACATCGGCGTCAAGCTGCAACAGGTCACACGGGTAATCCCGCGCCCAGGGGCATTGAAAATCGGTGATCAAGGCCAACGGCAAGCCTTGCTGATGAGCCACGTCACAAAAAGTTCTGGCCACTGTCGAGTACATGCGAAAGTCGGCGATCACGGCATAGGGTTTTGCAAAACCGGAGTTCAAGGATTCAGCGTACGTCCCTGACAAACCGTCGACGTAGTAAACCTTGGGGCGGATGTATTCCAAGTGGCTGAAGAACGCATTGAGGATGCCGCGAGTGGACTGTATCCCCACGATAAAAACCGCCTCGGCGGTAAACAGGTTGTGCACGATTGCGCCGAAGGTTTCGCTGCGTGCTAGCTCATATACCCGCTGTATGGCATCCACTTCACGCTTCATCGAACGTTCCAGTGTGTCGCCGTGGGTTGTTTCCTGACGAAAAGCGCCCAACCGGTCAGTGATCACCCAAGTGCTGCGATCATCGCCAAGCAGGCTTTTCTTCACATCGTCAATGTTGCGATAGCCCAGCGAGCGCAGGAATCGCCCCACTGAAATCCCCGTCGTTTCGGTTTGCTGGGCAATGCTGTCGGCGGTTTCAAAAGGCAACTTCTGCGGATTGGCCAGCAGGTAACCGGCGATACGCTTTCCAGTCGGCGTGAGATCCGCAAACTTCTCTTCCAGCATCTTCAAAAAGCCTGCCTGTTCCATCTGTAAAGTCCCACCTATTGAGCACTGTCCGACACACAGAATGTTATTTGTCGATCATTTTCATGCCAAGTGTTATCAACATAACACAGCAAATCAGTGGCAGAACAGGATTTTCAAAACGAATTTCAAATCATCAGAATGGACCGCCCCACGCCAGTGCGCAGCAACATGGGCTGCGCGCAAACAGTGCAAAAAATGACGTTGAGAGAGTGCAAAAAAGGGCACAACAACAGCGCCCAATTGCGCTCCTGACGTGCAGAATTCAGCCCAAACGCCAGTAATCCTTTGGAGAAATTGGTGCTTTTACGCAAGCGAAAGGAGCATTTTGAACGGGAGCGTTATCTGGCCGATTGCAGCACGACCAAGCCGCTACAGGCACTGTGGCAAAGGCTGTGTGCTGCTACGGGGCAAGCGCAAGATCGAATACGCCAAGGCGCACTCATTGCAAGGTTCGCTGCCCAGCGCTTGGGCACAACGACAAAGAAGTTCGGGGTCGAATCAGCCGAGGCAGAGCAGTTGCAAGAGCCAGGAACTGCTGCTCAACATGAGACGAGTAGTCAAGAATACTCACCGTTTTCGTATTGTTCAGCGAACCAATAGTGCATTGTGGATTCAGGGCGATTCAGGTGACGGACTCGCGATATTCATGAATGAGACGGTTGGCATGGCAGATTTTTTTGCGCGGAGCCAACCTTTAAGGGGCAATGACTGCAGGAAAGGTCCTGCAATCGCAGGATTTTCGTTAGCTGAAGTAACGGTTGTTCACGCTTCTGACGATGGTTCTTCGTAATGTGCACGGATGCTTTCGCGGATGAATCCGCTCCTGCCCGGCGCTCTCGCCGTAGCAGTACTATCCGATATCGCCTCGCTAAATGTCCGGGCCGTCGAGGTTGGCCTGTCAAAAAGCTCAAGTGTAAATTCAGCTCTCAATCGAAGTGTTTGAATCCTGGCTGGCTTCGGCAGCCATTTTCAATCGGTCAGCCTTGCATATGTACTTGGGCTTGTTTTTTGGTGCCAATTTGGCGCTGGCCTTTTTGGCGTGAGCCTTCAGTAGCTGCTGGATTTTTTTACGACGATTCATGGTTTTTACTCAGCCTGTAAACGCATGAATGATAGCAGCTTCGCACCTCAATGGATCGAGACAGGAAGCCTGCAATGGGCGGCAGCAACCACCCGGGCCGTTACTATTGACCGATCATGGAGAAACGCCTGGAAAGCAGGTCTGCCTTCCAGGAGAAACCATTCAACCATCGACACTCATCAACCTGTTAGTGACTCGTATCCTGGCCGCCCATGATGTTTGAGCGACTGGTTGATCTGCGTCCGTCACTGTATTGCGTGTCCTGTCCACCCATGATGTTTGCACGACTGGTTGAACTACGACCATCGCTGTACTGTGTATTTTGCCCACCCATGATGTTTGAACTGCTGGTTGAGCGGCTACCGTCACTGTATTGGGTATCCTGCCCACCCATGATATTCGCACGGCTGGTTGAGCTGCGACCGTCGCTGTATCGCACATTCTCCCCACCCATGATGTTTGAACTGCTTGTTGAAGTTGTGCCATTGTCGTACCTGCAATCATAACCACCCATGATATTGGCTCTGCAACTATCGGCAAAAGCTTGATACAGAGGCGCGGCAAACAGAATCGAACCCAGCAGAACGACCTTGAGCTTCATACAAGTTCCTTACGGAATTATCGGGATGACAAGCAAAGTAATCAAACACTCGAATATACGAGTACGATCAATATATGGGGACACGCGAAAAAGTAACTATTCAGCGTGCCGAAAATCCTTATCAAGAAAAAACAAATAGAACAATGTTTTCAGCCTGTTTAAAAAACATATATGGCGGTAAGCCACTACCTATACAGACTGAGTATTTCAAACTAAGTTTCCGTTCCGAAAACATATTTTTAGCCAGCTCATTGGCTCCAAAAACCACCTGCCCTTTGATCGCTATTGATCGCCCCCGCCTCTGCCAACCAGAAACGATCAATAGCCCACCATCAGGCAGTAAACGACTTACGCCCCGTTACCAGCCGCCGCCACCAGGGCTCTCTTGCCGCATCAGGTTGCACCTGCACCAGTTCAGGCAAATCACGCAATTTCACCCAAAGCTCTCCGTGCCATTGCAGTGCGCTCAAGGTATTGCCCTGCCAGCGCATCTGATACAACAGAGGTTGATCGCTGGTATCAGCCATTCGAGTGTCCAGAGCGGGCAGCACTTCCTGAGCAAGCCAGCGGCGCAGTGCACGGTTTTCCGGGACATAGTGATGCACCAACAACGCAAAGACGCCTGACTCACTGATCATCAGGCATTTTTCCCAGTGCCCGTGGGTCAATAGCCAGGCCGTGCGGCGCTGATCGGCGTCGAGTTTTAGCGTGGCGCGTTCGTCCAGTTGTCTGCCCATCAGACGAGCCAGATCAGCCAGGGGAAACCAGACCTGGGCATCCAGCATCACAGCGCGCAGCATGCGGTGGTGACGGATGAAGATGGTCGGCTCGAAGTGGTCGGAACAGGGAGGTGAAGGGTATGGAAGGTCCATCGAGTGAAAGCTCCTTTATGAATCAAGAGCCACCAGACTGACGTCGCTAAACGAATGAAGGGTGGCAGCTGTGCGAAGGTTAGCGAACCGGCCTTTCACTCGCACACACCGGCAGACCCGAAGGTCTCCGACGCACAGCCGCCATGAAGCAACCTCATACCTGAAGGGCATGAGGCAGCATGACGCTATTGCGAGTGCAAGGTTCGGATCGCTAAATCCGGCCGCTGATTTTGCAGCGACGCAGCACACTAAATCCCCGAATCGACACACGCAAGCGGTCGGGATTCTCTAGGAAAGTTCATACATAAGAAAGGGCAAATGCCGCAGGAAAGCTCCTGCATTGAAGGGGTTTTCGTTAGCTTAAGTAACGGTTGCTGGCGTTTTGGGGAGACGGGGTTAGTGTCTTCGCGGATGAATCCGCTCCTACCGATGGCCCATTTTTATCTGTTGTCTGGAGCTCCGCCGGGCGGCCGGGCTCAATCAATCCCTGGATCGCAAGTACTCTGCCATCGCAGCAAAACGTTGCCGGGTTTCGTGCTCGAACAATCGATTGGCCAGAGGATCAAAAACTCGTCCCAACCAACGCGGACGCAACTGAATTCTGAAGCTGTAGATCAGCTCCGACTGGCCATGCTCGATATCACGATGCTGCATCGAGGCCGACCAAGCGTCGAACCAGCCCGCAGGCTCGACCAGAACTGCGGCCGCTACTCTGGCGGGCTGATAATTCACGAATCGGGTGCGCATGGCGAAAAAGCGTTTCCAGCCGCGCCCCTGATTGAACGTGATCGCACCGGTGTAAGGATGGCTACCACCGCCCTCCACTTCTGCACAAGATAACAAGGTGTCCCAGCGCATCCGCACGGTGTGATTGTGAAAGGTCTCAAATGCCTCGGCAGCGCTGGCAGGCATGATCAGCCGGATTCGGTTTTGCTTCATTATTTGTCTCTGTGCTGGCTGGTGGAAATTCCGTTTCATCATGCAGCAACGCATTCCAGACCCGGCAACCGTCGCAGACCATCAGCTTTTGCTGAAATACTGACGCGCCCATTCTGCCATGGTTGTCCCTGGTCGCCCCAAAACTGTCAGCACGTCATCGCGACAACCGTTTGGCGTTCCATCTGCCCAGCCGCTGCCAATTGCATGGTGATGACGGCGCTCTCCATGTAGGTACGCTCTGGAGTCGAGGGGATTTTGGCGACGTATGCTTCCAGGCCAGCAGGTTGAAGGGCGTTGCATTTTATTTCTCTTCCTGCGGCCTCAGAGAGAATGCTCGCCACGTCGTGCCCCGTCAGCACTTCTATGCTCAACCAATAGTCGGTACTTGCGTGCTTCTGCGGCCCCTCTCGCAGCACCGCGGCAGCAACGGCGGCAATGTCCGCCACACAGACCCATCCTTGCGGCATGTCGCCCCAGAAAACCGTGAAAGAGCCTGTTTCTTCCATCGGCGGGCTGGTTACCAATACCGAATCGCTGATGACATTAGGGTGCACGTGCGTCCATGCAATTCCACTGGCCTCAATGTAACTTTCAATGAGGTCATGCCAGTTGAAATGCGGGATGAGATCCTGACGCGAGCTGAATACACCTAAATGAACGATATGGCTGACGTTGGCATCGCGCGCGGCATCGACGAGCTTTTTACTTTGAAAAAGCATGTCTGAGGTGTAGCCGGTCAGCAAGAACAGGCGGTCAACCCCCTTCAGCGCCTCAGCAAAGGTTACGGATTGGTTCAGGTCCAGCACGACGGCGTCATGTCCTTCATCGCGCCACTTGCAGGCGACTTCGGGGCGGCTTGTCGCCAGACGCAGCACCACGTCTTGATCGTTGTTTTTCAGCGCCTCGACCACTTGTGAGCCAACGCGCCCGGACGCCCCAATAATCAATACCTTGGCAACCATTACCTTCCTCTCCATATGCGGCCTGTCACACGGCAAGACGCCGAGGGAGCGCTTTCGTTGCCATGTATCAGGCCGGTCAAAATCTATCCCCTGTAGAGCCACGGGGCACAATCATCAGATCAAGGAAGCTACTAGGCATATTTTGGCACGTCAAGACATTAGTGTCACAGAGTGACAACTCCCATTACCCCGGGATTGGCTGTAAGCTTGGCGAATGAAGACAAGAGACCTCGCCAAACAAGCCGTCAGGAAGCAGATCGCGCTCACCGCGCTAAAGCTTTTTCAGGAAAACGGCTATGAAAAAACCACGGTTGAAGATATTTCCAGTGAGATCGGAATGTCGACGCGCACTTACTTTCGCTACTTTCGCTCGAAAGACGACGTGCTATTGGAACCCACCCAGTTGTTCAGGCTGAGTTTTCTGGAAAGCTTCGAGCGTCATCTGCGCACCCATGATCTCTGGAGCGCTTTAAACTTCTCGCTTAATGAGTCCACGCTTGGTTGCACTGAGTTAAATCAAGATTTATCGCCCTCAAGCATCCAGGCAACCATTCGCAGCACCCCGGCACTGCTTGCGCGGCAACTGGAAATCACCGAGCGACTGCAAATCGAAGCGACAGACATGTATTTGCAGCACGCCTCCCAGGAAACACCTCTCAAGTGGTGTACAGCCAATGCAATCGTGAGAACTGGATTTGCCTGTTTGCACGCTATCCAGTGCAAGCCTGCGGGTGACGATAGCCAGAGTGCACTTCAAGCACTCATGGAGGACTTGAGGCCAATTCTGTTGGCTGAACGCCAAACCGAAAGTTAGAAACATTCCCAACATGCCTTCCCAACCTCAGGCTCCAGACCGTAAACATGGACGAGCTTCGCCGGATCGACCTCAATCTCCTGCTGACCCTGCATGCCTTGCTGGTTGAGCGGCATGTCACCCGTGCATCGGTGCGGTTGCATAAAAGCCAGCCTGCGGTGAGCCATGCGCTCGCTCAGCTTCGGCTGCACTTCAATGATCAGTTGCTGATCCGTCGCGATGGACACATGGCCTTGACCGCACGGGCGCAGGCTCTTGTGCGTCCTTTGGAGGCAGCGCTGTCGAGCCTGAACGGATTGCTCGGAGAACCGGGTTTTGATCCTGCTTCGGCGACCGGTCGCTTTCGACTGTCCTTGTCGGACTATGCCGCACGCACAGTACTTCCATCGGTGATGCGCAGGGTACGTGCCGAGGCGCCGGGTATTCAGCTGGCGATCAGTCAGGCGAGCCGCGAGGCGATGGTGGTGCAGTTGGCCGATGGTGAGCTGGATCTCGCGCTGGGGATTTTTCCTGATGTCCCGAGGGATATCCTGGTGGAAGACTTGTTTGCCGACCACTTCGTGAGTGTCGCCGATCAGGCCGCCCTGCCCTCCAGCGGCGAACTGTCACTGACGGACTGGCTGAGCCGGCCTCACGTGATGCTGGCGCTGAGGCCGGATGCAAACGACGAGATCGAAAAGGCCTTGAGCACTCAGGGCCTGCAGCGAAACATTGCGCTGGCGCTGCCTCACTGGAGTGCCGCAATCGAGATGATTCAGGGCACGGATCTGCTGTTGACCATTGCCAACCGGGCGATCACCGGGATTGAGCGGTTCCCCGACTTGAGGTGTTTCAAGCCGCCCCTGGCTCTGCAAACCATTGCCTATCAACAGGCCTGGCATGCCCGCAAGGACGCTAATCCGGCATTGAAGTGGCTGCGCCAATGTTTTGTCGAGAGCTGTCAGCCGCAGGCTGGGTCGTAACGGCTCCCATCTGCACAACCACCAGCCCGACAATGATCAAGGCAACGCCCATCATCCGGACGCTATTCAGGGGTTTTGGCACAAGCCCCATCAGGCCGAAATGGTCAATCAGCATGGCCGCAATCACCTGACCGATCATGACGTAGAGAATGAAGCTGGCCGCCCCCACTCGTGGCGTCAGGGTTGCGGCCATCGCCACATATAACGCCCCACCGAGCCCGCCGACCCACAGCCACCAAGGGCCTTGAATGGCATTGCCGATAGCTGGCAGAGGGATCCTCAGCAACGCCAGAATCATTATCAGGCTGATGGCGCTGACGAACAGGGAAACCAGGGCCGCCCACAGCGGATGGCCCAGCTCTCGCCCCAGTGCGCCATTGCTCACGGCCTGAAACGGAATGGCTGCACCGGCCAGAAAGCCCAGGGCGACGGGGATACTTGCAAGCAACGCGACTTTACCGAACATGACGACTCCACCTGAGACCGGATTGCCAGAAAGTGGCGGGGTTTGACGCCCGCCACTCAATGTTTGCCCTGCTCCTTACTTGACCTGATCCAGAACAACCGGCATTTCGCCGCTGAAATCGATCCAGGGATTGGTCCCCAGAAGCTCGGCATGAGGCACATCCGCGGTGTAACGCATGGTGAATTCCTTCGGACCATGGGCAAAGGCGACAATCAGGCCTTGCGTGGCATCCATGATGCCGGCGTGCATCCCCAGACCGTGGTAGCTGACGCGCACGGCATGATCCTCAAGCCCGACCTTATCGACCTGGAAGCGAGCGATTGAACCGTCCTTCAAGGTGAAGCCCCAGCGAAAAGGCCCGCCTGCCACAACGGTCATGACCTCATCGATATCAGTCCCGTCATCTGCCGAGTTCACGTGCATGCGGCCATATTTTTCAAGAACGGCCTTGTGCGTCCTGGCGTCCAGAGCGCGCATGTCATAGACCTTGGGATAAGGACCGAGCCCGGTTTCTTCTGTCAGCACTCCACCGCCTTTTACCGCAGGCTGGCGACCGGCCAGGCTGACTTGCTCAAGCAGTTGATCCTGGCTCAGATGGAAGAGATCAATCAGGCGGCTGTGCTCTTTGTCGGTCAGTGCGCGCTGTTGCGATTCGGCAAGAATCGGTTTGGCGTCCTGAGGGATATCGACAGTCGTAACGTGAATGCCGATGGTTTCAAGCACGGCATTTACGTCTTTGATGCCGAGCACATCGGGGCGGCCATCAGTGAATTTCAGAGAAACGATGTCGCTCGCCATCGCATTGGCAGAAGCCGCCATGGACATAGCAAGTGCAGTAGATGCGAGAATTTTTCTGGTGGTCATTCGGGACTCTCCTGTGGCGGCAGTGAATGTGGAATTACCTGCTTCGGTGCCGTGAGGAGATGGTGTTTTATTCGCTACACATATGGAAATCGACAGTTTGCACAAGCGTTATTCGGCTGACGAATAATCAGGAGAGATGTGTGTGGATGGCAAGTCTTCGCGGATGAATCCGCTCCCTCAGAATGGCTGTCCACACAATATGAATTGCAGGTGGGAGCCAATTCATTCGCGAAGACAGCCCATATTCATGAGCGTTGAAAGCAGTCGATCAAACCGCTACCGGCACGGTGAACCTGAACTCGCTGCCCTTGCCGACGGTGCTGTCTGCAGTCAGCATGCCGCCATGGGCCTTGATGATGCCTTGGGAGATGTAGAGCCCCAGGCCAGTGCCGGTCGGGTTGCCTTCCTTGATGGTCCAGTAGCGCTCGAAGATGTGCGGCAGTTGTTCCGGCTGGATGCCTTCACCGGAATCGCGCACGGTGAATACGATTTCGTTGCCGCTGGGGGCGGCGGCAATGTCGATCCGGCCTTGTTTGGGAGTGAACTTGATGGCGTTGCCGATCAGGTTCGACAGCACCTGGAACAACCGCTCGGGATCGGCGCTGACCTTCAGGTCGGGATCGGCATGGAAGGAAATGTCGATGGATTTGTCCATGGCCAGCGGCGCCAGCAACGAATAGGCTTCCTCGAAAATATCGCTGACTTCCAGCACCTGGGGCGAAATGATGTAGCGCCCGGCTTCGATTTTCGAGGTGTCGAGCAGGTCTTCCAGCAGAACATTCATACGGCTGGCAGCCTGCTGCATGGTGTCGATGGCCGAAGAAATACGTCGAGAAGTGTGCGGGCCATCCGAGCTGAAAGCCTTTTGCATCATGCCGCAGAGCATGGAAATGACGGTCATCGGGTTGCGCAGGTCATGGGATACGACTGCGACCAGTTCATCGCGGGCGCGCACAGCCTGTTGCTCACGGCGGACCTGACGGGCCAGGTCATCTTCCAGCGCCGAACGACGCAGGTCGTTGGCGGCGAATACGTCGCCATGGGTCCATTTGGTGGAAATGCCCGCCATCTCGACCTTCCAGATCTCGAAGGAAGTGCGCGGCCGCAAGCGCAGGCCGGCACCTGAGCCTTCCATGTCCAGAGGCTTGTCCGGGTTACCGCTCCACTGGATGCTTTCCTTGACCTCGGGACGGAACCACAGCACGCCGTTATCGACGGGCTTGGGCAGGCTCATGGCCAGAACGCCGCTGGCGCTTTGCTGATAGGCCTCGGCCGCCGGGAACACACTTGATAGATGATGGCTGGAAAACACCGGTTGACCGCTCGCCATCAGCCACTGATGCAGCGCCCTGATTTCGGTCGGCGCCGGGCAGAGGCCGAAGGTGTGCAGTTGCCGGTCTTCGATGATCGCCACACCCGATGCACTCACCAGGTCCATTAGCAATTGCGGTTGCTGCGCCAGGCCGTCAAAGACGTTTTCCGTGGCAGACACCATGACCTGTTTCAGGTCCTGCAACATCTGCAGTTTCGCATCGCGCTGACGGTTGAGTTCCAGAGCTTCCATCGCCCGGATCTGCAACGACAGCACCTGGCCGATGGCCTGGCAGGCGCCGCGCAATTCATGGGAAACATGCAGAGGTGTACGGTGCCCGCAACTGATCAGTCCCCAGAGCTTGTCGTCCTTGAGCAGCGAAACGCTCATGGACGACAACACGCCCATGTTCTTCATGTATTCGCAGTGGATCGGAGAAACACTGCGCAGTGTCGAGAAACTCAGGTCCAGCGGCTGCCCGGTATCGGGACGCAATTGCGGAATCAGCGGCACCGGCGTGTAGTTGGCATCGGGAATGATGCGCAGCCAGTTGCGGCGATAGAGTTCGCGCGCCTGCTCCGGAATGTCCGAAGCGGGAAAGAACAGGCCGTTGAACAGCTCCATGTCCGGCGAAGAGGCTTCGGCAATCACCTGGCCGTGGCCTTCGTCCTCGAAACGGTAGATCAGCACGCGGTCGTAACCGGTCAGTTTCTGGATTTCGCGAACGCTGATTTCATACAGGGCCGGCAGAGTCTTGGCCATCTGCAATTGACGCAGCATGCGCCCCAGATGAGAGACACGCTCGCTGCTGGCAAGCTGTGCATCCTTGTCCTGAACCTCAAGCTCCAGCACCAGAACGCCCTGATGCCGATGCATCAGCACCTCGAACGCCTGACCATTGAGGGTGATCAACAGTTGCGGAACATCGTTGAAGGACTCCTGGGTGCTGGCGCTCTTGAGCACCGTGGACCAGCCCTCTCCCACCAGGTGCTCCAACGGCTGACCAATCAACTGCTCTGGCTCCTTGCCCAGCAGTTCCTGCACATTGGCACTGGCCTGCAGCACCACGAAATCGGGCTCGGTCAGGGTCAACAGCACGCCATGAGGCTGAATGGCCCCCGGATACTGGATCGGCTCATTCGCACAATTGGCCAACAGGGCTTCAAAAGCGTCTTTATCGAGTTGGCTCATAACAGTACCTCTTGACCATCGAGCCAGTGCTCGAAACATGCGAATGTGGATTGTGCCGCCTGCGCGGCAGACGTCAGGGTTGCGGCTTCATCCGGCACGCTGTCCAGATAGGCGAGAAAGGTCTTCCAGCGTATGCCGGTGGCGCTGCCGTAGACATTTAGGAAAGCCGCGCCAGTGTGCTCGTCGAGCCCCAGACGCTTGTGGATTTCACGGCGCAGGACCTGCCCGCCGAGGGTGGCGCCTTCGAGTACATACAACACGCCCAGGCAGGCGCCGGGCGTATCGATCAGCGGCAGTTTGCGGCATTGGGCAAGCGCGTCGATGGCTTCATCGGTCATGCCAAGGGCACGCAGGTCCTGAACCAGGACCGGGGTCTTGATCCGCTCGGCCGGGTTCAGTTCTGAAGGTATCAGGCCACTGGCCTGCAAGGCAGACTCCAATGGACGATAGAAACCGTAGTAGGCCTGGAGCAAACGCAGGTAATAAGCAGCGCTCAGGACAGGAGAGAAAAACGGCAGGCGCTTTTCCAGATCGACATGTGTCTGACTCGTTTCAGAACGAAGAGCATCAAGCAGTTTGGCCGGTGAAACCTGGGTAAACGTTGCCAACATCCAGTAATGCTCTCAATGATTGAAACGACAAGACACCGCATCCTGGCGAAGTGGAGTCTCAACATACAGATTGCCGACAATATGCGACAGAACTTTCAGGAATAACCGATGAAATACAGAAGCTTAAGCATCGGAAAATTCAGCCTGACACGTACGAAATTCCGCCCGAGATACGACTTTCAGCGTAGCAGACCGCCAGGTAACGCCGGGACCGTGTATCACACGGCCCGGCATTCAATCGTCAGGTGCGCAACCTCGTGTACGTCCCGCAAGCGTTTGCGGATCACTTCGGCCGTCACATTTATTTCGCCCAGGACACTGACAATAGCGGCGCGAGCCTGCGGGCCAACCTGCCAGACGTGAAGATCGGTGATTTGCAGGTCGCCACTGGCCTCCAGCACTTCGCGGATTTCCTGCGCCACATGCTCGTCGGTCACATCGAGCAGAACATTGGCGCTGTCCTTGAGCAAACCATATGCCCATCTGGCAATCACACAGGCACCGACAATCCCCATCAGCGGATCGAGCCAGACCCACCCCAGGTAACGGCCGGCCAGCAAGGCCCCAATGGCCAGCACCGAGGTCAGTGCATCGGCCATGACGTGCAAGTAGGCTGAACGAAGATTGTTGTCACCGCCATGCTGATGAGCATGCGAATGAGCGTCATGATGATGGTGATGGCCATGACTGTGAGCATGGCCGCCCGACAGCAGCAGCGCACTCAGAATGTTCACCACCAGACCGATGATCGCGATCAGCGTGGCTTCGCCAAACGCCACGCTGGCCGGCTGGAACAGGCGCACAAGCGACTCGATACCGATTCCCAGGGACACCATGAACAGGATCAGCGCCGAGGCGAAGCCGGCAAGATCACCAACCTTGCCGGTTCCGAAGCTGTAGCGGCCATTGTTGGCGTTACGCCGGGCAAATGCATAGGCCCCGGCCGCAATGCCCAAAGCCCCGGCATGCGTGGCCATGTGAAAACCATCGGCCAGGAGCGCCATCGAACCGGTGATGTAACCCGCAGCGATTTCGACCACCATCATCACAAACGTCAGAGCGACGACCCATAAGGTGCGGCGGGCATTTTCATCGTGGGAAGCGCCCAGGAATACGTGATCGTGGGCGTGGCTGTGTTGATTGTTCATCGAGACGATTCCTGGCAAGGCATGCTCCATTCATTGCGTGAAATGGCATGAATGGAGAGGTTCGCGAGAGGTCCGGGCGGACGCTTATCGGGAGTAGCGGCGGACGGCTTCCAGCAATTGTTCCAGGCCTTGAGCCCGGTCTTCATCGCTCAACCCCGGATGCGCCACATGCTCACGGGCATGCGCCTCGATGATCTGGTCAAGCAGCCCGTTGATGGCTCCGCGAGTGGCCGCCACCAGATGAAGCGTTTTGGCACAGTCGTCTTCGCTCTCCAGCCCTCGCTCGATAGCCTGCACCTGCCCGGCGATACGCCGGACCCGCTTGATCAGGTCGTCCTTTTCGGCGTGCAAATGAGCCATACCATACCCCCCCTACCTATATTCAGTACCAGCCTAGGCGGTTATGAGGGGGATGGCAAATTCAAATCAGCGCACGTTCTGATACAGCATCAGGCGCGAACTCTCGTGCAGCCCTCGCGTCAGCTCCTGCAGTCGCTTGAACTCCTCGGGATGTTGCCCGGCCACGTTGTCCAGCGGCGTGCGCGAAGACAGATCGTGCAATGTCGGCGAGCTGCCGTCGTGTTCCATCTGCAGCAGGAAATGTTGAGTGACGCCACCAATCAACGGGAAGGTGCCTTCACGCAAGACCAGCGGCACCACGCGCTCGCCTTCGGGAGCCGGTTGCTGGATATCGCGACCCATCGCGCCGTTGCTGAACTCGATGCCCGCCATGCCGGCCACGGTAGGCAGCAGGTCCGCCAGCCCTACCGCTTCTTCGATCACCCGGGAACCGAGCAATGCCGGTGCGTGGATCAGCAACGGCACGTTGTTGCTTTCCAGCCCCAATTGCTCGAAGGCCGGCGCCATGTGCGGAATCTGGCTGATCCGGGTGTTGTGGTCGCCAAACATCACGAAGATGGTGTTCTCGTAGTAACCGCCCGCCTTGGCCATTTCCATCAACCGACCGATGTTGAAGTCCAGCAGGCGCACGGCGTTGTATTGCTCGACGCTGCGCGAACCTGCGGCCTGCACCTGTTCCAGGCTCAGGTTGCTGGCCTCGAAACCATCGTTGTCCTTGGGAATGGTGAAAGGCCGGTGATTGCCTGCGGTCTGCAGGTAAGCGAAGAACGGTCGGTCCTTGGGTAGTTCGCGCAGGATCTTGTCGCTTTCCTTGAACAGGTCCAGATCGGAAATCCCCCACACATCCACCTGAGGCGATTTCCAGTAGGGTTCGTCGTACAGCCGCACATCGTCGATGCTGCGCCGGATCAAGGCGTTCATGTTGGCCCAGCCCGAGTTGCCGCCGATCATGTACAGCTTCTGGTAATCCTTGAAGTCGTTGATGATCGTCTGCTGGCGGGTCAGCAATGGATGGCGCGTCGCGGTTTCCTGGCGCGTGACATCGGGAACCCCGGTGATGCTGGCCCAGACCGTCTTGGCAGTGCCGGTAACCGGCACATAGAAATGCCTGAAGAACCAGCTCTGGGTCGCCAGACGGTCGAGGTTCGGCGTGGGATTGAGCGGGTTGCCATAGGCGCCGACGGCACTGGTGCCGAGGGATTCAAGCATCACGAACACCACGTTCGGCGCCCGCTCGCCGTCAATCCGGTAAGGCTGCACACCTTGCTGGCGCTTGAAGTTCAGGGCCTGTGCATCGGGCTGCTGCACACTCAGGTAATTGGCAACTGCGGCATAGTGCTCACGTACCTGATCCTCGTCGTAGCGCGACTGGGCAACCTTGAGCGTGTCATACAGGAACAGCGCCGGGTTGAGCCCCAGGGCCGCCACCTGGTTATTGCCGGAGAAAAATGCATCGCTCCAGCGCAACGGCACCGGGTTTTCCAGATTGAGATTTTCCACTCGCCCCAACAGACCCAGGAACGTCGCGCACACCACGACTGCGACGCCCCAGGCAGCCGACCAGCGTTTGACCGGGCGCGGTTTGCGTTGCAGCGTAAAGCGCTCCAGCCACAGCAGGACTCGTCCCAGCACCAGCAACGCCAGCAACCAGCCAGCACTGATCCACACCACCGGATAGGTTTGCCAGAGCATGTCGCGGGAGATCTGCGCGTCATCCAGATAGCGCAGGACACTGGCGTTGAGCCTGACCCCGAGATAAGCGTAGTGACCGAAGTCGATGACATGAATCATCGTCAGCACGACCAGAGCCAGCAGCAGATATACCCGACCGGTCCAGCGCAGCGCACGCACGCTGAGCATGTTCCAGCGCGGCAGGCACAGCAGGAACGCAATCGGCAGGGATATCAGCAAGGCCAGGCGCAGGTCGAAGCGCAAACCGATGCCCAGGGTCTGCGCCACCGTCGGGTCGCTGAACAGCTTCTCGGGGGCAACCCCGGAAAAACTCCAGAAGAACACGCCTCTCAACAGCGCCGACAACAGGAAAAACAGCACGATGGTGCCTGCCCAGTACTGCAGGCGTCGTGATTGCAGCCAACTCATCTTTATTCCTCGATAATTTTCAAGCCGTTGAGGTGTTCGTCCGTGCAACCTGCGTCAAGCCAGGGAACGGCCCCGATACAGACGCCGCACTACAAATGCCACCAGGGCAACGCAGCAATACAGCGCCAGGAACGGATCGACCAGATAATCCCAGTAGTTTTCCGAAGGCTTGAGCCGGAAGGTGAACGCCAGCGTGGCCAGGGCCAGCATCAGGGCGCCCAGGTGGCTACGCAGGTACAGCAGGCCCAGAGTGATGATGCCCACCACAATGATCATTGGCCGCGGGTTGAAGCCCCAGCGGTAGGGATCGAAATAGGTCAGGCCCAGTGTGGCCGGATAGAGCACCAGGGCCAGGGCCGCGAGCACCGAAACCACCAGCAGGCGCTGGCGAACTTCCAGCGGCTGGATCAGCCCGAGGCGCTGCAGGGTCAGCCAGACCAGAGCGACCAGACTGGGAATCGCCAGATCGTCGCTCAGGCTGCGCGCATAGGAAGCCAGCGACAGGCCATCGATGGAAATCACACTCGCCAGCGAGGCACCGGCGAGGATTGCCAGACGCCAGCGCAACGAAGACGTCCAGGAAGACAGAATCAGAAACAGCACCAGCGCAAACGCCAGATGAGTCAGCCATTGCGCGATCATAGCAAGTGCTCCGCCAGCCAGGCTTCATTGAAGCTGACATGCTTGATGAAGGTGTTATTCCACGAATACACCACGTGATACATGCCATCCGGGCTACGAATGAAATACGGGTATTCGTACTCGAAGTCGCAGCCTTGCGGTTTACAGACCCGCTGATCCAGATTGCTCAGGAACTCGGTTTCCAGAGGTTGGCGACGTGCGCCGCTGGAGGACCTGAAGCCTTCGCCAAGGATTTCCTTGTAGGCTTCCAGGGCGAACGGATTGCCCAGCGGATCGGGGGATTTATCCAGATCGATCACTGGCCGCCACTGATTCATCTGCTCGTCGGTGCCGTACAGGCTCAGCTTGAAACGTCCGTCACGCAGGTCATTCAAGGCCACCAGCAAACCGCGTCCGGGAACCGCGACTGCCGCCAGCGACGAGTTGGGGTTGCTCGGTTCCAGCGGGTGCGGCTCGCTCCAGGTCTGCCCGCCATCTTCGGTGCGGCTGGCCAGGACCCGGTGATAGGTATTGCCTGCATAACGCAACAAAGCCACGGCGCGCTGGCCGTCCAGCGGCACGACCGTGGGCTGCAGGGAATTGGTGCCACGGCTGATGCGGAACTTGTCGATCACATCACCGTTGGCGCTCAGGTACAGGTACTCGGCGAACTTGCCCAGAAACTCGTGGTAGACCGGCAAGCCAATCGAGCCATCGGCATGAAACACCGGTGCTCCGCGCACCAGCGTGCTGATGTTCAGGAACGGCGAGGTGATCAACTGACGCGGCTTCGACCAGGTCGCACCCATGTCCTGCGAGACCATGGCATTGACAGTACTGCCCGCCCAGCCGCCGACCGATACCGACACATAGAACAGCCACAGACGCTGGTCCGGGGCCAGGGCAACCACCGGGTTACCGAGCTTGCGAATGTATTTTCCGGTGCCGGTCTGGGTCGACTCTCGGGTCGCCAGCACTTGTTCATTGCCCCATTCACCGGCGCTGGCATCGAATCTGGAAGCACGAATCTCCACGTCCCTTGCCCCTTCGCGGGAACCGGCGAACCACACCGACATCAGGTCGCCGCCGGGCAAGGCGGTAACGGCCGAAGAGTGCACGAAATCATCGAGGTTGGAGGAAGCGAAACGCGAATTGTAAGTCGCCTTGATGACAGGGCCTTCGGCACTGACCGGCGTCGCGCTGACCGCAAAGGGAGACAACGTGTGCAGCGGATGGCTGAGCCAGGCGCTGAGAAAGATCAATACAACAGCAAGGCCTGCGCTCCATGCAGCCAGGTTTCGGGAAATAACAGGCATGAAAATCCAGCACCTTAGCGGAAGGAGACAAGGGTCAATTCAGTGGTCGTTCTGTTCGGGCAGTGAGCGCCGTTTGCCGGTCAGCATCGACAACGGCAGGTTGTCGCGCACCTGGAAACTCTCGAATATCGCAGCAGCCATGTGCAGCACTACCAGTGCACAGAGTGCGTCGGCCAGCGTTTCATGAATCTGCAACGGCCAGTCGGCGCCCCACAACGCATCCACTTCTTCCATCATCCAGCCGGTCAGGCCGATGGAGAAAATCAGCGTCATCATCAGGACCATGACCAGCGCACCGAGAGGCGAGTGGCCGAGCCGGTGAAAAGGCCGCCTGTTGATCAGGGCGCCGATATGGGCGCGCAGGCGAGTCGGGCTCGGCCAGAAATCACTCCAGCGGGCACTGCGTGGCCCGATGAATCCCCACACCACTCGCACGCTCAACCAGGCAACTGCGTAATAGCCCAGCCAGACATGCCAGTCGCCACCCGCTTCATTAAGAAAGTAGTTGGCGATGAAAACACCCGCGACAGAAAGATGAAAAATTCTGACCAAGGGGTCCCACAGGCGCAGGGAAACCCGGCTCATCAGCCCTTGATCTCAGTCTTCACGGCCTTGCCGGTGACTGGATCATGGTAGATTTCGACCTTGCGCTTGTCCTTGTCGAAACCGTAGATCTCGTAGCAGTTGCCGTCGGTGACCTTGAATTTGTTGATGGTGTAACCCTGGGCCTTGAGTTGCTCCTGGAACTTGGTCTGATCCTGCCACTGGGACTTGTCGGCGGTAGTGCACTGCGGGCCGGCAAGCGCCAGAGGGCTGGCCATCAGCAAGGAAATCAGCAGGACTTTACGCATGTTCGATACTCGCAGCAGTTAAGGAGTCGCTACTGTGCGAAAGCAATCTTAGGAAAAGCTTAAGGTGCAACAGATCGTTACATCTTCTCGGATAGATGGCACTTCGCGAGCCCCGGCCAGAACGGCATGATGGCGCCCGCTCTCCCCCAACCCATTACCCGGAACCTCATATGCGTCTGCTCCTGGTGGAAGATGATCGCGCCATCGGCCAAGGCATCAAAGTCGCCCTCAACACTGAGGGCTACACGCTTGACTGGATCGAGGACGGGCTCAGTGCCCTGCATGCCCTGCGCAGCGAGCGCTTCGACCTGGTGCTGCTCGACCTGGGGTTGCCACGCCTGGACGGCTTCGACCTGCTGCGCCAGTTGCGCGCCGAACAGCAGTCCTTGCCGGTGCTGATCCTGACCGCCCGGGACGGCACTCATGACCGGATCGCCGGGCTGGATGCCGGGGCAGACGATTACCTGATCAAACCTTTCGACGTCAACGAACTCAAGGCCCGGGTACGCGCCCTGCTGCGGCGCAGCCAGGGTCGCGCACAACCGCTGCTGGAGCACGCCGGCATCAGTCTTGACCCGGCTTCCCAGCAGGTCAGCTTTCAGGGCAACGAGGTGTCGATGACGCCGATGGAATATCAACTGCTGCACCAGTTGATGATCCGCCCCGGCAAGGTGGTCACCCGCGAGCGCCTGTCCACCACGCTGTATGGCTGGCAGGACAAGGTCGAAAGCAACACCCTGGAAGTGCTGATCCACAACCTGCGCAAGAAACTGTCCACCGACCTGATCCGCACCGTGCGCGGTGTCGGCTACCTGCTGGAGCTCAAGGCATGACTTCGGTACGCGCAAGAATCATGGCCCCGGTGCTGCTGCTGTTGCTGCTCGGTGACCTCATCATCGGCCTGTTGGTATTGCGCGACAGCCATCATGAAATCGAAGAAGTCTACGACGCCCAACTGGCGCAAAGTGCCCGCCTGTTGCAAGGCGTGCTGCGCCAGCGGGCAGAAGGCGAACAGAACCTGGACAAGCTGTACCAGGCATTCGATGAGGCCATGAGCCGGGTCGGCACCAGCGGTGTTTCCCATCCTTACGAAACCCGCCTGACCTTCCAGATCTGGCGCACTTCGGGCGAACTGCTGGTGCGTTCCGCCGAAGCCCCGGTCCTCACTGAGCCGCCCCGCGTGGAGGGCTCGCACGACCTGGTGGAAAACGGCAATGAATGGTGTGGTTTCCTGCTCGCCGATCCGCAACAGGGCTTCGTGATCTGGGTCGGCGAACGCGACGACGTACGCCAGAGCGTGATCCAGCTCATCGTCAGCCACACCGTATGGCCGACCGTGATTGGCGTGCCGTTGCTGATCGTGTCCATCTGGCTGGTCATCGGCTGGGGCCTGCGCCCGTTGCAAGCGATGGCCAAGGTGATCCGCAAGCGTGACGTCGAAAGCCTGGAAGCCCTCGCGCTGTCGCCACTGCCCAGGGAACTGGAACCGATGCAGACTGCGCTCAACCGGCTGCTGACCCAGATCGACAACCTGCTGGAACGCGAACGACGCTTCATTGCCGATGCCGCCCATGAGTTGCGCACGCCGCTGACGGTCCTGCGCATCCACGCACAGAACGCACGGCAGGCCGAACTGCCGGAGCAACGTCTGGAAGCACTGGACTTTCTGGTGCATGGCGTTGACCGCGCAGCGCGCATCGCCAGCCAGTTGCTGACCATGGCCCGGCTTGAGCCGCAGCAGAATCCCGAACAGTTGAAGACCTTCGAGCTCAATACACTGGTCCAGGAAGAAATGGCCGAGCTCACGCCACTGGCCCTGGAAAAGCGGGTCGAACTGGTGCTGGAAGCCGATGAAGTGTGCATGATCCACAGCGATCCGGGCGCGATCACCATCGCCTTGCAGAACCTGCTGACCAACGCCCTGAATTTCGCCCCGGCAGCCAGCGAAATCCGGGTAGTGCTGCAACGCCAGAACGACGGCAACGCCCGCCTGAGCGTCGAAGACGCCGGCCCCGGCATCGACGAACACCACAAGGCGCGCCTGCTGGAACGCTTCTACAGCCAGGGCAACAGCAATGGCGCAGGATTGGGGCTGGCGATTGTCGACATGATCGTACGCAAACTGCAGAGCAGCCTGCATTTGCGCAACTCACCGCTGGGCGGGTTGTGTGCGGAATTGCGGATCAGCAATCAATCGTCGACTCTTCGCGAATGAATTCGCTCCTACACCGCCCGTAGGAGCGGATTCATCCGCGAAAAATCAAGCCCCGGATGCTACATATGCCCCTGTCGACTTCCTGCGACGCAGCAAGGCGATCAGCAGAATGGTGCCGGTCACGCCTGCGGTCATCAGTGTCTCGTAGCGATAGCTCGGGCTGATCAGCATGTAGCCCAGGACCAGTGTGATCAGGCCGATGACCAGCCAGGTCAGCCATGGGAACAGCCACATCTTGAAGGCCAGCTGGTTGCCGTCCTTTTCCAGCATCGCCCGCATCCGCAACTGGGAAACCGCGATCACCAGATACACCAGCAAGGCAATGGCACCGGTGGTGGACAACAGGAAGCCGAATACCTTGCCGGGAAAGGCATAGTTCACGAAGCAACCGACAAAACCTGCCAGCGTCGAAACGATCACCGCGACCGTTGGCACACCGCTGCCGGACACACGCTTGATCGAGGCTGGAGCCTCACCGCGTGCACCCAGCGAATACAGCATCCGCGAAGCCGTGTAGAGCCCGGAGTTCATGCAACTGGTGACTGCCACGAACACCACGATATCGACCACCAGCTTGGCACCGGGCACATTGATGATTTCCAGGGCGCGCTGGAATGAACCGACTTGCAGCAAACGTGGATCGTTCCAGGCCACCAGCGAGACGATAAAGAAGATCGAGAAGATGTAGAAGATCGCGATGCGGTACACCACCAGATTGGTGGCCTTGCGAATCTTCTCCTTGGGGTTGGCCGTTTCATCGGCTGCGATAGTGACGATTTCCGCGCCGAAGAACGAAAATATCGTCACCAGTACCCCGCCCAGCACCGCGCCGAAACCGTTGGGCATGAAGCCGCCGTTCTGCCACAACTGCTCGACGCCGGAAGTTTCGGCCAGCGGCCAGAAGCCCAGCACGGCCATGCTGCAGACTGCGATGAACGCCAGGATTGCAATGACTTTCACCAGCGCGAACCAGTACTCGAACTCACCGAAATTCTTCACGCTTATCAGGTTGGTGCAGGACAGCGTAATCATGATCAGGAACGCGAACAGCCAGGACGGCACCGAGGGCATCCAGGCGTGCAGGATGTCGGCGCCGGCAATCGCCTCGACCGGAATGATCAACACCCAGAACCACCAATACAGCCAGCCGATGGTAAACCCGGCCCATGGCCCGATGGCCTGCCCGGCATAGGTCGAGAACGAGCCGCTGTTGGGATTGGCAATCGCCATTTCCCCCAGCATGCGCATCACCAGCAGGACCAGCAGCCCGGCAATGCCATAGGAAATCAGGATCGCCGGCCCCGCCGTGGCAATGGCATTCGACGAGCCGATGAACAGGCCGGCACCAATGATGCCGGCAATCGAAATCATCGAAACCTGACGGGATGTCAGCCCGTGCTTCAAGGAGCGGTGCTCGTTCTTTTTATGAGAAACCATGTTCTACCCTCAACGTGAAAGTTGCACAGGGCGGCACGCAAAGAGGCCGTCCGACGACGCAACCTGTTTTTGAATAAGCATTGTTGTTGGCGCAGTGCTTACACTGCTTTATTGGCTTACTTTCAAACGGAATTCAGATAGACCGGATGCCGAAAGACTGCCACGGCGAAGCCGGGCGAGTGTGGAACTTGCCATTTGGATTTCCTTGCATTGATTTCGACGGCAGCAGAAATGGAATGAAGTTTTTTTGTTGTATGGCGTTTTATTCTTTTAAAAAATCAAAGTACGACGCGCAGGCATTGCCCGGCGTGATACAGACTGAACCCGGCATCGTAGGCCAGGGTGCGCAATGAGCTGCCCAGCACCGCCTTGCTCTTCGAGAAGCTTACCGGCAAGGCCTTGGCATCATCGCTGAGCACATAGTCCGCAAAGCATTTGCCCACCAGCGTCCCGGTGGTCACGCCACGGCCATTGAAACCGGTCGCAGCCAACAGACCCGGCGCGGGCTCGAACAGGCGCAGCAAATGGTCTGGGGTAAAACCGATCCGGCCCGTCCAGGTGCACTGCCACTCGACCTTGCCCAGTTGCGGGAAGTAATGCTGCTGGATGCGGTCGGCCCATTGACGAATGAACCACAGCGGATAATTGCCGGCATTGCCCAGGCTGCCGAGCAACAGCCTTCCGTGGGCGTCACGACGAATGCTGCTCAGTACCGTGCGCGTATCCCAGGAACCTTGTCCGCCACGCAGAATGCCTTCCTGTTCCGGACCACTGAGCGGCTGCGATGCCACTTGATAGTAGTAACCGGCAAAGATGTGATCCTTCACATCGGTCCATTCGCCTTCGGTGTAGGCATTGGACGCGATGATGACTTTTTCGGCCCGCACGCTGCCCAGATCGGTAGAAACTTTCCAGCCATCGTCGGTGCGTTGCAGCCCGGTTACCGGTGACTCGCCGAACAGCAACCCGCCACGCGCGACCACGTTAGTGGCCATCCCGGAGGCATAAGCCATGGGATTGACGGTGCCGGCCCGGTGATCGAGCAACGCGCCAGCGATCCTGTCGGTGCCGCAGGCGTCTTCACAGACCTTGCCGGTCAGCAGCTCGACGTTGGCGCCACGCCGCTGCCATTGCTCGGCACGGCTGCGAAGGTCGGCCAGTCCCTTGGCGTTGTGCGCCATGTGCAGGGTGCCGGTGCGGGTTTCCTGACAATCGATGGCGTATTTATCGATGGTGGAAAACACCAGCGCCGGTGCCGCACCCAGTGCGCCATTGAGGCGACTGGCCTCGGCACTGCCCAGAACTTTTTCCAGCTCGTCCGGCGCCACCCAGGTCCCGGCATTGACCAGTCCCACGTTACGTCCCGAACCACCGTGGCCCACCTGATGGGCCTCCACGATGCACACGGACTTGCCGCCTTCAAGCAACTGAAGTGCGGCAGACAGGCCGGTAAAACCCGCCCCGATCACGCAGACATCCGCCGAGCGCTCACCGATCAACGGCGGATGGCTTGGCCGTTGCGGCGTCAGTTGTTCCCACAGACACTCTTGACGAAATTTCGCCATTGCAGAACTCCAGCCCCATGCGCGATGAAGTTTCAGGCCCGTCCTGCGGGCCTGATTCCCTGTCTGTCAGTCGAAAACAATCCCTTGAGCCAGTGGCAGCTCGCGGGAATAGTTGACCGTGTTGGTCTGACGGCGCATGTAAGCTCTCCAGGAATCGGAGCCGGACTCACGGCCGCCACCGGTTTCCTTCTCACCGCCAAATGCCCCGCCGATTTCCGCACCGCTGGTACCGATGTTGACGTTGGCGATCCCGCAGTCACTGCCGGCCGCACCCTGGAATGCTTCGGCTTCACGAATGTCGGTGGTGAAAATGCATGACGACAGGCCTTGTGGCACTTCGTTGTTGAGGCGCAGCGCCTCTTCAAACTCGTCGTAGGCCAGCACGTAGAGAATCGGTGCGAAGGTTTCGTGGCGCACCACATCGCTCTGACCCGGCATCTCGGCGATGGCCGGGGTCACGTAGTAGCCATTGGGGTATTGAGCCTGCAACTGGCGCTCGCCACCGAAAACCTGCCCGCCTTCATCGCGGGCCTTGGCCAGCGCATCCTGCATGGCGGCAAACGCCTGCTTGTCGATCAGCGGGCCGATCAGGTTGCCTTCCCGTGGATCACCGACACGCACCTTGCCGTAGGCTGCCTTGACCCTGGCCACCACTTCGTCCTTGATCGAGCGATGCACGATCAGCCGACGCAATGTGGTGCAGCGCTGACCGGCAGTGCCCACGGCGCTGAACAGGATGCCGCGCACGGCCAGATCCAGATCGGCGCTCGGGGCCAGGATCATGGCGTTGTTGCCGCCCAGTTCGAGAATGCTGCGCCCGAAACGCGCCGCGACCCGTGGCCCCACTTCGCGGCCCATGCGGGTGCTGCCGGTGGCGCTGACCAGCGGCACACGCGGGTCATCGACCAGAGCCTCGCCCGCCTCGCGATCACCGATGATCAGTTGCGCCAGCCCTTCGGGAGCATCACCGAAGATTTTCAGGGCCTTGTCGAACAAGGCCTGGCTGGCCAGTGCGGTCAGCGGGGTTTTCTCGGACGGTTTCCAGATCACCGGGTTGCCGCACACCAGCGCCAGCGCGGTGTTCCAGGCCCAGACTGCAACCGGGAAGTTGAACGCACTGATCACCCCCACCACGCCCAGCGGATGCCAGGTTTCACGCATATGGTGGCCTGGACGCTCGGAGGCGATGGTCAGGCCGTACAACTGACGGGAAAGACCGACCGCGAAGTCGCAGATGTCGATCATTTCCTGCACTTCGCCCAGCCCTTCCTGAGTGATCTTGCCGGCCTCGATGGACACCAGTTCGCCCAGTTCGGCTTTGTGCTCGCGCAATACTTCACCGAAGATCCGCACCAGTTCGCCGCGACGCGGGGCTGGCACCGTGCGCCATTTCAGGAAAGCACTCTGGGCGCTGTCGATACGCGCCAGCACCTGTGCCTTGCCTTCGAGAGTGACGGAGGCAATCTGGCTGCCATCGATAGGGGTATGAACGGGGTAGTCCCCTTCGGTGTAGGCACTTTTCGCCACGCCCAGGCTTGCTAACAAATTGGCAACCACATTGATTCTCCTGCAGATGACACTGGTTGAAATCATTGATGTGGATCAGTATTGATCCGCAATCGCCCTTGTCACAAACGACCATTTAGAAAAACATGATTCCGTTTTGGAATGATCTATCTTGCATGTCAACAGGTAACCGGTAATGTCCAAGCGTTTGATGCCCTCAACGACCGCCTTGCAGTGTTTTGAAGCCGCGGCCCGTCACTTGAACTTCACTCGCGCCGCACAGGAACTGCACCTCACCCAGAGCGCGGTAAGCAAGCAGGTCGCGCAACTGGAAGAGATGCTTTGCCACCCGCTGTTCCAGCGTATCCGCCGTCGCCTGCACCTGACCCCAGCGGGCGAACTGTATATGGCCGAGGTGAGCAAGATCCTGATTCAGGTGGACATGTCGAGTCGCTACATCCTGACTTATGGCGGCGAAACGGAGGTACTGAAAATTGCAACCCAGCCGACCTTTGGCGACCGCTGGCTGGTGCCGAACCTGAAGGGGTTCAGCAGCCGGAATCCGGGGATTCACCTGGATATCCGCAGCGAGCTGGAGCCTTTCGATCTGGTCCGGGCCAAGGCCGATGTAGCGTTCTTTTTCGGTCAGGGCACCTGGCCTGGCGCCACCTGCATCGAGCTGTTCAAGGAAGAAATGGTGCCGGTGTGCGCCCCGGAATGGATGGCCCGCCACAGCATTCCCAGTGCCCAGGCCTTGACCGGCCATATCCTGCTGCAATGCACCTCGCGCCCGGAAGCCTGGCATGGATGGTTTCTGGAGCAGAACCTGCACTCGCAGAACAGCTATCACGGCCCGCGTTTCGACACCTTCTATATGTGCATTCGCGCCGCCCAGTCAGGTTGCGGGATAGCCCTGGTGCCGCGCTATCTGGTCAGCGACGAACTGGCCGAAGGCAAGCTGGTGATCGCCTGGAATCATTCCATGCAGAGCGACGGTTCGCATTTTCTGGCGCATGCCGAACATGCGGCGCAGGTGCCCAAGGTCAAGGCGTTCGTGGAGTGGATCAGGCAGCGGGTAAAAGCCCGACATTCAGAATTATTGGAATGACACGACGATTTTATTTCGTTTGCGGGGCAAGTCGGTTGTTGGTTTAGATAGGCGCAACGTCCAACCCAGCAGGATGAAGCGATGTCTTTGCGCATGCCCCCGAACACCCTGTCCCCCATCCGTCGTGATTCGTTGCCGGAGCGCTTCCAGTGAACAACGAAAATATCAGCGCCTCCATTTCATTCGTTCATCCTGTCACCCTTTCCCACGGCAAGAACGCCGAGGTCTGGGACACGACCGGCAAGCGCTATATCGATTTCGTCGGCGGCATCGGTGTGTTGAATCTGGGCCACTGCAACCCGCTGGTGGTCAAGGCCATTCAGCAACAGGCGCAAAAGCTGACCCATTACGCGTTCAATGCCACGCCCCATGAACCGTACATCCAGTTCATGAACCAGCTGGAGCAGTTCGTGCCGGTCAGCTATCCGCTCAGCGGCATGCTCACCAACAGCGGCGCGGAAGCGGCGGAAAACGCCTTGAAAATCGTACGCAGCGCCACCGGGCGTTCGGCAGTCATTGCCTTCGATGGCGCGTTCCATGGGCGGACCCTGGCAACCCTGAACCTCAATGGCAAGGTCGCGCCCTACAAACAAAGTATCGGCCTGCTGCCCGGCACCGTGTATCACCTGCCCTTTCCGAGCAAGGACACCGGCGTTACGACTGAACAAGCGCTCCAGGCCATGGATCGTCTGTTCAGTGTCGAGATCGATGTCAGCGATGTGGCCTGCTTTATCTTTGAAGCGGTTCAGGGCGAAGGCGGTTTTCTGCCCATGGAGCCGGAGTTCGCCCAGGCATTGCGCAGGTTCTGCGATGAGAAGGGGATCGTGCTGATTGCCGACGAGATCCAGTCCGGCTTCGGCCGCACCGGTCAGCGTTTTGCCTTCAGCCGCCTGGGCATCGAGCCGGACCTGATCCTGCTCGGCAAAAGCATCGCCGGAGGCATTCCGCTGGGTGCCGTGGTGGGTCGCAAGCATCTGCTCGACACCTTGCCCAAGGGCGGGCTCGGTGGCACCTATTCGGGTAATCCGATCGCTTGCGCAGCCGGGCTCGCATCGCTGCAACAGATGAGCGATGAAAACCTCTCGCGCTGGGGCGAAACCCAGGAAAACATCATCCTGGGCCGCTACCGTGGCTGGCAGGAACAGAAGCTGTCGCCTTATCTGGGCCGGCTGACCGGCGTGGGCGCCATGCGCGGCATCGAACTGATGACCCCACAAGGCGCACCCGGTACCCGACAACTGGCCCAGTTGCTGCAACTGGCCAGAGACGCCGGATTGTTGTTGATGCCCAGTGGCAAGTCGCGGCACATCATCCGCTTGCTGGCACCGCTGACCATCGAGCCGGAAATCCTGAATGAAGGGCTGGATATCTTCGAGCGCTGTCTGGCGGCCCTCGATTGAGCTCGACCTGTTAACTGGAATTTGTGCGGAGAAACGATCCAGATGAGCACTGCTACCTTTGCAAACCGTGATGACATTCGAGCCAGCTTTTCCCGCGCCATGTCGCAGATGTACCAGGCCGAAGTCCCGCTCTACGGCACCTTGATGGAACTGGTCGCCGAAATCAACGACGCGGTCATGACTCACCAGCCCGGGGTTCGGGAGAGCTTGCAGCAGACCGGTGAAATCCAGCGTCTGGACATGGAGCGCCACGGCGCGATTCGGGTCGGCACTGCGCTGGAACTGGCGACCCTTGCCCGCCTGTTCGCGGTCATGGGCATGGAGCCGGTGGGTTATTACGACCTGACACCCGCCGGGGTGCCGGTTCACTCCACCGCGTTTCGGGCGGTGCACGAGCAGTCGCTGCAGGTCAGCCCGTTCCGCGTCTTCACCTCACTGCTGCGCCTTGAACTGATCGAAAACCAGGAGCTGCGCCAGTTTGCCGAGCAGGTTCTGGCCAGGCGCCAGATCTTTACCGCCAGGGCGCTTGAGCTGATCGAGAAGCATGAACAGGATGGCGGCCTGAGCGAAGCAGACGCCGCCGAGTTCGTGCAGCAGGCGCTGGAAACCTTCCGCTGGCACAACAGCGCGACGGTATCGTTACAGGATTACAAGCAGCTCAATGCCCAGCATCGGCTGATTGCCGACGTGGTCGCCTTCCGCGGTCCGCACATCAACCACCTGACTCCGCGCACCCTAGACATCGATGCCGTGCAAGCCGGCATGCCCGGCAAAGGCATCACGCCCAAAGCGGTGGTCGAAGGCCCGCCACGTCGCGAATGCCCGATCCTGCTGCGCCAGACCAGCTTCAAGGCACTGGAAGAAGCCATCACGTTCAGCGGTGAGTCCGGCAGCCATTCGGCACGCTTCGGGGAAATCGAACAACGCGGCGCAGCGCTCACGCCCAAAGGCCGGGCGCTGTACGATCAGTTGCTCAATGCCGCCCGCGAGGAACTGGGCGAGTTTCCCAACGAAGCCAATGCCGTGCGTTACGCGCAACTGCTGGAGAAAACCTTCCAGGCTTTCCCCGACAGCTACAGCGAAATGCGAGAGCAGGATATGGCCTACTTCCGCTACTTCGCGACCGACAAAGGCATCGCGGCACGCAACAACGGTCAGCCTGCCAGCGACCTGGAACAACAGATCAAGGCCGGGCATATTCGCTTCGAGCCGCTGGTGTATGAAGACTTCCTGCCGGTGAGCGCAGCGGGGATCTTCCAGTCCAACCTGGGCGACGACTCACAAGCGCATTATGCGACCAACTCCAATCAGGATGATTTCCAGAAGGCGCTCGGGCTTCAGACCATCAATGAACTGAAGCTGTATGCCGACACCCAGCGCCGGTCAATCGAGACGGCCATCAGCCTCCTGTAAACCCGTCGCGGATGAATCCGCTCCTACCCGGTAGGAGGTCCCGCAGTACTCCTGACACTGCGCTGTCGCTCAGCAAACAGGTGGACTGTGGGACCGGAGCGCCGCCGGATCCGGTCCCACATGCTGCTCGACAATGCAATGTCTTCCCGCCTAATTCCCTACATTCTGTGTTCACTTTAAGGCAACGATAAATAAAGTTCGCAATATTGGTGTGCTGGATACCGCTCTGCATACTCGCAGCAAAGGTTCATAGCAGCCTGGGTCGAGATACCAGTCAGACCTTACAAGAATATTCAGCCCCACAAGGGTTTCCATGCACACCATGGACTTTAAAGCTGCCCCGGGCGCCACAACGCGCCTACCTGAAAAGCACAACAACGATTGATAAGGCCTTCAAGGTCATTCAGCAGGCAAGGGGATCATCATGCAACATTCACAGGCCTCAGTGGCGGGTGACAAGCAGGCTATTTCAGCCACCGTAAAACTGTATACCTGGGCCGCAATCATCCTCATCGCCGCCGAATTGATCGGCGCCATCAATATTCCTCTGGGGCCTGGCAAAGTCGTCTTGCTGCCCATGGTCTGGGCACTGGTTCTGGGGGCGGTAATCGGTATCGCCAGCCGCCGGATGCCCGGCACCATCGGCATCGACTACGCGACGCAACTGCGCGCAGCCTCAATCCTGCAACCTGCCCTGCTGATTTTCATCGCCAAGCTTGGCCTGGTGGTCGGAGGCTCGCTGCCTGTGGTGTTCGCTTCGGGCTGGGCGTTGTTGTTCCAGGAGTTCGGCCACTTCGTCGGCACCGTCGTGCTCGGCCTGCCGGTCGCCCTGATGCTGGGCATCAAGCGTGAAGCGATTGGCGCAACCTTCTCTGTCGGTCGCGAACCCAGCCTGGCAATCATCGGTGAGCGTTATGGCATGGACTCCCCCGAAGGTCGCGGGGTGCTGGCCGAATACCTGACCGGCACACTGTTCGGCGCGCTGTTCATTGCCATCGTGGCCGGCTTCATCACCAGCCTCGGGATCTTCCATCCCAACTCGCTGGCCATGGGCTCGGGCATTGGTTCGGGCAGCATGATGGCCGCTGCAGCAGGCGCCATCGCCGCGCAACAGACTCCGGAAGTCGCCAAGGAAGTCATGACACTGGCGGCAGCGTCCAACCTGATCACCACCACCATCGGCACCTACTTCACCCTGTTCATCTCCCTGCCGCTGGCGGTCTGGGGTTATCGGGTGCTGGAGCCGTTGATCGGCCGTACCACCAAGGCCTCCATCACCAGCGAAAACATCAGCAGCAAGGATGTCTCGCTCGAAGTCCCCGATCTGAGCTGGGCCGGCAAGGTCAGTGCCTGGCTGGCCGCCGGTGCCCTGGCACTGATCGCCAACTACGTCGGTTACAAGACCCTGTCCGCCGATGCCTTGACCGGCATGGGCATCATGATCTTCTGTGCCTTCGCTGGTGAGCTGCTGTGCAACCTGCTACGCCGCAAGATTCCGGCAGTGTGCATGGTGTCGCTGGTGGCGATGTTCCTGACCTCGCCGGCCTGCCCTTTCGCGGCGGAAATCACCCGCCTGACCAGCTCGATCAACATGCTGGCGGTGATCACGCCCATGCTGACCTTCGCGGGCCTGTCGATTGCCAAGGACCTTCCGGCCTTCCGCCGCCTGGGCTGGAGGATTGTGCTGGTGTCGTTTCTCGCCAACTTCGGCACTTTCATAGGCGCAGTGCTGATCGCCGAAATGTTCCACTGATTCCGTCAGATCTACTGGAAAGGGCGCGCCAATTGGTGCGCCCTTTTCATTTGTCCTGCACTGCCTCGTTGACCAGCCAGTCGTGAACTGCGCGCCGCGACGGCGTGCTCAACGCGCCTTCGCGATAAGCCAGCACGTATTTCTTCTTGGCCTTGATCGGGTGCCCGAACGGCACGATCAGCAAGCCCTGCTCCAGCTCGTCGGTGATCAGCGTCTTGCGCGCAATGGCTACGCCCATGCCCATTCTCGCGGCATCGATGGTCAGGTGGTTACGGTTGAAGGTATGACCGCGCCGCACATCGATCCCGGCCGCGCCGATGGCCGCCAGGTAAAATTCCCACTCGGCATATTCATAGCTGCCACGCCAGGCCGTGATGTCGTGCAGCAACGGAAAGTGCACCAGTTGGCTTGGCGTATCCAGAGGCGGCTTGCCTTCCAGCAGTGCCGGTGAACACACCGGGAACAGCTCTTCTTCCAGCAAGGTGGTGGTCATCAGGCCCGGATAGCTGCCGTCGTTGAGATCGATGGCCAGGTCGAAGTCGTCGTCACGCAACGAGCCGCTGCTGTCTTCGGCAATGATCCGCAACTGAATGTCGGGAAAGGCCTCCTGCAGGCGCGGCAGACGCGGCATCAGCCATTTGCCGAGAAACGAGGGAATGCAGCGCAGCTTGAACACGCCGCCGATCCGTCCGGAATACAACAGGCGCAACTCATCGCTGATCCGGCTCTGCACTTCGTTGGCCACCAGCGCCAGCCGCTGCCCTTCGGCGGTCAGTTCAAGCCCGCGCCCGACCCGGTGAAACAAGGCAAACCCCAGGCGCTCTTCGAGCTGACGCATCTGCTGGCTGATGGCGCCAGGCGTTACATGCAGCTCTTCGGCACAACGGGTAAAGGAGAGATGCCGGGCTGCACAGGCGAAGACCTGTAGCCAGGCGTGCATCTGTGCGTTGAAGATTCTGCTCATTGAGGAGTTCCGCTAAAGCGTTGCATAGGAACAATCGTTTGCCGTTTGAAGGCCGGAAGCCAAACATTAGGACCATAAAGAGGGAGCCCATGACTCCCATGGAAACTCATTTGCAGGATCTCCGTGATGGCTATCAGCGTCTTCGACATGTTCAAAATCGGCATCGGCCCCTCCAGTTCACACACCGTAGGGCCAATGAGGGCCGGGGCGCTGTTCGTCACCGATCTGCGCGACCGCAATCAGTTGCATAGCGTAGAACGGATCGAGGTCAGATTGTACGGTTCTCTTTCGGCTACGGGCATCGGTCATGGCAGTGATCGGGCAACTGTCATGGGTTTACTGGGCGAATGGCCAGACCAGATCGATCCCAGCCAGGTCAATCAACGCATCGACGCATTGCTGGAGAACGGCCTGTTGCTGCTGGGCGGCGAGCGGGAGATCAATTTCATCTGGCAGCGCGACATGTGCCTGCTGGACGAAAGCCTGCCCTATCACCCCAATGGCATGACACTGTGCGCTTACGGGCAAACAGGTGAGCTGTTCGAGCAGACCTACTATTCAGTCGGTGGCGGTTTCGTGATCGACGCTGCACAGGCGGCCAGTGGCGTGCTGGACAACGATGACACCGTGCTGCCCTATGATTTTTCCAGCGGCGCGCAGTTGCTCAAGCTGTGCAAGACCCATGGCCTGAGCATTTCGGCCTTGATGATGGCCAATGAAAAGGCCTGGCGCAGCGAGGAAGAGATTCGCGAGAAGATCATGGTGATCTGGGAAGCAATGCGCGACTGCGTGAACAAGGGCCTGAGCGAAACCGGGATTCTGCCTGGCGGCCTGAATGTCCGGCGCCGCGCCTACCGCCTGCATCAAAGCCTGCAGAACCTCGACAACCCCAACGTGATCGGCTCGACCCTCAGCGCCATGGAATGGGTCAACCTGTTCGCCCTGGCAGTCAACGAGGAAAACGCTGCCGGTGGCCGCATGGTGACCGCGCCGACCAATGGCGCTGCGGGCATCGTGCCTGCGGTGCTGCATTACTTCATGAAATTCAACCCGGCAGCCAATGACGACGACGTGGTGCGCTTCTTTCTCAGCGCGGCTGCCGTGGGCATTCTGTGCAAGAAAAACGCGTCGATCTCGGGCGCCGAAGTGGGCTGCCAGGGCGAAGTCGGCTCAGCCTGCGCAATGGCTGCCGCCGGGCTTGCCGAGATTCTCGGCGCCTCGCCGGAGCAAGTGGAAAACGCTGCGGAAATCGGTCTGGAACATAACCTGGGCCTGACCTGCGACCCGGTTGGCGGGCTGGTTCAGGTGCCTTGCATCGAGCGCAACGCCATTGCAGCGGTCAAGGCCATCAACGCCGCACAAATGGCCCTGCGCGGCGATGGCGAGCACTTCATTTCCCTGGACCACGCCATCCGCACCATGCGCGATACCGGCGCCGACATGCACGACAAGTACAAGGAAACGTCACGTGGTGGCCTGGCGGTGAATCTGGTGGAATGCTAATACCACCTGGAGCGAATTCATTCGCGAAAAGGCTTCGCGAATGAATCCGCTCCTGGCGGATCTGGTCAGCTCACAGGCAAACACTGCTCCACCAACGCCGTCCACACCGCAACACCCGACTCGATCACCTGATCGTTGAAGTCGTAATACGGGTTATGCAGTGCGGCTGACGGCTTCTCGCCGTCCACCCCGAGCCAGACGTAAGCGCCCGGACAGGCATGCAGCATGAAGGCAAAATCTTCGGAGGCCATCGACGGGTTGCAACCCCACTGCACATTGGCCTCACCAACCGCAGCAACCGCCGCGCGCCGGATGGTCGCCGCCGCGTCGACATGGTTCTCGGTAACCGGGTAGCCAACGTTATAGACCAGCTCGCCACGCACCCCGAAAGCCGTCGGCAAACGCTCGACGAACTCGCCGATCAGTTGCTCGACCCTGGCGCGTACCGGCGTTTGCAGGCAACGCACCGTACCGCGCAATACCGCCGTTTCCGGGATGACGTTGATCGCTTCCCCGGCATTGAACTGGGTGATGCTGACCACCGCCGAGTCCAGCGGTGACAGACGCCGCGACACAATGGTTTGCAGCCCCACTACCAGCTCGGCAGCCGCCACGATCGGATCGGTGCCCTTGTCCGGCATGGCCGCATGGCTGCCCTTGCCGGTCAGGGTGATCTCGAAGGTATCCAGCGAAGCCATCATCGGACCGGGATTGATCACCACATTGCCTGCCGGAACGCCCGGCCAGTTGTGCAGGCCGTAGATCGCATCCATCGGGAACAGCTCGAACAGCCCGTCCTCGATCATGCGCTGTGCGCCGCCCAGGTTTTCTTCGGCGGGCTGAAAAACGAAATGCACCGTGCCGCGAAAGTTGCGGGTTTCAGACAGATGCCGGGCGGTGGCCAGCAGAATCGCGGTATGGCCATCGTGGCCGCAGGCATGCATGCAGCCCTTGTGTACCGACTTGTGCGCACTGTTGCCCAGCTCCTGGATCGGCAACGCATCCATGTCGGCGCGAATACCGATGACCGGGCCATCACCAATGCGCAAGGTGCCGACCACGCCGGTGCCACCAAGGCCGCGATGCACCTCGATGCCGAAGCTGGTCAGCAGACGCGCCACCTGATCGGAGGTTTGCAGCTCCTTGAAACCCAGTTCGGGCGCGGCGTGAATCGTGCGGCGCCAGACAGTGGCCTGTTCGATCAGGGCTTTGGAAATCCTCATGACAGTTACTCCAGACTCGCGCCATAGCCAAAGCTTGCAGCAGGCTTGGCGGCGGTTTCGACCCAGACGCTTTTCACTTCGCTGTACTCGCGCAGTGCATCGAGGCCCGATGAACGACCATACCCACTTTCGCCGTATCCACCGAATGGCGAGCTGACGTGAATGGTCTTGTAGCCATTGACCCAGAAAGTCCCGGCGCGCACTTGCCGGGCGACGCGATGGGCGCGGCCGACATCACGGGTCCAGACGCCGCCGGCCAGGCCGAAACGGCTGTCGTTGGCGATGCGAATGGCGTCTTCTTCATCCTTGAACGGGATGGCCACGACCACCGGGCCAAAGATTTCTTCCTGGGCGCAATACAGCTCGTTACTGCCGGCCAGTACCGTCGGGTTGACGTAGTAACCCGGTTTGTCGGGGATTGGATCGGCGTCTTTGCCGACCAGCCGGGCGCCGTCTTTCAGGGCTCCTTCGACCATGGCTTTCACATGGTTGTACTGCCTGGCGTTGTTGATCGGGCCGATCTGGGTTTCCGGATCGCCGGGATCACCGACCTTGAATTGCGTGGCAGCTACGGCCAGCGCATTGGTGAACTTCTCGAAAATCGATTCCTGCACCAGCAAACGCGAGCCGGACACACAGCTCTGGCCCGCGCCGGAGAAGATCGCCGCCTGGGCACCGCGCAGGGCGACTTCCAGATCGGCATCTTCAAACACGATATTGGCCGACTTGCCGCCCAGTTCCAGCACCGCGGGAATGCAACGCTGAGCCGCAGCCACCGCGATATGCCGACCGGTTGCAGGCGAGCCCACGAACACCACTTTGCGGATATCGGCCCTGGCAATGAAGGCCTGGCCGATGGAGTGACCGAAACCGGCAATCACGTTGACCAGTCCTTTGGGCACACCGGCACGTTCGATCAATACCCCGATCATCAACGAGCTGAGCGGGGTCAGTTCGGAGGGCTTGAGGATGACCGCGTTACCGGCGGCAATCGCAGGCGCGATCTGCCAGCCGCACGTGAAGATCGGCGCGTTCCATGGGGTGATCTGCAACACGGTGCCCAGTGGCTCGTAGGTCACGTAGTTCAGGTGCGTGGTCGGCACCGGAATGACTTCGCCGTGCAGCTTGTCGGCCCAACCGGCGTAGTACTCGAACATCTCGGCCACCTTGAGCACTTCGACCCGCGCATCGCGAATCGGCTTGTTGGCGGTCAGGGATTCGATCTGCGCCAGGTTTTCCAGCTCTTCGCGAACCAGTGAACCGATCTGGTACATGGCACGACCACGCGCCTGGGCAGTCAGTGCCCACCATTGCGCCTGAGCGGCCCTGGCAGCCTTGTCCGCCTCTTCTACCAGCGAGTCATCGGCATCGGGGAAGCTCAGCAGCAGCGTGTCGTCATGGGCGTTGCGCACTTCTACCGGCGCACCGTGGCCCTCGATGAACTCACCGCCGACATAACTGGCAATCACACTGCGGTCGCCCCAGTAAGGGCGCAGCAGTTCGAGAATTCTTGCAGTGCTCATCGGTTACTCTCCACGGCCAAAAAGTTGGGCATCGGTACGCTGCACGATTGCGCAGAAGTCTTCGTTATCCGCCAGGGTTTCGCTGCTGGCTTTCCACAGTTGCGCAACGATGCGCGACAGCGGCAGTTCCATGTCCAGACTGTCGGCCAGATCACTGGCCAGGCCTACGTCCTTGCGCATCAGGCCCATGGTGAAACCCGAGTCGTAGGCCTTGTTGAGTACCCAGGTCGGGAACATGACCTGGGTCGCGCCACTGCGGCCGGAACCGGCGTTGAGGCCCTGCAGCAGCTTTTCCGGATCGACACCGGCCCTGGCCGCCATCGCGACCGCTTCGGCGGTGCTGATCAGGTGACAGGCAGCCAGCATATTGTTGGCGATCTTGGCGACGTTGCCGGCACCACACTTGCCGACGTGCACGCGAGTACCGCTCATGCCTTCCAGCACCGGCATGACACGGGCCAGATCATCGTCCTCGGCACCGATTACCATCGACATCGTGCCGGTGGCTGCGCCTTTGGGGCCGCCGGAAACCGGGGCATCGATAAAGGCCACGCCGGCTTTCAACAGTTCGGCAGCCACCTTGCGGCTCATTTCCGGTGTCGAAGTGGTGGTATCGACCACGACCAGGCCTTTGCGTGCGAACTCGATGATGCCGCCCTCGCCCAGGCACACCGACTCGACATGCTCGGCCTTGGGCAGGGACAGGATCAGAATGTCCGACTCCTGAATCAGTTGCCGGCGCTCGGCAACCGGCTTCACGCCTTTGCCTTGGGCTTGCGCCAGTGCGGCCTGAGACAGGTCGAAACCGCTCACATCAAAGCCTTTGCCTGCCAGGGTGGCCGCCATGCCGCCGCCCATGTTGCCCAGTCCGATCACACCTACTTTCAAAGTCATGTTCCGCATCTCGGTTAAAGGTTTTGTACGAATTCAAGAATGACGTTGCCGGCCGCTTCGGGCTGCACCATGACGCGGCCCGGCACTTGCTCATGGGGTACTGCGTTGTGTTCGAGAATGAAGCGCACCGTGTCCAGGCTCCTGGTATGCAGGCCGATGGCAATGGCATGCGCACGTTCGCTCGCAGCGTGCGGCAACCTGACGCCCGGGTATTGCAGGGCGGCAGTGGCGACATCCATGGCGCGCAGAACGCCGCAGCGGGTGTCGGCCAGCAACACATTGCCGCTGAAAGACACCGCATCGTCGCCGTAGAGCGCTTTCCAGCGCGTTTCAAGCTCTGCCGGGTCAGCCAGATAGGTCACGCTGACAATTCCGTCCACGCCATTGCAGTGGTTCTGCCAGCCCGGCACCCAGATCAGTTCCGGACGATGCTGATGGCAGATAAAGTTCGAGGCGTCAGGTAATGCCGGGTCGATAAACAGCCCCAGGGACACCACCGCTTCATCGGGCTGGCCATCCGGCAGGGTCATGCTGCGACGAAAATCGATCCGCCCCTGACTCGGCAGGCCGGCTTCGACCAGCCGGGCGTGATCGGCGTCGGCATCCTTGCTGTGCAAGGCCACCAGCGATACGCCTTCTTCGCCACGCTGCAGAAACTCATTCAACTGGCGACCGAAGCAGAAGCCATTGACCGAGTTGGTGCCGAACTTTGCAGGATCATCGATGCCGATCAGCTCGATGAAGTTGCTCTCGAACATCATCAACGAGGTCACGCTGCCCCATGGGTGATAGCTGACCGGAGACGGCATGAAGCCCATCTTCCGATAGAGCTGCAGCACATGCGCATGGTCGCGCACCGTAACCAGTGGATGATCGATACCTTGTGGAAACTGAGCGACTGCGGCCATATGCGGGCTATCCCTGAGTCATTATTGTGTTTTGCTGGTAAAGGTCGCGAGTGACGCTGGTGCGTTACCGACAGGCCTGGCGGGCGTACCGGCAACCACCACGCCTGCGGGCACTGGCTTGAGCACCACGGAGTTGGCAGCGACGATGGCGCGCTCGCCCACTTCGATATTGCCCAGCACCGTTGCACCGGCGCAGATCAGCGCACCGCGACGAATCTTGGGATGACGATCCCCGGCTTCGCTGAGGGTGCTGCCCAACGTGACGCCATGCCAGAGACTGACTTCATCCTCGACCACGGCGGTCTCGCCGATCACCAGGCCGATGCCGTGATCGACGAACAGGGCTTTGCCAAGCCGGGCGGCGGGATGAATATCGATACTCCAGGCCTTGGCCGCCCAGTTCTGCAAGAGCACGGCACTCTGGATGTCTCCGTCGCTCCACAGCGAGTGGGCGATGCGATGGGCCTGTACGGCGAGGATTCCGCGAAAGCTCAGAAACGCGGTCAGATGATCGGGACACGCTGGGTTGACGATCACCAGATGATTGATGTCCGCTGTCGCAGCCTCGGTAATGGCAGGACTGGACTGTATGACGGCCTTGAACCAGCTCTGCAGGTCGGCATCCGGAACCTGGTCCTGGAGCTGATGCGCCAGGTTGGCAGCCAGCGCCGACTCAAGGGACGAATGTGCAAGAATCCGGTTCTGTGCATGCAGGGCAAGCACCGGATTACGTTCGCCAAGCTGTTGCGCCTGTTCGCGCAGACATTGCCAAAGAGCTGTCATACATCCTCCCGTTTGCGGATGGATCGAGTATGGACAGCGCTTACCCCCATCAGCAATAATCCAAAAATTGAATTTATGTTGCCTTTAGCGCAACACAGGAAAGTCATGAGCCTCGTTCAGGATCGCCGGATTCTTTATTTCTTTGAAGCAGTGCGCCTGGGCAGTGTCCGGGCCGCTGCCGACTTCCTGAACGTGGCACCTTCCGCCGTCAGCCGACAGATCGCGCAACTTGAGCAGGAGCTTGGTTCTCCGCTGCTGGAAAGACATCGACGTGGCGTCAAACCCACCGAGGCTGGCGATAAGGTGTTGACGTATTACCGGCAGAGACTCACCCAACAGGAAGTCTTGCTGGAGTCCATCCAGGCATTGCGTGGCTTGCACAGTGGTTCGGTGACGCTGGTTTCAGGCGAAGGTTTTCTGGAAAGCCTGGCGCAGCCGCTGGCAAGGTTTTCGGCGCTCTATCCCAAGATAGAACTGATCGTGAATGTCTGCGGCAGTAACGAGGTGATCCGCCAGGTGGTGGAAGACGAAGCGCATATCGGCCTGGTCTTCAATCCGGCAGCGGACCCGAAAATCCGCTCCCACGCGCATCAGCGGCAACCGGTTTGCGTGGTGACCGGGCCGAACCATCCGCTGGCTCAGGAGAAAGGCCCGCTGGAACTCAAGGGCCTGGATCGCTATCAACTGGCCCTGCCGGGAGTGTCCTACGGCATACGCCAGATTCTGCTGCAGGCCGAGCACCAACTGGGGGTTTCAGTAAAGCCGGTGCTGACCTGCAACACCTTCGCCATGCTCAAGCACTTCGCCATGCATGGCGGGGTCACGCTGCTGCCGACCTTTGTGATCGAGGAAGAAATGAAGGCCGGAAAGCTACTGGCCCTGCCGTTGCAGCACGAAGTGTTCAGCAGTCCGCAGACTCACCTGATAAGCCGCCTCGGTCGGCAGCTCAGCGTTGGTGCCAGTCGGCTGATGACGATCCTCTTGCAGGAAATGACCGCCTTCAAGAACTGAAGCTGAAGAGTCAATCGAAGATCTCGACTACACCCACCAGCGCATTGTTGTTGGCAATGGACAGGTGATTCCAATAGCCCAGAAAGACAAAACCCCCACCTG
>NZ_RBRE01000057.1 GCF_003700275.1 Pseudomonas cichorii | reverse complement strand
AAAAGTTGACCACTACAAGCCTTTGACCGAGAACAGACTCCCCATTTCTACCCATCATCTCTGGATACCCGAATCGAACCCCACCTGTCACAACCACCAAATGCACTGGTCAAACCCCACGCAAACGGCGTGGCCCTGCCAGTGCAATTGCTCAACTCCCCCAAAATATCAAGGTAAACACAACAAACCGCTACCGACTCACCCCAACATCCCCAGCAACTGCCAGGGCACCATCTTCGTCACCATAATCAGCACAATCACAAACATGCCCGCAAACCCGAGCACGCCCATCCAGAACCACTTTCGGTAAATCCCCCGATACTCTTCCCCCAACGCCGCTCCCGTGTCAGCCGCCGCCAGGGCAATCTTCTGCAAGCGTGTTTGCAGGACCAGCACCGGCAGCCAGAGCGAGCCCACGCACAGGAAAATCACCAGCGACGTCATGATCCATTCGGTGGTCAGCGGCAGGCCCATGAGGCGGGTCAGCAGGTAGCCGGTGATGAGCTGGATAAAACCGGCGGGTGTGGTGATCCAGGCATCGAAGCGCACCACCATTCTGGCGACATGGGCGATCACTTGCGGGTTGGCGGTGCGGCTGGCAGCGATCAGGTACAGGTAGGACCCCATGCCGAAACCGAACAAGAAAATCGCTGCGATGATGTGGATGTATTTCAGCAGAAGGTAGGTCATCGATCAGCGCGGCTCTTCGCAAAACTGCACGGACAGATGAATACTCGACGGTTCGTTGATCGCCGCCAGGTATTCGTCAACCGTGATTTCGCCTACACAGGCTCTGGCGCCGAGTTCGGGTTGGTAGCCGCGGTTGATCTTCTCCATCAGGGCGACGGCGGCGCAGCTGGGGATTTCCGGGCCCTTGTCGTTGGAGGCGGTGAGTTGCACTGTCAACAATAGCGGACGGGAATCGTGGTCTAGGCCGCGCACATCGATGAACATTGCGCTTTTGCCATCGCCAAAACGCTCGAACGCCGTTCCCCAGCGATGCAGCCGTGCAGGCCAGTCTGCAACAGAGCGGAGCAAGCCGACTCTCACCGCCAGCGCCAGCAGATAGTTGGCGACACCGCCAAGTATCAGGCCCGATCCGGCCTTGAAACTGAGGTTACGGGCGCCATAGCGAGCGGCAAAGATATCCATGTCGGGAACGTCGACATTGGCCAGCAGCCGGGTGCCCATCATCGGCATCTTGCGCAAGGTCAGGCCTTGCCAGCCCGGCACCGCATGCACCTGCCCCGCCTTGAGCTGGTTGATCGGCTTGCCGGCATACGCCAGCACGCCTTCGATGGTCGATAGACCCGGCATCTTCGCCGAAGATGAAATGCCGTGCTCGATGCTGTCTATGCGGGTAAAGCGATGGCGATGCTCATCGATGATTGCCGAAGACAGCGAAGGCACCGAGCTGCAACCGCTGAAGATCGCTACACCGGCCTGCCGGGCGCGCGCATCGAGCACACCAATGCCGTTGACGAAATGCCGACAGTCAGACAGGTCGCAGTAATTGACGCCCGCCTCGATGCACGATTCGGCAATCGCATAGGACTGCCCCTGAAACGGGCCGCCGGTATGGATCAGCCACTGGATGTCCATCTGCACCAGCGCAGGCTGCAAGTCCGCCCCCATGGCATTTCCGCACCAGCTTTGGACAGTGGTGCCGGATTGCTGCCGAAGCGCTTCGACCTTGGCGGACAGCTTTTGCGCATCACGCCCGGCGATTACCAGTTCGATACCCGGTACAACGGCCAGATGCCGACAGATGATACTGCCGAAATTTCCATAACCACCGACCACCATCACTCTGAGCGACATGCGCAACGTTCCTGTCCATTAACTGATGCGGCGGGAGCTTCGCTGATCTGTCTCAAGAGGGCAATCTGTATGTCGCCAGGAATAGCATTTGTAGGCCTTATCTCTTTCTCTTGGGAGACATTTCCGGGAGAATCCGCAGCCCCTTGCGCCTCTCGCTTCAGGCCACTAACGTGCGCCGGTCGCTGCATATCAGTGATCGGGTTTAGTAGCCCGTGGTCGTTAGTCGCATGGTGTCACCCTACAGTCCGTCGATATTCACGGCACTCTATGGTGGCTGTGCGCAGGGCATCTTCGGATGCGCCGGATCCTAACGCCCGGTCTACTAACCTTCGCACAGCCGCCACCTTTAATCGTTTAGTAGCGATAGCGGGTGGCCATTCCAATAGCGTTAGGAGTCATCCAGCATGCTCAATACCGAACCCGCTTTATCCCTCGATAAATCCTCCCCTTCCAGCCAGAACACCACCCTCGAACAATCCCTGTGCTACGCCTCGGAGCTGCTCAGTTGCGCTGCGGCGACCGCCTATGAAAGCAGCGACCGTTTGAGCGGGACACAGCGGCATCTGGCACTTTCGGTTGTGCATCTGGTTGAACTGGCCAAGACCGTAGTGGATCGTTCGCTGCACAGGGTTGAAACGCATTGAAACGACAGTTTCGCGAATGAATGGGCTCCCTTTCACCCCTGCAACAGGAGCCAATTCATTCGCGAAAAATCCTTTCATCAGTCATCTCAGAGCCAACGTATAGCCAAAGGCTTACACGAGCTGAAGATACTTCGCTCTTTCCGCTTTTCGCCTGGGCCCGTAGCATTGGATCCAACAACTGGTGAACAAGGAGTCCACCAGGATCAAGGATGATCGACCATTGCCTGGGAGGCGGCCAACAGGGAGTTGGATGGTCTTTGGAAAAACCCGCTTCGGCGGGTTTTTATTTGCCTGCCGGAAAGTGCTTCTTGAAATACTGACTGTGTGGGAGCGGATTCATCCGCGAAGACTACCTGTCAGGCGATACATTTCCTGCGGCTTCAACAACCTATTCACGAATGAATTGGCGCCTACTCGCCGGCCGGCACCAGCGTTTCCAGCAGCCATGAGCCCGCTGGACCAAGGCTGCGCTGGCGCGACCAGATCACGTCGACAGCCGAACTGCGCGGCCAGCCGGGGACCTTGAGTTCCTTCAAAAGCCCGGTGGCGTAGCGCGACACCAGCCAGCGCGGCAGGGCCGACCAGCCGAAGCCGAATGCCGCCATGTCCATCAACAGCAGGTAATTGGGCGCCGACCAGTTGCGATAGCCGCTGGTTGGCAAGTCGTCAGTGGGGATGCTGTGCTCGATCAGAGTGTTGAGGCGCAGTGCCCGGTATTCCGACAATTGCTGGTAATTCACCTCTGGCAGCGCAGCGAGCGGGTGTTGCTGGGAGACGAACAGTCCGAAATCCGCACGCTCGACAATGGTGGCATGGCCGATTTCCGGCGGGTAACTTGCCTGGGCCGACAACAGACCCAGCGACGCCCTGCCCGACTGGATCAGATTGATTGCATCGCCGTGCTCGGCAAACATGCATTCCAGTTCCAGCTCGGGGAAGCGCTGGTCCAGTTCGGTCATGCGCATCTCGAATTCGGAAAACTGATTGGCATCGGACAGCACCAGGGTCAGTCGCGGCTCGACACCTGCGGCCAGCCGCCCGGCAGCACGGCGCAAACGGTCCGAGGCGCCCAGCACGTCTTCGACCCGCCCGAGCATGGCCTTTCCCGCCTCGGTCAGCACCGGTTGCCGGGCGGAACGGTCGAACAGCTCGAATCCCAGATCGATTTCCAGGCGGGAAATGGCTTCGCTGATGGTCGACTGGCTCTTGCCCATACGCCGGGCAGCAGCACTGAACGAGCCCAGTTCGACGATCTGGACAAAGGCTTCAAGGGCTTCGGGTGAAAAACTCATGGGCGACCTGTTATCGGTTTTTCCGATGGAAACTATTTTCACTTTAGCTCAATGACCGATGAGAATGCAGCCTTCGATGACTACAGAGGTGAGATTTGCCATGGAACAGACAAGTCAGAGCACCGGCTCCGCCAGGGTGCCTGTCAAATCGTTTAAAGAACGCATCCTGCATGCGCTGCTCTTTGAGCTGATTGGTCTGATCATCTGTGCCCCGTTGCTGGCCTGGATCATGGATGAATCGCTGGGCAAGATGGGCGCGCTGACGGTGATGATTTCCACCGCCGCGATGCTCTGGAACATGCTGTTCAACGCCATCTTCGACCGCATCCGGCGCAGGACAGGCTTTGCCATGACCTTCACCGCCCGGATGGTGCATGCCGTGTGTTTCGAGAGCGGGCTGATTCTGGCCGTCGTGCCGCTGGCGGCCTGGTGGTTGTCCATCAGCCTGATGCAGGCCTTCTGGCTGGACATTGGTGTATTGCTGTTTTTCCTGCCTTACACCATGGCCTTCAACTGGGCCTACGACACCCTGCGCGAACGCATCGTGCAGCGCCGCCTGTCCAGATGTGAGGCGCCATCGCGGCCTTGAATGCATGGACGGTTGGCTCAAGACCAAAGGCTTGGGGCACAATCATCGCTCACAGTGACGACAAGGCCTGCCCGAAATGAACACGGAAATTCTCAAACTGGCTGCATTCAGCGATGGCGACCAAGGCGGCAACCCGGCAGGTGTATGGATTGGCGATGCGCTGCCCGATGACAGCAGCATGCAACGGATTGCAGCCGAGGTCGGCTTTTCGGAAACTGCTTTCGCCGCTCCAATCGAGGATGGCTGGCGGGTGCGTTACTTCTCGCCGCTGGCCGAAGTGCCTTTCTGCGGTCACGCCACCATCGCTCTGGGCGCGGCGCTGGCCGGCTTGCATGGCGACGGCGTCTTCAGGCTCAGCCTCAATCAGGCCGACATCACGGTCGAAGGCCATGCCCAGGGCTCGCTGATTTCGGCGGCCCTGCAATCACCCCCGACGCACAGCAAGGCGATCAGCCCGGCATTGCTGGAAGAAGCACTGAGCCTGTTCGGCTACCAACACAGTGATCTGGACAGCCGCCTCCCGCCCGCAGCGATCAATGGCGGTGCCGGACATCTGCTGCTGGCGCTCAACAGCCGTTCAACGCTCAAGGCCATGCAATACGATCAGGAAGCCGGACGCCAACTGATGGTGCGTGAAGGCTGGGCCACGATTCTATTGCTGTTCGCAGAAAGCGAGCAGTTCTTCCATACCCGCAATCCGTTCGCCTTCGGTGGCGTCTATGAAGACCCGGCCACGGGTGCGGCAACCGCGGCGCTGGGCGGTTATCTGCGCGATATCGGCTGGCCCCACGGTGGAGTGATCGACATTCTGCAAGGCGAAGACATGGGCAGCCCGTCGCGCCTGCGCGCCGAAATCCCCGAGCAGAGCGGCAGCTCGATCCGCGTCTCGGGCATGGCGCGCAAGCTGTAAAACCGTCAGGTCTTGAGCTGGCTGCCACTGATCGCCACGCCCAGCAACATCACGGCAACGATCATGAACGCCAGCTCCAGACTGCTGACGTGGGCAATGAAACCGATGGCCGCCGGACCGACCAGAATCCCGGCATAACCGACAGTGGTAATGGCCGGGATCGCGACGCTTTCCGGCATGGTGGTCTGTCGGCCAACCGCGCTGTAACACACCGGCACGATATTCGAGCAACCTGCCCCGACCAGCGCGTAGCCCAGCAAGGCAGCTTCCCAGGCGGGAATCAACGTGGCAATCGCCAGACCGCTGGCGGCACACAATCCGCCCAGAATGATGATCCGGTTGGAACCGACCCGCCGCACCACGGCATCGCCAAACAGCCGGCCCAGGGTCATGGTCACGGCAAACACCGCGTAACCCAGCCCGGCATACGAGGTTTCGACACCACGCAACGAACTGAGGAACACCGCACTCCAGTCGAGCATCGCGCCTTCGGCGAGAAATACGGTAAAGCACAACAGGCCGATGAACAGCACAACGCCGCGAGGAATCGCAAAGGCCGGCCCTTCGGACTGGCTGCCATACGGCAAGAGATGCGGTGCGGCCCTGGCCAGCGCGATCAGCGTCAGCACGACCACCACCAGCATGGCAACGAACGGCGAAGCACCCAGGCTCAGCAACGCACTGACACCCGCAGCACCCACGATACCGCCGAGGCTGAACAGGCCGTGAAAGCCCGACATCATGGTCTTGCCGCTGGCCCGCTCGACAATCACCGCCTGGATATTGGCCGTGCAATCCACGCCACCCATGCTCGCGCCAAACAGAAACAGAGTCGCCACCAGCAGCGGCAGACTGGAAATCGTGGCCAGTAACGGCAGGCACAGACAGATGAGGACAGTTGAAACGACCAGCAGGCGACGACAGCCGTAACGCGAAGCCAGCGCGCCCGCCAGGGGCATGGACAGGATCGAGCCCATCCCCAGGCACAGCAACAACAGACCCAGCGTGCCGTCATCCAGCCCGACCCGGGCCTTGGCATAGGGCACCAGGGGCGCCCAGGAGGCGACGCTGAAACCTGCAATGAAAAACGCTATCCGGGTGGAAGACTGCTCCTTCCGGGCCTTGGTTATCTGGGCCTCGTGACTGAAAGAGGTCATGCATGCTCCTTGAGGACACCAGACAGAATCGTGCTGGCGAGCCTGACAGCCTAGCAAAGTCAGCAGGCGTTCCAAATGTGCAGTGTTCACAATTGGGGCAGGCGGTCGATGGAGCCGCTATAAAAAGCCCAGCTATTTTCACAACGCCGCACTAGACTATGCCCCCTTCCGGTGCATTTCCCCCGTTCAACAATCAAAGAGGCCGCCGTGTATAAAGGTGTCGTCCTGTCGGTCACGGCCTCGGTGCTGTTTGCCGTCATGTATTTCTATACCTCATTGATGACGCCGCTGACGGGCGAGGAAATCTTTGGCTGGCGCATGCTGCTGACGGTGCCATGCGCCACGCTGTTCATGCTGGTCAGTGGCGACTGGCAACTGGTACGCGCACTGGCCCGGCGGCTTCGGGAGCAGCCGCTGCTGGTGTTCGGCATTCTGTTGTCTTCGCTGCTGCTCGGCGCGCAGTTGCTGATCTTCATGTGGGCGCCTTTGCACGGACGCAGTCTGGAAGTGTCGCTGGGTTATTTCCTGTTGCCGCTGAGCATGATCGTCACCGGGCGCATCGTGTACGGCGAACACCTGTCGCACCTGCAAAAGATCGCCGCCACCTTTGCCATGATCGGCGTGGGACACGAGTTGTGGCGGCTGGGCAGTTTTTCCTGGGAGACGTTGCTGGTCGCCCTGGGTTATCCGCTCTACTTTGTGCTGCGCCGCAAGCTCAAGACCGATAATCTCGGCGGGCTGTGGTTCGACATGCTGTTCATGTTGCCCATCGGCCTGTGGTTCATCAGCAATGGCGACCCGCTGGCTGCGCAGAAGGCTCCCGGCCTTTATTTACTGATCCCGCTACTGGGTGTCATCAGTGCCTCGGCGCTGATCAGCTATATCCTTGCCAGCCGTATTCTGCCGTTCAGCCTGTTCGGCCTGCTCAGTTATGTGGAGCCGGTGCTGCTGGTGTGCGTGGCCTTGCTGCTGGGTGAAAGCATTGGCCGTGACGAATGGCTGACGTACCTGCCGATCTGGCTGGCGGTCGTGGTACTGATCATCGAAGGCGCCCGGCATATGCTGGCCCAGCGCCGCCGGGATGCCGTTTGATCAATGCTCGGTAAAGCGCTCCAGTTGCATTTCCTGCAAACGGCTGAGGGTGCGGCGAAAGGCAAATGACAGATAGCCCTGGGTGTACAGCTCATCCATGGAGGTCTGCGCCTCGATATAGAGCGGAATGCGCCGGTCGTAGCATTCGTCCACCAGGGCAATGAAGCGCCGCACGCCGTCATCGTTGGGCGACAGTTGCGGCAGCTCGCGATCCCCGGCCACGACCTGTTCGACACCATCCTCGGTGCCTCTAGCAATTTTCGCTTCGCGCTGGGCGGCGCTCAGTGCCGGGACTTCGCTGAGCAGGATCACCGAAAAGCGGTCGCACAAGGCAATGAAGTCCATGGCCGCCAAGGGTTGCTCGCACAGGTCGCGATAGCGGCACCACACCGTCGTATCGGTGTGCTGGACCACGTTGATGCTGCGATAGCCGAGCATCACTTGCGAGTCATACGCTGTTTGCCCGCCACTCAGCGCGGTGAAAATCTCGCCCAAGGCGCTTGGCCGCCCCGGCTCGGCAATCCAGTAGCGCTGATGCAACTGGCCGGGATGCAGGCGGTGATCTTCCCCGCCATCCACCGTCACCACCTGCATGTAACGCTGGATAGCGGCGATGGCGGGCAAAAAGCGCTCGCGGTTGTGGCCGTGGCTGTACAACTGATCCGGAGGCTGGTTGGAGGTACAGACCAGCACCACGCCTTCCTCGAACATCACCTGCAACAGGCCGCCGAGAATCACCGCATCGCCGATATCGGTGACGAACAGCTCATCGAAGCACATCACCCGCACTTCGCGGCCCAGTTCCCGGGCCACGACTTTCAGCGGCTCCGGTGTGCCGATCAACTCGAACATGCGCTTGTGCACCCAGCGCATGAAGTGATGGAAATGCTGACGCCGGGCCGGCACGCTTAAACTCTCGAAAAAACGGTCCATCAACCAGGTCTTGCCACGCCCCACCGGCCCCCACAGATAAACGCCCTGTGCCCCACGGTTTTGCGCCAGGGCCAGATAACACGCCTGCAACTGCCGGGCAGCCTGCAATTGCGCCTCGTCAGGCTGAAAACCACGCTGGACTGCGCGTTCATAGGCATCCAGAGGAGACACGGCATCCATCAAGCACACACCTTCAGCTTCGGTAAAGATGGCCAGCATATAGCAGCCCCAGGCAGATGATAGTCGCACATGGCGACTTTTTAACTGGTCGGCTAAACGCAGATTCCGTAACATCGGCAACCCTTCTGTTTGTACGCCCACGGTTGTGACGCAGTACGTTCGCTCCCAGGTATTCCATGAAATCACCCCGTATCCGTAGCGAAGTCCTGGCAGGACTGACCACTTCCTTTGCCCTGGTGCCCGAATGCATCGCCTTTGCTCTGGTGGCCCACCTCAATCCGTTGATGGGGCTCTATGGCGCCTTCATCATCTGTACCCTGACCGCGCTGTTCGGTGGACGGCCGGGGATGATTTCCGGTGCAGCCGGTTCCATGGCCGTGGTGATCGTGGCGCTGGTGGTGCAACACGGCGCGCAGTATCTGCTGGCCACCGTGATACTCGGCGGGCTGATCATGATTGCCTTCGGCCTGCTGCGCCTTGGCAAGCTGGTGCGGATGGTGCCGTACTCGGTCATGCTCGGTTTCGTCAACGGTCTGGCCATCGTCATTGCCCTGGCGCAAATGGAGCATTTCAAGAGCGGTGATACCTGGCTCAGTGGCCAGAGCCTGTACCTGATGCTGGGTCTGGTGGCCCTGACCATGGCCATCGTCTACCTGCTGCCACGCCTGACCAGTGCCATCCCTCCGGCGCTGGTGGCAATCCTCAGTGTCGGGCTACTGGTGTACCTGCTGAAGCTGCCGACTCACACGCTGGGTGACATGGCGCACATTGCCGGTGGCCTGCCGACCCTGGCCTTGCCGGATATACCGTGGAATCTGGAAACCCTGTACATCGTGGCGCCCTATGCGATGCTGATGGCGATGGTCGGCCTGCTGGAAACCCTGCTGACCCTCAACCTCACGGATGAAATCACCGAAACCCGTGGTCACTCCAACCGCGAGTGCATGGCCCTGGGCGCAGCCAACATGGTGTCCGGCTTCTGCGGCGGCATGGGCGGTTGCGCGATGATCGGCCAGACCGCGATCAACCTCAGCTCAGGCGGCCGCGGTCGGCTTTCCGGGGTTGTGGCGGGGGTAATGATCCTGATGTTCGTGCTGTTCCTGTCGCCACTGATCGAACGCATTCCGCTGGCCGCGCTGGTTGGCGTGATGTTCGTGGTGTCCCAGCAGACCTTCGCCTGGGCTTCGTTGCGGGTGCTGCACAGGATCCCCATGCACGATGTGCTGGCGATCATCGCCGTGACCATCGTCACCGTGCTTACCGATCTGGCCGCCGCCGTGGTATTCGGGGTCATTATCGCGGCGCTCAACTTTGCCTGGCAGCAGGCCCGCGAGTTGTATGCCGACACTCATCTGGAGCAGGACGGCAGCAAGATCTACCTGATGCATGGCACGCTGTTTTTCGCCTCCACCACGCCGTTTCTCAATCAGTTCGACCCGGCCAGCGACCCCGAGAACGTCACCGTCGATTGCCGTCACCTGAACTTCGTCGACTACTCTGCGATAGCCGCACTGAAGACCCTGCGCGAGCGTTACCACAATGCTGGCAAGCATTTGCGGGTGATCCATCTGTCGGACCGCTGCAAGCAATTGCTCAAGCGTGCCGGAACGCAGGTATAGCCAGGGCATGTTGAAACATGCGGGTCATATCTTGAGACGTAACGTTTATTGAGCCCTGTCATGCAAGTGATAGGGTCTGCTCCCCCACCGCATACAAGGAAGCTCTACATGCAATGGACCAGAACCTGCCTTGCGCCCGCTCTGCTGATCGGCGGCAGCCTGTTGGCCAGTGCCGCGGCTGCCAGCAGCGAGACGCTGGATAAAACCGTGGAGCAGCAGGCCCGCAGCGTCATGCAGCAATACAACATCGCCGGGATGTCGATTGCCGTCAGCGACAACGGACAACAGCGCTTCTACAACTACGGCGTCGCGTCCCGCGAGACTCAAGAGAAAGTCACCGACAGCACACTGTTTGAGCTGGGTTCGATCAGCAAGCTGTTTACCGCGACCCTTGCCACCTGGGCGCAGGCCAACGGGCAGCTTTCCCTTACCGAGAATATCGACACCTACTTGCCGCAGTTGTATGGCAGCCGGCTGGGCAAGGTGCCGCTCTTTCATCTGGGCACTCATACCGCAGGCGGCTTTCCCCTGCAGTTTCCTGACGCCATACACGATAACCAGCAGATGATGAGCTACTTCAAGGCCTGGCAGCCCGAATACCTGCCCGGCGTTCATCGCAGCTACGCCAACCCGAGCATCGGCTTGCTGGGCCTGATCGCGGCCAAGAGCATGAAAGTGCCGTTCAAGACCGCCATGCAGGAGCAACTGTTCCCGGCCCTGGGCCTGAGCAACAGTTACCTCGATGTACCCGCGAACAAGACCTCTTCCTATGCACAGGGTTACAACAAGCAGGACGCCGCCGTCAGGCTGAACCCCGGCGTGCTGGCTGCCGAAGCCTATGGCATGAAGTCCGGCAGCCGCGACCTGCTGCGTTTTGTCGAAGCGAACATGGGCCTGACCGAGGTCGCGCCTGCACTGCAACGCGCACTGGCAGACACCCGCACCGGCTATTTCAAGGTCGGCGCAATGACCCAGGACCTGATCTGGGAGCAGTATCAGGCTCCGGTAAAACTCGATGCGCTGATTGAAGGCAACTCCAACAGGATGGCCTACGAAACCCAGCCCGTGCAGGCCTTGAATCCGCCTCTGGCGCCGCAGCAGGATGTCTGGATCAACAAGACCGGCGCCACCAACGGTTTTGGCGGATACGTGGCGTTCATGCCGGGCAGGAAACTCGGCATCGTGATCCTCGCCAACAAGAATTACCCCAATGAAGCACGGGTGCGCCTGGCTCACCAGATCCTCAATGAACTGGGCTGCTGCACGCAGTAACAAGGCCGTTGGGGCTCGCAGGCTCGACCTGAATCTAACCTGAACGGCATGGGCAATACCGGAAAAACAACTGGCCCTCATTCGGGAATGAGTATCATTATGTTACTCATTGTTTCAGCCATACAGCTCGCTGAAACACCTCACCCCGAAGCCTTTACCCCGGTGAACCATGCTCGTTCCGTTTTTGATCATGCTGCGCGAAGGCATTGAAGCCGCGCTTATCGTTGGCATCATCGCCAGTTACCTGAAACAGACCGGCCGCGGCGAGTGGATGCCTGCAGTGTGGATCGGCGTGTTTCTGGCCGCCGCGCTGGCGCTGTTCGTCGGCGGTGGCCTGGAGCTGATGAGCGCCGAGTTTCCGCAGAAGCAGCAGGAACTGTTCGAGGGCATCGTCGGCCTGGTGGCAGTGGGCATTCTCAGTTCCATGGTGTTCTGGATGCGCAAGGTCGCCCGCTCGATCAAGCATGCCCTGCATACCTCGCTGGACGCCGCGCTCACCGGCTCGAAAAACCAGACCTACGCGCTGATCGCCATGGTGTTCTTCGCCGTGGCCCGCGAAGGACTGGAAACCGTATTTTTCCTGCTCGCGGTCTTTCAACAGAGCGAAGGCTCCGGCGCGCCACTGGGCGCCCTGCTCGGCCTGCTGTTGGCGGTCGGTTTTGGCGTGGCGATCTACAGCGGCAGCATGCGCCTCAACCTGAGTCTGTTCTTCCGCTGGACCGGATTGTTCATCCTGGTGGTCGCCGCCGGAATTCTCTCCAACTCCGTGCAGGCGCTGCATGAAGCCGGCGTGTGGAATCACCTGCAGGAGGTGGTCATCGACTTCAGCGCCAGCCTGCCGATGGATGGCCCGCTCGGTTCGGTGCTGGCCGGCATGTTCGGTTATCAGGATGCGCCGACCGTCAGCACGCTGAGCGCTTACCTGATCTACCTGATCGGCGCGCTGGTGCTGTTCTTTCTGCCCCATACACCGGCAGAAAAACAGCCGCACTCCCCCGCTTCCGCTACCAACGAATAAGGGCATACATGTCGAACCCGTCCTCTGAGCTTTCCGGGAAAGCCAGGCCTCCCCGCGCCTTGCGATTGGCAGTCGCCGGCTCTGTGATCCTGATGATCGCTGCCGGTGGATTGTTCTACTACGCCTCGCAGGTCGCCGCGAAAAAACGTGCAGCCAATGCCGGCAATGAAACCGTGGTCACCATTCACGCCCACAATTGCGAACCCAATGCGCTGACCGTCCCGGCAGGCAAGAACGCCTTTCGCATCGTCAACCGATCAGAACGTGCCGTCGAATGGGAAATTCTCGATGGCGTGCTGGTGGTCGAGGAACGGGAAAACATCGCGCCGGGCCTGAGCCAGGTCATCAACGCCAACCTGCAACCCGGCGACTACGCCATCACCTGCGGCCTGCTGAGCAACCCGCGCGGCACCTTGCATGTAACGCCGACCGCCGAATCCGAAGCCAAGGCCAGGGCGCGCCCGTCCATGGTCGCCTTCATCGGCCCGCTGTCCGAATACCGCGTGTACCTCAGCCAGCAAGGCTCGGCGTTGATCAAGGCGGTCACGGCCCTGCAACAGGCCATCGAAGCCGGTGACCTGAATGCAGCACAGGCGGCCTACACGCCAGCGCGCACTGTCTATCAGCGTATTGCTCCGGCGGCGCAGCGTCTGGCCGAACTGGACAACGCCATCAATGCCCGCGCCGACTACTACGAAAAACGCGAGCAGGACCCGGGTTTCGGCGGCTTCCATCGTATTGAATACGGCCTGTTCAAGCAGCACAGCCTCGAAGGTCTGGCACCGATAGCGCAACGTCTGCAAACCGATGTCGCCAGCCTCAAGCAGCAACTGCTGGCCCAGACCCTGGCCCCGGAACAACTGGCCGATATCGTCGCCCGCTCCATGCGCAGCCTGGCCGAAGTGCGCAGCAAGGGTGAAGAAGAACGCTATAGCCGCAGCGACCTGAACGGCTTCGCCGCCAATCTGGAAGGCACGCGCAAGGTCATCGATCTGTTGCGTCCGCTGCTGGCCAGGAGCGCGGGCGATCTGTTGCAGAACCTCGACAGCGCATCAAGCGCTCTGGATGAACAGCTCAAGGCACTGAAAACCGCTGACGGTTATCGCCCTTACGATCAGGTCGATGCTGCGCAGCGCCAGTTGATCGCCGACAAGGCCAAGGCTCTGGCCGATGCCCTCGACAAGATCGATGCGGCCCTCGGCCTTTCCGACCTCTGACAGATGTGAACAAGTGACTACCATGAAAAACCCGGAATCCGATAACGCCCCTCACTCGCTTCAGCGTCGCCGTGTTCTGCTCGGCCTGGGTGCCGCCGGTGCTGCACTGGCCGGCAGCAGCCTGAGCGGTAATGCGCTGGCCGCCAGCACCGCTCAGGTCACCGAAGCGCCGAACAGCGACAAGACTCAGGATCGCAATGAGTTTCACGGCATCCACCAGAACGGTATCGTCAACCCGCGTCCGGCAGCCGGAATGCTGGTGGCCTTCGATGTGCTGGCGGCCGACCGGGAAGATCTGGAGCGCCTGTTCCGCACCCTCAACGAGCGCATCGCTTTCCTGATGACCGGCGGCCCGGTGCAGGAAATCGACCCGAAGCTGCCGCCGCTGGATTCCGGCATCCTCGGGCCGGTGGTCACCCCGGATAACCTGACCATCACCGTTTCGGTGGGCGAGTCGCTGTTCGATGAGCGCTTCGGCCTGACCTCGGTCAAACCCAAGCGTCTGAGCCGCATGGTGGGTTTCCCCAACGATGCCCTGGAAGCCAGCAGTTGCCACGGCGACTTGAGCATCCAGTTCTGTTCCAACACCCCGGACAGCAACATCCACGCCCTGCGCGACATCGTCAAGAACCTACCGGACCTGCTGCTGGTGCGCTGGAAACAGGAAGGCACGGTTCCGGCCCAGGCTCCTAAAAAGCCCGGCCAGCCTGCGGAAAGCGCGCGCAACTTCCTAGGCTTTCGTGACGGTTCGGCCAACCCGGACTCCAACAACCAGAAGACCATGAACGAACTGGTCTGGGTCCAGCCCGGCAGCGACGAACCGGCATGGGCCGCCAACGGCAGCTATCAGGCCGTGCGGATAATCCGCAACTTCGTCGAACGCTGGGACCGCACGCCCTTGCAGGAACAGGAATCCATCTTTGGCCGCACCAAGAGCAGCGGCGCGCCCATGGATGGCAAAGTGGAAAGCGACGTGCCGAACTACGCTGCCGACCCGCACGGCAAGAAAACCCGCCTGGATTCCCATATCCGCCTGGCCAACCCGCGCACGCCACAAACCCAGCGCAACCTGATCCTGCGTCGCCCGTTCAACTACTCCAACGGCGTCAACAAGAACGGCCAGCTCGACATGGGCCTGCTGTTCATCTGTTACCAGAGCGATCTGGAAAAAGGCTTCATCACCGTCCAGACCCGCCTTAACGGTGAGCCGCTGGAGGAATACCTCAAGCCTGTGGGTGGCGGCTATTTCTTCACCCTGCCCGGGGTAACAAACGACAAGGATTTTATCGGTCGCTCCCTGCTGGCGGCTTCCTCGACTTCGCAAACCGCATGACCTCCAATTACCTCACCCGGAAGAGCACCATGAAAAAGACGCCTCTGGCTTTGCTGCTGACCCTTGGCTTGCTTCAGACTCCACTGGCTGCATTCGCCGCCACGGCGCCGCTGGATCTGGTCGGCCCGGTTTCGGATTACAAGATCTACGTCACGGAAAACATCGACGAACTGGTCAGCCATACCCAGCAGTTCACCGATGCCGTGAAGAAAGGCGATATCGCCACCGCCAAGAAGCTCTATGCGCCGACGCGGGTCTACTACGAATCGGTAGAGCCGATTGCCGAGCTGTTCAGTGATCTGGATGCGTCCATCGACTCGCGCGTCGACGATCACGAGCAAGGCGTTGAAGCCGAGGACTTCACCGGTTTCCATCGCCTGGAATATGCGCTGTTCGCGCAGAACAGCACCAAGGATCAAGGCCCGATTGCCGACAAGCTAATGGCCGACGTCAACGACCTGCAGGCCCGCGTGGCCGATCTGACCTTCCCGCCAGAGAAGGTCGTCGGCGGTGCTGCGGCCCTGCTCGAAGAAGTCGCAGCCACCAAGATCTCCGGCGAAGAAGACCGCTACAGCCACACCGACCTGTATGACTTCCAGGGCAATATCGACGGCGCGAAGAAAATCGTCGACCTGTTCCGTCCGCAGATCGAGAAACAGGACAAGGCCTTTGCCGCCAAGGTCGACAAGAACTTCGCCACCGTGGACAAGATTCTCGCCCGCTACAAGACCGCAGATGGCGGTTTCCAGACTTATGACAAGGTCAAGGAAAACGACCGCAAGGCCCTGGTCGGCCCGGTCAACACCCTGGCCGAAGACCTGTCGACCTTGCGGGGTAAACTGGGGTTGAATTGATGACTCGCTCCTGCAATGCAGGAGCGGATTCATCCGCGAAGACCTATGCCAGGCAACAAGGCGTGATTGACTGAGCCTACCCCTTCGCGGGCAAGCCCCCTCCCAAAAAGTGAATTGCCTGTGGACGGAGCTTGCTCGCAACGGGGTCAGGTTGTGAACACTCAAATCCCGCTGAACCAGTTATATCCCTGATCCTCCCAATACCCGCCCGGATTTTCGTTGCTCACGATTATCTCGACGATGTGCTTGGGGTTCTTGAAGCCCAGTTTGGTAGGTACCCGCACGCGCAGCGGATAGCCGAAATCGGGCGGCAAGGCGACGTCGCCGAAGTCCAGCGCCAGCAGAGTCTGCGGATGCAGCGCGGTGGGCATGTCCAGGCTTGAGTAGTAACGGTCGGCGCACTTGAAACCGACAAAGCGCGCCGTGGTATCCGCCCCGATATATTCCAGAAAGGTCCTGAGCGGCACGCCGCCCCACTGCCCGATGGCGCTCCAGCCTTCGATGCAGATCAGCCGCGTGATGTCCGTACGCTGTGGCAGCTTGCGCAAGGCTTCCAGCGTCCACGGCTGCCGGTCGCGAACCAGTCCCGAGACGGCCAGTCGATAATCGGCCAGCTCCAGTTCGGGCACGTTGTATTCCGGGTAAAAGGCATTGAACGGGAACGGATTGGTGATCTGCGCCTTGCTGTAGGTCGGCGCCAGTTTCTGGCCGTTGAACAGCCAGGCCTGGACCCGGTCGTTCCAGCGCGACATGGCCCACAGCACCTTGTCCACCTGATCGCCATCCTGCAGGTTACAGCCACTGAGCATCGACATGGCGCCCACCGTCAGCCCGGCGCGCAGGAACGAGCGACGTTGAATATCCACCAGTTGTTTTTGTTGCGCGGGTTCCAGGCGAATGCGCTGGGTAATGCGTTTACGGGGTTCATTCATGGCCGGGGTTTCCGTTTTCAGCCGGCATCCGCCCGCCAGTAATCATGGGCAACAAGGTGCGCGGAACCAGTACCACCAACAGCAAGTGAACAATGACGAACGCACCGATGGCCGCCATCGCGGCAAAATGCACCCAGCGGGCAGCGTCGTAGCCGCCCATCAGGCTGGCCAGTTCCTGAAACTGCACCGGCTTCCAGAGCGCCAGCCCGGACAGGACGATCAGCAGCCCCATGGCCAGCACCAACCAGTACATCAGGCGCTGCACCGCGTTGTAACGGCCCTTGATATGGGCCAGGCGCAAGCGCAAGGCATCGACGATATCGCGCTTCACTTCGCCGGGCCGTACCGGCAACAGGTCGCGCTTGAAGTGACGGCTGAACACGCCATACAGCACATACGCAAGGCCATTGATCACCAGCAGCCACATCACCGCAAAATGCCAGGCCAGCGAACCACCCAGCCACCCGCCAAGGGTGAGGGATTTGGGAAAGGTAAAGGCCATCAGCGGTGCGGCGTTATAGATGGCCCAGCCGCTCATGAACATGCAGAGCATGCCCAGCGCATTGACCCAATGGGTCAGGCGCACGGGCCAGGGATGAATGGGACGGGTCTTCATGATGGTTTCTCTCGAAAGCTGATCGAGCCGTGGGAGCGAATTCATTCGCGAAGACATTCTTTCTGACGACACAAATGCTGTGAATGTACGGGCCTCTTCCCGGATAAATCCGGTCCCGCCTCATGAATTCGCTCCCGCGTCAGTTACATCGGCGGCGTATAGCCATCCTTGCCTACCGCAATCCCGCGGGCGGACTTGCCGTCATCGGCAGGGAACAGCACGATCTTCGCTCCAGCCTTCAACTCACTGCGCTGGCCCGGTTCGACGTAGGCGACCGGCACATCCTGTGGCACTACCAACTGTTTCTCGCCACCCTTGTACAGCACGGTCAAGGTACGGCCATTGGCCTTGGACAAGGTGCCGACCGTGCCGTTGGTCATGGTGCCGGTGCTGCCATCGGCGTTTTCCCAGCCATAGTGGCCTTCGCCACTGCCTTTGAGGCTGGCTTCAAACACCGTGACTTCCAGCGCCTTCAGCGTGCCGTCGGCCTGAGGAATTGCTGCCGAGCCGACAAAGCTTTCCGGCTTGATGGTGTCCAGGTCGGCCTTGGAAACCAGGCGGATGCCGGTCTTGTCGGTCAACTGGATGCTCTGCTGCTGGCCGGCGCGAGTGGTGAAGTTCAAGGTGTCGGCCTGCAGACTCTCGACCGTGCCACGCATCGGTTTGACCACCGGCATATCGGCAGCCTGAGTCATGACGGCGGCGCTGAGCAAAAGCAGGCCGAAGGTAGTGGAAAGCGCAGTCTTCATCGGTAATTCCCTGGCAGATTGAATGGAGCGCCATCATTACTCCGCTACCGGTACTGCAAAATGACCCGCCCATGACATTTTTGTCATTCACCGAATGCGAGCCGATCAATGACAAAAATGTCACCGACTCGCCGCTGGCAACTGGTTAGACTGCCGGCACCGGCGCGACTGATGGCGCCTGCCTGAGTGTAGCCAGCATCACAATGCATATCCTGCTGATTGAAGACGACACCAAGACCGGCGAGTACCTGAAAAAAGGCCTCGGCGAATCCGGCTACCAGGTCGACTGGACGCAACATGGCACCGACGGCCTGCACATGGCGCTGGAAAACCGCTATGACCTGATCGTGCTGGACGTGATGCTGCCCGGCATCGATGGCTGGCAGATCATCGAAGTATTGCGCGCCAGGCAGGATGTGCCGGTGCTGTTTCTCACCGCCCGCGACCAGTTGCAGGACCGCATCCGCGGTCTGGAACTGGGTGCCGACGATTACCTGGTCAAACCCTTTTCCTTCACCGAACTGCTGCTGCGCATCCGCACCATCCTGCGCCGGGGCGTGGTCCGCGAAGCCGATCACTTTCATCTGGCCGACCTGGAACTTGACCTGCTGCGCCGCCGCGTCACCCGCCAGCAGCAGGTCATCGTCCTGACCAACAAGGAGTTCGCCCTGCTGCATCTGTTGCTGCGTCGCGAAGGCGATGTGCTGTCCAGAGCGCAGATCGCCTCCGAAGTCTGGGACATGAACTTCGACAGCGACACCAATGTGGTGGACGTGGCGATCAAGCGCCTGCGCAGCAAGGTCGACCTGCCCTACCCGGTCAAGCTCATCCACACCGTGCGCGGCATCGGTTACGTCTGCGAGGTACGGCCATGCACCCCGGACGCCAGCCATCCCTGACCCTGCGTTCGACCCTGGCCTTTGCTCTGGTGGCCATGTTCACCGTGGGCGGCGCAGGGCTGTATCTGTATCAATCGATCAAGCAGACCGTCATGCAGCGCAGCGACCATGCCGTGCTCGCCCGGCTGGATCATTTTCGCAAACTGCTGCGCTATGACCTGACCCTGGACAACCTCAAGGGCAGCCCGCAGTTGTTCGAGAACATGCTCGACAGCGAAGACGACATCTTCATCATTGGCGAACCGGGCAAGGCACCGGTAATTGCAGTGAACCCCAAACGTGCGCCGCTGCCCGAACTGCCGACCGTCGCTCAGGATCAGGCGCTGCGTGTCGACGATCTGCGCAGCGGCATGAGCCTGCAAGGTGTACCGCTGCGGGCGGCGTCGGTGCAGGCGCTGTCCAATGGCGTGGAGTTGCGCTTGCAGGCGGCGCACCTGATGGTCAAGGAGATGGCCATGCTCGCCAGTTTCCGGCAAAGCATTTATGCCGCCGTGGCCCTGACCTTTGTACTGACCGCCTTGCTCGGGCATGTGTTGCTGCGGCGCGGATTGCGCCCGCTGCGGCAAATGGCAGCGCACGCGGCCAGCATCAGCCCGACCAGCCTGCATAGCCGCCTCGACAGCCGTAATACTCCGGTGGAACTGCAGCAACTGAGCGAGGCGTTCAATGCCATGCTCGACCGGCTGGACGATGGCTACCAGCGCCTGACCCAGTTTTCCGCCGATCTGGCCCATGAGATCCGCACCCCGATCGGGTCGCTGATGGGGCATTGCCAGGTTGCGTTGCGGCAAAATCGCAGCGCGGACGATTATCAGGCCCTGCTGGCTTCCAACCTTGAAGAGCTGGAGCGGATTTCCCGGCTGGTGGAAAGCATCCTGTTTCTGGCCCGCGCCGACGAAGCCCAGGCAGTTCTGGAGCGCCAGCCTCTGCAATTGCAGGACGAACTGCAACGGGTGACGGGTTATTTCGAGGGTTTGGCCGAAGAACGGCAACTGGATCTGCAGGCCAGCGGCCAGGGCCGCCTCGACGCCGATCCGATCCTGCTGCGCCGGGCCTTGAGCAATCTGCTGGCCAACGCCATTCGCTATGCCGATGAAGGCAGCGGAATTCTGATCCGGGTCGTTCAGCTCAAGCATGAACAGCGGATCGAAGTGGAAAACCAGGGTCCCGTCCTGCCCAAGGCAACCCTGGACCGGCTGTTCGACCGTTTCTACCGCGGCGACTCGTCGCGCCATCAAAGCTCCGACTCCAACGGCCTGGGGCTGGCCATCGTCGCGGCAATCATGCACTTGCATGGCGGTCGCGTCGAAGTGGCACAGCCACAGCCCGGAAGAATCTGCTTCAGCCTGGTATTTGCCGCCTAGGCCTTTTTGTCGTGGGCGATAGTCAGTTTGTAGAAGGTAGCTGCGCCCCCTTCCGTCGTGTACCCGGTGTTGTCCTGGGTGTAGACCCCCGCCTTGAAGTAAAACAGCTTGGTGCTCCAGGTCGGGTCGAGCGTGACGTTCCAGATACTGTCGAAGGCCGTGACGCTGAGGTTGCCTGTCGGTGTCAGGTTGATGTTGTAGTCGAAGCGCTGGTTGAGCGGCACACCCTGGGCAATGATGATCACTTCAATCTCGGCATCCGGACTGCGCCGAAGCTTGGCAACGATATTGCCGGACTGCAGTTTTTCCTTGTACTGGTACTCGACCTTGAGCAACGGCTCGTTGCTGCCATAGCAGTGAATCTGACCGATCACGATCTTGCCGTTCGACGGCACCTGGTTGACCGTCAACGACGCCCGCAGAAAGTTGTCCGCCTTGGGGTAAGACCAGTTGTTGGCCCGACCGTCAGCAGTGGTTTCTCGCAGTTCACTGCGCGGGTACTTGGCATTTTCCGTTGTGGACCCGGTTACCGGCGCCCAGAAAAACAACGTGTTACCGGAGCGAAAATATCCATCCTGATAACCACCGACCAGTTTGGGGGTATCGATGATGGTGGCTGGAGTCCCGACAGGTACGGACAGATTCCAGGTGGCGAGGTCGATCATGGGGTTGCTCGCAAGGTACGCAATGCGCACCGACAGGATGGCTCTGGAACGGGCTTGAGCGCCCGCTGGATTCGTCGAGACTATCGGCTGAATCGTTTATTTTTTAAACACCACCCAACGGTATATTGGCGTCAAAAGAAAGTCGCCAAACCACCAAAGCCATTACTTTGATGCCATTTGTATCCAAAATTTGACAAGTCGGTTTTTTGCTCTAAGCAGCGATTTATTTGGAAATGCCCTCGAATGGATTGCGTCATTTTTTTGAATGGCAACCGGCGAAATGGCGGCTTTTACAGAAAAATAGCCGACAGACGGTAGCGATTATTTTCTAAAGCACGGAACTTTTCGCGCTGAAGATTGACCTCGCGACCGTTCGTCGGTGATTTTTCATGCAGACAGACAGGCCCATGGCTGCAAATCGCAGCATGGGCCTGGTCATTTTCAGGCGGGAGTTTTCAGGCAGGAGAAAGGACCGGTTCAGGCAAACGGATGAAGACGGTGTAGCTGCCGCCTTCCATGGCCTCGAAGGCAATCAGCTTATCGACCAGAGGTTCGCTGAGCACCTTGCCGGCATTGAGCAGCAGCATGCCGTTGTCGGCATTCAGGTTACGCGCCAGGACCATGCCGGCGCTCAACTCCCGGGCTTTCATGGCCTTGACCAGCGGATCGCCCAGGGTGATGTCGGAACGGTAAACCGCGCAGGCCTTGATGAAACCCTCCAGCAAGCCCGGGTCATACCAGCGCCCGCTGTATTGGCGAATGAATACCAGCGCTTCGTCGCTGTTCATGCGCCGCTGAATGATCAGGCCATGCTGCAACTCGATGAAATCCACCGCCAGCTTGAGCAGCCGCGCCCCGAAGGGAATCGCCTCGCCCTTGAGCCGGTCCGGGAAGCCGCTGCCGTCCCAATGCTCCTGATGATGCAGGATCAGGCGGGCCGCATCGCGCATCGGATCGAGGGTCATCAGCAACGATTCGCTCTGTTTCGGATAGTCCCGATAACGCTCGCGCTCGATGTGCGACAACTGATCGGCCGGTGCCCCGATCATGCTGTCGCTCCAGGCCAGCTTGCCGATATTGTGCAGCGCAGCCGCCATGCACAGGTCGCGGCGGCTGGTTTCATCGATGGCGTGAACCTGGCAGTAGGTGCGCACCAGATCGATGACCTGCCGGTTGGTCTGCTTGTCGGCAGGCAGGCGCTGGTTGACCAGCAACGAGAACACTTCGGCACTGGTGGCATAGCTGTGCTTGAGTTCGTCGTAGGCCAGATCGAGCATATCGGCGGTCTGCTGCACCTCGGACGTACGCGCCAACACGCGCTTCTCCAGAGTGGCATTGAGCAGTTGCAGCGCTTCGTTCTGCTCGTGACTCAGTTGCTCAAGACGCTGACGTTCACGCTCTGAATACTGATGTGCCAGGGCCTGACGCAGGGTCAGCAGCATGTCATCGTCATTCCAGGGCTTGCTGATGTAGCGATAGATACCGCCTTCGTTGATCGCCTTGACGATCATGTCCAGATCCGCATAACCGGTCAGCAGCAGGCGCATGGTGCCCGGATATTGCGCGTGAATCCGCGCCAGCAGCGTCGAGCCGTCCATATGCGGCATGCGTGCGTCGCTCATCACCAGATCGATGGGGTGTTGCGCCATGATGCCCAGCGCTTCTTCGCCGCTGGTGGCGCAATGGAGGGTGTACCCCTGGGTCCGCAACAGACGGCGAAGGCTGCTGAGAATCAGCTCTTCATCGTCGACCAGAAGCACGTTCGGTTTGTATGCACTGACAGAAACAGTCTTGTCGTCCATCGCGAGAACCTCGCTCGGCGGTAGTGGCACATTTTTCTTGTGAAGTGCCAGGTCATCATGCGCTTCGACCTTGCCCTGAGCATAGCCGGGCACTGAAAAATAGTGGCACTTTGCAATTATTTCCGATGAAAGCTCATCCACAGCGCTATGCTCAAGGCAGTCAAGAACGATACTCGTCACAGGTGAACCATGAAAATCCTGTCCAACCGACGCATCCTTCTGATCGACAGTACACCCGCCACCCACGAAGACTTTCGCAAGGCGCTGGTCCCGGACAGCAGTGGCCAGACGGACCTTTACCTGATCGAAGCGGCGCTGTTCGGCAATGACATGCCGATCATTGCCCACCACTACCAGCTCGACTGTGTCTACAACGCTGAGGACGGCCTGCTCAATGCACAGCAGGCAGTGGATGACGGGCAGCCCTACGCACTGGCTTTCGTCGACATGCACCTGGCGGAAGATGTGCGGATCATCGAAAAACTCTGGCAGACCGATCCGCGCCTGCAGGTGGTGATCTGCGCCGCGCAATCGGATTATTCCTGGGAAACCCTGATTGACCGCCTGCAAGGCCATGACCGGCTGCTGACCCGGAAAAAGCCCTTCAACGACATTGAAGTCCAGCAACTGGCCCATGTGCTGACCACTAAATGGGAAATGACCGAGCTGGCCTCGGTGCAGATGGACCGGCTGGAACAACTGGTCGAGCAACGCACCGAAGAGCTGACCCGCACCAGTGAAGAGCTGAAACACGAGATCGACGAACGCAAACACCTGGAAAGCCAGTTGGTGCAATCGGAAAAACTGGCTTCGCTCGGGCAATTGGCGGCGGGTGTGGCTCACGAAATCAACAACCCGATCGGCTTCATTTCCTCCAATCTCGGCACCCTGGAGAGCTATTTCGCCCAGGTGAAGGAAATGCTGCTCGCCTACCGCGAAGCCGAGCAGGCGCTGCCGGCAGGTCCGCAGCGGGATCGCTTGAGCGAACTGCGCGAGCGCATCGAGCTGGATTACCTGATCGACGATATCCCGGTGCTGATCAGTGAATCCAAGGAAGGTATCGACCGCGCCGGCAAGATCGTCAAGGACCTCAAGGCCTTCTCCCGCGTGGACAGCAATGAACAATGGCAATGGGCGGACCTGCATCAAGGCATCGACTCGACACTGAACATCGCCGCCAACGAACTCAAGTACAAAGCTGACGTCATCAAGGAATACGGCGACCTGCCCCAGGTCGAATGCCTGCCCTCGCAGATCAATCAGGTGGTGATGAATCTGGTGGTCAATGCCGCTCAGGCCATTGGCGCCGAGCGCGGGCAGATCGTCATTCGCAGCGGTGTCGAAGCAGACAATGTCTGGCTGGAAGTGACCGATAACGGCTCGGGCATCGAAGCGCAGGTCCTGCAACGTATTTTCGATCCGTTCTTTACCACCAAACCGGTGGGCAAAGGTACCGGGCTGGGCCTGTCGCTGTCTTACGGCATCGTCAAAAAACATGGCGGCAGCATCAGCGTCAAAAGCGAAGTGGGCACCGGTACGTCCTTCAAAGTGGTGTTGCCGATCCAGCAGAGCAGAACCGCCAACTGACAGGCGATGACATGACCGTCGGGAAATTTACGGTTGACGGAAAGACTTTGTTACAGGATATTATTAGTTAGCAAGCTATTAATATCCTCACTAACAATATCGCTCCTAACTAAATTTCCGGTTCGCCCATGTCACTCGATTCACTCCACAGAGCCCTCAGCAGCGGTCTGGTCGCAGCCTCACGGCAATGGCGGCGTATCTGCCAGACCACGCTGTCCAGCTATGGCATCTCCGAAGCCTGCGCCGGTCCGTTGCTGGCCATCGCCCGCCTGGGCGACGGCGTGCATCAGGTGAAAGTGGCCCAGGCCGCCGGGATGGAAAGCCCGACACTGGTGCGCCTGCTGGACCAACTCTGCGCGGCCGGTATCGTCTGCCGCAGCGAAGACCCCAGCGACCGGCGCGCCAAGGCCCTGAGCCTGACCGAGCACGGCCGTACGCTAGCCAGTTCGATCGAAGCAGAACTGGTGCGTCTGCGCGCCAACGTACTGCGCGACATCGACTCTGCCGACCTCGAAGCCACGTTGCGGGTCTTCAAGGCCTTCGCCGATGCGGCCCAAGCCGACAACGCAGGCCAGCCGTGAACGGTTTCTTCGCCGGATTCCCGCCGGCCCGCGACTGGTTCTACGGCGTGCGCACCTTCGCCGCCTCGATGCTCGCGCTGTACATCGCCCTGCTCATGGAGATGCCACGACCTTACTGGGCAATGGCAACGGTCTATATCGTTTCCAGCCCGTTCGTAGGCCCGACCAGTTCCAAGGCGCTGTATCGCGCCCTCGGTACGCTGGCCGGCGCGGCGGCTTCGGTGCTGCTGGTGCCGCTGTTCGTGCAGACGCCTCTGCTGCTGGCAGTGGTCATTGGCCTGTGGACCGGCACCTTGCTGTTTCTGTCCCTGCACTTGCGCACTGCCAACAGCTACGCCCTGATGCTCGCGGGTTACACCATGCCGCTGATTTCCCTGCCGGTGGTGGACAACCCGCAGGCGGTGTTCGAGATTGCCGTTTCGCGCACCGAAGAGATTTTCCTCGGCATCATCTGTGCCGCCGTGGTCGGCGCCATGTTCTGGCCGCGGCGCCTGAAACCGGTGTTCCAGGCCACCACGGAAAAATGGTTCAGCGACGCCAGCGCCTACAGCGAACGCTTCCTGAGCCGCAGCGTACAGGCCGAAGAAGTCGGCGCGCTGCGCAATTCGATGGTCGCCAGTTTCAACTCGCTGGAACTGCTCATCAGTCAGTTGAGCCACGAAGGCACCCGCAAACAGACAGTGCGCAACGCCCGGGAGCTGCGCGGGCGGATGATTCACTTGCTGCCGGTGATCGATGCGCTGGACGACGCGCTCTGGGCGCTGGAACGCCGCACGCCGGAGTTGCTGGCAAGCCTTTCGCCGCTGCTGGTGGAGGCCCGCAACTGGCTGGACCAAACTGCCAGTGGCCCGCAACTGGAACAATGGCAATTCCTGCATCGTGAACGGGAGCGCCTGCAACCCGATTCCGCGCACCTGGATGAGCGCGAGCAACTGCTGCTCTCCAACGCCCTGTATCGCCTCGGCGAATGGATCGACCTGTGGCTGGACTGTCGCACCTTGCAATACGCCATCGAAACCGACGACCAGTCGCAGTGGCGCGCGGTCTATCGGCACTGGCGGCTGGGCCGGCTCACACCTTTCCTGGATCGCGGCCTGATGCTGTATTCAGTGGTTTCGACCGTGCTGGCGATTATCGTCGCCTCGCTGTTGTGGATACTGCTGGGCTGGAAAGACGGCGCCAGCGCCGTGGCTCTGGCCGCAGTGTCGTGCAGTTTTTTCGCTGCCATGGACGATCCGGCGCCGCAGATCTACCGGTTCTTTTTCTGGACCCTGCTGTCGGTGGTGTTCGCCAGCCTGTACCTGTTCGTGGTGTTGCCCAACCTGCATGACTTTCCGATGCTGGTGCTGGCCTTCGCGGTGCCGTTCATTTGCGTGGGCACGCTGACCGTCCAGCCACGCTTCTTTCTCGGCACGCTGCTGACCATCGTTAACACTTCGTCATTCATCAGCATCCAGAGCGCGTATGACGCCGACTTCCTGAACTTCCTCAACGCCAATCTGGCCGGGCCAGCCGGTCTGCTGTTCGCGTTCATCTGGACGCTGGTGTTCCGCCCGTTCGGCGTCGAGCTGGCGGTCAAGCGCCTGACCCGCTTCAGTTGGCGCGACATTGTCAGCCTCAGCGAACCGGCTTCGCTGGCCGAACACCGGGTCATGGGCGTGCAGATGCTCGACCGCCTGATGCAGCAGTTGCCGCGCCTGACCCTCACCGCGCAGGACACCGGGATTGCCCTGCGCGAGCTGCGGGTGGCGCTGAACATGCTCGACCTGCTGGCCTATACACCGCGGGCCGGCGCGATTTCCCAGGCATTGCTGAAACAGGTGACCGAGGAAGTCGGCCGTTACTTCAAGGCCTGCATCAAGGCCGGTGAGCGGCTGCCGGCTCCCAAGGGCCTGCTGATGACCATGGACCGCGCTCGGCGCTCGCTGACCGACCAGACGATGGGCCAGGACCCGGCGCGGATTCACCTGCTGCATGCCCTGAGCGGCTTGCGTCTGGCACTGCTGCCGGGCGTGGAAATCGTCAGCGTCGGCGGAGAAATGATCGAACAACCGCCCTATGGCATTGATGGAGCACCGTCATGATTGGTGACCTGGATATCAGCGGGATCTTCGTGCCCACGTTCCTGGCGCTGATGGGCATCGCTTACCTGCTGTTCCTCGGGCTGCACGCGCTGTTGTCGCGCGCCCACTTCTACCGCCTGGTCTGGCACCGGGCTTTGTTCAATGTAGGTCTATACGCTTTGTTGCTCGGCGCCGTGGATACTCTCAGTCGATACCTGATGACATGAAAAAACCATTACTGACTTTGGGCCGCGTGGTCCTGACCCTGCTCGTTGTGCTGCTGGCCGCCGTGGTCGTCTGGCGCATGGTGATGTATTACATGTATGCGCCGTGGACCCGCGACGGGCATATCCGCGCCGACATCATCCAGATCGCGCCTGACGTGTCCGGCCTGATCCAGAAGGTCGAGGTGACCGACAACCAGCAGGTCAGCAAGGGCCAGGTGTTGTTCACCATCGACCAGGACCGCTTCCAGCTGGTGTTGCGCCAGGCGCAGGCGACGGTTGCCGAACGCCAGGAGACCTGGGAACAGGCGCGCCGCGAGAACAAGCGCAACCGTGGCCTGGGCAATCTGGTGGCCCGCGAGCAACTGGAAGAAAGCCAGTCCCGCGAAACCCGTGCCCTGTCGGCCCTCAACGAAGCCAAAGTGGCGGTGGACGCTGCGCAACTGAATCTGGATCGCTCGGTGATCCGCAGCCCGGTGGACGGTTACCTCAACGACCGCGCCCCGCGCCCGCATGAGTTCGTGACCGCAGGCCGCGCCGTGCTGTCGGTGGTCGACACGGCCTCGTTCCATATCGATGGCTATTTCGAGGAAACCAAGCTCGACGGCATTCATATCGGCCAAAGCGTGGACATTCGCGTGGTCGGCGACAACGCCCGCCTGAGCGGCCACGTGGTGAGCATCGTCGCCGGTATCGAAGACCGTGACCGCACCAGCGGCTCGAACCTGCTGCCCAACGTCAACCCGGCGTTCAGTTGGGTGCGCCTGGCGCAACGCATTCCGGTGCGCATCGCCTTTGACGACGTGCCTGCGGACTTCCGCATGATCGCCGGCCGGACCGCCACCGTGTCGATCATCGATGACCGGCAAGGAGCGGCCCGATGAAACATGCCACGCACATGGCCACGCTGGGATTGGGCCTGCTGCTGTCGGCCTGCCAGATGGTCGGCCCGGATTACAAGCTGCCCGGCGACAGCGCGATCAATCGCCCGGATCTACAAGGCGAACTGGCGGGCCAGTCGATCAACAGCATCTCGGCCCCGGTGCCAGAGCACTGGTGGCGTCTGTATCAGGACCCGCGCCTCGATGCGCTGGTGCAACAGGCCATGGCCTCCAATACCGACCTGCGGGTTGCCGCCGCCAACCTGCAACGTGCTCGCTACCAGACCGCCGAGGCCCAGGCCGCAGGCGGCTTTACCAACAGCGCAAAACTGGGCGCCCAGCGCTTGCAGGAATCCGGCGAAGCCTTTCTGCTGGCCGATAAGGTGCCGGTGGCCAATGTCGGCGATGTCGGCCTGACCACTTCGTATCAGTTCGACCTGTTCGGCACCCTGCAACGCGGCATCGAAGCGGCGCAAGCCAATGTCGACGCCAGCCAGGCCGCCGCCGATACCGCACGCATCACTCTGGTCGCTGATGTAGTACGTGCCTATACGCAGATCTGCGCTGCCAATGAAGAGCTACACATCGCCCAGGAATCGCTGGACCTGCAACAGCAGAGCGTGACCCTCAACCAGCGCCTGCGCGATGCCGGGCGTGGCGATGAAACCCAGGTAACCCGCTCGCAGACCCAGTTCAAATCCCTGCGCGCCGAGTTGCCGCGTTACCAGGCCTTGCGTCAGGCTGGACTGTTCCGTCTGTCGATGCTGCTGGCCAGGCCCGTGGAACAATTGCCGGCCGGCGTCAGCACCTGCAACGAACTGCCGCATATCGCGCAAGTCATGCCGGTCGGCGATGGCGCCGCCCTGCTCAAGCGCCGTCCGGATGTCCGGCAGGCCGAGCGGCATCTGGCCATGGCCACCGCACAGATCGGCGTCGCCACCGGCGAGCTTTATCCGGATATCAGCATTGGTGCGACAGTCGGCAGCATCGGCATCCTGGAAAACCTCGGCAAACCGGCAGCCAATCGCTGGGGCTTTGGTCCGCTGCTGAACTGGACCGTTCCGTCCAATGGCTCACGGGCGCGCATCCATGAGGCCGAAGCCTCGACCCAGGCCGCGCTGGCGCGCTTCGATGGCGTGGTGCTCAACGCCATCCGCGAAACCCAGACCGGCCTGGCGCAATACACCGCCCTGCTGGACCGCCGCGACGCCCTGAAAGAAGCCGAACAATCGGCCCAGGAAGCCGCCGAACAGACCCACCGTTTCTACAAAGCCGGCCGCGCCTCATTCCTGGCCGATCTGCAGGCGACCCGCACCTACACCGATGTTCGCGCACAGATGGCGGCGGCCAATACCCAGGTGGCGATGGGACAGATCGATCTGTTTCTGGCGTTGGGTGGGGGTTGGGAACAGGAAAAGAACAGCCCTCGGCACATACCTTGAGTTCACCCAATGCGGGGGCAGCCAAAGCCCCCTCAACCTTGCCAGATTCAAACAGTGGGACGACTTACTGTATTGAAATGCAAGATAAAATATCAATGCGATGTCCACCCCACCGAAAATTGGCATCAAATATTATCAGGATATTCAGCCGATTTTCGCTCGCCCCCATGAAAACGCCCGCCGTTCTTACAACGCCACCTGGTCTTTGATAAATGCCCGAAAACAGGGCAGCAGGCGTTGAATGGCAGACAAGGACGCTCTGTTGCCGCTCAAGAACATTTAATATTTTTTGAGCTTGCTAGCGGTTTTCAATAGTGCTATTAAATAGCAAGGCCATCACTTAGCCACCATTGAAACTATAATCAAGGATGACCGCCATGCATGGCGCACTTCTCTTCCAGTAGATCCCCACTCGACTGTAAAAACTTGTAATTTGACGATGACCCTGCCTTGCAGCGTTATAAGGCATTGCCCTGCACGTCAGATATCAACCGATAGAAAGCTGCCGACTTGATGTTATTCAAGTCCTGCTTTGTTGCGCCCGTATATATGCATTTATTGAACATAGAGCCATACGTCTGTATTGACTTCATCAACCTGAGGAAAACACCATGAGCTGGCCAGGCAAAGGCGTCGATTATTACGCCTACGTAGAAACCAATGAATTCACTACCCTTTTCCAACAACCCACCGATTGGGGCGATAAAACGGCCTCCTATCAACTTGATACGCCGAACACGATGCAACATGGCAATCTTCAGATCTCGGAAAACGATATCAGTTGGCACTCACACACCGGACACTATAGCTGGCAACTTTCAAAGAATCAGGCGCCGATAGCGGACAAGTATGCAGATATTGCTCCCTTTACCGGAAACCTCGGCGATACCACCTTGGGCAACATGCTGCAGACCCCCTCCCTGTTCGGACAGGGCTGGGCGGTTTCCTATGGTTTCTACGACAGCGGAAGCGGCAGCGGCGGCCTTACCAACCAGGACCAGTCTTATGTATACGCCACAGGCGACATGTCAGGCTGGATGGGGGATCTGGCCCACAGCATGGGAACGGCACTGACAGAACAGCCATTTTCCACCTTTGCATTGCCGGGCGCCCATGACGCCGGCATGTTTGATCCGACACTCGTCACAAGCCTGTTGAATAACGCTGAATTCCTGGCCTCTCTCACAGGTGTATTCGGCTCCTCGATCGCTCTTCTGGCCAAACCCATTGCCTTGCGCGCAATCATCAACCTGGCTTTTACCCAGAAAGACAACATCACCGCACAACTCAACCTAGGTACCCGCTATTTCGACTTCCGTCCGGGATATTGCTATCAGAACATTACGGGCGGCATCTATCACCAGCACAACCTGATACCAGGCTATTCGTATCAGAGCTTCCTGGAAGACATTCTGAGCTGGCTGGATCATCATCCGACGGAAATTGTCGTCATCAGCCCGAACTTCCAGGGTTTCGCGCAAGACACGATGAAACCGGCGCCCGACGTGCTCGACGGGATGCTGAATACTGCACTGGCCAACACCAAGACGCTTGGCAAGATCGTGCCCGGCTACAAAGGTGATCTGGCCTCAAGTTATACAACGCTGCTCTCGCAATCGAAACGCCTGATTCTGCTACCGCAGACCGACTCGACTGAAGATGCCTCCAAGTACGACTCCTACAACGACAGTTACACCACAACAGACGTGAACAATATTCTGGCAGCCCTGAAAGGAATGAATACGGACGGTCAGGCCAGCCACGACTACACCGTGCTGCAACTTCAAGGAACAGCCAGTGGCGTGGACGGAGCAGCCACTCCCGCCATTGTGACCCTGAGCGATGCCTCTTCTCCGTTAATGTCAACCAAGCCGGGATTCGACTTCCATACCTATCCGTGGCTGGTAGCGAACGTCGCCAGCAATTTGAGCGCATCGGGACTTGTCGTCTTTCTCAACGACTTCTGTGACAACGCCCTGGCCTCCATGGCGAAACAGATCACTCAGGCCAGAGCCAGCAAGCTCTAGCTCTTCGCCAATTCAAGCATTTGTAACAAGCCTGACAATAACAGCCAACACCTGCCTGTAAGGGAAGTACCAGCATGGGAACAAAACACAACGCGACCATTTTCATCACCAATGACACTGGCGCAAATGCTGACATTATTCTGTTTCACAGCGACTCAAACGACCAAAGACAATGTGGAAAATGGGCTGCGCAACCGGGACAAACTGTAGGCCCACTGGAAGTTACTTTTGAAACAGGCCTGGATGCCATTGATATTCTGGATTACTGGTCCGTCATGCTCAACGTCAGGGATGGTGAATCGCCGGGCTACTACGCCAACACAGGCAAAGGTAATTACAAGAAAGAATGCCAACTGCAAAGCAAGGATGCAGGGCAAACCATTACATTGTCCGTAAGCACCGCGAAGTTCAATATTGCATTGAAGTCAGGTGGCTGCAGTGATGGTATGAAAAAGCTGGCACCCGCCGCCCCCATCACCCATGTATTTGTCGTCATGCTGGAAAACCATTCGTTCGACAATATATTCGCCATGTCCGGGATTCCGGGCATAACGGCAGCCACGACCAATGACTCGAACACTTACCAGGGAGACGTCTATAAAGTTCAGCCCAGCGCCCCCGTGAGCATGCCAAGCGATCCGGGGCATGAATTCAACGACGTATTGCAACAACTGGCCGGGGAAAATGCCGTTTTCAAACAAGGCCAACCTTATCCCACCATCAACAATTCCGGGTTCGCCTCAAGCTACGCAACATCAACAACGGAATACCCGAAAAAAGCGCCATCAGCCGAAGACGTCATTGATGTCATGTCGTGCTTCGACACGCCGACGCAACTGCCCGTCATCTACAACCTGGCGACCGAGTTCGCTATATGCGATCACTGGCACTCTTCCATTCCAGGGCCGACATGGCCGAACCGCTTCTTCGTTCACGGCGCTTCGTCGGCTGGCTTTGACGACAGCCCGCAGCAGAATCAGATGCTCACCTGGGAAACAACCGATGGATTCGTCTACCCCAACGGGTCCATTTTCCAACGCCTCAAAGATGCCAACATCCAGTACAGGGTTTACAACGATGCTCAGGTTCAGCCAAAAACCTATCTGAGCCTGTACAGCGACCAGCCTGAACGAGGAACTCCACTGGGTGCGGTCCCACAGGTGGCGGCCCTTAAAGGTCTGTCCGTGTTCGATATTGAATCCCTGCAGCACTTTGCGGACGATCTGCAACAACCCTATCCATTTTCCTACACGTTCATAGAACCTCATTACGGGAGTGCCAGCACGGATTATGCGGGCGGCTCATCACAGCACCCGATGGATGACGTCTATGGTGGGGAGCACTTGCTGCAGGCCGTCTATGCCGCCATCCGTAATTCGCCTTATTGGGACACCAGCTTATTGATCGTCACTTACGACGAACATGGCGGTCTCTATGACTCGGTCACGCCGGGGACAATAACTGCACCGGGCGATAAATTTCCCGCCGGCAACAACACCCATGGCTTCGACTTCACGACAGCAGGCGTTCGAGTGCCAGCCATCGTGGCATCGCCGCTGATTCCCAAGGGCACGGTGGACCCGACGCTGTACGACCATGCTTCGATTCCTGCGCTGCTTGAAAAACTCTGGGGCCTGAAGCCTCTGACACAGCGAGACGCCAATGCCAATACGCCCTTGCATCTGCTCTCGCTGACCACACCACGCGATACCCCAAGCGCACTGGCCGACCCGAAGGCACCAGTGAAAGAAACCAGGGCTACACCGGTCGCAACAGAGAACGCTGCAACTCTGGCCAACCCCGTTCCGGTTTCCGGCAATCTGGCGGGCACCCTGGCCATTCTTCGCAAAATGGACGCAGAGTTGTCAGCAGGCAAACCTGCCGGATTGCTTCCCGAGCAAAACCTGGGTGCCGTCGGACTGCTTGCAGCCACAGGACAGATCGCCACCGTCCAGACACTCGATGACGCAGAGCAATATGCTCAAAAGGTTCTGGAAAAAGCACACCAGGCCAGACTTCTGAACAAGCTCGCAAATCCTGACAACAATTAATCGGAAACGGCTGGCGCTTGCGTACGGGTTACGCAAGCGTCAAAAGAAAATGGATTCTTCCCGATGCTGGGCATTAAGCTTTCGCAATATTTATTGCGAGAGCAACCATGGATACCACTCTCAGCCGCCGCCAGCGGCTGCACCGCGTTATTTTCGAGACCGATACTCCCGCCGGACGGCGCTTCGACAAGATTCTACTGATTGTCATTCTGCTCAGTCTGCTGGTGACCGTGGTCGACAGCATCCAGGATATCCACCGCGACTACGCTGACCTGCTCACCTATCTGGAATGGGGCTTTACGCTGGTCTTTGCCGTCGAGTACATCCTGCGTCTCTACTGTTCGCCAAGGCCGCTGAAATATGCGTTCAGCTTCTATGGCCTGGTGGATCTGCTGGCCATCGTGCCGGGCGTGCTGGCGATCTACTACAGCGATGCCCAGTACCTGCTGATCGTGCGGATCATCCGTATGATGCGCATCTTCCGGGTCCTAAAACTCAGCCCTTATCTGCGTCAGGCGCACTATCTGGTCGAGGCGCTACGCGGCAGCAAGCAGAAGATCATCGTGTTTCTGGTCAGCGTCTCGACTCTGGTTACCGTGTTCGGCACGCTGATGTATGTGATCGAAGGCCCGCAGAATGGCTTCACCAGCATCCCGAAAGGCATCTACTGGGCTATCGTGACCCTGACTACCGTGGGTTTCGGCGATATCGTGCCCAAGACGCCCGTGGGGCAAATGGTGTCATCGATCGTGATGATCATCGGTTACTCGATCATTGCCGTACCCACCGGTATATTCACCGCCGAACTGGCCAATGCCATGCGCGGCGAACAGTTGAAACACGACTGTCCGGTCTGCGTGAAAAAGCTCCATGAGCATGGCGCAGCGTTCTGTTCGCGATGCGGCAATGCCCTGTTTCCCAAGGAATAAGCAAAGACGTTTTTAATCTTTATGAGGCGAATGCCCAGCGGCTATAGTCGCGGCATTACGCCATCAGCCCCATAACAATGACTGTCAACTCAAGGAATGCGCAGTGAACAAACTCTTCGCCGCCTCGTTACTGGCCGCTGGCCTGGCCTTCGCCAGCGCCGCACAGGCCGCCCCGACTCTGCTCAACGTTTCCTACGACGTGATGCGTGATTTCTACAAAGACTACAACAGCGCGTTCCAGAAACACTGGAAAGCCGAGCACAAGGAAGACGTCACGGTACAGATGTCCTTCGGCGGTTCGAGCAAGCAGGCGCGTTCAGTGATCGATGGCCTGCCGGCTGACGTCATCACCATGAACATGGCCACTGACATCAACGCCCTGGCCGACAACGGCGAACTGGTTCCCAAGGACTGGGTCAGCCGCCTGCCGAACAACAGCGCGCCCTTCACTTCCGCCACCGTTTTCATCGTGCGCAAAGGCAACCCCAAAGCCCTGAAAGACTGGCCGGACCTGATCAAGGATGGCGTCGAAGTCATCGTTCCGAACCCGAAAACCTCGGGTAACGGTCGCTACACCTATCTGTCGGCCTGGGGCTACACCCTGAAGAATGGCGGCGATGAAGCAGCGGCCAGGAAATTCGTCGGCCAGCTGTTCAAGCACGTACCGGTGCTCGACACCGGCGGTCGTGGCGCAACCACCACCTTCATGACCAACCAGATCGGCGACGTGCTGGTCACCTTCGAGAACGAAGCGGAAATGATCGCCCGTGAGTTCGGTCGCGACCAGTTTGAAGTGGTTTACCCAAGTGTTTCCGCAGAAGCCGAGCCGCCGGTGAGTGTGGTCGACAAGGTCGTGGACAAGAAAAACTCCCGCGCCCTGGCCGAAGGCTATCTGAAATACCTGTGGTCGCCTGAAGCTCAGGAAATTGCCGCCAACAACTACCTGCGCCCACGCGACCCGGCCGTACTGGCCAAGTACAAGGATCGCTTCCCGCAAGTCGACTTCCTGTCGGTAGAAAAAACCTTCGGTGACTGGCGCACCGTGCAGAAGACCCACTTTATCGACGGTGGCGTGTTCGATCAGGTTTATTCGGGCAAGTAACACCACCGCAGGAGCCGGTTGAGCCGCGCTGAAAACACGGCAGCCTTGTCCCTTTCCACAGGCAAAATACAGACTTGTGGGAGGGGCCTTGGCCGCGACGGCGGTATTTCTGGCAACGTAACAAAAAGCTTGCACGCTTTAAACTTAATGGCTATAAACATGCCACACAAGTATTCACTACTACTTGAAACAGGGATGCATCACCACACGGAAGGTGTCCAGCGCTCAAGTTTATTCAGCACTTGAAATCTAATTTATTTTTCTGCCGGGCTCTGTAACTGACAGCATATCGTTGCACGTCAAATTCACGCCAGCCTGCTAAAACCAGACAAGAACAATACCCTTTATAAATAAAAAGGGAGCACTGTCACGCCTGATTGAAAGTGTCACACCTTAAAATCACTGCCAACACAAAAAGGATTTTCCAATGTTCAAGAAGACTTGCCTGGCCCTTCTGGCCTCTGCCGTACTGGTTACCAGCAATGCCTACGCCGCCTGCGCCACACTCAATGTCAACCGTAGCGGGGCCAACGTGGCTGCCAATAATCAGGATATTGTGTATGGTCCCTACAACATTACTTGCGCAGGGCCACAGACGTTTACCTTCCAGGACTTGTCTGCCAACAAAAGCACCAACTCGATCAAGCATATCTTCGAGAAGCAGAATGGTTCTACCTGGACTGTAGTATCCAGCAGTACCAATACCGGCTCGGCGTCCGTTACCAAAAGCTTTTTTATCAGCGCCAACGGCACTTACCGCTATCGGATAGAAAATGTCGGTGTTACTACGATAGCCAACTGGACCATGAGCGGTAATACGACACTGTTCACCATTCCTGGCACGTTTTAACTTCTGATAAAGTCTGGCAGGCAATACAGGTTATTCCTGCCAGACTTTTCACGCTTCATCAATTCCCGAACTGTCTTCCCAATCCTGCCGGCACTCCGCTGGTATCGGTCGCCTGCCACGGCCCATTCGGGTTGGTCGACCAGCTCCAGCCGTTATTCCACTGGTAGTAGGTGCGCTGGCGGTAGAAGGTATTGTCCTGGTCTTCCATCACGTACACGCCCATTCGTGCATCCCAATGACTATTACCGCCCGGTGGCGGGGCGAAGCTGGCCGAGGTTTTCGGCGCGGGCACCGGGGTCTTGGGCGCTGGTTTGGGGGTGGTCGGGCGTGGGCTGCCGGGCTGCTGACCGCCCGGCAAGGACTGGATCGGTTCCTGGCCGTGCGGTTCCGGGGGCTGGACCGCACAGGCACTCAAACCCAGGACCAGACCCAATAAGGTAATGCGTGCTGTGCGGTACATAAGCGATTCTCTATTTGTCAGGACTGTCGATAGTTAACGCCTGCTGCGCCGTGCTGCTACTGGCCAGTGGCTGGCTGCGGCCCACCCACTCTCCTGTGGTCGGCTGCCCTGCACGGGACACCCGTGCAACCAGTTGGACTTGCGCAAAGTTCGACAGTTTCAGTTGCGGCATCATTGCGTCGGAATCTCCCAGTTCGACCTGCGCGGGCAAGTCGGCCACGGTGATGCGCTTGACCGCCAGTGGCGCTGGAGGACCATTCACTGCACGCGCAAAGATGAACACGCTGTCGCCCGGCTGGACACTGGCCTTGAGCGCCGGGGCAAGGTCGACACGCACCTTGAGGCGCGCGCCGGCTGCAGCAGGCTCGGCCTGGACAACGCCAGCACCAGCAGCAAGGTTTTCCCGGGCTTTTGCAATACCGCCTTCCAGCGCCGCACGGGACGGATCCTGCGCAGGCAGCGCAGCCAGCAGGCGGCCCCAGTAGTCCACTGCGGCCTGATAGCGCTCGCTTTCAAAGGCGGCGATACCCAACAAGCCAAGGCTGGTGACTTCTTTCGGATCGGCCTTGAGTGCTTCGTCGGTCAGGGCCTGGACCTGCGGGGTGAATTGTTTGTCACTGGCGAAGTACAGGGCCTGGGCCCATTGCCCGAGCAATTCCGGCTGACGCCCGGCCAGCGCTACCGCACGCTCGAACATGTTCGCCGCATCGCCGGTACGTTCCTGGGCCATGTAGCTGCGCGCCAGAAAATAGACGCCTTCGGCAGAATCAGGCTGCGCCTGTACCGTGCGCTCAAGACGCTGGGTCATGTCCGCCAGGGAAACCGGCGGCTGCGAGAACTCGCGGGCCAGTTCGACCTTGTCGCTGGCGCCGTAATGCAGGTACAGCCCCATGCCCAGCACAGGCACCAGAACTGCCGCCAGCAATGGCAGCGCCTTGCCCAGGCGCGAATTGCGCACAGGTTCGACACCTTCGGTATCGGCCAGCAGTTCCCGCGCCGCTTCGGCACGCCCGCTCTGCATCTGCGCAGCGGAAAGCACGCCCTCCTCCTGCTGGTCCTGCAACTGGGCCACACGTTCCTGATACAGGGCGACATTGAGCGCGGTGCGGTCTTCTTCCGGCTGCACATGACGTCCGCGCAGGACCGGGATCAACAAGAAACTCAGGGCCGCCAGCAACAGCAGGCCGGCTGCCATCCAGAAATCGATCATTCTCGGTTTTTATCCAACAGATGGGCGAGGCGCAGACGCTCCTCGTCGGAAAGAACATCGGCTTCTTCACGGCGCTCACCATGACGACGTCCGACGATCACCCCAATCACTACCAGCCCGCCGATCAACAGCAGTGCCGGGCCGAACCAGAGCAGCCAGGTACGTGAGCTCAATTGCGGGTTGTAACGCACGAACTCGCCATAGCGATCGACCATGAACTCGACAATCTGCTGGTTGCTCTGGCCTTCGCCGAGCATGCGGTAGATTTCCTTGCGCAGGTCAGCGGCAATCGGCGCGTTGGAGTCGGCGAGGTCCTGGTTCTGGCATTTGGGGCAGCGCAGTTCCTTGGTCAGTTCGCTGTAACGGGCGCGTTCGGCTTCGTCACGAAACTGGTAGGCATCAATGGCCGCCTGGGCGAAGCCGGCCAGGCCCAGGCTCAGGACTGCGGCAGTCAACCAGCGCTTCATGGCCTGGCCTCGTCAACCAGCGCCTGATACAGGCCGGCCAGTTTTTCCCGCCAGACGGTTTCGTCGATCACGCCGACGTACTTGTGGCGAATGATGCCCTTGCTGTCGATCAGGAAGGTTTCCGGCGCGCCGTATACACCAAGGTTCATGCCCAGCGAACCGGCCTCGTCGCGAATGTTCAGTTGATAGGGGTCGTGAAAGTCCTTGAGCCACTTGATCGCGTCGGCATTCACATCCTTGTAGTTGATGCCGTAGATCAGCACGCCCTGCTGCATCAGCTTGTTGAGCACCGGGTGCTCGACCCGGCAGGCGACACACCAGGTGCCCCAGACATTGACCAGCGCCGGTTTGCCGAGCAAATCGGCACGGGTCAGGAGCTTGTCGCCCTCGACCTGAGGCAGGGAAAACTCGGGAAACGGCTTGTCGATCAGCGCCGAGGGCAACTCGGCGGGATTCTGATAAAGGCCGTGATAGAGAAACACCGCAACCACCAGGAAGATCGCCAGTGGCAGTACCATGATCCAACGTTTCATGCCGCCGCTCCCGTCATGCCCAGCGCATCACTCACTTTGTTCTTGACCTTGACACGGTAGCGCCGGTCCATGGCCGCGAGCAGCCCGCCGAGGCCTGTCAGCAAGCCACCGAACCAGATCCAGCGCACGAACGGTTTGACGTGCACGCGCACTGCCCAGGCGCCATTGCCCAGGGGTTCGCCAAGGGCGACATACAGGTCGCGGGTCACGCCAGCATCGATACCGGCCTCGGTCATCATCGACTGCTGTACGGTGTAGAGGCGTTTTTCCGGGTGCAGTACCGAGATCACCTTGCCATCCTGCATCACCCGCACCGTGCCGCGATCCGAGGTGAAGTTCGGCCCTTCGTAGTGCCGTGCACCCTCGAAGACGAACTGATAGCCACCCAGTTCGGTGGATTCACCGGGCGCCAGACGCAAGTCGCGCTCGGCGCTGTTCTGGCTCGACAGCACGACACCCAGGGCACAGACCGCAATACCGATGTGCGCCAGTTGCATGCCCCAATAGCTGCGGCTCAGACCGCGAGCGCCCTTGAGCAGACCTTTGTGACGGGTCTTGTCCAGCAGGTCGCGAACGCCGGCCAGCAACACCCAGGCGGCCAGCATGAAGGTCGCCAGCACCGCCCAATGGAAATCACCCAGCACGAAACCGGCGATCACCGCCAGCAGCGCACTGCCGATCAATACCGGCGCCAGCATGCCCAGCAGCCATTTGAGCGGCGTGTCTTTCCAGCGCACCAGCACGCCAACCGCCATCACGACCATCAACAGCCCCATCAGCGGCACGAACAGCGCATTGAAGTACGGCGGGCCGACTGACATCTTGGCGCCGCTCATGGCATCCAGCACCAGTGGATACAGGGTGCCGAGCAGAATCATCGAGGCCGCGACCACCAGCACCAGGTTATTGCCCAGCAGCAGCGTTTCTCGCGACCACAGGCTAAAGCCGACCTGGCTTTTCACCACCGGAGCGCGAATGGCGAACAGCGTCAGCGAACCGCCGACCACCGCCAGCAGGAACATCAGGATGAACACGCCTCGGGCCGGATCGGAAGCAAAGGCATGCACCGAGGTCAGCACCCCGGAGCGCACCAGGAAGGTTCCCAGCAGGCTCAGGGAAAACGCCGCAATGGCCAGCAGTACCGTCCAGCTTTTGAATACGCCGCGTTTTTCGGTGACTGCCAGCGAGTGAATCAGCGCAGTACCTACCAGCCAGGGCATGAACGAGGCATTTTCGACCGGATCCCAGAACCACCAGCCGCCCCAGCCCAGCTCGTAATAGGCCCACCACGAACCCAGGGTGATGCCGATCCCCAGAAACGCCCAGGCGACGATGGTCCAGGGCCGCGACCAGCGTGCCCAGGCCGCATCCAGGCGCCCGCCCAGCAAGGCGGCGATGGCAAAGGCAAAGGCCACCGAGAAGCCGACATACCCCATGTACAGCATCGGCGGATGCACGATCAGGCCGATGTCCTGCAACAGCGGATTGAGGTCGCGGCCATTGGCCGGAACCTGCGGCAGGATGCGCGTGAACGGATTGGAGGTCAGGATCAGAAACGACATAAAGCCGACGCTGATCATGCCCATCACCGCCAGGACCCGCGCCAGCATGACCTGTGGCAGTTGCCGGGAGAAGACCGATACGGCAAAGGTCCAGCCACTGAGGATCAGTGCCCAGAGCAGCAACGAGCCTTCATGGGCACCCCATACGGCACTGAACTTGTAATACCAGGGCAAGGCGCTGTTGGAGTTCTGCGCGACGTAGGCCACCGAGAAGTCATCGGTCATGAAGGCATGGGTCAGGCAACCGAAGGCGAACACAAGAAAGCTGAATTGTCCCCAGGCCGCCGGTCGGGCCAGGCCCATCCACAGCCGGTCGCCTCGCCAGGCTCCCAGCAACGGCACAATGGCCTGCACGATGGCCAGGCACAAGGCCAGAATCATGGCCAGATGGCCGAGTTCAGGAATCATGTCTTAGCCCTGCCTGGGTGGTATGGAGGATGCTGCCGGAGCGGACTGGCCACTTTCCTGCAACGCCTTGGTCACTTCGGGCGGCATGTACTTTTCGTCATGCTTGGCCAGCACCTCATCGGCAACTACCACGCCATCGGCGTTGAGCCTGCCCAATGCCACGATGCCCTGCCCTTCGCGGAACAGGTCCGGCAGGATGCCGCGATAGGTGATGGTCACGGACTTGCTGAAATCGGTGACCACGAAGCGCACATCCAGTGAGTCGGCAGAGCGTTGCAGCGAGCCCTTCTCGACCATGCCGCCAGCGCGGATGCGCGTGTCCAGAGGCGCTTCGCCGTTGGCGATCTGGGTCGGGGTGTAGAACAGATTGATGTTTTCCTTCAGGGCGCTGAGCGCCAGAGTCAGGGCAATGCTGACTCCGGCCAGTATCGCCAGGATGATCAACAGACGCTTTTTGCGCAGCGGATTCACTTCTTGCTCTCCCAGCGCAGACGGCGCGCCTCTTGTTGCAGGTAACGCCGACGCGCCAGTAACGGCAGCGCCACGTTGAGAATCAGCACGAACAGACAGATACCGTAAGCCGACCAGACGAACAGGCCATGGCGACCCATGGCCAGGAAATCACTGAATGACTCGAAACTCACTGTGCGCCTCCGCGGGATGAAGAAGGTCGGCTGGTCGGGTCCTGCCCGAGGCTGCCGAGGACTTCGGCTTTCACCCAACTGGTCCGCGCCTCGCGCTTGAGCACTTCAAGGCGCATGCGCAACAGCAGCACCGCGCCGAAGAAGCAGTAGAAACCCAGGGTCGTGAACAGCAGCGGCAACCACATCTCGGCGGGCATTGCCGGTTTTTCGGTCAGGCTGAAGGTTGCGCCCTGATGCAGGGTATTCCACCACTCCACCGAGTATTTGATGATCGGGATATTCACGACCCCGACAATGGCCAGCACCGCACAGGCCTTGGCCGCGCTGTCGCGATTGGTGATGGCGTTGCCCAGGGCGATCAGGCCGAAGTACAGGAACAGCAGAATCAGCATGGAGGTCAGGCGCGCATCCCAGACCCACCACGAACCCCAGGTCGGCTTGCCCCAGATGGCACCGGTCACCAGCGCCAGGGCCGTCATCCAGGCGCCGATCGGAGCCGCGCTCTGTAGCGCGACATCGGCCAGTTTCATCTTCCAGACCAGACCGACCACGCCACACACAGCCAGCATCACATAGCAGGACTGGGCCAGCATGGCCGAAGGAACGTGAATATAGATGATGCGAAAGCTGTTGCCCTGTTGGTAGTCAGGCGGCGCGAAGGCCAGGCCCCAGACGGCACCGATGCCGATCAGCAGCACCGCGGCAGCACTCAGCCAGGGCAGCAGGCGTCCACTGATGGCATAAAACGATTTCGGCGAACCGAGCTTGTGGAACCAGGCCCAACTGATGCTGTTTTTCATCACGCTGCTTTTCATCACGGTGCATCCCGGGTTTTTACTGATAGCCGGCAGCCGCCAGCCTCAGAACCTCAATTATTCGCCGACGCTGATCTTAAGGCCGGCGGCTATTGCAAAGGGTGTCAGGGTTACAGCCAAAGCGGTCAGGCTGCCAAGCCAGAGTAGATAACCGGTTGCCGGCATGCCTTGCAGGGCCGCGTCCAGTGCGCCACTGCCCAGAATCAGTACCGGGATGTACAACGGCAGGATCAACAGGGCGAGCAACAGGCCGCCACGTTTCAAGCCAACGGTCAGTGCAGCACCCACGGCGCCCAGCAGGCTCAGGACCGGCGTCCCCAGCAACAGGGAAAACAGCAGGACCGGCAGGCAGTGAGCAGGCAGACCGAGCATCAGCGCCAGCAACGGCGCCAACAATACCAGCGCCAACCCGGAAAATATCCAGTGTGCCAGTACTTTGGCGAGGACCAGAATAGCCAGGGGGTGCGGCGAAAGGACCCACTGTTCCAGTGAGCCGTCCTCGAAATCACTGCGGAACAGCCCGTCCAGCGAGAGCAGGACCGACAAAAGTGCGGCAACCCAGAGCAGTCCTGGCGACAAGGTTTGCAACAATTGAGTCTGCGGGCCGACCGCCAGGGGGAACAATGCAATCACGATAGCGAAAAAAACCAGTGGGTTGAGCAGTTCCGCAGGACGACGCACCAACAGGCGCGCCTCGCGGACCAGTAGCAGGGTAAATACATTGCTCATACCGACCACTGTCCCAGATCAATGTCGCGATAACCCGCCGGAATGCGGGTCAGTGTGTGATGGGTGGTCATGACGATCATTCCGCCTCGTTCGCAGTGTTCGGCCAGATGATTTTCCAGTTGCGCGACACCCTGCTTGTCCAGGGCGGTGAACGGTTCGTCGAGAATCCAGATGGGGGGTGCCGGCAGATACAGGCGGGCCAGTGCCACGCGGCGCTGCTGCCCGGCCGATAAAGTGTGGCACGGCACGTCCTCGAAACCCTGCAAACCGACGGACTCCAGTGCCTGCCAGATATCGGCGTCTTGCATCGGCTGATGCAACGCACACAGCCAGGAGAGGTTTTCTGCGGGGGTCAGCAGTTCCTTGATCCCCGCGGCATGGCCAATCCAGAGCAGGTTGCGCGCAAGCTCGGCGCGCTGCCTTTCAAGAGGCTGGCCATTGAGGCGCACTTCGCCGGTCGTCGGCTGCATCAGCCCCGACAACAGGCGCAGGAGACTGGTCTTGCCACTGCCATTGGGACCGCTGATCTGCAGCATGTCGCCGCTATCGAGACGCAGCTCGAAATGCTCGAACAGCATTCGCCAGTCACGCTCGCAAGACAGGCTGATCGCTTCCAGAAGTGGGGTGACAAGGGTCATCGATGGCTTCCAGCATTGCGCTGACGTCTCGCGGGGCAACGTACAGGGCGCAAACAGAGAAAGGGGCTGTTCAAGTAGGCATTGAAACGGCCGTTACATTGGTGCAACTTTATTTCCGGGCCATGCGTGGCCGGCATTATACATGTGTGTCCTGATACCAAGAGGGCAACTTCCACAGGTCGAGATTCGATGACGGGTGATATCACCAGCGTTCCTGCCGCCACACCGCCAACAGCCCTGCTGAAGGCGACCGTTACCCAGGCGCAGGTTCTGACACTGCTGCAAGCGGCAAGCAATCTCGTGCCCGAAGGCGAAACCGCCGAAGCCGAGGTGCTGACCCTCAAGCAGGTCAACCAGCAATTCCAGTTACTGGTCCGGCTGATGCTCAGCAATGGCAGCCAGACCAACCTGCCGGTCAGCAGCAGCCTGCCGTTTACGCCTGGAACCACCCTGCAAGTGGCACAAGCATCGCCCAATGAACTGACGCTGACCTTGCAGCAGATCAACAATGCGTTGAAAAACTCGCAAACCAGCATCGATCTTAAACAATTACCGCTGGGTACCCTGTTGCAGGCCAAGGTCATGACCAGCCAGATCGTCAGCCAGCTGGCCGGTAACCCGCAGAACTATCGCTCGATCGTGATGCTGCTCAATACCGCCCAGGCGGGTGCCAGCCTGACCATCGAGAGCCCGCAGCCATTGACCGTGGGCAGTCTGCTCAGCGCTCAGGTGCAGGGCAATCAGTCGCTGAGCTTCGTCCCCCTGCCCGGCCGCCTCGATCAACTGGCGGTCGCGCAACAACTGGCCACCCAGCAGAATCGCCAGGGCTCGCTGGAAAACCTGATCAGCGCCCTGCAGAACCTGCCGCGCACCAATCCCGGAATTTCCGCGCCCTTGCAGGCCAGCATCAATCAGTTGCTGGCCAACATTCCCGATGTCGAGCAGTTGACCAAACCGGCGAACGTGGCCCAGGCCCTGAATGCCAGCGGCATGTTCATGGAAGCCAAGCTGCTGGCCGGCCTGAACCCGATGCAGTCGCCGGACATGAAGGCCAACCTGATGCGCCTGATCGCGCAGATTTTGCCAGAACTGCCGGGCAACGCTTCATACAATGCCGCCGCGGCGTCGAACATGCTGACCCGGGTGATCCCCAGCACCATCCGCAACGCCTTGGGCACTCTTGGCCTGGTGGCAGCGCGCAGTCAGCCGAGCAGCTTTCCCCTGCCCTCCCGCGATGTCAGCGGCGGCGACAAGGAAGAAGACCTGGAGCTGCTGCTCAAACTCGCTGCGGCAGCTGTATCACGCCTGCAAAGCCATCAACTGGGCGGACTGGAGCAGACCCGCACCAACGCCGACGGGACGCAAGTCACCACCTGGCAGATGGAAGTACCGATGCGCAACGCTCATGACATCGTGCCTTTGCAGGTCAAGTTGCAGCGTGAAGATGCGCCGGAGCAGGAGTCGGCCGAGGATCAGGACGGCAATGAAATCAAGGAGACCCGGGAAAAACTCTGGCGCATCGACCTGGCCTTCGATCTGGAGCCGCTGGGGCCGTTGCAGGTGCGTGCACAGTTGATCCGCGGCACGCTGTCCAGTCATCTCTGGGCCGAGCGCCCAAGCAGTGCAAACCTGATCGGCCAGGAACTGGGCTATCTGCGCGAACGACTGATCGCCTGCGGCCTGGCGGTAGGCGAGCTGGCCTGCAGCCATGGCGCGCCACCACAAGGCCCGCGCACCGCACTTGAACAACGCTGGATCGACGAGAACGCCTGATGACTCAACCTGACCACATGCCTCGCCAGGCCATCGCCCTGACTTACGACGGGCAAAAGGCACCGACCCTGAGTGCCAAGGGCGACGATCAACTGGCCGAAGCGATTCTGGCGATTGCCAGGGAACATGAAGTGCCGATCTATGAAAACGCCGAGCTGGTCAAACTGCTGGCGCGCATGGAACTGGGTGACAGCATCCCGGAACCGCTGTACCTGACCATCGCCGAGATCATTGCCTTTGCCTGGCACCTGAAGGGCAAGTTCCCGGCAGGCCAGGACCCCGATGCGCCACCAATCGAGCGGGATATCACCCCTCGTTGACAAAAGCCGCATGGAATCAGATGGGAGGCAGCTTGCTGGCACAACGGTAAAGTTGCCAGCAAGCTGCCTCCCACAGTCTGAACTGTCCATGGGAGAGGCCTTGGCCGCGACGGGGCAAGACGCTATCTACAACTATTGATCCGCAGAGTTGCGATGCAACTTGCTCATCAACTGCGCTTCGGCCTGGGTCAGGCCGCAGGATTGAGTCAGCTCATCGACACTTGCACCCATGCCGACCAGGCGTGCGGCCTGGGCGAAGGACAGCGTGGAGGGATCGCGCTGTTCAAGGGCGGTGAGCTTGTCAGGCAGAGGCGCGACCATCGCGCGCAACTCGTGCAGGTCTTCCCCCATGCGTACCGTGCCGTTCTGGAAGGTGTCGACACGCTTGGCCAACTCCCGCAGCCGCTGGTCCCGCAGGGCAATGGCTTCATCACGCTCGGCGTCGAGTGCACGTTGACGCCGGGTATGAGTCAGGAACATTCCCAGGGTCACGACCCAGAGAATGCCCAGAAAGACGACTGCTACCTCAAGAATCAATCAGATGTTCTCCAGCTCGGACCACTCTTCTTCGGACATCATTTTGTCCAGCTCGACCAGAATCAGCAACTCGCCGTTCTTATTGCAGACGCCCTGAATGAACTTGGCCGTTTCGTCGTTGCCCACGTTCGGCGCGGTTTCGACTTCGGACTGACGCAGATAAACCACTTCAGCCACGCTATCGACCAGAATCCCGACAACCTGCTTGTCGGCTTCGATGATCACGATACGGGTGTTGTCGCTGACTTCCACCGGAGCCAGGCCGAAGCGCTGACGGGTGTCGATCACGGTCACAACGTTACCGCGCAGGTTGATGATGCCCAGCACATAGCTTGGCGCACCCGGCACCGGAGCGATTTCGGTGTAACGCAGCACTTCCTGGACCTGCATCACATTGATGCCATACGACTCATTGTCCAGGCGGAAGGTAACCCATTGCAGGATAGGATCTTCAGAACCTTGTGCAGACGACTTATTCATACCGCTAACCCCTCACGTGTGTACTCTGCGAGTGACGCGCCTGGCGTCAACCCATGATTATTTCGATTTTTTCAACTGCTTGACCGCGCCACTGGCTATCAGCTCGGCCAACTCTGCAACATCCAGCAACGCGCACATGTGCTCGATGACTGTCCCCGCCAACCACGGACGCTGACCACGATGGGTGCGCCACTTGATCTCGTTCGGGTCGAGACGCAATGAACGGCTGACCTGATGCACTGCCAGCCCCCACTCGTAGCCCTGAACCGAGATCACGTATTGCAATCCCTGGCGAAAATCGTCGCGGTAGCGATCAGGCATGATCCAGCGCGCTGTATCCAAAACTTTCAGGTTGCCTGCCTGACTGGGCAGAATCCCGAGAAACCAGTCCGGCTGACCGAACAAGGGTGTCAATTCCTGGCCTGCCAGGGGATAGATCGACCCCAGGCATATCAGCGGTACGGCCAACGTCAAACCCGCTACATCGAACAACAGGCACTCGAACGGTTCGTCGGCCCAGGCCGGACGCCCTTCAAGGGATGGCGGCGGAGTCGGCGTACGCTGTTCGGCAGCGATACTCAACTGCACCACCGGCTCGACCACTTCCACGGTCGGCACGGCAACTTCGGCTACCACGGCTTCGGCCACAACCACCGGTGCAGGCACTATTACAGGCGCCACTACAGGTGTTACCACCGGCGCAGCCACAGCTACGGGTACCGCAACCGGAGCAGGTGCCGCAACGGCGACTGCAACGGGTTTGACCTTCTGCTGCATGCGCGCATCGTAAGCCTGCTCCTCGCGCACTGCGGCCTGGAACTCATCGATAGTTTCCGACGGTTCTTCAAGCTCTTCAGTGGCTTCCTGAAGCAGGGCATCCAGATACGACTGCAATGCCATTTTTGGTCGTGTAGCAACTTCTACAGGGCGGTTCATACCGGGGCCCAACGATAAATGGAGCGAGTGCCGCCTGATAAGGTTATCGGCCGCATTGAGGCCTGACTTGAGCGGGCTGCACAGAAAGAATAGGCGCGCACGTCAAGCCACCTGAGCCGTGAGTTGCTCGGAGAGCATGTGTTTGAGCAGCGCCCGGTAAGCCATGACGCCACGGCTCTTGCCGTCGTTCTGCGAAGGTGTCACGCCCGCCCGGCTGGCATCGCGCAGACGGGTGTCGACCGGAACGTAAGCCTTCCAGACATGCTCGGGGTAACTGTCGCGCAACAACTTGAGCGTGCCCATCGATGCCTGGGTCCGGCGGTCGAACAGGGTCGGCACGATGGTATAGGGCAACGGTGTCTTGCGTGAACGGTTGATCATGGCCAGGGTATTGACCATCCGCTCCAGGCCTTTGACGGCCAGAAACTCGGTCTGCACCGGAATCGCCAGTTGCTGACTGGCCGCCAGGGCATTGACCATCAAGACGCCCAGCAAGGGCGGACTGTCGATCAGGGCATAGTCAAAATCCTGCCACAACTGCGCGAGGCTTTTGGCGATCACCAGCCCCAACCCGCTCTGACCGGGCGACTGGCGCTCCAGCGTGGCCAGGGCAGTACTGGAAGGCAGCAGGGAAATACGCTCATCGCTGGTCGGCAGCAACAACTGGCCCGGCAACCCGTCGGGGACCGAGCCTTTGTGCAGGAACAGATCGAATACGCTGTGTTCAAGCTCGTCGGGGTTGTGCCCGAAGTAGCTGGTCATGGAGCCGTGGGGGTCCAGATCGACCACGACCACGCGCTTGCCCGCGTCAGCCAGTAATCCGGCCAGGGCAATGGTCGTAGTGGTCTTGCCGACTCCACCTTTCTGATTGGCTACTGCCCAGACTCTCATTGATGTTTTTCCTTCCGCACAACGACGACCATATCGATAACGACTACTAGAGGGCGGGTGACGGAGAATTGACGGCGTTCGCGCGTACCGGCGGCTTTGCTGGCACAGGTGCAGTTTGTGTGCCAGCACGCCTCAATGCCGCATCAGGTTGTGCATTAGCCGTTCCGGTACTGGTCAGACTGCGGCGCACATCCAGGTTACGCGAGATGACCAGCACCACGCGCCGGTTCTTTGCACGCCCCGACGCCGTGGTATTGGAAGCAATCGGCTGGAACTCGCCATAGCCGACCGAGGCCAGCCTGGCAGGATTGACCCCGTCCATGGCCAGCATGCGCACAATGCTTGCGGAACGGGCCGACGACAGTTCCCAGTTGGTCGGGTACTGGGCCGTACTGATCGGCTGGTCGTCGGTGAAACCCTCGACGTGGATCGGGTTGTCGAAGCGTTTGACGATCCCGGCAACCTTTTCAATGATGGTGAACGCCTTGTCGCTCGGCATTGCATCGCCACTGCCGAACAACAGGCTCGAATTGAGTTCGATCTCGATCCACAACTCGTTGCCGCGCACCGTCATCTGGTCGGACTTGATCAGGTCGCCAAAGGCATCGCGCACATCGTTGGCAATGCTTTGCAGAGGATCGTCGGATTTCTGGCCTATGCCGGCATCGGTCTGCTCGCTATCCTTGAGCAGCGGCTGGGCAGGCGTGACGCTCTGCGGGCGCTGCTCACCGATGGGAATGGGCTTCATGGTGCGCTCGGCGTCGTTGAATACGCCGACCAGTGCCTGAGAAAGAATCTTGTACTTGCCTTCGTTGATCGACGAGATCGAGTACATCACCACGAAAAAGGCAAACAGCAGCGTAATGAAGTCGGCATAGGAAACCAGCCAACGCTCATGATTCTCGTGCTCTTCGGGTGGACGACGGCGAGCCATGCGGTGTTACTCCATGAAGCCTTGCAGCTTGAGTTCGATGGAGCGCGGGTTTTCACCCTCGGCAATGGAAAGCAGGCCTTCAAGCAGCATTTCCCGGTAACGCGCCTGACGATGAGCAATCGCCTTGAGCTTGTTGGCCACCGGCAAGAGGATCAGGTTGGCCATGGCGACACCATAAATGGTCGCAACGAAAGCTACGGCGATACCACTGCCCAACTGGCTCGGGTCGGCCAGGTTGCCCATCACATGGATCAGCCCCATGACCGCACCGATGATACCTACGGTCGGCGCATAGCCGCCCATGCTTTCAAATACCTTGGCAGCCTGGATGTCCCGGGTTTCCTGGGTGATGAGATCCACTTCCAGAATGCTGCGAATCGCCTCGGGCTCGGCACCGTCCACCAGCAACTGCAGGCCCTTGCGGGAATAGTTGTCGGGTTCGGTATCGGCAACCGTTTCCAGCCCCAGCAGACCTTCCTTTCGGGCGGTCAGGCTCCAGGCAATCACCCGGTCTATACCGCCAGCCAGATCGATGCGTGGCGGAAACAGAATCCAGCCCACGATTTTCACCGCACGCATGAAAGCGCCCATCGACGACTGCAACAGCGAAGCACCCAAAGTACCGCCCACCACGATCAAGGCTGCCGGGCCATTGACCAGAGCACTCAGATGCCCGCCTTCGAGAAAGTTACCGCCGATGATGGCAACGAATGCCAGGATAAGACCGATAAGACTCAGTACATCCATCAGAGACAGGCCTCGACCAGATGCCGACCGATATCGTCCAGACTGTAGATCGCGTCTGCCAGATCGGCTTTGACGATGGCCATTGGCATGCCATAGATCACACAGCTCGCCTCATCCTGAGCCCAGACGCTGCTGCCGCCCTGCTTGAGCAGACGGGCACCTTCGCGACCGTCGGCGCCCATGCCGGTCAACACCACGGCCAGCACCTTGTCACCATAGGACTTGGAGGCCGAACCGAAGGTGATGTCCACACATGGCTTGTAGTTGAGGCGTTCGTCGCCGGGCAGAATCTTGATTGCGCCACGCCCGTCGACCATCATCTGCTTGCCGCCGGGCGCCAGCAACGCAAGACCCGGACGCAGGATGTCGCCATCCTCCGCTTCCTTGACACTGATATTGCACAGCTTGTCCAGACGCTCGGCAAAGGCCTTAGTGAAGGCTGCCGGCATGTGCTGGATCAGAACGATAGGTGCCGGAAAATTGGCAGGCAGCTGGGTCAGGACCCGTTGCAAGGCAACCGGACCGCCCGTGGAAGTACCGATGGCGACCAGTTTGTAAGCCTTGCGCTTGGGCGCTGCCGAATGAGCATGTGCGGCCGGCGCATGAGCGTGGCTGGGCGCATGCGCAGCTGGAGCCGGCGCAGTACGGGTCGGTACGGTGCGGGCTGGCGGTACAGGCGCACGGCCCGGCGCTGCGGCTGGCGCTGGTGCCGGCGCGGCAGGTGCAGCAGCAGGGGCAGAAGCACTGAAACGGCGATTACTGCGCGCGATGCTGTTGATCTTTTCGCACAGCAATTGCTTGACCTTGGTCGGGTTGCGCGAAATGTCTTCGAAATTCTTGGGCAGGAAGTCCACTGCGCCGGCGTCCAGGGCATCCAGCGTAACGCGGGCACCTTCGTGGGTCAGCGAAGAGAACATCAGGACCGGAGTTGGAATGCGCTGCATGATGTGACGCACGGAGGTAATGCCATCCATCATCGGCATTTCGTAGTCCATGGTGATCACATCCGGCTTTAGCGCCAGAGCTTGCTCGATTGCTTCCTTGCCATTGGTCGCCGTGCCGACGACCTGGATGTTAGGGTCCGAAGAGAGAATTTCCGATACGCGGCGGCGGAAGAAACCGGAATCATCCACCACCAGGACCTTGACTGCCATAAACACTCCAATAGGCTCGGCAGGCAGCTTGCGCTGCCCGCGTCACCAGAATCAAATACGCCGTGCGGCGTAACGCTTGAGCATGCTCGGTACATCGAGAATCAAGGCGATGCGACCGTCACCGGTGATGGTGGCGCCCGACATGCCCGGCGTACCCTGCAGCATCTTGCCCAGCGGTTTGATAACCACTTCTTCCTGGCCGACCAGTTGATCGACCACGAAGCCGATCCGCTGGGTGCCCACCGAAAGGATCACCACATGCCCTTCATGCTGTTCTTCGTAAGCGGCAGAGCTGATCAGCCAGCGCTTGAGATAGAACAGTGGCAAGGCCTTGTCACGCACGATCACCACTTCCTGGCCATCGACGACATTGGTGGTCGACAGGTTCAGGTGGAAGATTTCGTTGACGTTGACCAGCGGGAAGGCAAACGCCTGGTTGCCCAGCATGACCATCAGGGTCGGCATGATTGCCAGGGTCAGAGGCACCTTGATGACAATCTTGGAGCCCTGGCCCTTGGTGGAGTAGATGTTGATCGTACCGTTGAGCTGGGCGATCTTGGTTTTCACCACGTCCATGCCCACGCCGCGTCCGGAGATATCGGAAATCTCGGATTTGGTCGAGAAGCCCGGCGCAAAGATCAGGTTGTAGCAATCGGTGTCGCTCAGGCGGTCGGCGGCATCCTTGTCCATCACGCCACGCTTGACGGCAATGCCGCGCAGAACGTTCGGGTCCATGCCCTTGCCGTCATCGGAAATCGACAGCAGGATGTGGTCGCCTTCCTGCTCGGCAGAAAGAATCACTCGACCGCCACGCGACTTGCCTGAAGCTTCACGCTCTTCCGGCATTTCGATACCGTGGTCGACCGCGTTGCGCACCAAGTGGACCAACGGGTCGGCAAGCGCCTCTACGAGGTTCTTGTCCAGGTCGGTTTCTTCGCCGACCAGCTCCAGGTTGATTTCCTTCTTGAGCTGACGGGCCAGGTCGCGAACCAGTCGCGGGAAGCGACCGAAGACTTTCTTGATCGGCTGCATGCGGGTTTTCATCACCGCAGTCTGCAAGTCGGCCGTAACCACATCCAGGTTCGACACGGCCTTGGACATGGCTTCATCGCCGCTGTTCAGGCCCAGGCGCACCAGACGGTTACGCACCAGCACCAGTTCGCCGACCATGTTCATGATCTCGTCCAGACGCGCAGTATCGACCCGTACAGTGGTTTCGGCTTCGGATGCCACCGCCTTTTCAGGCGCACCAGCCGGTGCACGCGCCGGAGCAGCTGCGGCCGGTGCCGGTTTGGCAGCTGGAGCCGGTGCCGGTGCAGGCGCCGGTTTGGCTACCGCAGCCGGGGCTGGCGGAGGCGCAGGTGGTGGCGCTGCTGCTGCCACGTTCCCGGCGACAGCCTGGGGCTCGAACTTGCCCTTGCCGTGCAACTCGTCCAGCAGGTTCTCGAACTCGTGATCGGTAATTTCATCGGAAGCAGCAGGCGCTTTCGCTGGAGCAGGAGCTGGAGCAGCCGCTGCAGCGACAGGCGCCGCAGCCACCGCGCCATCGAACGAACCCTTGCCATGCAACTGATCGAGCAGGGCTTCAAATTCGTCGTCGGTAATTTCATCGCCCGCAGGTGCCTTGCCACTGCTCGGAGCAGCCGCCACAGGTGCGGGTGCAGGCGCTGCAGCGGCATCCGGCGCAAACTGGCCCTTGCCATGCAACTGATCGAGCAACGACTCGAATTCCTGATCGGTGATTTCATCACTGCCGGCCGCAGCAGGCGCCGCCGGTGCAGTAACTGCATCGGACTTGGCTGCGCTCATGGTATCGAGCAGATGCTCGAACTCGGCATCAGTGATGTCATCGCTTGCAGCAGGCTCGGCAGGAGCCGCCTCGACGACAGGAGCTGGCGCAGCAACGGCCTCGGCCTCCTGAGCCGACTGAGGCTCGGCAAGACGCGACAGCGCAGCCAGCAGTTCTGGAGTCGCAGGTGTAAGGTCGGTACGCTCGCGCACCTGACCGAACATGCTGTTGACTGTATCCAGAGCTTCAAGGACCACATCCATCAATTCGGCGTCAACGCGGCGCTCACCCTTGCGAAGGATGTCGAACACGTTTTCGGCGATGTGGCAGCACTCCACCAGCTCATGGAGCTGGAGGAAGCCGGCGCCCCCTTTTACAGTGTGAAAACCGCGAAAAATTGCATTGAGCAGATCAGCATCATCCGGTCGGCTTTCCAGCTCGACCAACTGTTCAGACAACTGCTCGAGAATTTCGCCGGCCTCTACCAGAAAATCCTGAAGGATCTCTTCATCGGCGCCGAAGCTCATGGGGTGCTCCCTAAAATTAACCGTCAACAGACCTAGAAGCCGAGGCTCGATAGCAGATCGTCTACATCATCCTGTCCGGATACGACGTCTTCACGTTTATCGGCATGAATCTGCGGACCTTCACCCTGCGTGAGATGTTTTTTAGGATCTTTTTCCGCAAGGATCGCTTTTTCATCATGTTCGATGCCGGCAAAGCGATCGACATGGCTGGCCATGAGCACCAGTTTGAGCAGATTGCTTTCGACTTCAGTGACCAGTTGCGTTACGCGCTTGATCACCTGACCGGTCAGGTCCTGATAGTCCTGGGCCAGCAAAATGTCGTTGAGGTGGGTAGCAACCGTGTGCGTTTCCGTCTCGGTACGGGACAGGAAACCATCGACACGCTTGGCCAGATCACGAAACTCTTCAGCGCCGATTTCACGACGCATGAAACGACCCCAATCGGCGCTCAGCGCCTTGGCATCGTCACTCAGTCCGTTCATCAACGGCGTACTTTGCTCGACCAGATCCATCGTGCGGTTGGCCGCATTCTCGGTCAGTCTCACAACATACGACAATCGATCGGCCGCATCAGTGATCTGCGACACTTCTTCGGCTTGAGGCATGTTCGGGTCAATATGAAAATTGACGATCGCACTATGCAACTCGCGAGTCAGTTTGCCGACTTCCTGGTACAGGCCGCGATCACGAGCCTGGTTGAGCTCATGGATCAATTGCACGGCGTCACCGAACCGGCCTTTTTCAAGGCTGGTAACGAGTTCCTGCGCGTGTTTCTTCAGGGTCGACTCAAAGTCACCCAGCGAATCGTTGTTATCCATAGCGCCCTCGCGGCATGCATCAGCTATTGACGCGTTCAAAGATCTTTTCGATCTTCTCTTGCAGCACTTGGGCTGTGAACGGCTTGACGACATAGCCATTCACACCAGCCTGGGCAGCTTCGATGATCTGCTCACGCTTGGCTTCGGCAGTTACCATCAGCACAGGCAGGCTTTTGAGACGATCATCCAGGCGCACCTGACGCAGCAGGTCGATACCGGACATGCCAGGCATGTTCCAGTCAGTCACCAGAAAGTCAAAGGAACCGCTTTGAAGCATCGGCAAGGCAGTGATGCCGTCGTCCGCTTCGGATGTGTTGGTGAACCCCAGGTCACGCAACAGGTTTTTTATGATCCGCCGCATCGTTGAGAAGTCATCAACGATGAGGATTTTCATGTTCTTGTCCAATTCGACCTCCAAGCAGTCTTTAACGCATTCAGCACCTGAATACGCTGTTCACTCAATACTGGCACAGCACACCCCCGGCTGTACGAAAACGACGACGGGCTTGGCAAAACAACAGAACAGAAACCCGAACCAGCAGGCCAAAGGCTCTGTCTGACAGGCTCCTGCCTTGTCTATTCTGATACCACGCAACGCTCTGCACAGCCGGCTTGCGACAACCTGAGACTCTGATAAGTCACAAATCGCCCATCAACGCGCTCGCCACTCCCCCAAACGCCCTCGCAAACGAGCTGCGCACTGGCTGTGTAACTGGCTGACTCGCGACTCGCTGACCCCAAGCACCTCACCGATTTCCTTGAGGTTCAGCTCCTCGTCGTAGTACAGCGCCAAGACCAGGCGCTCGCGCTCCGGCAAGTTGGCAATTGCATCTGCCAACGCAGCCTGGAAACGCTCGTCTTCCAGATCCCGCGATGGCTCGAGCGAGCCGCTTGCGCCATCCTCATGCAGCCCTTCATGATCGCCGTCCTGCAAGAGGTCGTCGAAGCTGAACAGCCGGCTGCCTAAGGTATCATTCAAAATCCCGTAATAATCATCGAGACTTAACTGGAGTTCGGCCGCAACCTCGTGATCTTTAGCGTCACGTCCGGTTTTTGCTTCAATTGCGCGAATTGCGTCACTGACCATGCGGGTATTACGGTGAACCGAGCGCGGTGCCCAGTCGCCCTTGCGCACTTCGTCGAGCATGGCGCCACGGATACGAATCCCGGCATAGGTCTCGAAGCTTGCACCCTTGGTAGAGTCGTACTTGGTGGAAACTTCCAGCAGGCCGATCATGCCGGCCTGGATCAGATCCTCGACCTGCACACTGGCAGGCAGACGCGCCAGCAAGTGATAGGCGATACGCTTGACCAACGGCGCGTAACGCTCGATGAGTTCGTATTGCGAATTTCTGGAAGCCTTGCTGTACATTTGAAAGCCGCTCGCTGTCATTGAACAGGCCCCGCGCTGGTCTGATGGACAAGTCGTTCGACGAAGAACTCCAGATGACCACGTGGATTGGCTGGTAACGGCCAGGTGTCGACCTTCTGGGCAATGGCCTTGAAGGCCAGTGCACACTTGGAGCGAGGGAACGCCTCGTAGACAGCGCGCTGCTTCTGCACGGCCTTGCGGACACACTCGTCGTAAGGTACGGCACCGACATATTGCAGGGCCACGTCGAGGAAGCGGTCAGTCACTTTCGTCAGCTTGGCGAAAAGATTGCGGCCTTCCTGCGGGCTCTGGGCCATGTTGGCCAGAACGCGAAAACGGTTCATGCCATAGTCGCGGTTCAACAGTTTGATCAGGGCGTAGGCGTCGGTAATCGAGGTCGGCTCATCGCACACCACCAGCAGCACTTCCTGGGCTGCGCGCACGAAGCTGACCACCGATTCGCCGATACCGGCAGCCGTGTCGATCACCAGCACATCGAGGTTGTCGCCAATCTCGCTGAAGGCCTGGATCAGACCGGCATGCTGGGCCGGCGACAGATGAACCATGCTCTGGGTACCGGATGCCGCAGGCACGATGCGCACGCCACCAGGTCCTTGCAAAAGGACATCGCGCAGATCACAGCGGCCTTCGATGACGTCAGCCAGCGTACGCTTGGGCGTCAGGCCCAGCAGGACATCGACATTGGCCAGGCCAAGGTCGGCATCGAGCAACATGACGCGCCGACCAAGCTCGGCCAGAGCCAGTGAAAGGTTCACTGACACGTTAGTCTTACCGACGCCACCTTTGCCACCGGTCACTGCGATAACCTGTACGGGATGCATGCTGCCCATGTTATTTCTTTACCTTGTCTTGCGTAGACCGAAACCACATTACGGGCTGCACGTTCGCGAACGAACAATGCCTGGCAGACCATTGATGCAGGGACATTCCAGTAATATCCATCACTTACCCCACTCTCTTGCCAGGGGTGTGATAGAGGTCGGCAAACATATCGGCCATCGCTTCCTCGCTCGGCTCATCCTGCATTTGCACACTGACAGCGCGACTAACCAACTGGTGGCGACGCGGCAGGTGCAGGTCGTCAGGAATACGTGGTCCATCCGTGAGATAAGCCACAGGTAACTCATGGCCAATCGCAAGGCTCAGCACTTCGCCGAGGCTTGCGGTTTCATCAAGCTTGGTCAGGATGCAACCTGCCAAACCACAACGCTTGTAACTGTGATAAGCCGCAGTCAGTACCTGCTTCTGGCTGGTAGTGGCCAGGACCAGATAGTTACGGGCACGAATACCGCGTCCCGCCAGGCTTTCCAACTGCATGCGCAAGGCCGGATCGCTGGCCTGCAGGCCGGCGGTATCGATCAGCACCACGCGCTTGCGCAGCAGCGGATCCAGCGCCTGGGCCAGCGACTGACCTGGATCGACATGGGTAACCGGCACGTTGAGGATCCGGCCCAGGGTCTTGAGCTGCTCCTGGGCACCGATGCGGAAACTGTCCATGCTGACCAGCGCGATGTTCTGCGGGCCATACTTGAGTACATAACGGGCAGCCAGCTTGGCAAGGGTCGTGGTCTTGCCCATACCGGCCGGGCCAACCATGGCGATCACGCCACCCTCTTCGAGCGGTTCGACGTCAGGCACGGCAATCATTCGCGCCAGATGGGCCAGCAACATGCGCCAGGCCTGACGTGGCTCGTCGATTTCCGGGATCATCGCCAGCAGGTCGCGGGACAACGGGCCGGACAGACCGACGCGCTGCAGACGACGCCACAGGCTGGCCTGTTGCGGACGGCTGCCTTGCAGTTGATTCCAGGCCAGGGAGCCAAGCTGGACTTCCAGCAGCTCGCGCAGGCCATTCAATTCAAGACGCATCGAGTCATAGACGCGCTGCCCTGCCGGCTCCGCAGCGGCTGGCGCCGGTGCGTGGGCAAACGGGCGCGGCGGCTCTTCGAGCGTCGGTTCGATATGTTTGTCGAGAGCGCTCAACGGCATCCCGGAGAACAGCTGGCTGTTGATCGAAGCATCGCTTTCGCCGCGATTGTTCAGCTCCGCCTGGGCGGAAACGATACGCGACTGAGTCTTGCGCAGCTCGTCCTCAAGCTCCATGTTCGGCACACGTGGTGCCAACGCGGAAAGCTTGTAGTCCAGAGCGGCCGTCAGCTCGACACCGCCGGCAATGCGACGATTGCCAATGATGGCTGCCTCGGCACCCAGCTCATCGCGAACCAGTTTCATGGCTTGACGCATATCGGCGGCGAAAAAACGCTTAACTTGCATGACTCACTACCTCAGCCGTTAGGCCCGACAGTCGCTACGATGGTGACTTGCTTATTGTCAGGAATTTCCTGATACGCCAGAACATGCATGTTCGGTACAGCCAATCGTCCAAATCGTGACAGCATGGCCCGGATCGGACCTGCTACCAACAGAATTACTGGCGACCCTTGCATCTCCTGACGCTGGGCGGCCTCGATCAAAGAACGCTGGAGCTTTTCAGCCATGCTCGGTTCAAGAAGAACGCCTTCTTCCTGACCCTGACCAGCCTTCTGCAAACTATTGAGCAATATTTGTTCCAACCTTGGTTCCAGCGTGATGACAGGCAGCTCCGGCTCAATCCCTACAATGCTTTGCACGATTGCGCGGCTCAGACCGACCCGTACGGCGGCGACCAAAGCGGCGGTATCTTGACTCTTTCCGGCGTTGTTAGCGATGGCTTCGGCAATGCTGCGGATATCGCGAACCGGCACATGTTCAGCCAGCAGCGCCTGCAATACATTGAGCAATGCCGACAGTGACAGCACACCCGGAACCAGCTCTTCAGCGAGCTTGGGTGAGCTTTTGGCCAGCAACTGCATCAGTTGCTGGACTTCTTCGTGGCCGATCAGCTCATGAGAGTGCTTGTAGAGAATCTGGTTCAAGTGCGTTGCCACTACGGTACTGGCATCCACCACCGTGTAGCCCAGCGACTGTGCCTGGCTGCGCTGACTGATTTCGATCCAGACTGCCTCAAGACCAAACGCCGGATCTCTGGCAGTGATGCCGTTGAGCGTGCCGAACACCTGACCCGGGTTGATCGCCAGTTCGCGATCGGGATAGATCTCGGCTTCGGCCAGAATCACGCCCATCAGCGTCAAACGATAGGCGCTGGGTGCCAGGTCGAGGTTGTCGCGGATGTGTACGGTCGGCATCAGGAAGCCCAGCTCCTGGGACAGCTTCTTGCGCACACCCTTGATACGCGCCAGCAGTTGACCACCCTGATTGCGATCCACCAGCGGAATCAGGCGATAGCCGACTTCCAGGCCGATGATATCGATAGGCGTGACGTCATCCCAGCCAAGCTCCTTGGAGTCCTGGACGCGGGTCGGAGATGGCAGCAGTTCCTGCTGACGCTGAACCTCGGCCAATGCTTCGACCTTTGCAGTGTTCTGCCTCTTCCACAGCCAGTAGGCTGCACCACCGGCCACCAGGCCCAGGCTGATGAAGGAAAAGTGCGGCATGCCGGGCACCAGGCCCATCACAATCATGATTCCTGCCGAAACGGCCAGAGCCTTGGGAGAAGTGAACATTTGACGATTGATCATCTTGCCCATTTCTTCCGAACCGGAAGCACGGGTCACCATGATCGCTGCCGCAGTGGAAAGCAGCAGTGATGGCAATTGCGCCACCAAACCGTCACCGATGGTCAACAGTGTGTAGACCCGCCCGGCATCGGCGAAGGTCATGTTGTGCTGCAGTATGCCCACCAGCATGCCGCCGATGAGGTTGATGAAGAGGATCAGCAGACCGGCAATCGCGTCACCACGCACGAATTTGCTGGCACCGTCCATGGAACCGTAGAACTCGGCTTCCTGAGCGACTTCGGCACGGCGGCGCTTGGCTTCTGCCTGATCGATCAGGCCGGCATTGAGGTCGGCGTCGATCGCCATCTGCTTGCCCGGCATCGCATCGAGGGTGAAACGTGCGCTCACCTCGGAGATGCGCCCGGCACCCTTGGTGATTACCACGAAGTTGATGATCATCAGGATCGCGAACACCACGATACCGACGACGTAGTTACCGCCGATCACCACTTCACCGAAGGCCTGGATCACCTTGCCCGCGGCCGCGTGACCGTCCTGACCGTGGAGCATGACCACCCGGGTGGAAGCCACGTTCAGCGCCAGGCGCAGCAATGTGGCTACCAGCAGAATGGTCGGGAAAACCGAGAAATCCAGTGGCCGCAGGGAGTACACGCAGACCAGCAGCACCACGATGGAGAGTGCGATGTTGAACGTGAAGAACACGTCCAGCAGGAAAGGCGGCATGGGCAACATCATCATTGCCATCATGACCAGCAACAACAGCGGGATGCCTAGCTGGCCACGACCAAGGCCAGCCAAATTGCTACGTGCGCCACTGATAATCTGAGAGCGATCCACTGTTCTTTACCTGCGCACTAAATCAAAACTTTGACGCCCAAGGCGACCTGAATCGACCTATTGCAAAAAGCTGTCCAACTTTGGCAGCGAGTGGCCAGCACCGAGTCGCAAGCGGGTTATCGGCCTGTTTTATGCGGGGTTTTCGCGGATTGTGGGGGCGGATTCATCCGCGAAGAGACAATCAGGAATCGCGCTGCAGATCCGGCGGGATCGGCAAGTCACCTAGCGGATCGGGGCGCTTGCTGCGGCCAGAATGATACTGGCGGATCTGGTAGACGTAGGCCAGCACCTGGGCCACGGCCAGGTACAGCCCGGACGGGATTTCCTGCTCAAGCTCGGTGCTGTAGTAGATGGAACGGGCCAGGGCGGCCGACTCCAGGATCAGAATCTGGTTGTGCGCGCCAATCTCGCGGATTTTCATGGCGACCAGATCGGCGCCCTTGGCCAGCAACATCGGCGCCCCGCCCTTCTCGGGATCGTACTTGAGCGCCACGGCAAAGTGCGTCGGGTTGGTAATGATGACATCGGCTTCCGGAACCGCCGCCATCATCCGTCGATGCGACATCTCGCGCTGCAACTGGCGAATCCGCTGCTTGACCTCAGGACTGCCTTCGCTGTTCTTGTGCTCATCACGCACTTCCTGCTTGGTCATCAACAGTTTCTTGTGCGCCTCGTACATCTGGAAAGGCACATCGGCCGCAGCAATGAAGAACAGCCCGCACGCCATCCAGAAGCTGCTCCAGCCCACGACTTGCAAGCTGTGGATGATTGCCAGCTCCAGAGGCTCGTGGGCAATGGAAACCAGATCGTTGCGATCCTTGCTCAAGACCACCAGCGCCACCGCCAGGATGATCAAAAATTTGGCGAACGACTTGACCAGCTCCACCAGCGCATGCGGCGAGAACATGCGCTTGAGCCCGGAAGCCGGGTTCATCCGGCTGAACTTGGGCATCAGTGATTTGGTGGCAAACAACCAGCCGCCCAGCATGATCGGGCCGACCAATGCCGCGACCAGCATGGCAATCAGAAACGGCAACACCACAATCAGCGCATGTTCACCCGAACTGAGCAACATCTTGCCCATGTAGGTGGTGTCCATCAAGGTTTCACGGCTGATCGTGAAGTTGTTGCGCATCAGCTCGACCATCATTCGAGCGATGCCCGCCCCGAACATCAGCAAGCCGCCCGCCCCCATCAACATCACGACCAGGGTGGTCAATTCCTTGGAGCGGGCAATCTGTCCTTCGGCCCGGGAGTCCCGGACCTTTTTCTCCGTGGGGTCTTCTGTCTTGTCCTGGCCATTCTCGTTTTCAGCCATCTCAGCGGGCCCTCACCAGATCGCGCAGGGACTGCAAGGCCTGAACGGCCATGGGTTGGTACTGATTGAGAATGTCGGCCATGCTCATCCACAGGATGACCATGCCCAGCACCAGGGTCAGAGGAAAACCGATGGAAAAGATATTGAGCTGCGGTGCCGCACGGGTCATGACACCGAACGCGATATTGATGATCAGCAACGCGGTAATGGCCGGCAGCACCAGCCGCAGCCCCGAACTCATGACCCAGCCAAGCCCGGTGGCCAGCTCCCAGAAGTTACTGACCAGCAGACCACTGCCCACCGGCATCGTGGTGAAGCTCTCGACCAGAATTTCGAGCACCACCAGATGGCCGTTCATGGCCAGGAATATGAGCGTGACCAGCATGGTGAAGAACTGCCCGATCACTGCAGAGGACACGCCGTTGGTAGGGTCAACCATCGAGGCAAAGCCCATACCCATCTGGGTCGCGATGATCTGCCCGGCCACTACGAAGATATGGAAGAACAACTGCAGCGAAAGCCCCATTCCCGCGCCAATCAGGATCTGCTCACCGATCAGCAGCAGCGCGCTCAGGTCCAGCGCCTCGACCGGCGGCATGGCCGGTAGCACCGGCGCGACCACGACAGTCATGGCCACCGCGAAATACAGGCGCACACGCCGCGGCACCAGGGTCGTGCCGATGATCGGCATGGTCATCAGGACTGCGACAATCCGGAACAGCGGCAGCATGAAGCTGGCCACCCAGGTACTGATCTGGGTATCGGTCAGCGCAAGCAAGGGTTGCATGCGGGACTAGCCGATCAAGGTCGGAATACTGCCGTACAGCGACAGGATGTATTCCATGAATATTTTCAACAGCCAGGGGCCCACGACAATCAGGGTCACGAGCATCACGATCAGACGCGGAAGAAAACTCAAGGTCTGTTCGTTGATCTGGGTGGCCGCCTGGAACATCGCGACCAGCAGACCACAGATAAGGCTCGGCACTACCAGAATCGCAACCAGCACAGTGGTCAGCCACAGCGCTTCACGAAACAGATCGACAGCTACTTCCGGCGTCATCGGGCAGACTCCTCGTCAAAACGACTCATACACCACCAAAACTTCCCGCCAGCGTCCCGACGATCAGCGCCCAGCCATCCACCAGCACGAACAGCATGATCTTGAACGGCAAGGAAATGATCAGCGGCGAGAGCATCATCATACCCATGGCCATCAGCACACTGGCCACGACCAGGTCGATGATCAGGAATGGAATGAAGATCATGAAACCGATCTGAAAAGCGGTCTTGAGTTCGGAAATCACGAAGGCCGGAACCAGAATGGTCAAGGGCGCAGCGTCAGGCGTCTGAATGTCGGTACGCTTGGACAGGCGCATGAACAGGTCCAGGTCGCTGGTGCGAGTCTGGGCCAGCATGAAATCCTTGATCGGCACCTGCGCCTTGGCCACCGCATCCTGGGCACTGAGCTTCTCTGCCAGATAAGGCTGCAAGGCGTCCTGATTCACCCGGTCGAACACCGGAGCCATGATGAACATGGTCAGGAACAGCGCCATGCCGGTCAGAATCTGGTTCGAGGGCGTCTGCTGCAAGCCAAGGGCCTGCCGCAGGATCGAGAAGACAATGATGATCCGGGTAAAACTGGTCATCAGCATGACGAACGCCGGAATGAAACTCAGCGCCGTCATGATCAGCAGGATTTGCAGGCTGACCGAATATTCCTGCTGCCCGGCCGGGTTGTTGGACAACGTGATCGCCGGGATCGATAGCGGATCGGCAGCGAACGCGACAGGCGCCGCGATCAGCAGCGGCAGCAATATCAGGAAACGCAAGGCACCCATCACTTCTTGTCCTTATCCTTGCCCATCAACTCCAGCAGGCGCTGGGCGAACTCGGGAGTTGCCGACTCGCGCACCGGCATCTGCACCGGCTCCTTGAGCACATGCAAAGGCGTAATGCGTCCCGGCGTGACACCCAACAGAATCTGTTCGTTGCCCACCTGCACCAGCACCAGTCGATCACGCGCACCAAGCGCCCGCGATCCCAGCAGCTCGATGACCTGATTACTGTTGGGGCCAACGGTCTGGACCCGGCGCATGACCCAGGCCAGCACGAAAATAAGGCCGACCACGAGCAACAGGCCAAGCAGCAATTGCAACACTTGCCCGCCCATCCCGCTGGAAACCGCATTGCCGGCCTGTGGCGCCGCGGCAACCGCCTGGGCCACAGGTTCGCTGGCCAACGCCAGCGAAGGCAGCGTCAGCAGAACACTCAGCAAGCGCCTCACTTAGCGCAACTTCTTGATGCGTTCGCTCGGACTGATGACATCCGTCAGACGAATGCCGAACTTCTCGTTCACCACGACCACCTCGCCGTGGGCGATCAGGGTGCCGTTGACCAACACATCCAGCGGCTCGCCAGCCAGACGATCCAGCTCGATCACCGAGCCCTGGTTGAGTTGCAGCAGGTTACGGATGTTGATGTCGGTGCTGCCCACTTCCATGGAAATCGACACTGGAATATCCAGAATCACGTCCAGGTTGGGGCCGTCCAGCGTCACAGCCGCATTGTTCTTGGGAACGCTGCCGAACTCTTCCATGGTCATGCGCGAGGAAGAATTACCTGCATCGGCCGCCAGCAATGCGTCGATATCGTCCTGACCACCTTCGCCGGCTTCACCCAGGGCCGCAGCCCATTCATCGGCCAACGCCTGATCTTCAGCAGACGTCATTTCGTTTTCATCAGCCATCGGTTGTCCTCAGCGGGCATTGATTCAGTTACGCAACAATTCCGGCATCGATCTGACAGATCAACGCCGCTCTATGGGTTCGATTACTTGCAGGGCAAGATTGCCCTTGTGCGAGCCAAGCTTGACCTTGAAAGAAGGCACGCCATTGGCACGCATGACCAGTGTCTCGGGCAACTCGACCGGAATCACGTCGCCAGGCTGCATGTGCAGGATGTCGCGCAGCAGCATCTGACGCTGAACCACAGTCGTGCTCAATGGCACGGACACATCGAGTACATCTTCTTTCAACGCCTTGATCCAGCGCTCGTCCTGATCGTCGAGGTCCGACTGGAAGCCGGCATCGAGCATTTCGCGGATCGGCTCGATCATCGAGTACGGCATGGTCACGTGCAGGTCACCGCCACCGCCATCGAGTTCGATGTGGAAAGTGGAAATCACCACCGCCTCGCTTGGCCCGACGATGTTGGCCATGGCCGGGTTCACTTCAGAGTTGATGTACTCGAAGTTCACTTCCATGATCGCCTGCCAGGCTTCCTTGAGGTCGATGAACGCCTGATCCAGAACGATCCGCACCACGCGCAGCTCGGTCGGGGTGAATTCGCGCCCTTCGATCTTGGCGTGACGACCGTCACCACCGAAGAAGTTATCCACCAGCTTGAACACCAGCTTGGCATCGAGGATGAACAGCGCCGTGCCGCGCAGTGGCTTGATCTTGGCCAGGTTGAGGCTGGTCGGCACGTACAGCGAGTGCACGTACTCCCCGAACTTCATGACCTGGACACCACCGACCGCCACGTCCGCCGAACGCCGCAGCAGGTTGAACATGCTGATACGGGTATAGCGGGCAAAACGTTCGTTGATCATTTCCAGGGTCGGCATCCGACCCCGTACGATCCGGTCCTGGCTGGTCAGGTCATAGCTCTTGATACTGCCAGGCTCATTGTTACTTTCGGTCTGGACCATACCATCGTCAACGCCATGCAACAGCGCATCGATTTCGTCCTGGGACAGCAGGTCTTGCACGGCCATGTCAGAGTCCTACTGCAATACGAAGTTAGTGAAGAGCAGCTGTTCGATCACGGTCTTGCCGAGTTCTTTCTGCGCCACTTCCTGAATGCTCGCAGTCGCTTTCTGACGCAGCATTTCCTGGCCGATTGGCGTGGCCAGTGACTCGAAAGGAATCGATGCGAACAGCATCACCAGATTGTTGCGGATCACCGGCATATGCACTTTCAACGCTTCCATGTCAGCCGCATTGCGCGCCAGCATGGTGATGCTGACCTGCATGTAGCGTTGACGGCCATTGGCGTTGAAGTTGACCACGAAAGCCGGCGTCAGGGGCTCAAAGACCGCCGCAGGCTTGACGTTGGCTGCCGCCGCGACAGCCGCAGGATCGGGTGCGCTGGCAGACTTGTGCATGATGAACCAGGTTGCACCTACCGAAAGGCCGACAGCGAGCAACAAAGCCACGACTGCGACGATGATGAGCTTGAGTTTACCTTTGGAAGCGGGGTCTTTAACTTCTTCGCTCTTCGCCATGCCAATAATCCGTCACTATTCAAGGGGTTCGCTGATGCGTGAGAGAGGCAGAGCAAGTGTTATGCCAGAGTTGCGGGGAGGAAGGCGGGAGCACGAATGAATTCGTTACATGTGCACAGGTTTTTCGCGACTGAAGTCGCTCCCACACAATCTGCAGGAGCGACTTCAGTCGCGAACAGGCCAAGCACTTCAATGCTACTTTTGCGAATCAATTCGCTCCTGCCAGGGAGCGTGATTCATTGGCAAATCAGGCGTAGAAGTCGATCTCGCTGGAACCGATCACGCGGGCGGCAGGCTGGCTCACCGGCGCTGCTGCATCGGCGATGGCGTTGTCATCCAGGCCGTCATCGGAACCCGAACCACCACTGCGACCACTGCGCTGGGCACGGCTGGCCTGTTCCTGAGCCTGCTGCTGGGCTTGTTGCTGCGACTGATCGGAAACGTTGACGTCAACCTGGCCAAGTCCCTGCTGCACGAACGACTCACGCAAGCGGGCCATCTGGTTTTCCAGCGCTTCACGCACGCCCAGGTGGGCACTCATGAAGGTCACTTGAGTCTGCTGCTCCGGCGCCATATTGACGCGGATATCCAGACGTCCGAGTTCGGCAGGTTCCAGCTTGATTTCAGCGGACTTCAGGTTCTGGCTCGACAGGTACATGACCCGGTCGACGATCCCTTCGCTCCAGCCACTCTGATTCATCGCCAGCGGCTGGTTGATCAGGGTAGCCGGTGCAGCGGCCGGCGTTCTGGCCGGTTGCGCAGCCTGGCTCAGGGCGGCCAGACGCTCGGCGAAGTTATCGACTCGCGTATCGCCGTTCACGCTCTTGGTGTCCTTGAGGCCATCGCCGATCAGGTTGCTGAACGACTTGTCGCTGCTCTCGGTGCTGCTTTCATCGGACGGAAGCTGTTCGCTCAAGGCCGCCAGGTTATTGGCAACATTTTGACTCGGGTCGTTATCGGCATTGTTAGCCTTTCCCGAAGCCTGGGCATGCTGCGCCGCCTGCGACCTGGAATTGGCGTTCTCCAGCGCAAGCTGCACCGCATGCAGACCGTCCAGAGGATCAGCCTCAGGATCGAACGAATCTTCAGCCGCAACAGCCGTGGTCGGCGTAGCGGGCAATGCGGCTACTACCGGAAGGGCCTTGGCGGCATCGCTTGCGGCATTGGCAGCCGCCAGTGCCGCAGGCGTCTGGGCTGCGGCGAGCTGCAGGGCAGGATCAAGCGCAGGATCGGTGACCGGTGGCGTCAATACCTCGGCGACCTGGCCATCGGCATTCGACTGATCATCGCTGCTGGCACTGGCCGAGTCGGCAGGCAAACCATTGCCGCTTTCGGCAACGGTCGAGTCATCGGCGGCAGTCGTATTGTCGGCTTCGGTCTTGTCCTTGCCCGCGACGGTCTTGTCCTTTTCAGGTACAGACTTGTCACGCACAGGCTTGGGCGCAGCGTCGTTGCGATCAGCGACCTTGTCCTTGGCCTGCTTGGCGTAGACATTGGAAAAGCTGGAACCATCGCCCTTGCCGCTGTCAGCCGACTTGATCGCATTGTTGGCCGCTGCGGACTTTGACGTCGCAGTTACGTTGGCCTGAAGAAGCACGTTAGGGGCAAGGGGCATTTCGATCTCCGCACATGAGCAGCTGGTTCCATGAACAACAGCAAGATGCGGGCCAGCTTTGGCAGAAAATCGAAACGGGAAGAAATCAGGTCTGGCCGATGAACAACTGGCGCTCGGCGTCGAATAACTGGCGGATGGTCAGGTACTCGCTGTCGATCCTGCCGATCAGGTCTTCCAGACCGATGCGTTGCTGTTGACGGGCACGCTCTTCAAGCTCGCGACACAGATCCGACAGGAGCAAGGCACCCATGTTGCTGCTGCTGCCCTTGAAGCTGTGAGCCGTCAGACTCAATTCCTGCAGGTCGAGCATCTCGGTATCGACTGCCCGACGCAATTGCGATACGCGCTGCTCGGAGTCCTTGATAAAAACATCGAGCAAGGTGGGATATTCGTCCTCCATGACTTCCTGCAAGACACTCAAAACACTGTAATCCAGATGAATCGACACTTGTTCACTCCTTGATCAAGACTCTGGAGGCGATTATGCCATTGCTCTCCAGAAAAATTCCACGCAGGCAACCCGGCCATCCTTAGACCATTGCGCCTGCTGGCTCAATTCACGAATCAACCTCAGCCCTCGACCATGCAGCCCGTCCAGGGAAGGAGGCATGGCAAGCACTTCCTGCACATCGAAGCCTTGCCCGCTGTCTTCGACCCGCACTGTCAGCCTGCCACCCTGCTCCACAGGCTCGACCTGCAGATGCACACGGATGAAACCCGACTGCAGCGCCTCAAGACGCTCCGTTCGCTCCTTATAATAGCGGGCAAATCCGGCGGCATCCTGCTTGAGTGTCGAATCCAGCCCCAATACGCCATGCTCCAGGGCATTGCTATACAACTCGGTGAGCACGCTATGCAAGGCCGCACTCTGCTCTTGCAGGCCCGGAACCTCAAGCAATAACTGCATCAGGTAAGGCAAGGGGTTGAATCGGCGCAGGGTCGAGGCACGAAACTCGAAGCTGAGCGACCAGTCCAGCGGGCTCGACATGGCATTGTCCGAGTAATTCGATACCGCGGGCGCGTCCTGCTCGTCATCGATGACGCTGATTTCCAGCATGCTCACATCATCACGCGCCCGCCCGCCAAAATCGTTCAGCGCCTGGAGAATCTCCTGAATCAACAATTCAGGCTGACGGTTTGCCGTCAGGACTTCGCGCAGGCGTTGCGCGCCGAACAACTCATCGCAGCTGTTGCTGGTGTCCAGTACACCATCGGACAACAGGAAAATCCGATCCCCGGTGGACAGCGGATAAACCTCGGTACGGTCATCGAAAGATTTGGCACTCAGCACGCCCAAAGGCAAATGCAGCGACATCAGCGGCAAATGGCTGCCGTCGGCAACCCGCAACAGATAAGCATCCGGCAAGCCGCCATTCCAGATCTCGACTTGCTGCTGCTTGAGGTTGACGGACAGCAGCGCTGCACAGCAGAACATGTCCACCGGCAAAATGCGCTTGAGCTTGGCATTCATTTCCCGCAGCGTTTCGGCCACCCCGTAGCCTTTGGCGGTCATGCCATAGAACACTTCGGCCAGAGGCATCGCCCCCACCGCAGCCGGCAGGCCATGACCGGTGAAGTCACCGAGCAGGACGTGCATGTTCCCGGCCGGCGTGTAGGCCGCCAGCATCAGGTCACCGTTGAACAGCGCATAGGGCGATTGCAGATAACGAATATTCGCCGCCCCGAGACACCCCGAATGCGCCACCTGATCGAATACCGCCTTGGCGACGCGCTGCTCGTTGAGCAGATATTCATGGTGCCGGGCAATCAGGTCGCGCTGCTGCAGGACGGTTTCCTGCAACAGTCGCAGCCGGTTCATGGCATTGATCTTGGCCGCCAGCACCAGCGGATTGTAGGGTTTGGAAATGAAGTCATCGCCACCGGCATCCAGGCAGCGGGCCAGGGCCTCACCCTCGGTGAGAGAGGTCAGGAAAATGATCGGCACCAGCGAGTCGCCGGACAGACTCTTGATGCGCCGCGCCGCCTCGAAACCATCCATGACCGGCATCAGCGCATCCATCAGAATCAGATGCGGACGCTCGGCCTCGAACATCGCCAGCGCTTCGATACCATTGGCGGCACTCAGGACTCTGTGCCCCTGACGGGCAATGATTGTCGACAGCAGCAAACGGTCGCTGGCACTGTCGTCGGCGATCAGTATGCACAGCCCCTTGGATGCGGGCATCAACTCAGCTGGAACAGTTTCGAGAAGTTGGAAATGGTGAGGATCTTGATGACATCCGGCGTGCAGTTCACCAGCCGCACCACGGCGTCATCACCACCGGCATGATCGCGCAGCAGCAACAGCATTCCCAGCGCCGAACTGTCCAGATAGTGAGTACCGCCCAGATCAACCACGTAATTCAGGTTACCGGCATGCACCTCATAGGCGCCGCGAAAGTCCTGGTGAGTGGAAAAATCGAAACGCCCTTCAATGAAAATGGTCAGTTGCTGACCATCCTGGGATGGTGCGGAAGTGATCTTCGCCATAAGAATTCCTGAAGTACGTCATCACATATTCGCAAGCGTAGACCAGAGAACAGGGACACGAGTCTCAGGATCAATAATGATCATGCCGGGGCAGGCGCTGGGACAATTCGTCGAGCAGTTTCTGTTCACGCTTGTCTTCGAGCTGGCGCGCTTCATCGATGTAGCGCTGCACCAGCTTGCGCAGGCCTTCGACTCGCGCATAGCACTCCTGCCAGGCACCACGGGCCTTTTCCAGGTTCAGCTTGTGCCATTCCAGACTCTTGTTCTGCTGGCCGACCGCGGTTTCCAACTGATTGAGAAAGCGCTGGTAGTTGGTCAGCCATTGTCCCGAGACACCATGACTGCCCTGGCTGATCCATTGCTCCTGATAACTCAGGCGGAAGCGTTCCAGCTCTTCAAGCTTGCTGTAGGCCAGATTGACCTGGCCCTGAAAGTGTCCCAGACGCTGGGCTGCCGTACGTTCGGCGGCCTCCGCCATTTCGACCACTGGCGCCAGGCGCGCCGCACGACTCTGAGCCATGATCTATCAGCCGCCGGGAGCCGGGGCGAACACCGAAGCCAGGGCGTCGCTACTGGCCTGCATGCTTTCGTTGTCGCGCAACCCTTGACGCAGATAGCGCGCCAGAGCCGGTTGCAGGGCAATGGCCGTATCGGTTTCGCGATCACCGCCCGCCACGTAGGCACCGACGCTGATCAGATCACGACTCTGTTGATAACGCGACCACAGTTGCTTGAACAGTTGCGCACGCGCCATGTGTTCAGGGCTGACGACTGCCGGCATGACCCGACTGATGGAGGCTTCAATATCGATGGCAGGGTAATGACCCTCTTCGGCCAGACGCCGGGACAACACGATATGGCCGTCCAGCACACCCCGGGCGGAGTCGGCAATCGGATCCTGCTGGTCGTCACCCTCGGACAACACCGTATAGAAGGCAGTGATCGAACCACCTCCCGCTTCGGCATTACCGGCACGCTCGACCAGTTTGGGCAAGCGGGCAAATACCGAAGGCGGATAGCCTTTGGTGGCGGGCGGCTCACCGATGGCCAGGGCGATTTCCCGCTGTGCCTGGGCAAAACGGGTCAGGGAATCCATCAGCAACAGGACATTCTTGCCACGGTCACGGAAGTATTCGGCAATCCGCGTGCAGTACATTGCAGCGCGCAGACGCATGAGTGGTGCATCGTCGGCAGGTGACGCGACCACGACCGAGCGTTTGAGTCCTTCTTCACCGAGGATGTGCTCAATGAACTCCTTGACCTCACGGCCCCGCTCACCGATCAGGCCCACGACAATGATGTCGGCTTCGGTGAAGCGCGTCATCATGCCGAGCAGCACACTCTTGCCCACACCCGTACCGGCGAACAGACCCAGACGCTGACCGCGCCCTACCGTCAATAATCCGTTGATGCAGCGAATACCCACATCCAGCGGCTGGCTGATCGGGTTGCGCTTGAGCGGGTTGATGGTCGGGCCATCCATCGGCACCCAGTCTTCGGCCTTGATCGGCGGACGACCATCCAGCGGACGACCGGCGCCATCGAGTACCCGCCCCAGCATGCTCATGCCCATCGGCAGGCGCCCGGTATCGGCCAGCGGCACGACCCGCGCACCCGGCGCAATACCCGCCACGCTGCCCACCGGCATCAGGAAAACCTTGTTCCCCGAAAACCCCATGACCTCGGCATCGACCTGCACCGCATCATGACTGTCATCGTTGATCACCACGCAACGACTGCCCATGGCAGCCCGCAGACCCTCGGCTTCGAGGGTCAGGCCGACCATGCGCAACAGGCGCCCTTCCACCACCGGCTGGACAGGCAAGGTAATGGAGTCGGCATATGACCCCAGGCGCTTGCCGAAGCTTGTGCGATCAAGGCGCATCGTTTTTCTCTGGATCAGGCGCGCCTGCCATTGCGGCTGCGTCGTCACTCAGCTCGATATTCAGGTCGGCAGCACCGGGATGAGCGACCTGCTCATGCAACTGGTCGTACATTTTTGCTATGGCCAGGGAAATGCGCGTCTCGACGCTGGCATCGATGCGGCTATGTTCGGTTTCGATCCGGCAGCCGCCCGGCAGCAAACTGTCGTCTTCGAGAATCTTCCAGGTTTCGTCATGCCGCTCACGCAACGCCTTGACCAGCTCGAAGTCTTGCGGATTGATGAAGATTCGCAGGTTCTGCGCGCCCATCGGCAGCAACTTGAGGGAGTCGCGCAGGACGTGGGCGATCTGCTGCGAATCCGTCTGCAGCTCGCGCTGGATGACCTGCCGGGCAATGTGCTCGACCAGATGGATCAGCGCCTTTTCGATCTGCGAATCCTGCTCGGCCACCGGCTCCAGCAGGTTGCCCATCAATTGTTCGAGACTGGCAAGCCTGGCCGCCAGAGCCACTTCCGCTTCCTGGCGAACCTTGAGTTGGGTGCTGTGGAAACCTTCTCTTTCGCCCGTGGCAAAGCCTTCGTTCCAGGCTTCCTGACGAATGCTTTCCAGCTCTTCCAGGGTCAGTGGCTGAACCTCGTCCAATGGAACTTCTTCCATTTCGGCAGGTTCTTCCGCCACGGGCTCCGGTTCAGGTTCCGGTTCTGGCTCCTTGTGCGGATCAAAGCTGGGCAATGACCACATGTCGAAACCACGGACATCCTTGGCGCGAATAAGATCGCTAACCGATTCTTTACTGGAGCTAGCCATGAGTCAGAGCAATCCTTAGATCATTTCCTCGCCACCTTTGCCACCGAGTACGATCTCGCCGGCCTCGGCCATACGACGCGCAATGGTGAGGATTTCTTTCTGTGCGGTTTCCACGTCGCTGACACGCACCGGACCCTTGGCTTCCAGGTCGTCGCGCAACAGTTCGGCAGCGCGCTTGGACATGTTCTTGAAGATCTTTTCCTTGATCGCCTCGTCCGAACCCTTGAGCGCCAGTACCAGTACGTCCGAAGACACTTCGCGCAACAGCGCCTGGATACCACGGTCGTCCACGTCGGACAGGTTGTTGAAGACGAACATGAGATCTTCGATCTGCACCGACAGGTCTTCGTCGACCTCGCGGATCGAATCCATGAGCGCGCCTTCGATGGAGCTGTCGAGGAAGTTCATGATGTCGGCAGCACGCTTGATACCACCCAGGGTAGTACGCGAAGTGTTGGCGTTGCCGGAGAACTGCTTCTCGAGAATCTGGTTCAGCTCCTTGAGAGCTGCCGGTTGTACGGTATTGAGCGATGAAACGCGCAGGATGATGTCCAGACGCACCTTATGGTCGAAATGGCCAAGCACTTCGCCCGCCTGGTCGGCATCCAGATAGGCCACTACAATGGCCTGGATCTGCGGGTGCTCGAAGCGGATAACGTCGGCGACCGCGCGCGGCTCCATCCACTTCAGGCTGTCCAGGCCGCTGGTATTGCCACCCAGCAGAATGCGGTCGATGAGGCCGTTGGCCTTGTCTTCGCCCAGAGCCTGGGTGAGCATCTTGCGGATATAGCCATCGGAACCGACGCCAAGGCTGGTCTGGTCGCCGACGATATCGACGAACTCGCTCATGACTTCCTCGACCTGCTCGCGATGCACATTGCGCATCTGAGCCATGGCCACGCCCACTTTCTGGACTTCCTTGGGTCCCATGTGCCGAAGCACCTGGGCCGCATCGGTTTCACCCAGAGAAAGCAGCAGTACGGCTGCCTTCTCCACTCTGCTCAGTTTGGCTACGACGGCTCGATCATTCATCAGTGTTAATCCACTCTTTCACAACCTGGGCCACACGACCCGGGTCTTCGGCCACCAAACTCTTGATTGCATTCAACTGTGCGTCATAACCCTCGGTCGGGCTAGGCAACAGGATACTTTGCGGACCACCCAGGCTGACGCGGTCATTGGACAGTTCACCATCCATGCCACCGCCGCCCATGCCACCGAAGCCACCCAGCTCCGAATCGCCAAATCCGCCCAGCTCCTTGCCCTTGCCGCTGGTGATGTTGTTCAGCACAGGACGCAGAACACCGAACACCAGAATCAGGATGAAGATCACACCCACGGCCTGCTTGAGGATGTCCCAGAACCATGGCTGCGAGTAGAACGGTATTTCCGGAATCGCTTCGCCGCGCTCGGTGGAGAACGGCACGTTAATGACGCTGACGCTGTCACCACGGCTGGCATCGAAGCCGACCGCATCCTGGACCAGACGGGTAAAGCGGGCCAGATCGGTCGCACTCCATGGCGCACGGGTCACTTCGCCGTTGGCCGGATTGGTCTTGACCATGTCATCGACAACCACAGCCACCGACAGACGGGTCAGACGGCCCTGCTGCTGCTTGGTGTGACTGATGGAGCGATCCAGCTCGAAGTTCTTGGTCGACTGCACACGCTTGTCGGCCGGGTACGGCGCCAAAGCTGGCTGGCCGGTGGCCGGATCCATGATCTGCTGGCCGTTGGCATCGAGCAGCGGCTGACCGGGAGCGATGGCCGCTGCGGCACCGGCAGCACCGCCACCAGCGGTCTGAGGCGCGGTCGCCGGACCTGGCGGCTGGTTGCTCAAGGCACCCGGTACACCTTGCGGGCCGGAGCTGCTGGAGCGTTGTTCATTGACCGACTGTTCGCTGCGCAAGGCAGGCTGATCCGGGTTGAAGCTTTCGGCTGTCGACTCGACCGCGCTGAAATCAACCACTGCAGACACTTCGGCCTTGTAGCGGTCGCTACCCAGGATAGGTTGCAGAATGTTCTGCACGCGCTGGGTCAACATGCCTTCCATGCGGCGGCTGTAATCGAACTGTTTGCCGGCCATGGTCAGTTCGGAGTTTTCCGCCTGATCGGACAGCAAATGGCCCTTCTGGTCGACAACGGTGATCTGCGACTTGCTCAACTCGGGAACGCTGGTCGCGACCAGGTTCACGATGGCCACGACCTGGCTTGGCTCCAGGGTACGGCCGGCATACAGCTCGACCAGTACCGAGGCGCTTGGCTTGCGGTCATCACGCACAAACACCGAACTCTTCGGAATCGCCAGGTGCACGCGCGCAGCCTTGACGTTGTTCAGGGACGAGATAGTACGGGCCAGTTCGCCTTCCAGACCACGACGATAACGTGTGGCTTCCATGAACTGGCTGGTACCCAGGCCCTGATCCTTGTCGAGAATCTCGAAGCCGATATTGGAGTCGTTCTGCACGACGCCAGCCTGAGCAAGCTGGATACGCGCACGCTGAACATCATCGGCCTTGACCAGCAAGGCACCGGAGTTGGGCTCGACGGTATAGGCGATATTCGCCGCAGTCAGCGTCTCCATGATCTGCTTGCTGTCCATGCCCGCCAGGCTGCCGTAAAGCGGCCGGTAATCGGGTTGCTGGGACCAGAGCACCACGGCAAAGCCAATGGCCACACTGGCAGCCAGACCGACCATGAGGCCGATCTGACGCAGCATGGTCATTTCAGAAAGATTTTCCAGAAAAGACAGACCAAACAATGGTTTCTTGTCTGGAGCGCCCGCTCTTGCCGGAACGGTTTCGGCTGTTGCTTCGGCCATGACTCAGTACGTCCTTTAAACCGGCATCTGCATGATGTCTTGATAGGCTTGAACCAGTTTGTTGCGAACCTGGGTCAGAGCCTGAAACGAGACGCTGGCTTTCTGCGACGAAATCATCACGTCAGTCAGGTCGACACCGCTCTTGCCGATTTCAAATGCATTGGCCAACTGACCGGCAGCCTGTTGGGTTTCCGAAACCTTGTTGACGGCCTGGCCAAGCATATCGGCAAAGCTGCTGGTGCCGACTTCCGGCGTGGCGGTCACTGGTTTGGATGCCGCCATGGCATCCATCTGCATGGCCCGCATATCCAACATCAAGCGATTAAATTCAACACCTTGGCTCATGGACATTTTCTCTCGTAAGGCCCGCAATTTTTTGACACTGATTCAGCGGATAGTTAAGACATAGCAACAAGAGTGCCAAATAGATAACGGAGACCGTTTCACTCTGCCCTACCCACCACCCCAGCACTTCGGGAACCATCTATCCTGGTATTCATGACATCAATATGCCATTGAATTACAACATTCATACGACAAAGGCGAACGAATAGATCACAGGCTCAGGTCGCGAACAGGTAACCCTCGACATCCATGCCCGCATCCCGCATCTGCGCCAGCTTGTAGCGCAGCGTCCGCGGGCTGATCCCCAATCGTTCGGCCGCCTCTTTTCGACGCCCGCGCTCAGTGCGCAGCGTGTCGATAATCACCTGAAACTCACGACGCCTGAGATCATCTCCCAACGCACCGGCCGATTCGGAACTCACTCCTGCCGGGGAATTTTCCACCGGCACGACAGCTGGCGATACCATGGACGCTGCAGCTACCGCCTGCGCCACACCCGTGACAGGTCCCGCCAGACAGAAATCATCTGCCTCGATCACGCCGCCCTGCTGCAATATCAAGGCGCGCTGTACGGCATTATCCAGCTCGCGCACATTACCCGGCCACGAATACCCCACCAGACACGCCTGCGCCTGGGCAGACAATCGCACCGGGGCATGCTTCATTTTATTGACGTGCTTGGCTAACAGACGCTCAGCCAACGGCAGAATATCGGCAGTCCTTTGACGCAACGCTTGCCACGCCAGCGGAAATACCGATAACCGATAAAACAGATCCTCACGAAACCGCCCGGCCGCCACTTCACCCGCCAGATCACGGTTGGTGGTCGCCAGCACCCGAATATCCAGACTGATCGGCTTGCGAGCACCCACCCGCTCAACCTCCCGCTCCTGAAGCACGCGCAACAGCTTGGCCTGCAAGCCCATGGGCATTTCGGAGATTTCATCGAGCAGGATCGTACCGCCATCAGCCTGCTCGAACTTGCCTGCCTGCGCCGCAATGGCGCCGGTAAACGAACCTTTCTCATGGCCGAACAGCGTCGCTTCGAGCATGTTGTCCGGAATCGCCGCACAGTTGATCGCGATAAAAGGCTTATCGGCACGTGGTGAGTTTTGATGAATGAATCGCGCCAACACCTCTTTGCCGGTCCCAGACTCGCCGGAAATCAGCACGGTGGAATCGCTTTTTGCGACCCGACTCGCCAGATTCAAGAGCTGAATGCTGGCCGGCTCGACGGCGATCGGCCCGTCCTGCTCGGCAGGCCCAAGTCGCCCCAGCGCATGCCTGGCGACCAGCGCCAAAAGGGCTCGCGGCTCGAAAGGCTTGACCAGATAATCCGCCGCGCCCTGGCGCATTGCATCGACCGCGCGCTCGACGGCACCATGCGCGGTCATCAGCAGAACCGGTAATTGCGGATGACGGTTGCGCAACAACGCCAGCAACTGATGACCGTCCATGCCAGGCATGTTTACATCACTGATCACCAGGCTGAACGACTCCTGATCCACTGCGAGCAAGGCATCTTCCGCCGAACCCACGGCACGATAACCATAACCGGCCAGTTCAAGCGTCTCGCCCAGCGCTTCGCGCAACGCACGGTCATCTTCGACCAACAGCACCTTGATCGACATCAGTTGCTACTCACTGAAGTGGGAACCGCAATCAACGGCAAACTGACGATTGCGCAGGTTCCGCGATTGACAGTGGAACGGTATTGCACGCTGCCCTGATGGGCCCGCGTCACCGCCGTGACCACTGCAAGACCGAGGCCCGTGCCGGTAGTCTTGGTGGTGAAGAACGGCTCGCCAATACGCGACAGCGCCGCCTTGTCCATGCCGCCGCCATTATCACTGAAGCACAGCCGCAGGGTATTGCCACGGCTGTAGGCGTGTATTTTCAGACGCGTCCTACCGACACTGGCCTGCACGGCGTTTTCCACCAGATTGAGCAGCGCCCCCACGAGGGTGTCGCGATTACACAGCAATTCCCCGGCAATTGAATCACACTGCCAGCGCACCGCCACATCCTGCACATGGGTCTGCGCCGCAGACTGCAGGGCCTGGAACAGCGCGCCCGGCGTCAGGCGGTCGGTCAACGGCAATTCACCCCGGGCAAAGACCAACATGTCACGCACCTGATGCTCGAGCTCATGCAGGCGCTCCTTGAGCCGCGCAGCAAAACGCTGCTGGGTTTCCACCGGCAACTCCTGCTCGGTCAAATGACTGGCGTAGATCATGGCTGCCGACAGCGGCGTGCGGATCTGATGCGCCAGAGAAGCGACCATTCGCCCCAGAGAAGACAAACGCTCATGGCGAGCCAGTTGCTCCTGAAGATGACGGGTTTCAGTCAGGTCATTGAGCAATACCAGTTGCCCTGGCTCGGCATCCAGCGAGCGGGTGGCAATCGACAGGCGACGACCGTCGCGCAGGGAAACTTCATGTCCGTCATCTTCACGCGGGGCGAAGCAACGGCTGATGACATGGCGCCAGAGCATGCCCAGCAGCGGCTGCCCCAACAACTCGATGGCCGCCGGGTTGGCTTCACGCACAACGCCCATGCCATCAATGACGATAACGCCACCAGGCAACAAATCCAGCAGGTTCTGCAGACGATTGGCCAGACGCTCTTTCTCCGCCAGCTCCTGCATGCGCTCGACACCAGCCTGCTCCAGCTCGCCTTTCAACTCGGCGACGCGACTTTCCAGCAGGCCGTAGGAATCCGTCAGCTGTACGGACATCTGGTTAAACAACGAGAAAGCCTGCTCGAGCCCCTGGCGACTTTCCAGTTCCAGGGAGGGCTGAGCGTTGCAGGGCAAGTCGGAAGACATGTGGACAGCCTTGGACATAAATCATCTCTCGCGTGGCGAACCGTCATTAAACGGTATGTTGAGAGTGACTTAGCAATCCCCGTGCCGAAAAAAAACCCCTGAAAATTCAGAGGTTTGATTTTTCGCACACAGAACAGGCGTCAATCATCCGCCTGATCATCACCTTCTCGACGACTCATGCCGTACTTGCGCATCTTTTCTACCAGCGTTGTACGACGAATCCTGAGACGCTCGGCAGCACGCGCCACAATCCCGTTTGCATCGTCCAGTGCCTGCTGAATCAGACCTTGCTCCAGACCACCGAGGTAGTCCTTGAGATCCAGACCTTCGGGAGGAAGCACGGCACCGGACGCAAAGTTCGGCGTATGACCATTGATGGCCACGCGCTCTTCCAGATCGCTGCGCAGGCTGTCGACCATCTGCTCGTCTTCATCATCGACGTAGCGGAATTTTTTCGGCAGCTCAGCCACACCGATCACGCCATAGGGATGCATGATCGCCATGCGCTCAACCAGATTGGCCAGCTCACGGACGTTACCCGGCCAGGCGTGCCGGCACAGCGACATGATGGCCGCCGAGTTGAAACGAATCGAACCTCGTTTCTCGTGCTCCATGCGCGAGATCAGCTCGTTCATCAGCAACGGAATATCTTCGACCCGCTCCCGCAGGGGCGCCATCTCGATCGGGAAAACGTTCAGACGGTAATAGAGGTCTTCACGGAAACTGCCGATCTCGATCATGTTCTCGAGATTCTTGTGCGTTGCGGCAATGATCCGCACATCGATACTTTGAGTCTTGTTGCTGCCGACCCGCTCGAAGGTACGCTCCTGCAGGACGCGCAACAGCTTGACCTGCATCGGCAACGGCATGTCACCGATTTCATCGAGGAACAACGTGCCGCCATTGGCCAGCTCGAAGCGCCCGGCGCGACTGGTGATCGCCCCGGTGAATGCGCCCTTCTCATGACCAAACAATTCGCTTTCCAGCAACTCGGCCGGGATTGCGCCGCAGTTGACCGGAACAAAAGGCGCATCGCGACGCTTGGAGTGATAGTGCAGGTTACGCGCTACCACCTCCTTGCCCGTCCCCGACTCACCCAGGATCAGTACACTTGCATCGGTATCGGCAACCTGCTGCATCATCTGCCGCACATGCTGAATGGCACGGCTGGTGCCTACCAGACTGCGGAACAGGTTGGGCTCGCGATGACGACCACGCTCGCGGGCCTGATCGTACATTTCACGATAGACCTGGGCACGGTGCAGGGCATCCAGCAACTTGCTGTAGCTGGGTGGCATTTCGAGCGTGGAAAGTACGCGCCGACGCAGATCTTCAGGCAGGTCGACGGCAGAATTTTCGCCCATCAACAGAACCGGAAGGAACTCATCCCATGCAGCGACTGTCTTAAGGAGTCCCTGAAGGCTTCCAGGGGCATTGACGCTACCCACGAGTACACAAAGGACTTCGCGAGTGGACGTCAGCGAGCCGACAACCTGCTGCCAGTCCTGACTCGAGCAGGATAAATTTTCTTCGCCCAGAAAATTCAGGATAACCGCCAGATCCCGGCGGCGCTGGCTATCGTCATCGATTAGCAGAATCTTGATTTCACGCCACATGCAATAGCAACTTCCCTAGTCAACTCAATGCCCGCGATCGGGGGCAGCTTGGCATCTCAGCCGGTATATCCGATAAGACGCCAGAAAATAGTGAACATCACTAGTTAAGTCAAAAAAACACAGACAGTCAAATTTATGGCGAAACTATTGTCAGACAATAAAAATGACAATTAAAAGCTAGCCAAACAGATGGTATACCTTCGCGGCATTTTTCGCATTGCGGATTTGCGTCATTTCATCGGCGATTGCCTGACGCTCGTCAGTAGCAACGTCAATCAATTGTCGATACACGCCCAACAGCTCTTCCAGATTGGTGCGCAGCCCCGGCTCATCGGCAGGCGCTTCGCTGACCACCGCCTCCACACACTCACGGCATGCCAGATCAAGTTTGACGATCGCGTCCCAGTCACGCTCGGCCAAGGCCCCGACCAACGCTTCACGGGTTTCTTCGATACGCTTGAGCGCAGCACTCATGGTGTTTTCTCCAGAAGACAGCGAACTATTGTACGGTGCCGATTGCATCCCAGCCTTCCTTGACTGTGATCAGCAGGCCGGCAACTTCATCGAGCATCTTTTGATCGTTCTTGGCATTGGCTTCAGCCAGGCGCGTCATCATGTAATGGTAAAGGCTGTCCTGCTTGAGCAGAGCATCGGTAGGCTCGTTTTCCAGGTCCAGACCTTCACGCAACCCGCCGACAATACCAATTGCCTTGCTGATGAACACGCCTTTATTGGCGATGTCCTTGCGCGCCATGGCACCCTTGGCCTGAGCGATACGGTCCAGGCCACCCTCCATCAGCATCTGAACCAGACGGTGTGGGCTGGCCTCCGAGGTCTGGGCCTGGGAGCCAATCTTCTGATATTGACGCAGTGCTAACATCGGGTTCATAGGGGGCCTCGTAGCAGATCCAGATTACGTATACCCAAGCTATCGACGTACGGTCAGAAAACTTTAGCCCAAAAGCAAAAACCCGACACGAGGTCGGGTTTCTGGCACCGCTTTTATTTACGAAGCATTCTTCTGCGCGTTCATCGCCTCGAAAATCGAAGTGATGTTCTTGGCGGTAGCATTCAGCTTGCCGACCGCCAGGTCCATGGCGTTGTACTTCTTGGTCAGCGTTGCAGTCAGGGTCTCGATACGACGATCGAGCGCATCCTGCTCAGCGGTAAGACGAGTTTGAACCTGAGTCAGGCTGGTTTTCTTGGCAGCCAGAATCCCGCCGGTCTTGGTGTAGGGATCGATGGCTTTTTCCATACGCTCGATCAAACCACCAGTACCGGTAAACAGATTCTGGATCTGACCACCGAGCTTCTTGTCGTTCATCGCAGCAGTAAACTGGGAAGTATTCAGCGACAGCGTACCGTCGCTCTGCTGAGTGGTGATACCCAGCTGTGCGAGAGAGCCCAGACCACTGTTGGAGGTGGCAGTAGCAATCTGACCACGAATGGCCGCAAGCAAGGCACGCGGGGTCGAATCACCAGTCAGCGCAGCCGCCGTGTATTTTCCTTCACTGTCTACAGCGCCCTTGGTCAGGGTCGTGACCAGCTTGGCCAAGGTGTTATAGGAGTCGACAAAAGTTTGCAGCGAGGTTTTCAAGCCCTCGGTATTACTCGCAACCGTTATCACGGTATCGCTGGTGTTGTTGGCACTTTTGGCAACCAACTCGAAGCTCAGGCCGGACACCGCATTGCTGACGGTATTGGTCTTACTGGTCAGGCTCAATCCGTCGATGGTGAACTCGGCATCCTGAGCCAGTGCCGAAATCGCGCCCGCACCTGGAATGGCTCGACCATTGGCATCGGTCGAAGTACTGGTGGTACTCATCAGCTTGGTACCATCGATATTCAACATGCTGAGCTCGGTACCGCCGTCGACCGAAATATCGCTGTTTTTACCGGTCGTCGTCGAACTGAACACCAACCGCGAGCCATTGCTGTCAGTAATGATGTTCGCCGAAATACCTTTGCCCTGAAGTGTCGAGTTGATCGTGTCGCGCACCTCTTGCAAGGTAGAGGTCTGCGTGATCTTTACTTCATGGATAGTGCCATTTTGAGTGATTTTCAGGGTACCACTCGGAATAGCACTGGTCTGCGTGGAATCGAGCGCAGTCGTCGCAACCTTGGAAGCAGACGCCAACTGGCTTACATTAAGGGAATACGAACCACTGACTGCAGTGTTACCCGCAGTTGCCTTGACCACCGACTCATTGGCCGAAGTCGCTGCAAAACCCTGAAATGCAGGCGTCGTGGTGCTTTTGAGAGTATCCATCGACTTCTGAAAGGCACTCAATGCAGCCGTGAGCTGATCGACACCGGAAACCGATCCAGAAGTAAGTTTGGTCTGTTTGTCGATCTGGTTCTGCTTGGCTGCTTTTTCAACACCTACCAAACCATCCACAATCTCTTTGATATTCAGACCGGAGTTAATGCCTGTAGTCGCTGTAATTGTAGCCATGATGCTTATCCCTCAAGAATGCCGCCGACCTTTTGACCCTTTCAAGGAATCGGAAAATCCGCAACAAGTTTCGTGCCAGTAGTCAGGCCTTGACGTGAAACAACAAGCTGTGCGCGTCGCTCAAGCTATCGGCCAGTTTCAGAATTTCCGCATTCGGAATCTGTCGGACTACCTCACCGGAGTCACTTGCAATCACTTTGACAATGACTTTTCCAGAATCTTCGTCAATCGAAAATTCGAGGTTACGCTTGACCGACTGAAAGAATTTCTGAATATCTTCCGCCGCCGCCTTAACCTTCTCCTCGTCCTGTGAGTCATCCCTTTTCAAATCTGCACTATTACTTTCGGCCGTCGGGGCAACCCGCTCGACAGAAGGCTTATCAACAGGCTTATCCGTTGCAACAACAGGGCTTGCCGATTGAGCGGCAGGATAAGACAGGTTCAGCTTTACACTCATATCCATGACCATCACCTCCGAAAGTAAAAAAGCGAGAGAGCACTTTTACGCACTCCCCCGCCAAACTCATTCCGATATTACTGAAGCAGTTTCAGTACAGCGGAAGGCAGCTGGTTAGCCTGAGCCAGAACAGAGGTGGAAGCCTGTTGCAGGGTCTGTTGCTTGGTCAGCTGTGCAGTTTCAGCAGCGAAGTCGGTATCTTGTACGCGACCCAGTGCAGCACTGGCGTTTTCGTTGATGTTCTGCAGGTTGGAGATGGTGCTCGACAGACGGTTTTGTGCAGCACCGAGGTCAGCACGAGTGGCGTTGATGGTCGACAGAGCCGAGTCGATCGCGTCCATTGCAGCAGAGAACTTGGTTTCTGCATCAGCGCTGTCGGAACCGGCGATGCTGATGGCCGAACCAACGCCCAGGGTGTCAGCGTCGAAGCTGGAGCTCAGAGTCAGAGTGATCTGGTTCGAAGCGCCAGTGTTGGAACCAACCTGGAAAGTCATGGTGCTGGCAGTACCGTCGATCAGGTTCTTGCCGTTCAGGTTGGTACTGTTGGCGATACGGGTCAGCTCTTCACTCATTGCAGTGAATTCTTTGTTCAGAGCGTCACGGTCGCTTGCACTGTTGCTGTCGTTACGGGACTGGACGGCCAGTTCACGCATACGTTGCAGAATGTTGGTGGATTCTTGCAGAGCGCCTTCAGCGGTCTGAGCCAGGGACATACCGTCGTTGGCGTTCTTGATGGCCATGGTCTGGCCTTTGATCTGCGAGTTGATACGGGTGGAGATTTGCAGACCGGCGGCGTCGTCTTTGGCGCTGTTGATTTTCAGACCGGAAGACAGACGAGTCATCGAAGTCGACAGAGCGTCAGAAGCGCGGCCCAGGTTCTTTTGAACGTTCAAGGATGCAACGTTGGTGTTTACTGTTAAAGCCATGATGAATTCCTCGTTGGTTGTGTGCTACGTGGCTTCCGGCCCCTGCAAGCGCCGGGTGTGCCTAGAGAACCTTCGTAATAGTTATCGTCGCGGTGGCAGGTTGCTTGAGCATTTTTTTCAAAAATTTTGCCACCAATCTGCCAGCCCTTATAAAACAAGGGTTTGAGCCACGACCAACAAGGAAATGACGCCAGTAATTTGCCCTCGATCCGCAGGTATATAGGGCGGCAAAAAGCACGAATGCAAAATGCGTATATATGGCAACAGAGCCTTTCACGAAAAAAGCGCTTGCCGGATGCCCCGCAAGCGCTTTTTTTTGAGCTGACTGCAATCAGTCGCGATAAATGATCGCCGAGCCCCAGGACAGCCCCACACCAAAACCGCTCAACGCAACACGCTTCCAGGAAGAACCGAGTACATGCTTTTCAATCAGCAAGGGGATGCTGGAGGAAACCGTGTTGCCGGTTTCGACCATATCCTTGACGAATTTCTCGGGCTTGTCCTCGAAACGACGTGCCACGGCATCGACAATGGCCGCACTGCCCTGGTGAATACAGAAGGCGTCGATATCGTCAGGCTGCAGACCGGAGTCGCCCAGCAGTTCATGCAGATGCGCCGGCACCTTGAGCAGGGCAAAGTTGAATACCTGGCGACCATTCATGAAGAACACGCCGTTGCTGACCTTCAGGTGCGGCGCGCCGGAACCGTCGGTACCAAACTTCGCCTTGCCCAGTTGCCAGGGAGCATCTTCACCCATCCAGGTAGCGGTGGCCGCATCGCCAAACAGCATGGTGGTGTTGCGGTCCTCAGGGTCGACGATCTTCGAGTAAGGGTCGGCAGTCACCAACAGGCCATTCTTCAGGCCTGCCGCTTCCATGAAGCCCTTGATCGCATAGATGCCATAGACGTAGCCAGAGCAACCCAGAGAGATATCGAACGCCGCGACAGAGGTCGGCAGGCCCAGCTTGTCCTGGACGATTGCAGCCGTATGCGGCAGCCCTTCTTCATCGCCGTTCTGGGTGACAACAATCAGCACATCGATGCTTTCACGCTTCAGTTGAGGATTGTTGGCCAGCAGGGTATTGACCGCTTCCACGCACAGATCAGAAGTTTCCTGAGCAGAATCCTTGCGCGGGAGAAATGTGGAGCCGATTTTCCCAAAGATGAATTCTTCATCCTTGCCGAACTTGGCACCTTGAGCGTAGTTATCCACGCCAGCTGTGGGCACGTAACTCGCTATGCTTTTTATGCCAATCATCATGGCTTCCCGATTAGTAAACAGGTAAATGTTTGTCCCAAGAAAATCAGGGCGCTACCGAATAGAGGCAAAATTTGCGGGCATTTTCAGGGCATGCGACACACTTCGCAAGTCGAACCGGCGCTGCGCCCTGTAACACGATAATGTGGAGATGCACTTTATGACCCGCAGGTCACTCCCGGATGCATGCTTTGCGATTTGTGGAGCCTGAAAAAGCAGAAAAAAGTGCCTTCCCCGACTCAACGAGGAAGAGGCTATCCGCCTGCCTTGCAGGCGGATAGCACAAGGGATGCAGGATTAACGCGCAGCCAGCGTGAATCCCTGACCGTTGAGGTCAAGATTTCGGTTGTAAGCCTCATCCTGGGCAAACTGTGCCGACCATTTATCGATCAGCGCAGCACGCGCTTCATCAGGGGCATTCACCACGCCGGAATGCACAACTTGCACATGCGGCGTCCAGACCGTCAGATAACCGGCCTGGCCAGCCTTGAGACACAGGTCGACATCGCCCAGCGCTTCGGCAAACACGCCTTCATCCAGACCGTCCAGACCGTCGAACAACGCCTTGCCGATCATCAGGCAGGCCGAAGAAACCGCCGAGTAGTTCTGCTCGACCACCAGACGCTGCATGTAGCCGCGGGATTTCTTCGACTCGCCCACGAACGCCGAACCGATACCGCCATTGAGACCCAGAATCAGGCCCGCCTGAGTCACGGTGCCCTCGCGGTCCACCAGCCTGACGCCGACAATGCCGACTTCCGGACGCTGGGCCTGATTGAGCAGCGACTCGATCCAGCCGACATTGACGATCTGGCTCTGGGCATCGAGCAGAATCAGGTACTCGCCCTTGGCTTCCTGGCTGACCAGATTACGCAAGGCAGCAGTGCTCATGCGCTGATCAGCCCGGAACACGCGAACCCGATTGGAAAGTTTTTCCTGCTGATCGAGCCAGGTCGACAATTCAGGCGAGCTGCTGTTGTTGTCGGCAATCAGCACTTCATAGCGCTGATAGCGGGTGCGCTGCAGAATGCTTTGCAGACAGCGCTGCAATTCCGGCAGGTTGTCCTGGCTGTGCAGCAGGATCGACACCATCGGTCTATGTGCGTGGCGATAGTCGATCTTGTAGGTGCCCGGTAGTATCGAACTGACTTCGGCCTGATAACCGCGCTTGCCAAGATGGCGGGTAAGCGCCTTCTTCTCGTCGTCATTTTCTTCCAGTTGCGGCGCTTCGCAGATCAGCACCGGCTCACTCAAGTGCGCGAGACCACTCATGCCGCCCTGCTCGATCAGACGCAGCAACAGATCGAATTCCAGCGCCTTGGGGAACTCACGGGAATAACCACCTGCCTCGACCAGCAGCTCACGGCGAATCAGCCAGTGACGCGCCATCAGCGTTGGCAGGCTTTGCAGCAGATCCAGATTGAAGCCCGGACGGAACAGCGGCGCCAGCGTACCGTTAGGCTGACGATGGATTTCATCCACCGCCACCGCACGGCATTGCGCGGCATCGATCAGTTCGACGCTAGCCTGCAGCAGGCCGCTCATGGTGAACTCATCACCGGCCTGAGCCAGCAGCAACCAGTCGCTGGAAGACTGCTTGGCGACTTGATTGATCTTGTCGACGTAATTGCTCTCGGTAACCTTCACGAAGTGCAAGGTATTTTGCAGCGTGGTGACCGCTGGCAACTCACCCGTGGTGAAGACGATGACCTTGAACGCACGATAGTGGCCATTGATCAGGCTGTCGAAAGTGGCCTGCAATTTGAAGATATCGGCATCCAGATCAAGCAGCAGAATGCTGATCCCTGAGCCGGCAGGCTGCTGTGCCAATTGAGCGTTGAGCTTTTTCAGTTCGACCGGGCCGGGATTGCGCGCATCCAGCCACTTGAGCAGACGGCCGGAAGGCATGTTATCGAGCAGCTTGCCGTTATCGCTGCTGGAAACCGCCTTCAAGCGCTCGCCCCAGGCCACGATCCGCTCTGCTTCCTCCTCATCGTCTGCAGACTTGCTCAGCTCCTGAGCCAGTTTATGCACGACGCCATGATTAAATGCATAGGTTCCATAAGCCTGCCAGAGTCGACTGACCAGGCTCTCGGCATCGGGGTTGGTTTGTGGGCGCAGCAGTTCGTTCTGTTTGAGCAGCGCGGCTTCCAGCCCCTCCAACTGCTGGCGGCCGGCCGGCATGATATGAATCAGAAACTCGATGTTTTCCAGCTCATCGAAAAACGGCTGGTTGTAGAACGGCATTTCGACAAACTGCCGCGGCTCGAAACGCGGTTCGGAGTGCTCAAAGGCAACGCTCCATACTGCACTGATCAGTTTTTCCTTGCCTTGATAGCTTTGCGTGCTCAGCGATTGGCCCATCGCCTCGAAAGCGGCCAGGACCTGATCCTTGTCAAGTCCTGCGGACTGACCAAGGGTCGCCAGCAGTGTCTCGGCAAAGCCCTCACGCCCGGCCCGGGCCTTGGGATCGATATGAGTGAGTGCAGCCTTGATCGCTGAACCATGGCGTGCCTGTGCCTCTTCATCTGCAACGAAGTGCAACGCATAAGGGACCGGCAGGATGCGCAGTCGGGCAGCCGCTGCCAGGTAAGCCATATGGCCGATTTCCTGCCAGTGCGGATCGGTACTTTCCGGAACCGAGGCGAACCATTGCCGGGCCAGTACGGTACGGGTAACGGCGTTTAACAGGGAAAGGCTCTGCCCCATGAAGCTGACCAGGCGCTCACTTGCCTGATCGGTCGCATGATCCTCTGCAACCTTGCGATCACGACGCAAGTAGTCCACCTGCCCGACCTGCGCCTGATAACTCAGGCTGTAGCCCTGACAGGCGCCATATGACTCATTGCCTTCAAGAAAACGCAATGCGTCATTCAGCGCGCTCGGCAACAGGAAGCTGCTGACATCACCATAGGCCATGAACGGCGTGGTGACGTGCCTGACACCTTCGGCAACTCTGGCGCTCAGATCGGCATCAGCCAGGGCCGCAGCATGCACATACTGGATGCCGGCAACCCTGGCGATCTCGCTATCCGACTCAGGCGATGTGTCCACAACCACCAGCGTACAAGGATAATCGGCGTAGTACTTCAAGGCGCGACGCAGGAAATCCGGCTGATCCTGAGCCAGCAACACCAGTGTCAGACGCTGATTCAACGGCGTAGCTTCATTCCCGAAATTGCTTTGCATAGTCTTTCCCATAGCGAACCGATAGCCTCCTCAACACACGGAAACCTGCCTGAGCCGTTGTTGAAGCAAGAGCGAAAACATAGCAGCTCCAGTGCAGGTCCTGCACTGGAGCTCATTGATTATTTGCAGATCAATCCGGAAGCCAGCCATTGGCCCAGTACTGCAGGTTATCGCCGCGCAGCATGAAATCACGCAAAACCGTTTCCCGCAGTTCGTCACCCATACGGTAGCTGGCATTCGGATCGGACAGGTGCATGCGGATCGCCTGCAGCCACTCTTCGGAGCTGTTGGAGTAGACCCGGGTAGCCGGCAAATGGCCGCGATAAGCCTCGGTATCCGAACAGATGACCGGGTAGCCACACGCGCCATATTCCAGCAGACGCAGGTTGCTCTTGCAGTCGTTGAAGATATGGAATTCCAGCGGCGCCAGAGCCAGGTCCAGATTCAGGCTCGCCAGCTTGGCCGGATAGGTCTGCAGGCTGACCGCAGAATGGAACTCATGGATGTAAGGCCTGAGCAGATCCGGACACATGCCGAAGAATACCCATTCGACTTCATCGGCCAGCTCGCGCACCACATCGACAATCAGCTCCAGATCGCCCCGGTGACTGGTACCCCCCCCCCAGCCGACACGTGGCTTGCCGGAGCTGCGACGCACGCTCTTCAGGTTGTTCCACAAATGGGTCGCCAGCATGTTGGGCACGACGCGAATATCGCTGTGCATGCTGGACAGCGCCTGAGCCAGCGGATGGGTCGAAACCACCACCCGGTCACAGAGCCCGATCCCCTTACGCAGCATGGCCGCAATGTTGTCCGGCATATTGCGCCGATGCTCGTTCCTCTCCGGAACATCGGCGATATAGTCGTCCAGCTCGAAAATGCGCATGGCACTGGAGAAGTTCTTCGCCAGGGCGATATCCGGCACCTTGGCCTCGGTGTAGCGTCCTTGAAAGACGATGACATCCGGCGACTGACGCTCGATCTCGATAATCTTGGGCGACTCGTAGGTCATCTGCCCAAGTACCCGCCCGGCAGCCACCAGTTCCAGCAAAGGCTGGCTGACCCGGTAATGTCCTACTGCCGAGGAGTTGACCGCCATGCCCAGGATCGACGGCAGATGACGAGTACAGAACGGGTTCCAGCCGGCCACCAGCCCTGGCTCAAGATGGAAGGAAGAGACTTCACTAAGATTCAGGTTCGGGTTATACGCCGGATCCCTGGCCATTTTCGGCAGCCACTTCAGGTAGAAGGATTTTTGCTCGCTTTCAAGCGTCTGGCGCGAGGCATCGGAGCGCTGAACCGCTGCCGGCTCGGCCAGCATCACCGAGGAGCAAGGCGTCCCGACGATCAGATAACCCTCGCCACCAACGCGCATGCACAGGTCAAGATCCTGCAAGCCCTGGGTGAAAGTCGCAGCGTCCATCCCGCCAACACTGTCGAAGACATCTTTGCGAACCATCAGGCAGTTACCGCTGACCGCACTCCAGTTCTGCGTCAGTTGCAGCCGCTGCATGTAACCGCTCGCACCGGGAGAAGAGTTGACGAAAGGCTTGCCGGCCAGCCCTTCCATGCCCAGCACCATGCCTGCGTACAGGATGTTGCCTTGCAGGTTGAGGATCCGCGAACCGACAATACCGACCTCCGGACGTTGCGCATGATTGAGCAGCTCATCGAGCCAGTCGGCTTGATGAATCAATGCATGTGGGCTGAGCGTAAGCAGATACTGACCGCGAGCCTGCGCAGCCGCAAAGTTCTGCGTGGCTGCGTCGTTACCAGCATCGGGCGATGCGAAAATCCGCAGCTTCTCGCTGCCCAGCTCACCCATGGCGGCAAACCAGGTCCGGGCCTCGGCACTCTCGCTGGCCTTGTCGACAATCAGTACTTCGTAATTCGGATAACGGGTTTTGCTGAGCAGACTGTCGACGCAGCGCTCCAGATCGGCCAATTGGTCACGACAGGTGATGACAATCGACACCAGCGGACTGGAGGCATGCAGGTACTCGATGCGGTTGAGCAGCGGCAACTGGTCATGGTGGATGACATGCTGCATGCCGATACGCTGCAAATGCGCCGAAACCAGCGGCTCGCTGCGCTCGATCACCGCAGGCAACGACAGCCACTGGGCAAATGACAGGCAGGACTCGACCTGGACTTCGGCGATGTGTTCGATGGTTTGCGGGCCGGCACCTTCCACCAGCCGCCAGATCACATCATGGGGCGCCAGTTCGCCATGCGCCGGATCGAAACCACCGAGGGTCAACAGGTTACGCCGCTCAAAGGCCAGCGTGCGCCCTACATAGGGGTAGGCGCGCATCAGGTCGAGGTTGAAGTCCGGCTTGAAAACGGGTTCACGGGACTCATCATCAGTGATTGCGCCCTCGTCGCTGTAAGCACACAGCAGACCGGAAATCTGGGCAATACGCTCGGCCAGAACCAACAGCGCAGGCTGAGTCAACCGGTCACCTGCACGCAGCAGATACACCCAGTCGGCATTTTCCAGCAACGGCAGCACATCGTTCAGTTGCTGCGACCAGTTGGCCTGCAACGGGAAGCGCAGCACCTGCTGATCCTCGATGCTGGCGGCGTTGGTCAGCACCACCACGGACTCGGCCGGGTAGTCCTGATCGGAGATGCTCTTGAGCGTCATATCCAGAGCGTCGGCATCACTCTCGGCATCGATCACTACCGGAACGATGCGTGGATGCCAAGCCCAACGCGCCATGCGTTGTTCCAGCAGTTTTTTCTGCGGCGCAGTAAAACGCCGGCACGCCAACCACTCGGCATACAGTTCGGCATAGCTTTCACTGTGACTGCCGACCCGGCTGCGCATGATGCCTTGTCGACTCGCCATGACCCCGTAAAGACCAACCTCGTCCCACTCCCTTGGTGTCTCCAGAGCCTTGCGCAAGGCCATGAAACGCACCCAGCCCTGGGCTGGCGCCTGCTCGCCGCTGCGCGCCTTGAGCATTTCGTTCAGCCAGCTCCACTCGTTGGTGGCGACGTGATACATGTCCGGCTGACTGCTGAAACGGCCAGGATGCAGGCGCTCGACACTTTCAATGCTGTGCAACGCAACCAGATTGCCGCGCCGCAGCAGGCAGTTGAACAAGGTAAAGTCGAGCAAGGCGACAAAGCCCTGCCCCGGTTGCGCCAGGGAAGGCAGATATTCCATGACATCGGCCCTGCGCATCAAGGCAGTACTGAAGCCTCCAAGGGTATTGCGCGGCGTACGCTCGAAAATCGCCAGCATGTCCTCGCCCTTGAACAGGGCATCGTAAGGCACCAGGCCAACGTTCTCCATGCGGGTCGGCAGCACGTAGTCATCGACATCCACCAGATGCCGCCTGCCAATGACCAGCAGCACGTCGGAATGTTGATCCAGCACCTGAGCCTGACGAGCGATGCAATACCGGTACAGGCGATCGTCATCGCACAGAAACTTGATGTACTCGCCCTGTGCTTCTTCAAGGCACTTGAGCAGATTGCCCTGAAAACCCAGACGATACGGGTTGCCTACGTAACGCGCAATGACGCTCGATGACGCCACCAGCTCGTCGAATATCTGCTTGATTTCGCCGGTCTGGCAATCGTCGCAAACGATGATTTCAAGATTGTCGTAGCTCTGTTCCAGAGCACTTTGCAGTGCTTCGCGGAAGAACCGGGGATTGAGGGCGGGGATGACGATACTGACGAGGGGAGCTGGATTCACAGTGCGAACTCATGAGCGGCGGGAAACCAGCCTGTCGAATGGCTTCCCTCACCGCTGAAAAAAGACGGCGGATGCTCAGTGCCAGCAATCAGATCTGGCTGAACAGGTTCAACTTGGACAATTGCACAAACACGGCCTGGGATGCATCAAGCATGGTTTTCTGCAGTGTCAGCCTGGTGGTTGCCTCAACCATGTCGGCGTTGACGAAAGTACCCTGCTCGACCTCGTTGTTGCCCTTGAGCAAGTCGTTGGTCACGCCTTGCGCCGTGGCTGCAACCTGACGCGCACCGCCAGCCGAACGCGCCGTGGAAGCCTGTTCCGTACTGCTGACTATGTTACCCAGGGCAGAGGTCAATGCCGCATCAAGCTTCTGCGAAGCAACCAGATTGCCATCGGTAGGCGTGTTCAAGGCCTTGATTACCGTCGACAGGGTATTGAGTACGTTCTCGGTCTGGTGCGTCGAGGACTGCACGACAAACTGGTCACCGTTGGCCGGCGTTCCGTTGATGGTGAAGTTGACGCCCGCAGCACTGGCGGTAGTCCCGCTCAACGTGCCAGTGGAGACTGGCGTACTGCTGCTGGTGACCGGCGAAGCATACAGTTCATAGTTGGTGGCACTGGTGAACTTGAGAATCGCACCATTGGTCGGGAACGTATTGTTGAACGCCGTCAGTTCCGCCGCCGTAGTACCAACTGCCGAGCCGCTGATGGTCGCAGTCGACGGGTTACCCGGACTACGGGAGGTGGTGATGCTGTCCGGCGTCGAGGCCAATTGATAGGTACGGTTGGCCAGGGCCGTGTCGGCAGCCGCCGTAGTTGCCCTTTCCGCTGCACTCAGGTTGACGTTGAGGGTCAGCTCGACGCCACGAAAGGTGAAGGACTGATCATTGAAGCTGTCATGAGTGAACACGCCTGCCGTCGAGGCATCGGTGGTCACGTCATTGCCTGTGCCATCAGTGATCTTGAACTGGGTTCCACTGAGGAAGGTCAGCGTGTAGGGCTCGCCTGCCTGATAGTTGGAGTTATAGGCATTGCTGGACTTCACCAGGCCGCCGGTCAGCGACACCTTGCCATCCTCGACCGCAGGCGAAGTCAGGGTCGAAGAGGTGCGAGTGGTATTGAGTGCCTGCTCGAAGGCTTCAAAACCAGTGGTATTGCTTGCCAGGACCAGGCCATCACCAACCGCCAGATTCACGTGAGTCTGGTCACCGTTATAGCTGTAGGTACCATCGGCATTCTGCGAATACGGCGGGACCGAAGACTTCGAGCCCGAGAAAATGTACTGGCCGTTGGAGTCCTGGCTGTTCATCAAGCCGAGAATCTCGTTCTGCACCTGCTTGAGGTCGTTGGCCGTGGAAATGCGGTCGGCGTCGGTGTAGGAACCGTTACCGGCCTTGACGATCAACTCCTGTGCGGTCTGCATTGCGGTGACGATACTGGACAGCGCGGTTTCAGAGTTGGTGGTGTTGGTGTTGATCGTACCGATATTCGACGAATACTGAGCCAGCATGGAGTTCTGCTGCGCCAGTTGCAGTACGCGAGCAGCACCTACCGGGTCATCACTGGCGGTATTGAGCTTGATCCCGCTGGAGACCTCGTCGCCACTCTTGATCATGTTGGCATAGTTGCGCTGATAGTTCGCAGTCGTGGCTTCGTAGAACTGGGAAGTGGAAATACGCATGGCTCACGACTCCTTAAAGACTGTTGATCAGCGTGCTGAAAATGGTTTGCGCCGCCTTGATGATCTGCGAAGAGGCGGTGTAGTACTGCTGATACTTGATCAGGTTGGCAGCTTCTTCGTCCAGCGACACGCCGGATACCGAATCACGCGCTGACTTGGCCTGGGCCAGAACGGCGTCAGTGGCCGTGACATCGCTTTTGGCCTGGCTGGAACGAGTACCGACCTTGGCAACCAGATCGCCGTAGGCGCCAGACAGGCTGGTACCGACGCTGCCACCGGTGACGCCGACGCTCTTGGCAGTCTGCAAGGCAACACCGGCCAGGGCGTTACGGTTGTCGGAAGAACCTGCGCCAGTCAAATCGATGCTGAACGTGTCGTTGACGACCGGCGAACCGGACAGGGTCATCTCGATCTCGAACGCGGCCTGGGTGCTTGGCGTAGTGCGGGTATCGGCGTACCCCACACTGAGCTTGATGTTGTTGCTCTGGCCTTGCACGATCGAGCCGCCGACGGCGTTGCCATTCTGGTCGAGAACCGCAGCGCCAGTGGCATCTACCACGGTGTAAGCTTGCACGCCTGTGCTGCTGACCGCCCCCATCACCAGTTTCATGGGTGTGGAGCTTTGCAGCGCGTTACGCAGGTCACCCGTCTGGATCGAGTCGTAGATATCCGATTTGGTGTTCAGAACCGGCTGGGTAAAGCCACCGGTACCGGAGTTGCTGGCACCCGCCTTGGCGGTCAATGGCGCGGCAGCCGCAATATCCTTGGGATCGGTCAAGGCGACAGCGATACCTGAGGCACCGTTACGCGATGGCGTGACCTTGAAGCTGTCACCGGCCGCCAGGTTATTGCCGTTGAGGCTGACGGTGAAGCCGTCGAACTGGGTCGGCGGGTTATCCGCCAACGAACCGGTGCCGACGCTTTCGCCATTGGGCAGGCGGCGGACCGTGAAATTGTTGGCATCGCTGAAGGTGACTTCATAGTCGTCAGCCGTCAGCTTGCTGGTGTCCTTGATCGTGACATCCAGGTTGCCCGAGCCTGCGCTGTTACCGACCTTGCCGGTGCTGCGCTGGCTGATCAGGGCATCGCTGTTGATATTGGTGAACAGGCTGGAGCCGAAATTGCCCTTGCTGTCGATGCCCTGGCTCATCTGGCTGTTGACCTGATCGGCCAGCACCAGTGCCACGCGGCCAAGCTCGTTGGTCGCAGGCGTCAGGACTTCGGAACGGTAGCGCAGAAGACCACCGATAGCGCCACCGGTCACCACTGAAGTGACGTCAGTAGAGGTCTGGCCAATCTTGACTTGCAGATTGTACTGCAGAGGATCGGTCTTGCTCGGGCCGGCAGTGAGGGTCGCTGCGGTGGAGCCGCTTACCAGGGACTGCCCGGTGCCAGTCATGACATCGTAGGTGCCATTACTATTCTCAAGGACCTTGACGCCAATCAGTTCGTTGAGTTTACGCACCGTTTCATTACGCGTATCGAGCAAGGTATTGGGCGTAGTGTTGCCCGCAGCTGCACTGGTAATCTGCTTGTTGAGACTGGCAATCGTGCTCGTCAGCTCATTGACCTGATCGGCCAATGTAGTGAGCTGCGCATTGACATTGTCGTTCTGCGACGACAGTTGCGCGGCCACCGAATTGAAGCGGGCACTCAGCGCGCTGGCCTGGGTCAGGAAGGCAGAGCGTTCGGCCGACTGCGTCGCGTTGGAAGCAATGGACTGCAGGTCGGTGAAGAACTTCGACATCTGCGCCGCAACACCCGTGGTGCTGTCCGACAACAGGGTATCGGTCTTGCTCGCCTGGCCGGCATAAGCCGCAGCATCGGCGCTCAGCGACGTGCTGGTTTGCAATTGGGCATCAAGATAGCCGTTGTAGATACGACGCACATCGGACAGCGTCGTACCGGTACCGATGTAGCCGATACCCAGGCCAATATTGATCTGCGCCGAAGCCGTGGTCATTACCTGCTGACGCGAGTACCCGGCAGTGTCCACGTTGGCCGTGTTGTTACCGATGGTATTGATCGCGGCACTGCTGGCATTAATACCCGAGAGCCCAATTGAAATCAGCGACATGATTCAAACCTTATAAAGTCGTGGAAGAGCCCGTTGCAGCGGCGTAGTTCTGGTAACTCTTCATCTGTTTCGCAATCTGCGAAATCTTGCTTGCGTAGTTCGGGTCGGTGGCGTAACCGGCCTTCTGCAATTCTTTTACATACTGCTCAGAGTTATCGGCAGAGTTGATGACTTCTTTATAACGATTGTTGTTCTGCAGCAGGCTGACCAGGTCATGGAAGCTGTCTGCATAGGAGTCGTAGGAACGGAAATCTGCCGTCTCCTTGACCATCTTGCCGTCACGGAACTCGCTGGTGATTGCCCGGGCCTGCGCCCCTTGCCAGCTACCGGTCGCCTTGATGCCGAACAGGTTGTGGCTGCTATCGCCATCCTGCTGGCGCATGATCGATTTACCCCAGCCGGTTTCCAGCGCAGCCTGCGCCACCAGCATGACCGGATCGACCCCGATACGCGCTGCCGCTTCCTTGGCCAGAGGCAGCATGGTCGCCACAAACTGGTCGGAGTTGCTGAAGGCACGCTTGGCTGGCGCCAGTGGCGGCTGAGCCATGGTGCGCACGTATTGCGGCTCGGCCAGGTTGGGATCCAGAGTCCAGTCACCATTGTTACTGCCAGCCGCTTGCGCACGCTGTGCAGCCAGCGGGCTATTGGCGTTAGCGTTGGCCGTTGCAGTCGAAGGCACAATCCCCAGCAACAAACGATCAGTGAGCTTGCTAGGCAATGCCAGGCGACGCGAGTTGAGCAGCGCCATATCGTTGCGCCCCTCGGCAACACCTGTGGCCCCCGCCTTGTCAGCGGCTGCCGAACGTGTCGCCCACAACGGACGCTGATAGACGCTGGCGGCCAGCCCGGACTTCGCGGCATCGGTGGCGGCAGCCGGGTTTTCAGTAGGCGCAGCGGCGTGCTTGACGCCCTTGTCCTTCGACAGCTGGCGCATCAGCACATCCTGCAGGCCAATACCATTGGCGCGGGTCGACAGGGTTACCGCCAACTGCTGGTCATACATGTCCTGATATTGCCGCGTTGCCGCAGTGTTCATCGGGTTGTCCTTGGCCAGAACCTCGTTGGCCGAACGCATGGCCTTGAGCATCTGGCTGACGAACAGCGACTCGAACTCCCGGGCTACCTTCTTCAGGTTTTCCGGACTGTCCTTGTCGCCGTTCTTCAAGGCAGCCAGACGATTGACGTCGGTATAGGCACCCGAATCGATCGTCGAGGACATTCCGCTCTTGGGCATATCCATGCTCGACTCCTCAGATCACGATCAGGTCGGCTTGCAACGCACCGGCCTGTTTCAATGCTTCGAGAATGGCCATCAGGTCGCCCGGAGCCGCGCCAACCTGATTGACCGCACGGACGATCTCATCCAGCGTGGTACCCGGACCGAACTTGAACATCGGGTGCATTTCCTGCTGGGCGTTGAGCCTCGAGCGCGGCACGACAGCAGTCTGGCCGTTGGAAAGCGCGCCTGGCTGGCTGACGATCGGGTCTTCGGTAATGGTCACGGTCAGACTGCCGTGAGTCACGGCGGCCGGCGATACCTTGACGTTCTGGCCGATCACGATCGTACCGGTACGCGAGTTGATGATGACCTTGGCGGCGGTCTGGCCCGGATCGATTTCCAGGTTTTCCAGAATCGACAGGTAATCCACACGCTGACCCGGATCCAGAGGCGCAGTCACCCGCACCGAACCGCCATCCAGAGCCTGGGCAACGCCTGGGCCGAGCATGTCGTTGATCTTGTCGACGATGCGCTTGGCAGTGGTGAAGTCGGAGCGATTGAGGTTCAGGGTCAGGCTGTTGCCCTGGTTGAAACCACTCGGCACAGCCCGCTCGACCGATGCGCCGCCGGGAATACGGCCAGACGACGGAACGTTGACGGTAATCTTCGAGCCGTCGCGACCTTCGGCATCGAAACCACCGACCACCAGATTGCCCTGGGCAATCGCATAGACGTTGCCATCGACACCCTTGAGCGGGGTCATCAGCAGGCTACCGCCACGCAGGCTCTTGGAGTTACCAATGGACGAAACACTGATATCCACCACCTGACCCGGCTTGGCGAACGGCGGCAGATCCGCATAGACCGCCACCGCAGCCACGTTTTTCAACTGCACGGTGCCAGAACCGCTCGGCACCTTGATACCGAACTGCGACAGCATGTTGTTGAAGGTCTGCAGAGTGAACGGCGTCTGGGTGGTCTGGTCACCCGTACCGTTGAGCCCCACGACCAGGCCATAACCGATCAACTGGTTGGCCCGCACGCCCGAGATACTGGCAATGTCCTTCAAACGCTCGGCCTGAGCTGCGAAGGCCGTGGACAGCAGCAAGGTTGCCGCAATCAGATGCTTGAACTTGATCATGTCTATCCCGCTATCAGAAAGGGAACAACGGGCTGAGGAAGAACCGGTCGAACCAGCCTGGCTGGTTGGAGTCGGCAAATGCACCAGTACCTGAATACGTGATACGCGCATCCGCCACACGGGTGGATGACACGGTGTTATCGGTAGCAATGTCGTCGGCACGAATCAGACCGGCAATGCGCACCAGTTCGTCACCGGTATTGAGGGTCAGCCATTTCTCGCCGCGCACTGCCAGAATGCCGTTGGGCATCACGTCGGCCACCGTCACGGTCACCGAACCGGTCAGGCTGTTGCTCTGCGCTGCCTGCCCCTGCCCTGCGGTCGAACGGGCCCCGGTGTAACCGGCGTTGAGGCTCAGGTCGTTGCTGCCGATCGGATTGTTGGTCGTCAGGCCGGAACCGAACAGCGAGGTCAGGCCAATGCTGTTGGTGCTGTCCTTGGTGATCGCAGAACTGGCAGCCTTGCTGGACGCCATACGCTCGGAAAGCGTGATGGTGATGATATCGCCCACCCGGAAGGCCTTGCGGTCACCGTACAGGTTCTGCTCGAAGCCGGCCTGATAGATCGCCCCGTTGTTGGCAGCGGCAGACATCGGCGTGCGCGGCAACACCGGCGCGTAATAAGGGTCATTAGGCTTGGCAGAAGGCGCCACACAGCCTGACAGCAATGCGATCCCGCACAATGGAGCGATCAATACTGAAAAACGCAGAACACTTAGGCGTTTCATGACACTTGAAACCTCGCGGTGTAGCAGGCGCCCATCAGGCGCCCTGTCGGTTTGAGCAGATACATCAGGGTCTTACAGATTCTGAGTCAGGTTCTGCAACATCTGGTCGGCAGTCGAAATCACCTTGGAGTTCATCTCGTAGGCGCGCTGGGTAGTGATCATGTTGACCAGTTCCTCGACGGTGCTCACGTTGGAGTTTTCCAGGGTGTTCTGCAGGGTCGTACCCAGGCCGTTCAAGCCGGGAGTACCCACCTGAGGCGCACCACTGGAACCGGTTTCCAGATACAGGTTGCCGCCGATGGCCTGCAGGCCGGCCGGGTTGATGAACTCGGCAGTCTGGATGTTGCCGATCACTTGTGGCGTGGCGGTAGCACCGGCGACCGTGATCGACACAGTACCGTCCTGACCGACAGTGAAGGTCTGGGCGTTCTGCGGAACGACAATCGCAGGCTCCAGGGCATAACCGTTGGCAGTCACGATCTGGCCGTTGGCATCCAGGTGGAAAGTACCGTCGCGGCTGTAGGCGATGGTGCCGTCAGGCTGCGAGATCTGGAAGAAACCGCGGCCATTGACCGCCAGATCCAGAGGGTTTTCAGTGGTCTGCAGGCTGCCGGCAGTGAAGTTCTTCTGAGTGCCGACAATCCGCACACCGGTACCCAGTTGCAGACCGGACGGCAGCTCGCTGTCCTGAGTCGACTGGGCACCTGGCTGACGCTTGATCTGATAAAGCAGGTCCTGGAACTCGGCCCGATCACTCTTGAAACCTGTAGTCGAAACGTTCGCCAGGTTGTTGGAGATGGTGGTCAGGTTGGTGTCCTGAGCAGCGAGGCCGGTTTTGGCAACGTATAGTGCAGGAAGCATTCGTTTTCTCCTCAAGCGCCGGATTGTCGGCGCAAGCTGTCAATGGTTAGCCAAGTTGCAAGACGCGAGCCATCGCCTGATCATCTTCTTCAGCTGTTTTCATCATTTTCACGTGCAGCTCAAACTGCCGGGCCAGAGCCAGCACCGAGGTCATTTCTTCCACGGCATTGACGTTGCTCGCCTGCAGGAAACCGGACTCGACACGCACATTGGCGTCGACCGGCGCAGCCTGGCCGCTCTTGGTATGGATCAGGCCATCAGGACCTTTTTCCATGGTATTGAGATCAGGGTTGACCAGCTTGATGCGGTCGACCTCAGCCATCACCTGCGGACTTTCACCCATGGAGCGAATACTGATGGTGCCATCGGCACCGATCTCGATCTGCTGCTCGGGCGGCACGGCAATCGGCCCGCCGTTGCCCATGACCGGCAAACCGCTGCCGTCACGCAACACACCCAGGGCATCAATATTCATGCCAGCACTGCGGGTATAAGCCTCGCCACCATCGGGAGTCTGGACCGCAATCCAGCCATCGCCCTTGACGGCAACGTCAAGTTCACGACCGGTCTGGACCAGCGCACCACCGGAAAAGTCAGTACCCGGACGCTCGCTCATCGCATAGGCACGCGAAGGCATGACCTCGCCAAATACCGGCATGGAGCGCGCCTGCTGCAGGTCGCGCATGAAACCATTGGTCGATACGTTAGCCAGGTTGTTGGCGTGAGCCTTTTGCGCCATGGCGTTTTCAGACGCACCGCTCATTGCGACGTAAAGCAACTTGTCCACAGTCTTCCTCCTCTGACAGACGCTTGCCGCCTGTAGCTGTTCTGATAGGGAGAAAGCAATTTTTGAACCAACTTTTCAGACTTGGTACAAATGGCTGATTCCCTTGTAAAAACCGGAGGATGCCGAGCAACCTCGAACAAGGCCAGGCGCAAGAGTGGCGGTAGATTGCCGCCACGCTCCAGACCGGTACGAGACACCGCCAAAAAAACTTCGCTTATCGCTGTTCGTTCGACTTGCCGGCAAAGTGATAACCTTGTCCCAGGTCCACCCACCGGAAATCGACATGCCCTTTCGCGCCAGCCTTATCGCGCTCATCGCAACGCTGCTGACGCTCAGCACACTGCTCGCCCAGGCCGCCCCCGCCCGCTACTACAGATGGCAGGGAGAAAGCATGATCATCTGCGCCCAGACCAGTCCCGGCCCTGGCTGGAAACGACTGCACGGCTCGTTCATCAAATCCGACTGCTCGGTCTGACAAGCACCACGAAAGCTCAATTCCGCGACGGCAATTCGCATATCGCAGAAACAGAAAAGCCCCTGTAGAGGGGCTTTTCTATCACTCCATCAACCCGATTATCAGGTCATCTGGATAGTGGTCTGCATGATGGTGCTTTGAGTCGAAATGGTTTTCGCATTCGCCTGATAGTTGCTTTGTGCCTTGATCAGGTTAACCAGCTCCACTGTCAGATCAACGTTGGAGTCTTCCAACGCCTGACCAGTGATATAACCCAAAGTCCCCGACTGCGGAACACCAGTAAGGGCAATGCCCGAATCAAAGGTTTCGCGCCAGTTGGTACCGCCCGCAGGCGACAAGCCCTGCACGTTGGCGAATGTAGTCAGGGCAACCTGACCAATCACCTTGGACTGACCGTTAGTGTATGCCGCAAACAGATTACCACTGGCATCAACACTCATATCCTTGATCTGACCCGCTGCATAGCCATTCTGAGCACCGCTGGTGCGCCCGGAAAGAGTCGCCGTCTGAGACGAACCAGTCATATCGAAATGAATACCACCCGGCACACTTGCCGCACCGTTTGCAGCCCATGTAGTAGAGATACCAGTCCCGCTCTGAGCGGCTGGAATCCAGTTATTGATCTGAAAAGTACCATCAGTGTTTACCGAGATATTGGTACCGCTCGATGGCAAAGATGGCGTCGCCGCGGTATCAATGACCAGAGCTCCGGAAGAGTCAAAGGTCAGGTTATTACGATCCGGCGTAGTACTGGCCGGGTTACTGATACTGCGACCATCGATCAACGAATACATCGCCCAGGTATTGGTACCTGTTTTGGCGAAGTAGTTTTCAAGAGAATGCTCGTTACCCTGAGAGTCAAAAACCTTTGTGCTATAGGTGAAAGTGTAACTATTGGTATTGGTTGCATCAAACGGACTGATTGTTGGAACAGTCGCCGTCGAGTTAAGGCTTGCAACGTTAGTGATAGTACTGGTTGCCTTGGCTGGTTGATTGGAGCTGTCAACTCTCAGATCACCCAACACACCGACAGAAACCACACCATTTTCGTCAACGTTATAGCCCTGCAGGTTCATGCCAGCACTGTTGACAACATAACCATCCTTATCAGTACGGAATGCTCCGGCACGAGTATAAAGGCTGTCACCATTGTTGCTGATCATGAAGAAGCCGTTACCATTGATGGCCAGATCCAGGCTATTGCCAGTACCGGTAGTCAAGGTTCCCTGGGCAAACTGCTGGGAAACGGCGGCAGTAGTTACACCACTACCAATACTGGTACCGCCTGAAGTACCACGAATCGATTGCGCATACTGGTCGGCAAACTCGATACGCGACTGCTTGAAGCCATTGGTCGCCACGTTGGCAATGTTGTTGCCGGTAACGTCGAGACTTTTGTTTGCCGCATAGAGCCCACTAAGGCCGATATTGAATGACATGTACCACTCCTACGCCGTCTAGTCGGCTCTATATTCCGATTGATTGCACTTTGGACAAGGCGATTGAACTGCCGCCTGCCAGATTCAGTGTCATTTCCCCGCCACTCACAGCTGTTGTAACACTGTTGACCGTTGCTGGCAGGTAAGTACTCAAAGCCGTGTTTGTACCGTTAATGGTTCCATTTGCAACAAAACTGTAAGTACCAGATGGCATGGCAGCGCCCTCACTATTGAGGCCATCCCAGGTGAAACTTGCATTACCTGCAGTCTTGGTGCCCAGATCGATTGTATCGACCAGGTTTTTACTGGAGTCGTAGACCTTGACTGTCGTCGCCGAGGTCGAGGACGGCACGACCACCGATCCAGCCAGACCTTTGCTGGTATCCACTTGCGCGGTACCGGTCTCGACAATCACCGAGCGCCCGACCAGCGAAGAAGCCTGCAACGCTTGAGAAGATTTGTAGCTGGTCGCAATCGAATCGACCGTCGAGGTCAGGTTCTGCATGCTTTCCAGACTGCTGAACTGCGCCAACTGCGCAACGAATTGCGTGTTGTCCTGCGGATCCAGCGGGTTCTGGTTTTTCATCTGCGTTACGAGCAGCTGCAGGAACGCATCCTTGCCCAGCGCCTCACCCGAATTGGTAGCAGTGGTTTTAGGGTTCTGCAGCGAGCTTATAAAACTCGTCGATACATCGTTTTCAACGGCCATAACTATCGCCCTTTATCACTGACCGAGGGTCAGAACCTTCTGCATCATGGATTTTGCGGTGTTCATGATTTCGGCGTTCGTCTGGAACGAACGACTGGCGGAAATCATGTCGGCCATTTCTTCCACGACATTGACGTTGGGGTAGTAGACATACCCGTTCTTGTCAGCGGAGGGATGATTAGGCTCGAAGCGCGCTTCAAGGTTGGAACTGTCTTCGATGATGCCGTTGACCTGCACACCCTGCCCGGCATCGCCCTGATCCTGGAACAGCGAGCCACCGGTCGATTGCTGGTTCTGCAGCACAGTCGCGAACACCGGGTGACGGGCACGATAGGTCTGGTCCATGCTCGACGAGACGGTCTCGGCGTTGGCGATGTTACTGGCCGTGGTGTTCAGACGGGTGGTCTGGGCACTCATGGCGCTACCGGCAATGTTGAACACATTGGCTAGTGACATGAATTATTCTCCGCGAAGAGCTGAAACCAGCCCTTTGAATTTGCTGTTGAGCAGGGTGAAGCTGGCCTGGAAACCCATGGCGTTATCGGTATAGCTGGCCTGCTCGATCTGCGAATCGACGGTGTTCTGGTCCAGCGAAGGCTGCGACGGAGTGCGATACATCAGCGTACCGTCGCCACCGCTCATACCTTCAGCTTCGATATGATGGCTATTGGTCGTGTTCAGCGCGAAACGACCGTTCTGGGCTTTCTCACTCTCGGCAGCCAGCACCGAGGAAAAGTCCAGATCACGGGCCTTGAAATTCGGGGTGTCGGCGTTGGAAATGTTGTTGGCCAACACCTCTGCACGCTGAGCCCGGAAGTTAAGGGCCTTTTCGTGTATGCCTAATGCTTTATCGAAGCTGATGCTCATTTCGGGAAACCTTTGCCGGTTGACCTGATTCTCGTATCACAGAGAAAGCAATCGGCGTGCCAAAGTGGCATTCCCAATGTTTACGGGGCTTCCAGCGCATGCCAGGGCGGCAATGCCAGAAAAGCGGCAAGGCATTTCCGCTGCGAAGGGGTAAAGCGGCAAGGGATGCGTCGTTTTTTTGCCATGCCCATGGCGGGGCTGCCTTGCCGCAGGCAGCAGAAACGCTCGGACCGGTCACTGAGCCGTGGCAGGCAACTCGACATAACCGGGTTTCAGGCCCGAGACCTCGACCCCCTGGGGCATCGCACGACCGGCAGTGACAATCACCTGCTGTGGCGCATCGGCCATTTCCTTTCGATAGACAACGAAGGTTCTGCCTGCTGCATCCTGACGCAACACCTCAGGCGGAACCGTGAAACCGTTGTCAGCCCGATAAGTGACGATGGCCAGCCGGGCGCTCATGCCCAGACGGACTTTCAATTGCTGGGCGGGCGTCAAAGGAGCGATGCCTATGACGACCTCATACGTCGTGCCGCCACCGAACATATCAGGAGCCACGCCCTGCGCAGCAATCGACGATATCGCCCCTTGCAGGGTAATCCCCTCGAAACCATCACCCGTGACCTGCACAGGCATACCATCGGCCAACTGGTGCAGATCCACCTCTTCGACCCGCGCCACGGCCCTGATCTGCTCCAGACTCGCCAACTCGAAAAGCGGTGTACCCTGAGGCATGCGCATCCCTTGCTGGATCAGCGGCGCCACGCCCCCCTCCGGCCTTTGTGGCCGCAGCACAATTCCAGCGAACGGAGCATCAATCTCCCGCCGGGCATGCAGCGCCTGCAAGGCCTGATAGCGCGACTGGGCATTTGCCAGCTCCATATCGGCTATCTGGCGATTTTCCCCCCTGCCCTTCTCTATGACCGCATTCAGCTCCGACTGCGAGGCCGTCATGTCAAGCCGCTGCACCCTGGCCTGCTGCTCAAGCGAATCCACATCCATACGCGCAACGATACCGCGCTCGAACAGTCGGCGAGTGTCAGCCAGTTTTCGCTCGGTATCACTCAAGCCATACTGAGCAGTTGTCAGCGCACGGCGCGCCCGCGCAACTTCTTCGCCCTGCGCCCAGTTCTGCATGTCTTTTACTGTGCGTTGAAGCTTCAATTGGGCAGCCAGCGCCTCACGCAACTGAATATCCAGTTGCGTCGTATCCAGCGTCAGCAAACGTTGCCCACGCTCGACCCTTTGCCCCTCGACAACCGCAACTTCCTGCACCACACCTTCAAACGGCGCAGCCAGAGTGGATCGGCTGGCCGCTTCGATTCGTCCCACCAGCCCCAACTGACTCTCCAGCGCCTGTGGCTGCACTGGGATCCAGCTAGCGCCTGGCGATATCGACTCGGACTGCGATTGATAGCCATAGACAAGACTTGCAAGAAGCCCGCCGGCAACAAGCCCACCGACAACCCAGGTACTGACGCCAAAGGTACGCAACCGGGCCAGATAGTTAGTCATTGAGATCAATATCCCAGCTCTCCAGAGTCGTACCCAGCGTCTGATCCAGACTGGTCTGAGCATTAAGGTAAGCAATCAGCGCATTCAGGCGAGCATTTTCGGCATTGCGCAGGTCGGCCTCGAAACTCAGGACCTGAAAGTTGCTGGAACGACCGGACTGCAGTTTTTCCCGCTCGATATCCAGCTTGCGCAGTGACAATTCGCGTGCCCGCTGAGAGATTTCATACTGCCGCCAGCGAGTGCCCAGGTCGCGCACGCCATCACCCACATCACGTGCCAGAGACTGATCAGCCTCAGCCATGAGCAACTCCTGATTTTCCACATCGACCCGCGCCCGGACTTCGGCTTGTCGGCGACTTAAATCGCCAATCGGAATATCGATCTGGACACCGGCATAGCCTTCCCAGGTGCGGTTCGTACTCGGCCCAAAATCATTCGGGGAACGATCACGAACCTGCGTGGCACCACCGATTAACGACACATCCCATAACCGCTCATTCCGGGCGACCAGCAGATTGATTTCCGCCTGCTTGCCGGCAATCAGACGAGTGAGGTAGGCAGGCTGCCGCTCCCTGGCCGTAATCAGCGCCTGCTTCTGATTGACATCGATACGCCGTGCATCCAGCACTTCTGCCGCACGCAACCGCGTGCCAAGATCCAGCGCCAGGAGGCGTAACAGCTCAAGGCGACTGGCATCCAGCTGGTTGGCCGCCTCTTCTATAGCCAGCTCCTGAGTGGCGACGTCCGCTTCAGTCTGGACAATATCGAACTCAGCCATTTGCCCCGCAGAAATCATCGCCCGGTTTGCGTCAAGCAACTGCCGTGAGCGCTCCAGAGCATCACGTGCGATACGCACCTGCTCCTGAGCACGCAACAGCTCTCGATACCCGGTGATGATCTGAGTAATGGTGTCCGAGACGGTAGATTTCAGAGTCAGACGATTGACCTTTTCCGAAAGCACAGCCAGCCGCACAGGAGCCGTTGCGACATCCTTCCCCGCTCCACGCAACAAAGGCTGAATGACCGTCAGGGTCGCGCCATCATTGCGGGTTCGACCTGCCGTGTCGGCCATGGTCAGTTGATTCGACCAGGCAAGAGAAAGCTGGGTACCGTATTCACCCAGCATGGTGGTCTGCGGAATCACTTCTGCCTGACGATAGTGATCACTCTGATTGCGTGTTGCCAGATAACGGCTGCTGAGAACCAGCTTGGGGGTAAAAAGATCCTCGGCAACGCGCAGGTCGAACTTCTGGGCAATTCGATCAAGGTAGGCACTGCGAATCGAACGGTTTGCCCGCAAGCCCAGAAATACCGCATCAGCCAGCGTCAGCTCGATGGTCTGCTCATTCAGGGAAACACTCCTGGCCGGCATGCTCGGACCGCCAGGCACAAGAGGTGCCGCCAACGCTGACTGTATGCCGCAAACAACCAGGCAGAGCACGGCAAGACTCCGATAGAAATCAGTCATCGCGCAACGCCTGTACCGGTTCCAGCCGAGCTGCCATCAGGGCTGGATTCAAGCCGAAAAAAAGTCCCACCAGCAGTGAGCTGGCAATGCCCAGAGGCAGTGAAGGAAGCGACAAGGTAAAACCCCAGCCTGACAGCATCGAGAACAGCCAGGCCGCGAGCAAACCGACGCACGCACCAATCGACGCCCCGGCAATGGACAGCACGGCGGCCTCCAGCAGAAACAGTCGGCCAATATCCACAGGACGCGCACCAAGCGCCATGCGCACACCAATTTCCCGGCGCCGTTCGGACACATTCATGACCATCACATTCATGACACCCACCCCTCCCACCAACAGGGATATACCGCCAAGGCCTGCCAGCAGATAGGAAAAGGTACGAGACTGCTGTGCCAGACCGTCAATCAATTGCTGAGGAATCTGCACCTGGACATCGCGTCCCGGCGCCAGGGTTTGCAGAAAATCACTCAGGGCCTGGCCATCCTGCTCCAGGGTTTCGCCGCTCCCGCCCCTGGCAATGACATTGTTGATTTCAGGTCTTGAACTGATACGCCGCATGCCTTCGATGGGGACGAAAACAGCCTCATCCACGGAAACAGGAATAAGTGGATTCTGCCCATGCCCGGCCAGTATTCCGATAATTTCAAACAGATAACCGTCGACCTGTATGCGTCTTCCGGCAACCTCCTGAAGATTATCGACACCCAGCTCTCTGGCTACCTGCGCACCAAGCACGGCATAAGTGCTTCGGCTGTCATAGCCGGAAAGGAATCGCCCCTGGGCCACACGTACACCCAGGACGACCGGCAAATCACTGGAAGTGCCGACGACGTTTACGTTGTGCGTGCGACCATCAAGACTCGCCCGCGTCGAAAGCATCATCACCGGCGCGAGATGAAGGATGCCGGGGACCGCACTCATTACCGCCTGGCTATCCAGCGAAGAGGGAGCCGGTCGCATCTTCATCCCTGGCGTTGCGGCAAAGCTGACCACCAGCATATCGCTGCCAAGTCCCTTGAAAGCACTGACTGCTTCATTGGCTGCGTTCTGGCCAATGTTCAACAAAGCGACCACCGAGGCACAGCCCACGGCAATACCCAGCAAGGCCAGCAACGATCTGCGTCCCAAAAGACGCAAACTGTTCAAGGGCTCCATGAATATCTGCCCAAGCGCTGGGCCGTAGCTTGCGAAGCGCCCTTCAGACATGGGCAATCCCGACTGGCAGTAGCTGTTCCTCGAGGCAGCCATCCCTGACATGCAGGCAACGCTGCATATGCCGGGCAAGAGAGTTATCGTGAGTCACCACAATCAAGGTCACGCCCTGCTCCCGGTTCAGGGCCAGCAGCAAGGCAAGAATCTCGGAAGCCGTGGTGCTGTCGAGATTGCCGGTTGGTTCATCGGCAAGAATCAGGGCTGGCTGCCCGACCAGGGCGCGGGCAATTGCCACTCTTTGCCGCTGCCCACCGGACAGTTCGGCGGGACGATGATGCGCCCGGTCAGCCAGACCAACGCGCTCTATCTCACGTTGCGCGACTACCCGCGCAGCCTGGCGAGAATAGCCGCGATACAGCAACGGCAAGGCGACGTTATCCAGGGCGTTCAGGCGCGGCAGGAGGTTGAAGCTTTGAAAGACAAAACCAATCAGCTGGTTGCGAACCCTGGCACGCAATTGCGCAGAGGCATCGCCCATGTCCAGCCCGTCGAGGAACAGGCCACCAGAGGTAGGACGATCAAGCAGGCCGAGAATGTTAAGCAGCGTGCTCTTGCCTGAACCGGAGCTTCCGACAATCGCACAGCTTTGCCCGCGCTCAATGGTCAACGAGACATTGTGCAGGACGGCGTGAGACACAACGCCGGCCTGGTAAGAGTGACAAATACGGTCTAACTGAATCAGGTTCGTGCAGGCTGCCGCTTTCCTGCATTGCTCCTGAGTGACTTGCCCTTCCATTGCGTACTGCCTTCTCCATGACCTCGTATTCGCCCGCCCTTATAGCACTTCACTAGATAGCATTGGAGCGTTTTTTTGGCATGGCGAAAAAATTCATGGTGCCTTACCTAAAAAAGACACCTGAAAAACCCTCAACTAAATAAACACACAAAGAAAATATGACAAATTATCACACCAAAGAAAAATTCTTCACGCAAAAAACTTAAAAACAATCAGGAAATACAGCACCTGCACACCTTTACAACTACGGCATAATTCAAAATATTACAAATACTCAAAAGCACCAACAAGAAAATCACTCAACCAGCACAAAGAGCAAGAAAGGTGTCAACGCCGCTTAAAATTGTTTTTTTGAAAAACCATCTTGTTTCAAAAAAATTGAAAAGGTATAAAGTTCACCGCTGCTTGTCAGGACAGACAAGCGCTTCGCAAGATGCGAATTCATGAATTAAAAGGAGTCTTAAAAATGAAAAGAAAAGGTATTCTTGGATATGCAGCAGCACTGACGCTGGCCGTAGTCGGCAGCAACGCCTTTGCCGTAGGTGGCGGATACTCTCGAGAGGTCAATGTTCCGCCCACCTTCTCTACAAATCAGTGGAACACTACAAACTTCCCGATTCTGGGCACAGCTCCGGCCAGCGGCAAAATAACTTTCATTAGCTGGCGATATACAATGGGACCGATCCCCGCCAACGCAACCTTCAACGCATACCTGTGCCACGGAGATACCAGCTCCTGTATTGACGTCACCTCTCTCAAAAGTGGATCAACCACATTTTTCGCAAATAGATCGCCAGACAAGACCTTCTTCTTGTATCACCGCATCTATCGCGCCAGTTCATTCGCCCCGGTAACAGGTGGAGCAGCGCAGGTCATTGTTAACTGGGAGAATTGATTCCGGAATCATATACTTGCCGAACTGCTAAAAATCAGTAATTCAGCAAGCATGATAGCCGCGGCGCCGTTCAAATTGCGGGTAATACTGGCAAAAACGCCAGCCCCCTCAGCATGTGGGCGCCTATAGAATCTTTCATGTGAATACCAACAGCATAAGCATGAAGTATTCCGACACTACTAAATACAATCTTTGATTTACAGGGACACTGGCGCCCTGCCGAAAGGGCGCCAGTAGACTCATACGTAGCCCACACGCGCCTTTGACCCAACACTCATTTCACACTCCCAACAAAAAAGAGACCCGAAGGTCTCTTTCATGCTCACTACAACAACCATCACTTGGCCTTGTAGATAATCCCCGGACTGCACTGGACCATCTGGTAGTGATCCGGCAAGCCGTTGAGTGCCTCGGAAGCTCCAAGGAACAGGTAGCCGCCCGGCTTGAGCGTGCCATGGATGCGCAGCAGGATGTCTTTCTTCACTTCAGCCGAGAAGTAGATCAACACGTTGCGGCAGAACACGATGTCGAACTTGCCCAGACTGGCGTAGCTGTCGAGCAGGTTGAACGAGCGGAATTCGACACGGCTCTTGATAGGCGCCTTGACCACCCAGCGGCCCGGACTTTTCACGTCGAAGTAGCGCTGCAGGCGATCCGGTGACAGACCGCGACCGATTGCCAGGCTGTCGTACTCACCGGTCTTGCAGTTGGTGAGCATCAAGCCGGACAGGTCGGTTGCCACAATCTGCGCACCCGCCTTGAGCTGACCCGGATTGCTGCGCTCGAACTCGTCGATGGACATCGACAGCGAGTACGGTTCCTGGCCGGACGAACAGGCTGCCGACCAGATACGCAAACGCTGGCCGGGACTGGCCTTGATCTGCTCGGGCAGCACCTTGTTCTTCAGCACCTCAAAGGGATAGGTATCACGAAACCACAGGGTTTCGTTGGTGGTCATCGCATCGACCACCTGTTCGCGCAAACCGCTGCGGGGCTGGGTCTGGATACGCTGTACCAGCTCGCCCAACGATTTGAGGCCCTGCTGCTCCATCAGCTTGTTGAGACGGCTGGAGACCAGGTACTGCTTGTTTTCCCCCAGCAAGATGCCACAGGCTTTTTCCAGAAAGACCCGGAACTGTTCAAAATCCAAATTACCTGTAGACAAGGTGCCGCCCCTCAAAATCATGTGAACCACCAGGAACGAAGCCCCTAGCTATTATCTGCCGCCTTGATCCGCGCCACGACCCTGGCCGCCAGGTCATCAGGTCGAAACTTCGCGAGAAAATCGTCAGCACCCACTTTCTTTACCATCGCCTGGTTGAATACCCCGGAAAGCGAGGTATGCAAGGTGATGTGCAGCTTCTGCATCCGTGGATCATTACGTATGGCTGTTGTAAGGGTATAGCCATCCATCTCCGGCATTTCAATGTCGGAGATCATCATCAGAAACTCTTCATCAGGTTTCTTGCCCTCTTCGACCATCGCCTTGAGGTAGTCCAGCGCCTGACGACCATCGTTCAAGGCCACTACCTCGACCCCGACGGTTTCCAGGCAACGACTGACCTGCTTGCGTGCGACCGAAGAGTCATCGACTGTCAGCACCCGCAACGAAACGGCCTTCTTGTGCGTATCTTCATCGATCACACCGTGGGACACCGCCTCGGTAATCGGCGCCACCTCGGCGAGAATCTTCTCGACGTCGATGATTTCCACCAACTGATTGTCGACACGGGTCACGGCCGTCAGATAGTGGTCGCGCCCGGTGCCCTTGGGCGGCGGATGAATCTCTTCCCAGTTCATGTTGACGATGCGCTCGACCGAGTGCACCAGAAACCCCTGAACCTTGGTGTTGTACTCGGTAATGATGACGAAGGAATTCACCAGCGAAATCATTCCGGTCGAACCCGTCGCCATTGCCAGATCCATGATCGGGATCGTGCCACCGCGAATGTTGGCCACCCCACGCACAATCCGGCTGGACTTGGGCATGATGGTCAGTTTCGGGCATTGCAGTACTTCTTTAACCTTGAATACGTTAATCCCATAAAGCTGCTTGCCGTCCAGACGGAACAACAGCAGCTCAAGGCGATTCTGTCCGACCAGCTGAGTTCGCTGGTTCACCGAATCCATTACACCCGCCATGCCCGACCCCCTTAACAAAAGCCACCATTAGCCACACACCAGATTTGGCAAGCGGCACGGGCCTTGCTTTTTATACGCCATGAACACGAAGACGACAATTTTTCGACACCTGACACTGGAAACCCGCAGACTTCTCTGGGCGATCGTTGTGCTGTGCCTTTCAAGCACTGCCAACTACGGCCGCGCCGAGAGTTTCACACTGCCTGAACAGCTTATCGGCGTCACTCAGGGGTTTCTTGAGTTCACAGTAGAAGACTATTTATCGAGCAACCAGATTGAAGGCCGATTTGAAATTCAGGTCAGGCAGCTGGACCCCCGTTTACGCATGGGTTTCTGTGACAAGGATTTGACAGCCAAACTGGAAAGCCCCAGGCCAATGGGCAGGGTGACAGTGCGCGTACGCTGCGAGGGCTCCTCACCGTGGACCGTGTTCGTGCCGGCCGAGGTCAAGCTGTTTCGCAACGTGGTTGTCTCGGTACGGCCCTTGAAACGCGACAATATCGTGTCGGCCGATGATGTTGCCCTGCGCGAAAAGGATATCGGCAGCCTTGGTCTTGGATTTCTGTCGTCCCTGGACCAGGCCGTAGGACAGAAAGTGATCCGACCAACGGTCATCGACCAGGTGATGTCGCCGGTCTTTCTGGAGCAGCCGCAGATGATCCGCAAGGGCGATCAGGTGGTGATCATTGCCCGCAGCGGCTCGCTGGCCGTGCGGATGCCGGGCGAGGCACTGTCCGACGGCAGTTTCAACGAGCAGATACGGGTCAAGAACCTGAATTCCAATCGCGTCATCAAGGCCAACATTACCGGGCCAGGGCAGGTGGAAGTTGCCATGTAGATAGATTTAGGCTGGCGTCGAACGCGCGTTTTTCCTAGACTGCGGTGCATATTCCCGCGGTGGAAAGCCCGTTCCGTATGCTTTTCACACAAAGCCTAAAGTTTTTTTGGGTTGGGCCGAAAACAAGGCAAGCGTCCAAACACCCAGAGGTTTTTTCAATCATGGTCATAGATTTTAGTCGCCTTGGAAATTCACAGTCTGTCGGTAGCACTTCGCGTACCGGGGCTACAAAGGAAAGCGGTAAAACCGATGCACCGGCATCCGCAGCCACTGCTGCCAACGTCAAAGGCACCGGCGAATCCGTTCACTTGAGCAGTGAGGCTCAACAGTTGCAGAAGATCACTGATAAGTTGGGCGAACTGCCAACCGTCAACAGCGCTCGCGTAGCCGAATTGAAGCAGGCGATTGCAGACGGCACTTACACAGTGGACAGCAACCGTGTTGCCAGCAAACTGCTGAACTTTGAAACCCAGCGCTAGCCCTGTGCTAGCGGTGGATAATCTGGACGCTTGAAAACCAGAGCATGCGATGCAAGATACTACTTTGCTTCAGATGATCACCGACGGCATGGTTCCGACCCGACAACTGCTTGAGTTGCTTCAGGCCGAGTCACTGGTTCTGCATGGCCGCGACATGGGCGAGATGGAACATATCCTGGCGCAGAAACAGGCGCTGGTGATTCTCCTCGAACAGCATGGTCGCAGGCGCAGCCAGCTACTCGCGGGCATTGGGCTACCTGCGAACCGCAAAGGTCTCCAGGAGCTGGCCAGCCAGTCCGATGTGGGCGAACAGCTTCTCGCGGCCAGCGACGAACTGAGCGCACTCATTGCCGAATGCCAGGCGATCAATGAGCAGAATGGCAGTCTCATCCAGTTGCAGCAGGTGACAACCGCTCACCAACTGCGCATCCTGAATGGTGCCGATACGCCGACGCTGTATGACAGCCGCGGATCGACCGCAGGAAGAGCAAGGCCACGCCCTCTCAGTCAGGCGTAACTTCCTGTTCCAAGGTTCAGTGCGTAGTGGCAGAATGCCTGTTGTTGCGTTGCCGTAGTATTTTGCCTGGAGATGTAAAAACGTGAATGGCTCAAGCGCGGATGATGCTCCGCAGCCCCCGAAGGTACTCAATACACCTTTGGAAATCGCCGCTAACCTGCGGTTACTACTTGAACATAATGATCCGCTGATCATTACCTTTCATGAGCGTTCCCAACGCTTCCAGAGCTACCTGATCGAAGTTGACCGTGACAGCAATGTCCTGGCGCTCGACGAAATGATCCCCCGCGACGGTGAACGCTTCCTGGCCAACGGCGAATCATTCCGCGTCGAAGGTTTCCACGACGGCGTGCGCATCGCCTGGGAAAGCTCGGACCCGATGGAAATCGTCGATACCGACGGCCAACGCCTCTACCGCGGCTCCCTACCCAAAGAAGTCATCTACCACCAGCGTCGCAACGCATTCCGTGCAGCACTCAAGCTGGCACAGCTGGTCGACATTGAAATTGGTGGCGACCGCCTCAAGTCCCCACTGGTTGGCAAGCTCCTGGATATTTCCGCGACCGGCTGCAAGTTGCGCTTCGAGGGCGACGTGTCCGAACGCATGCAACTGGGTCAGGTCTATGAACGCTTCATCGCCAAGCTGCCTTTCGGCGCAATGACCGCTCCGGTAGAGCTGCGTTACCTGCATTTTGAAGAGCACTTCCATACCACTTTCGCCGGCGTACGCTTCCACAACATGAGCGGCCTGGTGCAGCGTCAGGTGGAACGCTTCGTTTATCAACTGCAGCGCGAAGCACGTCGTTTCGATAAAGACGACGACTTCTGATCGCGGCAGCCTGAAGCAAAAAGGCGATTGCGTTGTACACGCAATCGCCTTTTTTGTGCCTGCCCCGAAGTCACCCCGCCATCAAGGCCGATCAATTTCCTCATCTGCGGCCACTTTTGCCGCCTTCACACTTGGCTCGACTTCAACCTCGTCCCTGACTTCGGGTTCGGGCTCAGGCTCAACTTCCGGCTCGACCGTGACCTGCATCTGATCCTGAACCACCTGCTCGTCAACCCGTGGATCAAGCGCTACAACCAGTGGAGAGCTGGACATGCTGTCCGGCATTGCCACGTGATGCAACGGCGCATCATCCACCTGATGCAGGTGCGTGACGGCTTTAGGCCGGATCAGCAGGGTCAGCGCCAGCGAGATGAAACTGACGAACGCATAAAGCATGTTGCTGCCGAACGCCTTCATCAACGCACCGGCGACCAGCGGGCCGATACTGGCCCCGATCCCGAAGGTCATCAACAGCATGGCAGTCAATGAAACGCGGCGCTCGCCCTCGACGTGGTCGTTGGCGAAGGCCACCGCCAGTGGATACAGGCTGAACTGCACCAGCGACGCAATGAAGCCGACTACCAGCAGCATCGTCAGCGGCATGCTCGGCAACAGCGCCAGCGGCAAGGCTGCCAGCGCCAGAATCCCCGCGAAAGCGCGCATCAGCTGCGCCCGGTCATAGCGATCCGACAACAGTCCCAGCGGCCACTGCACCAGCAGCCCGGCCAGAATACAGAAGCCCATGAACATACCGACATGCTCGGTCGACAGCCCTTGCTGGGCGGCATACAGCGGTGCCAGGCCATAGAAGGCGCCGACGATCAGCCCGGAAGCCAGAACCGTGGTCAACGACTGCGGAACCCGATTCATGAAGAATCGCGGTTCCAGCGGCGCCGGACGCAGCGGCGCCGGGTGAATGCTGCGAGTCATGGCGACCGGCACCAGACACAAGGCAAAACACATTGCGATCAGCATCAGCAGTTCCGGCCCAAGCCCGGGATGCACCACCAGAATCAACTGACCGAGGACCAGCCCCAGATACGAGGCAATCATGTAGCCGCTGAAGACCATGCCTCGCTGACGTGCCGCCGCCTGCTCGTTCAGCCAGCTCTCGACGACCATGTACTGACACATCATTCCCAGGCCGACGATCATGCGCAGGAACAGCCAGGCCGGCAGCCAGTTGATCAAGCCCAGGCCCAGCACGGCCGCACCGACAATACCGGCGCAAGTCGCATAGGCGCGAATGTGCCCCACCCGGCCAATCAGACGGTGCCCGACCTTGCCGCCCAGCACCAGACCGAAATAGTTGGCCGCCATCATTGCGCCGATCCACAGGCCGTCCACCTCGTCGGCCGCCAGCCGCAAGGCCAGATAGGTACTTAGCAGACCCGACCCGATCAGCATCATCAGTGAAGCGAAATACAGACCCCGAAAAGATTTCCAGATTTGGCGCATGAACATTCCAAAAATAAAGAACTGCCCGAACGGGCAAGTCTAAAACAACGGTTTCTAAACCTGGGCAGCCAACACACGCCGCTCCCAGGGGGTTATTTCATCGAAAAAGCTGGTCAGCTCCAGGGTCTTCGAGGCGATGTAGCCTTCGATAAAGACCTGACCAAACAGTTCCTTGGCCAACGAACTGCGCTTCAGACGCTTCAGGGCGGCGTGCAAGGTACATGGCAAGGCCAATTCCTGCGGCACAACAATGTCGCCCCGGACTGGCGCCGTCGGCTCCAGCCCTTGCGCGATCCCATGCAGACCCGCAGCCAGGCTTGCGGCAATCGCCAGATAAGGATTGGCATCGGCACCCGGCAGGCGATTTTCCACCCTTCTGGCCTCGGCCGCACTGGCAGGAATGCGTAACCCTGCACCACGATTGTCGTGGGACCAACAGGCATTGTTGGGCGAGGCGTAAGGATGAAACAGACGCTGATAGGAGTTCACGTTAGGCGCAAACAAGGCAGTGAACTCGGCAAGGCAGGCCTGCTGACCACCAATGAAATGCCGGAAGATATCGGTAGCCTGCCCCTGCTCATCATTGAACACATTCCGTCCCGACGCCAGGCTCACCACGCTCTGGTGAATGTGCATCGAACTGCCCGCCGTCTGCGCCAGCGGCTTGGCCATGCAGACCACAGTCAGGCCATGCTTGAGAGCAACTTCCTTCAGCAGGTGCTTGAACAGAAAGGTCTGGTCGGCCAGCAGCAGCGGATCGCCGTGCAACAGATTGATCTCGAACTGGCTGACGCCCATCTCGTGCATGACGGTATCGCGCGGCAGATCCAGCTCTGCCATGCAGCGATAGACTTCACTGAAGAACGGGCGCAGGCCGTTATTGGAACTGACGCTGAATGCCGAATGGCCGTCCTCACGCCGACCATCCAGCCCCACTGGCGGCACAAAGGGCCGGGCAGGATCAGGGTTGGGCGCCAGGACAAAAAATTCCAGTTCGGTGGCCACCACCGGCGCCAGGCCGCGCTCGGCATAGCGGGCAATCACCGCCTTGAGCTGTGCCCGTGTGGACAGCTCGCAACCCTCACCGCTCAGGTCATCGGCATCGCAGATTGCCAGAGCACGGGCTGGCTCGCTCCAGGGCAAACGGTGGATCTGCTGTGGATCGGCAACCAGAGCGAGGTCGCCATCATCGCTGCCGTAAAAGTGCGCCGGCGGGTAGCCGCCCATGATGCATTGCAACAACACGCCACGGGCCATCTGCAGGCGACGTCCTTCCAGGAAACCGGCAGCGCTCATCACCTTGCCGCGGGGCACGCCATTGAGATCGGGTGTAACGCACTCCACCTCATCGATGCCCGTCAGCAGTTGCTCAAGCGAACGGGAGTCATTGCAGGTCATCGCTCAATCCTTTGATTGTCATCGGGGCCGCCTGGCGGCAATTCGCACAAAATACGCATCGGGCCTGCGGAATATCAAGTATTGAAACGCCTTGTCGACAGGGTCACAACCCGCACGCAACGGATCCGGGCACAGCATTCTTGGCCGACTTCTTGCTTTTACCATCGGCAAAACAGTTCGGCTGCCATTTTTATGTCAAAAGCCCCTTTCACTATCAGGAAGGCGTCAATAAATGTCCTGCCGGGCAGCAATCATCTGCGATACGAGTAGAGAACTCTCCATGAGCGCATCGATTCCTGTAACTCGTCCCCTGTTACCGCCGCTTGAGGAGTTCATTCCCTACCTCGAACAGATCTGGCAAAGCCACCAACTCACCAACGGTGGTCCGTTTCACCAGCAACTCGAAAAAGAGCTGGCCGAATACCTCGGCGTCCAGCACCTGTCGCTGTTCTCCAACGGCACCCTGGCGTTGATGACTGCCATCCAGGCCTTGCGGATCAAGGGCGAAGTCATTACCACGCCCTACTCCTTCGTCGCCACTGCGCACTCTCTGCTGTGGAATGGTCTGACTCCGGTCTTTGTCGATATCGATCCGAATACCTACAGCCTGGACCCGGACCGCATCGAAGAGGCCATCACTCCGGCAACCACGGCGATCATGCCCGTGCACTGCTACGGCATTCCCTGCGATGTGGACCGCATCCAGCAGATCGCCGACCGTTACGGCCTGAAAGTCATCTACGACGCGGCCCATGCCTTCGGCGTGCAATACCGTGGCGAAAGCCTGCTCAACCATGGCGATCTTTCGGTCCTGAGCTTTCACGCCACCAAGGTGTTCAACACGTTCGAGGGCGGCGCCATCGTCAGCCCGGATGCGAAAACCAAACAGCGCATCGACTACCTGAAGAACTTCGGGTTCGCCGATGAAGTCACTGTGGTTGCGCCCGGCATCAACGGCAAGATGAGCGAAGTGAATGCCGCTTTCGGCCTTCTGCAGTTGCAACACATCGACCAGGCGCTGCTCAAGCGCCAGCGTATCGACGAACGCTATCGCGATGCACTGGCCACGGTGCCGGGAATCGACATCGTCTGGCAGAGCAGCGAAAAGCACAATTACTCGTACTTCCCGGTTCTGGTCAGGAAAGAGTTCGCAGTTTCCCGCGACGCTCTGTACCAGCGCATGCGCGACCACAACATCCTCGCCCGTCGCTATTTCTATCCGCTGATTTCGACCTTCCCGATGTACAGAGGCCTCGATTCGGCCAAGCCCGATCGCCTGCCCATCGCCACCGACCTGTCCAACCAGATCCTCTGTCTGCCCATTTTCGACAGCCTCACCGATGAAGCCTTCGACAGCATCATCGACGTGATCGTCACTGCAAGTAATGAGAACTAAACATGCGAACGTGCCCGGTCTGCTCATGTCGTTTTCCGAACTTCTACCCGCTGGGTAGAACCTATCTGGAAGCGGCCCACCGCTTGAACGTCCATTACTCGATGGAAGATTACGAAACACTGAATGTCGGCCAGTACAGTTGCCCGGAATGCGCGGCCTCCGACCGCGACCGGCTCTACGCACTGTTTGCCATGCACATGCTCAACAACCCGGACGGCACGCTACTGCGCATCCTCGACATCGCGCCCGCGCCGGTGCTGTCAAAGTTCCTGCGCAGCCTGCCCAATGCCCGCTATCGCTCGGCCGACCTGTTCTCGCCCATGGCCGATGACAAGGTCGACATCATGGACATGAACATCTATGCCGACGAATCGTTCGACTTCATCGTCTGCTCCCACGTCCTCGAACACGTGCGTGACGATGCCCGGGCCATGTCCGAGCTGCACCGCGTGCTGGCCAAGGGCGGCGCAGCCATTCTGATGGTGCCGGTACTGCTGAGCGCAACCGAAACCCTGGAAGATCCGGACGAAGAAAACGTGGACGAACGCTGGGCCCGTTTTGGCCAGGACGATCATGTGCGTATGTACGCCAAACACGACTTCATTTCGCGTCTGGAAACCGCCGGATTCCAGATCGATGCACTGGGTACGCAAGCCTTCGGTGACGGGGTATTCAAACAGCACGGCATCACCGAGCAATCGGTTCTGTACATAGGCCGCAAGTGCTGAGCAAACCTTGCCGACGCGCACCGGGCCGCTTGAGCGACCGGTCCTCCCTACTCTCTTCACATGTGGTATTGCGATGAGCTCATCACGCCTGGTCAGTATTGTTATCCCGGCTTACAAGGCCACTTTTTTCGAGACCGCGCTGGCTAGCGCGATCAGCCAGAACCACGACGATGTTGAAATCGTCATCTGCGACGATTGCCCGACCGAGGCCATCAAGGAAATCGTCGACAAGCTCAGCCCCGGCAGTCGCTGGCCGATCCGCTACGAGAGAAACCCGGTTGGCCTCGGTGAAGAGCACAACGGTGCCCGCGCGATCAGCCTGGCCCGCGGCCAGTTCATCAAGTTTCTGTACGACGACGACATTCTGGTACCCGACTGCGTCCGCTTGCTCTTCGATGTGCTGCACGACAGCCCAGACATCAAGATGGCCTGCGCCACCCGCAAACTGGTGGATGACAGAGGCCAGTTCATGCAGGACAACATGGCCACGCGCAATCCGTTCGGCCGCAATGTGGTGATCAATGGTCCGGAACTGGTGTCGTTCATTGCCCAGTACCCGATCAACTTCATTGGCGAACCCAGCTCGGTGATGTTCCGTCGCGAAGATGCCCTGGTGTTCGGCAAGGAAATCATGTCGCTGGGTGGAATATTCATCTGGGGACTGGCGGACGTCGCGCTGTATGTGAAGTTGCTTCGTCAGGGCAACCTGGCGATGCTTGCCCGTCCGCTGTCGTACTTCAGGGTTTCCGATCAGCAGAGCAGTGAAGTCTGCCGCACCAACCCGGAACTGCCGAGGCAGCGTCGTGCCGACTATCAGCGGTTCACCCGCGAGTCTGGCTGGGTGCGTCCGGAAGAACAGAACCGCACGGTCAAGATCGCCCCGCTGTCCCAGCGCGACAATATCCAGGAACTGGATCTGGTTGCCTATTTCGACCGGCGCCCGGAAGATCAGCGGCGCAACCAGCAGGTCGCCAGCTGGCTGGGAACACGCAGGCTCAGTGCCGCGCAACAGAGCCTCATCAAACAGCATCTGCACGATCATGACGGCGGTCCGAGCATCGCGATTGTCGTGTCAGACTTCAATCAGCACCCCGAAGGCGTGCTGAGCACCGTGCAGAGCCTTGCCGGTGAATCGCAATTGCTGGACAAGCTCAAGGTCTTCATCCTCGCCGATTACGACAGGTCGAATCAGACACCTCTGCAAGCCCAGCTACCCTGGTTGAGCGCCAGCGCCCAGGACCGTGCCATGGTCATCAATGAGCTGATGGCAGAGAATCAACATGACTGGTGGCTGCTGGTAGACGCCGGCGTCACCTTCACGCAAAGCGGCCTGCTGTGCGCGGCAATGAAAACGATCGAGGCACCGCAGGTCTGCGCCGTGTTCGGCGATGAAGTCGCCCTCGATGGCCAGGCCGGTGCCAGCCTCGGCCTGCGCCCGGAGTTCAGCCTCGACTACCTGTTGGCCAACCCTTCGGCAACCAGTCGCAACTGGCTGTTCAGCAGAGAGAAAACCCTGTCGGTAGGTGGCTTCAATCAGGATCATGTCCAGGCCATGGAGCTGGATCTGATCCTGCGCATGATCGAAAACCCGGGCTTTACCGAGTTTGCCCATGTCGCCGAACCGCTGGTGGTCGCGCCACTGGCCCAGCCGCAGTACAACCACGACGAGATTCGCACGCTGCAGCGCCACCTGTTCGCTCGTGGCTACGCTGACAGCCAGATCCAGACCACCGAGTCGGGACATTACCGGATCACTTACGGTCACGCCGAACAGCCGCTGGTCTCCATCATTATCGGCTCGCATGATCGACTGGACACGCTGCTGCCCTGCGTAGAAGGCGTCCTGGAAAACACGACCTATCAGAATTATGAAATTCTGATCAGCGATAACAACAGCCAGTCAGCGCAAACCCTGGAATGGCTGGCCGGTATCGATTCGCTGCAATCGGACAAAATCCGCGTCGTGCATCATCAGCAAACGCTGAGCCACTCGGCACTGATCAACAGCGCTGCTCAACAGGCACGGGGCGAATACCTGCTGCTACTGGCCGACAATGCCCAGGTCCTGCACAAGGACTGGCTGGACAATCTGCTCAATCATGCCCTGCGCTCCGAAGTCGGTGTCGTCGGTGCAAAAATCCTTGGCGCAGACGGCAACCTGGCCAACGCCGGCATCATTGTCGGCCTGCAGGGCACGGCACAGGCAGTTACTGGCGGCGAACCAGCCGCGTCGGCATCGGTTACGCCACGCCTGAACACCGAGCAGAACTACAGCGCGGTCAGCGGTGCATGCCTGATGGTACGCAAGTCGCTGTATGACGAAATCCAGGGCCTGGAAGAACATCTGTTCCATCAATACTTCAACGACGTCGATCTGTGCCTCAGGGTTCGCGATGCCCAGCATCTGGTGGTGTGGACGCCGCATACCCTCATCAAGCTGCGCTCGGCCCCTCAGGACAACGATCCAGAAGCCATGGACTTCGCCCGTCGTGCACTGCATCACCGCTGGCTGCACTACATGGCCTGGGACCCGGCCTACAACACCAACCTGAGCCTGCAGGCGACAAGCTTTGTCACCCAAAGCAACCCGCAACAGGCCTGGCGCCCGCTGATCCATCGCCCGTTGCCCGTGGTGCTAGTGCAAGCGGATGACAGCCATGCCGCCAGCCGCATCACTCAACCATTGCAACTGCTGGGCAGCCATCTGGCTGTCGACGCAATCCTGAGCAACAGCCCGCTGTCGCTGCCGGAAATCGCCCGACTGAGCCCGGACAGCGTGGTGCTTCAAGGCCCGATAACCCCGGCGCAGATCGATGCAATCGGCTCGATCAAGGAACACACCAATGCGCGGGTCACCCTTGATCTGCCCCGCTATCCGGAAGGCGTCGAATCGGTATCGTCATTGCGTAGCGCCCTGGAACTGGTGGACACCGTGACCGTCCCGACCCGGGCGCTGGCCGACCTTATCCAGGGTGCACATGCCAACATTCAGGTGATTGCAACCCGATTGTCGCCGGATATCTGGCTGAACATGCCAAGCCAGCGACAAACCCGCGACAAGCCGCGAGTGGGCTGGGTCGCAACAGCCGATCAGCAGGCAGAACTGCTGATGCTCTCCGGCGTGATCAAGGCTCTCGCCGACAAGGTCGAATGGGTGATCATGGGACCATGCTCACGCTGGTTAAGACCGTATATTCATGAGCTGCGTGCACCGGTGGAAGGTGGTCTGTATCCGCAATTGCTCGCCAGCCTGAATCTGGACCTGGTGCTGGTACCTGCCGAATCGAACCTGACCAACCAGAGCAAAAGCCCGGTATCCCTGCTTGAATTTGGTGCCTGTGGTTATCCGGTTATCTGCAGCGATGCGCTGTGCATCGAAGGCAACCTGCCGGTGACCAGAGTCAGTAATGAAACCTCGGCCTGGATAGCGGCTATCGAAGCGCACATCAACCAACCGGGCGAATGCGCGCGTCTTGGGGATCAACTCAAGCGTGAAGTGCTGGAAAACTGGATGCTTGATACGCCGTCCCTACAGGACTGGCAGAACAACTGGTAAAGCCTGGCTTGAGTGTCGAGGCACCCCATAGACGGGGTGCCTTGTTCAGGCTTTATCCAGTACAACCCGGATAAAATACTTCTCGCCCAGTTCATCGTGGAAGTAGGCATTCTTGAAGTTGCCGTGCGAGGTGGCACGCAACAGATTGATATGGTCGCGCAACGAACCGACTTCATCCAGGTTCAACTCGCACAACTCGTTGTAATCCTTGATCCCGTTGTAATTGCCTTCCGCCAGTGGCTTGAATACTTCATAGCCACCTTGCAGGATGCGCGGCAGGTACTCACGCATGAGTTCTTTCTCGGCCTCGATCACTTTGTTGTAGACCTCGAGCGAAGTTTCACCCGAGCCCACCGTGACCGGCTTCTGGGCAATGATGTGACCGTGGTCGATATCTTCGTCCATGAGGTGAATCGTTGCACCCACAGGCAGCCCGTTGAGAATCGAAAAGGCCTGGGGATACCAGCCACGATTGAACGGATTGAAGCCGGGATGAAAGTTGATGCAGCGCACGCCTTCGACCAGCCGCTTGGGAAACAGCTGCTTGCAGTGAACACTCAGAACCAGGTCGTAATGGCCAATAATGAAGTCCACTACTGCGTCATCTTTTACGTTGATCTCGAGCGCGCCAATATCAATCATGCCCTGGGGCGTCTTGTTATATGACGTATACCTTAGATCCAGTTCGACCGTTAACGGATCAGCCAGGCTTTCAAGGCACTCAATCAACGCGGCAGAAAGGGGCTGATTATCGGAAACAACCAACAGTCTGACTTCCGACTTGCGCCCCGAAACGGAGTGATTGCTTTCTGTCAACTTCACGGATTTTATCCATATGCCAGTTAAACTGCAGAGTGCGGCAAAAATATAGCAGCGACTTCCAGACAGGCGCAAGGCGCGCCCCGTGGGCTGCTACTCACTCAAGCACAGGCATTACGCAGCGCCATTCACGGCAGGAACAGACTGAACCTGGCGCCGCCCAGCAGACCGCCATTGGCAATCTCGATACGTCCGGGCACACCATTACGCTCATGCAGGCGAGCGATATGCGCGGCGAAGTAAAGGCCAAGACCGGTGCTGCCGCTGCTCTGGTTGATGCCCTGAACATAATCGGCCTGATGCTCGATCATGTGCGCCGGATAGCCAGGACCGTCGTCATTGATGACGATCTTCAACTGCCCGTCCTCTTCGCCCGCGCTGATCACAATCTCTTCGCGGGCAAAACGGATGGCGTTGACGATGATATTGGCGACCACCGAACCGATCAGCTCGCGGTCGAAAAAGCCCAGCGGGCTCAAGGCATCGATTGCACAGTTGGCGGTAATGCCACGACTGGCCAGCACTTCCTGATGATGCGCCAGTTGCGCCTCGATGAAATCATCCAGTTCGTGGTAGTCGGGACGCAGAGGCAACTGGTTGACGCCCAGCTTGTAGATTCCGAGCAACTGCACCAGCATGCCGTTGAGGTTGGCGAACTCGTAATCGATGACGCCATGCTCGGGCGCACTGCGCTGCTCGCTGGGCAGTTGCGCCAGCCACTCGCTGTGGGCCTGGGTCAGGGTCGCCAGGGAGTTCTTCATGTCGTGGACAGTGGAAGCGATCACCATCGAGAAATCGAGTCCGTTCTCTTTATCACTCATGCGCCAAACGCCCTTTCCTTGAGTTTCTGATAACGCTCGTACCGTGGATCGCTATCGGGCATCTTGCCGACCATTTTCAGGCTGGCACGACATTCTTCACGCCCGGCTTCGCCCAGGTTCTGGCCTGGATGCAGCAAGGACTGCGCCATGTTCAGCGCAATACTGATGTTCTTGGGCTGCAAGGCCAGGGCGCGACGGAACAGATCCTGTGCCTCGCTCAGGTTGCCGGCCTTGTAGCTGCGCACGCCTTGCAGGTTGAGATCGATGGCGGCCTTGTTGGCGCCCAGAATCTCTGGATCATCGGTCATGGAGGCGATGTTTTTCATGACAGTCGGGTCATCGCCGTAGATTTCCGCACAGTTCTTGAGCACACCGGCGCCCGCGTCTGCCTGGCCCAGTTGCTTGAGCTGGGTAGCGACCACCAGCGCCGCTTCCGCACTGAGGAACTGTGCCATGCCGTCCAGGCGCGTCATGGCCTGCTCGGTGAGTTTGGCTGCGGCTTCAGGGTCCGAATGCTGCAGACTGGCGGCTTTCATCAAGCGGGTACGCACCTGCAGGCCTTCGTCCTCGCCGTGTTCCTTGGCAACGTCGCCCAGGGCATTGTTGATTTCAATGCGGGCACGCGCATCCAGCCCTTGATCGCCACCCTTGCTGATCAGCGCGTGCGCCAGACCGAGGTTGGTTTCAGGGTCCTTGAAACGCGAATGCTGGCCCTGGGAAACCGCCTGGCGATAAGCCTTGGATGCACTCTCGAAATCTTCGTTACCCAGCGCCAGCTTGCCCAGCAGCTTTTGCCGACGCACTGCCAGCGGTGACAGGCGCACGGCATTTTCCAGCACGCTCTGAGCACGTTTGACATCGCCACGGGCAACGAGCACTTCGGCCAGGCCGTCGAACAGCGCGGGCATGGTCGGAAACGCCTTGATGGCCTGCTCGAAAACCGCCTGGGCTTCGGTCACCTTGCCACGCTTGAGCAGCAGGTTGCCCAGTGCGCCATACGCCCAGGGCGTGGCGCGGTCGGCCAGGATGGTCTTGAGGAAGCTTTCCAGCGGTTCGTTCTGATTCAGGTCGCGCAGGGCATCGGCCTTGTAGCGCAGACACAACGGCGCAAAGCGCGGGTCCTGCTGGATCAGGGTGTTGCAGGCCGCCAGCACCTCGGCGGGCTTGCGCCGGTCGAGCGCTTGCAGGATCGGCTTGAGCAGGGTCTTGCGCTGCACCAGCTTTTCCAGGCGCTGGGCCAGACCGGCACGGTTGAAGGGCTTGGTCAGGTAGCCATCGGGCTCCCACTCAAGAGCACTCATGACCATGGCCTGGCTGTTCTCGGCAGTGACCATGATAAAGACGCTTTCGTAGCTCAGGAGTCTTTCGACCATCAGGTCTTCGAGCACTTGCTGGCCGTTCTTGCGGCCATCACCCAGGTTGAAGTCATGCAGGACGAAGTCATAGCGCTTTTGCGAGCACATGCGCAGGGCTTGTTCGCCGGTGTCGGCCGTATCCACTTCCTTGACGCCCAGTTCGCGCAGCATCGATCTTACCGAGCTGCGGAAATCGGAAAAGTCGTCGACGATAAGAAAGCTCTTTTGGTTGTACGCCAGCATCCAGATTCCTGTCTTGCAGTGGGTGAAAATGTGCGTCTAAAAACCTGAAAACGCTTTATTCCGGGCTTTGTAAGCAACTTTCAGGGTGAGCATGATAACTAATGGCTAGATGCCATTAAACATTTTTCCACGCGCGGAATTGTTTCCGCTATCTGCCAGCCTAGTTGGCGAGACTTTCCAGTTTTTCGACCGGGGCTGAAGAAACTATAGTGCGATCATTCACTTAAGCATGTGCAGGATTGCCCGGAATGAGAAGCAGGGAGAATAAATAGCGCTCTTTCGCGGATGATTACCACCCCGTGGGAGCGAATTCATTCGCGAAAAACGGTATTTCCAGGATGTAGTGGCCTCTCTGGATTCAGTGGTACAGGCGCCGCAGATCGCGACGTTGGTGAAGGCTGAGTGGAGGCAGTTATCCGCACCGGGCCATGGGGGGCGATTGTGGCGACCGCCGGATCACTGCCGGAACAAAGGAACCCCGCCACAAGGCGGGGCCGAACCCGGAGCAGTGGCTTTGGTTACTTTGGCCGTAACCAAAGTAACGCGCCGTAAGGATGCAAGGCGACCCTGACTCAAACGGTTAGTCAAAGAACAGGCACGCTCAACTGAGCATATCCAGATTATCTGTCCATGCTAGAGCTGCAAAAATGCTGGCCATGGCCTCAAACCCAACCGTCGTTACGCTTGCGACTACGTGTCATCGACGGCAGGATCAGGCCGACCAGCAGGCCAATACCGGCAATGCTGCCACCGTAGACCATGTAGCGCATCATGACTTGCTTGTTCTCGTCTCCCAGGCGGGCCTGGGTTGTACGCAGTTCGGCCTGGGTGTCGGCCAGTTCGGTGCTCAGTGCCTGGCTGCGGGCTTCGAGTTCATCGATGAGTTTCTTGCGCGAATCCAGAGTTTCCTGCATGCCCTGCACACGGGTTTTCCAGGTATTGTCGATGTTCGCCAGTTGCCCGGTGAGCTGCCCGACCTGTTCGGTCAATTGCGGCACCCGTTCCGCCGGACCGGCAACTTCCTGCAGATCGCTGCTGAGGATCCAGACAGTGCTGCCGCCCTCGCCGCGCACCTGGCTGTAATTGCCTTGAGTGCCGAGCAGATCGACCTTTTCTCCGGACTTCAGGGTACCGACGATACGATGCCCATCGGTAGGGCCACTGCGCACATAGGTGCTCAAGTGGTCGCTGACCCAGCGATCGTTTTCCGCAGCCTGGGCATGCACAGGGGTCAAAACAGCAAATACGCTGCCGAGCAGGCCAGCACCGAGAAGGCGACGAGAAGAATTGAAGAGGACAGGTGCACGAGCAACCAATGCAGAAAGATGACGAGACATGGCAATGATTATCTTTGTCTGAAATAAGAAATTAAGACCCTGAGGCTCCTGACCTTGTGGTCCGTCGAGTGAGTCCATCAGCTAACAGACCTTGAGAAAGGGGTCAGGTTCACTGCTGGCCTGCATAGCGTCAAAATTCAGCCATATGGCACAAGGCCCGTTATTGGTTGATTTCAAAAGGTTTCAGGCATGCGACTATGCTCAATACAGCGACTGTGGTGCACAGTGTTTGCTTTCCCGTCCACGTGCCGTAGAGAATACGGCCAGGCGTGAACGTCATCGATGCTCACCATCCTGATGCAACTGCGGCTGCATCGCTCTAATGGAAAATAGAATGATCCCAAGACAAGTGATTAACGCCTCGGTCAGCCCAAAAGGCAGCCTCGAAACCCTTTCCCAACGTGAAGTGCAGCAGCTCAGCGCTGCCGGCTCAGGCAGTACCTACACGCTTTTCCGCCAGTGCGCCCTGGCCATTCTCAACACTGGCGCGCATGTCGACAACGCCAAGACCATCCTTGAAGCCTACGAGAATTTCGAGGTTCGCATTCACCAGCAGGATCGCGGCGTGCGCCTGGAACTGCTCAACGCTCCGGCAGATGCCTTCGTCGATGGCGAAATGATCGCCAGCACCCGGGAAATGCTGTTCAGCGCCCTGCGCGATATCGTCTACACCGAAAGCGAACTGGACAGCCAGCGCATTGACCTGAGTGATTCCCAGGGCATCACCGACTACGTATTCCATCTGCTGCGCAACGCCCGCACCCTGCGCGCAGGTGTCGAGCCGAAGATGGTGGTGTGCTGGGGCGGTCATTCGATCAACACCGAAGAATACAAATACACCAAGAAAGTCGGCCACGAACTGGGCCTGCGCAGCCTGGACATCTGCACCGGCTGCGGCCCCGGCGTAATGAAAGGCCCGATGAAAGGCGCGACCATTGCCCATGCCAAGCAGCGCATCAATGGCGGCCGCTATCTGGGCCTGACCGAACCGGGCATCATCGCCGCCGAAGCGCCAAACCCCATCGTCAACGAGCTGGTGATCCTGCCGGATATCGAGAAACGCCTGGAAGCCTTCGTACGGGTCGGCCACGGCATCATCATCTTCCCGGGCGGCGCTGGTACGGCCGAGGAGTTCCTGTACCTGCTCGGCATCCTGATGCATCCGGACAACAAGGATGTGCCGTTCCCGGTAATCCTCACCGGGCCGAAAAACACCGAACCGTACCTGCAACAGTTGCATGCCTTCGTCGGTGCCACCCTGGGCGAAGCCGCACAGAAACACTACCAGATCATCGTCGACGATCCGGCAGAAGTGGCACGGGTGATGACCCGCGGCCTGAAGGACGTCAAACAGTTCCGCCGCGAGCGCAACGATGCCTTCCACTTCAACTGGCTGCTCAAGATCGAGGAAAGCTTCCAGCACCCCTTCGATCCGACCCATGAGAACATGGCAAAACTGCAACTGAACCATGACGTGCCGCCTCACGAACTGGCAGCCAACCTGCGTCGGGCGTTCTCCGGCATCGTGGCCGGCAACGTGAAGGACAAGGGCATTCGCCTGATCGAAGAACATGGTCCTTACCAGATCCATGGCGACCCGGCGATCATGAAGCCGCTGGACAAACTGCTGCAGGCCTTCGTCGAACAGCACCGCATGAAGCTGCCCGGTGGCGCAGCCTATGTGCCGTGTTATCAGGTAGTGACGTAAGTACCAACGGGGCGCCTGCAAGGCGCCCCGTTGGTTTCAGCGCTGGAGACGAAACTGCCGCGGAGACAGCCCCGTCGCCCGTTTGAAGAAGCGCGAGAAATACGCGGGCTCGGAAAACCCCAGGCTGTCGGACACCTGATTGATGGTCATGGTGGTGTAGACCAGGTTGCGCCTGGCCTCCAGCAGCAAGCGCTGGTTGATGATCTGCAAGGCCGACTGATCGCTCAGGCGGCGACACAGGGCATTGAGATGCGCGGCGCTGATGCCCATCTTCTGCGCATGTTGCTCGATGGGCCAGTGTTCCCGAAAGCTCGACTCCAGTTGGTGCATGAACACCTGCAAATGCTCGCGCCCGCGATCCGGTGCCTGCACAGCCTGATGTGCCTGCTCATTACTGCGCCGGTTGAGCCAGACCATCAATACATTGATCAATGACTGCAACATCAGGTCGCGCCCCGAGCAAGGCTGTCGGTACTCGGCGGCAATCGCGCTGAACAGCGTGTCCACATAATGACTGTCGGCGCCCAAGGCATAGCATTGCGCACTGCTCAGCAGCGAAGTCTCCAGAGCCGTCTCCAGTTGCTCCACCAGAGGCCTGGCCAGACTGAGGATGTGACCCTGAATGTCCTCGCAGAACTTGAAAGTGTGCACACTCAGCGCCGGCACTACTTGCAGCGAAGGCGTGTCGACCTGACTGAGCGTGTCTTCGACTTTCAGCACCGCCTGCCCCGACTGCACATACAGCAATTGCACCAGATCACTGTGCCGGTGAGGCTTGATCTCCCATTCATGCATCTGGCTGCGCTCGGGAATCGATTCGCAGTGGATCAGGTCCGGCGTCGGCCAGGCCGCCGTCTCGCCATAAAGCTTGAATACCGGAATCGCAACGGGCGTTGTTCTGGGCATGGCGTGCTCCGCTTAAACCCTCGAAAAGTCCAGATAATGCGCTGGATATTGCCTTCTTATGCCCTGCACATCCATTAAAAATACAGGAGACAAAAACAAAGACATCTCACCGGCCCCGGGCTGGCAGGGATCACCAGACAGGACAAGAACAATGAAAACCCAAGTCGCAATCATCGGCTCAGGCCCGTCCGGGCTGTTGCTGGGCCAACTGCTGCAACGTGCCGGCATCGATAACGTCATCATCGAACGCAAGGACCCCGAATACATTCTTTCCCGCATCCGCGCCGGCGTACTTGAGCAAGGTATGGTCGACCTGCTGCGCGAAGCCGGCGCCGGTGAGCGCATGGACGCCGAGGGCCTGATTCATGATGGTTTCGAGCTGGCTTTCGATGGACGCTGCGAACGTATCGACCTGAAAACCCTGACCGGCGGCAAGACGGTCATGGTGTATGGCCAGACCGAAGTCACCCGCGACCTGATGCAGGCTCGCTCGGCAGCTGGTGCCACGACTTTTTATGACGCCGAAGACGTTCAGCTTCACGACCTGAAAAGCGGGCGCCCTTTCGTAACCTTCAACAAGAACGGCGAAACCCTGCGCCTGGAGTGCGACTACATTGCCGGTTGCGATGGTTTTCACGGGGTTTCCCGGCAATCCATTCCTGCGGACAGCCTGAAGGTGTTCGAGCGTGTCTATCCGTTTGGCTGGCTCGGTGTGCTGGCCGACACACCACCGGTCAACGAAGAGCTGGTGTACGCCAACCATCCACGCGGCTTTGCCCTGTGCAGCATGCGCTCGGCAACCCGCACCCGTTATTACGTGCAGGTCAGTGCCGATGAGAAAGTCGAGGACTGGTCGGATCAACGTTTCTGGGAAGAACTGAAAACCCGGCTTCCCGAACATCTGGCCGAACGGCTGGTCACCGGCCCTTCCATCGAGAAAAGCATTGCACCCCTGCGCAGCTTTGTGGTGGAGCCCATGCAGTACGGCCAACTGTTCCTGCTCGGCGATGCCGCGCATATCGTCCCGCCGACCGGCGCCAAGGGTCTGAACCTGGCAGCCAGCGATGTCAGTACGCTGTACCGGATCCTGCTCAAGGTCTATCAGGAAGGCCGCGTGGACCTGCTGGAAAAATACTCACAGATCTGCCTGCGCCGGATCTGGAAGGCCGAGCGCTTTTCCTGGTGGATGACTTCGATCCTGCACAACTTTCCCGGCACCGATGACTTCAGCCAGCGAATCCAGCAGACCGAACTGGATTACTACGTGGGCTCGGAATCCGGGCGCAGGACCATTGCCGAAAACTATGTGGGATTGCCCTACGAAACCATCGAATGATAAAGCCTTCCCACAGACTGTATTGGCTCCCACTGCGTAGGTACCTCCATCGCCAGTTGTGCAATCTCACAACAAGCACCTCGCCCGGCAGTGCAAACCGCCAAAGAGTTTTTGTTGCCAGCCCCATAAGATCGAGCGTTACGGCACGCTGTATAAAAACAACAAGCACTGAGGATTCACCGCCATGTCCAACCCATCGATCCGGGATGCTGGCGACGTCGAAGGCAATCATGTCTACCGTCGCATCACCCTGCGCCTTATCCCCTTCATCTTTATCTGCTACCTGTTCAACTATCTGGATCGGGTCAACGTCGGCTTTGCCAAGCTGCAGATGCTCGACGCCCTGAGTTTCAGTGAAACGGTCTACGGCCTGGGTGCCGGGATTTTCTTCATCGGTTACGTGCTGTGCGGCCTGCCTAGCAATCTGGCGCTCAACCGTTTCGGGCCACGGCGCTGGATCGGGCTGATGATGATTACCTGGGGCACGTTCTCCACCTGCCTGCTGTTTGTCACCACGCCGATGGAGTTCTATGTCCTGCGCTTCCTGACCGGCATGGCCGAAGCCGGGTTCTTCCCCGGTATCGTGCTTTACCTGTCGCGCTGGTACCCGAACCAGCGTCGCGGCCGGATCATGGCGCTGTTCATGTCCGCCATTCCGGTTTCAGGCCTGCTGGGCGGGCCATTCTCCGGCTGGATTCTCAACCACTTCGCCGCCGGTCAAGGCGGCATGGCCGGCTGGCAATGGATGTTTCTGATCCAGGGCCTGCCGACCGTTGCCCTGGGCGTGATGGCGTTCTGGTTGCTGTGCGACAAGGTCGAAGATGCACGCTGGCTGACACCTGAACAGCGCCAGCGGGTCAAATCCGATATCACTGCCGACGAACTCGGCCGTCCGGTCATCGCCGAGAAGACCTCTCCCCTGTCGGTGCTGACCATGCCGTTCATCTGGGTATTGGGCTTTATCTACTTCTGCATCCAGAGTGGCGTGTATGCGATCAACTTCTGGCTGCCATCGATCATCAAGAACCTGGGGTTCAGCGATGCGCTGGTGATCGGCTGGATCAGCGCCGTGCCGTATCTCATGGCTGGCGTGTTCATGTTGCTGGTGGGCCGCTCGGCGGATCTGCGCAACGAGCGGCGCTGGCATCTGGTGGTGCCGATGCTGATGGGCGCACTCGGCCTGATCATCGCCGCCAACTTCGCCACGGTGCCGGTCATCGCCATTCTGGGCCTGACCATCGCCACCATGGGCGCCTTGACCGGCCTGCCAATGTTCTGGCCGCTGCCCACCGCCCTGCTCAGCGCCAGCGTTGCAGTGGCTGGCCTGGCACTGATCAACTCGATCGGCCAGATGGCCGGCTTCCTCAGCCCATACCTCGTAGGCTGGATCAAGGACCAGACCGGCTCCACCACCATGGCGCTGTATTCCCTGGCCGGCCTGACCATCGTCGGCAGCCTGGTGGCCCTGCGGATCAGCCGCCAGCCAAGTGCCAAGGCAACCGCCGCAGCGTAAATCCTTGCTGAAACATCAAAAGCCAGACCCAGTGTCTGGCTTTTGTATTTACGGCTCCGCTACATCAACGGCATTGATCGTTTCCCTCCTTGATTCCCTTCTCAATCGCACCTTTTGAAAAAATCGATCAAAAAACCTTGCGACAAATGATCGATTCAATCACTATCAAGCCACTAACAATAAAACGAGACTATGGCCATGCAATTTCGCGGCATCATTCCAGCTCTGGTCACGCCCTTTACCGCAGACCAGCAACTCGATGAACAAGCCCTTCGCGGCCTGATCGAAAACCTTCTGCAAGCTGGTGTCCACGGGCTTTTCGTGCTGGGCACCAACGGCGAGTTCTTTACCCTTTCCGAATCCGAAAAGCTGAAAATTGCACGTATCACCGTCGAAGCGGCAGCCGGACGTGTGCCTGTGGTCGTGGGCACTGGCGCTTTCGCCACTCACGAAGTGATTGAAATGAACAAAAAAATGATCGATGTGGGCGCCGATGCCCTGTCCATCATCACGCCTTACTTCAATGCCATCAGCCAGTCAGAGCTGATCAAGCATTACAGCGCGATTGCCGATGCCTCCGAGCTGCCGCTGATGATGTACAACATCCCGGCCAAGACCGGCATGTCGATCGGCATTGGTGCCGTGGCAACCCTCAGCCAGCATCCGAAGATCAAAGGCATCAAGGACAGCGCCGGCAATTTCGACGCATTGGTGCAGATGATGAAGTACCGCAGCGACGATTTCGCGGTGTTCGCCGGCACCGACTCGCTGATCTACTGGAACCTGCTGGCCGGTGGCGATGGCGCTATCGCGGCGACCGCCAATGCCGTGCCGGATCTGGTGATGTCGATCTGGAACAACTTTCAGGCTGGCAATCACGACGCCGCCCGCGCCGCTCAGGAAGCCCTGCGCCCGCTACGCGATGCCTTCGCGCTGGGCACCATGCCCGTGGTGCTGAAAACCGCGACGCAACTGCTCAATGTCCCGGTCGGCCCGTGCCGCGCTCCGGTCCAGCCGCTCGATGCCGCGGCGCTGGAAAAACTTCAGGGCCTGCTGGCCGTGTACCGCTAAGTCGGAGGTAATCCCATGTCCGCCACCTACCACTTCCAGACCGTGAAACATGTGGTTCACGGCCCGGGCAGCCTTGATCTGCTCGCCGAGAAACTGCCGTTGCTGGATGTCACTCTCAAATCGGTGGTGCTGGTCACCCAGAACGCCATGCACAATCTGGGCGTGACCCAGCGCGTCATTGAACAGCTCCGTGCGCAGAATATCAGCGTGCACATGCTCGATAACGTCGAGATCGAGCCGACGCTGGAAAACATCGAACGGGTATTCCGGGAAGACGTTGCGCCCCACGCGCCCGACGCACTGATCGCGATTGGCGGCGGCAGCGTACTGGATGCCGCCAAGCTGTTCGCGGTGATGCTGACCAACGACACACCACTCAAGGATCTGCTGGGCATCGACAAGGTCGCTCATCCGGGCAAGCCCATGGTGCTGGTGCCAACCACGTCGGGCACCGGTTCGGAAGTCACTCCCAACGCCATCGTTACCCTGCCGGATGAAGAGCTGAAAATCGGCGTGGTAAGCCGTCACCTGTTGCCGACGCTGGTGCTGCTCGACCCGCTGCTGACCCTGAGCCTGCCGCGCCCGATCACTGCCGCCACCGGGATGGATGCCTTCACCCATTCGCTGGAATCCTTCATTTCCACCAAGGCCAATCCGATCAGCGATGCCTTTGCTCTTGAGTCCATGCGCCTGATCGCCGGCAGCATCGTCGAGTCCTACCAGCAACCGCAATCGGTTCGGGCACGCGGCGACATGTTGCTGGGTTCGATGTACGGCGGCCTGGCGCTGACGGCTGCCGGAACCGCAGCGGTGCATGCACTGGCCTATCCGCTGGGCGGCAAGTTCCATGTCACCCATGGCGTAGCCAACGCCATGCTCTTGCCGCATGTCATGGCCTTCAATCTGGACAGTTGCGCCGAACGCCTCAAGCGCGCCGCGCTGGTGTGCGGTCTGGCCAGCCAGGAAGACAGCAATGAAGTGGCGGCCAACAAGCTGATCGAGCAGATCCGTCAATGGACCCAGGTCCTGAACATTCCGCAGAACCTGCGTGATTTCGGCGTGGCAGAGGAGCACCTGCCAGACATGGCCGTGGCGGCCTCCAAGGTCACCCGACTGATGACCAACAATCCCAAGCCGCTGAGCCTGGACGATATTCAGCAGTTGTACCGGTGCCTGCTGCCATGAATCGCGCCGACTTTCCCGGCCTGTTGATCCTCGCCGACGATCTGTCGGGGGCCGCCGACTGTGCAGCCGACTTTGCCACGCGCATCGACACCCGGGTGGTGCTGACGCCTGCCGGTTTGCTGGCGGCTGGCGTGGTCAGCATAGATGTGGATTCACGTCGTCTTTCGCCTCAGCAGGCCGCCGAGCAACATCGTGCAGTGCTGCGCCGCCAACAGGCGACAACGATGGCGCTGTACAAGAAGATCGACTCGACTCTGCGCGGCAATATCGCCAGCGAAATCGACGCACTCCAGCAAGTGCGCGGCATGGCGCTGGTGGCACCGGCCTTCCCGGACATGAAGCGCATCACCCGCCAGGGCGTGCAATTGATCGACGGTGTGCCGGTGGATCAAAGCGATGTGTGGCGTAACGAAAACCTGCAAGGCACCAGCAATCTGCTGGAAATGCTGCTCACTCAGGGCTTGCGCACCCAATGGCTGGGCCTGGATGAACTTCGCGACAGCAATGCTCTGCAGCAGACCCTGCGCACGGCGCTGGAAAACAATGTGCAGGCGCTGGTCTGCGATGCCGAACTGGACAGCGATCTGCAGCAACTGGCCGAAGTGTCGGCCCAGTGGCATGAAGAACTGTTCTGGGTCGGTTCGGCAGGTCTTGCCCGACACTTGCCCAAGGCTCTGGGGCTTGCAGCGGCCAGCGCCATCCAGGTCACGCCCAGCTCTCCGGTGCTGACCGTGGTCGGCAGCATGTCCCGGCACTCTCAGGCCCAGGCCGAAACACTGGCGCATTCCAGCCCGCAATACTGCCTGACCGTGTCGCCGGCCACCTTGCTGGACAGCAACACCGAAGCCGAACGCCATGCGCTGCAACGACAATTGAAAGAGCGCTTGAGCGCCGGTCACGACGTGCTGGTGCGTCTGGACCAGCAACAACGCAATCCGGCACAGGCTGCCGCCTTGAGCGATGCATTGGCCCAGTGGCTGGCCCCGGCCCTGCCCGATGCCGGATCGCTGATCGCCACCGGTGGTGAAACTGCCCGGGCGATTCTGCTTGAGGCCGGCATCGAACACATGATGTTGCTGGGCGAAATCGCCACCGGCGTGGTGCTGTCCCAGGCGCAACTTGCCGGGCGCAGCCTGAACGTGGTGACCAAGGCCGGTGGCTTTGGCCAACCCGACACCCTGCTCGAAGCCTGGCGACAGCTGCACGAACCGCTCCCGACCGGCACCCCCTTCAAAGAGGAAACTCCCTATGTCTGAACGTCCTGTCATTGGTATCACCATGGGCGACGCCGCCGGGGTGGGTCCGGAAATCATCATGAAAACCCTGACCCACGCTTCGGTCTATGAAACCTGCCGTCCGCTGGTGATCGGCGATGCCAGACGCCTGGAAGATGCCAGCCGCATTGTCGGCAGCAATCTGCGCGTCAACAGCATCGCCAGTCCGGCCCAGGCGCGCTTCGCCCAGGGCGTAGTGGATTGCATCGATCTGGGGCTGATCCCCGAAGACCTGCCTTACGGCAAGTTGTCGCCCATCGCCGGGGATGCAGCCTTTCGCTATATCGAACGCACCGTGCAACTGACCGAAGCCGGTGAGCTGGACGCGATCTGTACGGCGCCGCTGAACAAGGAAGCGCTGCATGCGGGCGGGCATATCTTTCCCGGGCATACCGAAATGCTCGCGCACCTGCTGGGTGTGGAGGAAGTGTCGATGATGCTGATGACCCCGATCCTGCGGGTCATCCACGTCACTACCCATATCGGCATCATCGACGCCATCGCCCGCATCGAACCGGGCCTGGTGAAGCGCACTATCGAACGCGCCCGGGAAACCCTGACCCGTGCCGGTATCGAGAACCCGCTGATCGCGGTGTGCGGCATCAATCCCCACGCCGGGGAAAACGGTCTGTTCGGCTACGGCGAAGAGGCCACCAAGATCCAGCCCGCCATCGACGAACTGCGTGCCCGCGGCTGGCGTGTCGAAGGCCCGCTGCCGGCCGACACGCTGTTCTTCCGCGCCGGGCGTGGCGACTTCGATGCGGTGGTCGCCATGTACCACGACCAGGGTCATGGCCCGGTCAAGGTCATGGGCCTGGAAGCCGGCGTCAACGTGACCATCGGCCTGCCGGTGATCCGCACTTCGGTCGACCACGGCACCGCTTTCGACATTGCCGGCAAAGGCATCGCCGACGAGCGCAGCCTGATCGAAGCCCTGCGCCAGGCTGTCGAGCTGGCGACCCGTAAACGCGACACCCGCAATTCCATCGCCGTCTGAGTACACCTGCGAACAAAGACGTGCGGCACCCATAACGCGCCAAAAAAACAATAATGGAGCGATACCGATGGATACCTTCAACACGCAAGACACCACGATCATCGTCGGCATGGTGATCGTCTATATCGCAATCACCACCTGGATGAGCATGCGCATGCGCAGCAAGACCAGCGAGCAATATATGGTCGCTGCCAGGACCATGCCTGCCGTCATCGTCGGCATCTTGATGATGTCCGAATTCATCGGCGCCAAATCCACGGTCGGCACCGCACAGGCGGCCTTTGAAAGTGGCTTCGCTGCCTCATGGTCGGTGATCGCCGCCGCCATCGGCTTCCCGCTGTTCGGCCTGTTGATGGCCCGCAAGCTGTACAGCTCCGGGGAGTTCACCATCTCCGGCTTCATTGCCAAGAAATACGGTACGTCCACCAAGCTCGCGGTATCGATCATCATGATCTACGCACTGTTGCTGGTGAACGTCGGCAACTATGTCAGTGGCGCGGCGGCCATCGCCACGGTGCTCAAGATCAACCTGACCACCGCCGCTTTCATTACCGCGATCATCAGTACCCTGTACTACGTGTTCGGTGGCCTGAAGAGCGTGGCGTACATGAGCATCCTGCATACCGGGGTGAAATACCTCGGGGTGATGATCGTTCTTGGCGTGGCGCTGCACATGACCGGTGGTTTCACCCCGGTGATCCAGAACATGCCGGAACACTATTTCACCTGGGATGGCACCATCGGCGGGTCGAAAATCATGGCGTGGATCATCGGCACTGTCGGTGCGATCTTCTCCACCCAGTTCATCATTCAGGCGATCTCTTCCACCCAGAGCCCTGATGCAGCCCGTCGCTCGACCTTCTATGCCTCGCTGCTGTGCATCCCTATCGCACTGGCGCTGGGCTTCATCGGTGTCGCCTCCAAGTACCTGCACCCGGACATGAGCAGCCTCTACGCGCTGCCGGTATTCCTGCAATCGATGAGCCCGGTGATGGCCGGTGTAGTGACCATTTCGCTGGTCGCCTCGATCTTCGTCAGCGTCAGCACCGTGGCCCTGGCCATTGCTTCGCTGGTGGTCCGCGACTTCTACGTACCGTGGCGCAAACCTTCGGTGGATCAGGAGTTCAAGACCACGCGCCTGATTGCCCTGGTGATCGGTTTCGTACCTCTGTTCTTCGTGTTCTTCGTCCCGGAAATCCTTAACCTGTCGTTCTTCACCCGTGCCCTGCGCCTGTCGATTGCGGTGGTCGCGATGATCGCCATCTACCTGCCCTTCTTCGGTTCGGGCCGTGGCGCGACACTGGGTCTGGTCGCTTCGGCGATTACCACCAGCGTCTGGTATCTGTTGAACAACCCTTATGGCATCGACAACATGTATATCGCTCTGGTGACACCGGCCATCGTGATTGCCATCGAACACCTGCTGCCCAAATCCGCCCAGGCCAAACGCCAAGACGCCGAGGTTCCCAATGCCAACCAATGACCTGCGCCAGGACGCTTTCCTGCCGACGCCCTACGCCCAGAACCATGCCGCCAACCTGCATGAACTGGCCGACGGTACGCTGCTGTGTACCTGGTTTGCCGGAACCCAGGAAGGCATGGCCGACATCTTCGTCCTGCTGTCACGCCGCGACCCGCACACCGGGGTCTGGAGCGAGCCGGAAAAGATGTCCGAAGACGCCACCCGCTCGGAGCAGAATCCGATCCTGTTCCAGGCACCCGGCGGGCCGCTGTGGCTGATCTGGACCGCACAGATTTCCGGCAATCAGGAAACCGCGATCATCCGCCGTCGCCTGTCTCGGGATCAGGGCAAGACCTGGGGCAGCATCGAGACGCTGTTCGATGAAGCCGGTACCTTCGTACGCCAACCACCGGCGGTGCTGGACAACGGTGACTGGCTGCTGCCGGTCTGGTACTGCATCACCGGGCCTGGCGAAAAGTGGATCGGCAACCATGACGTCAGCGCCGTGATGATTTCCAGCGATCAGGGCGTTACCTGGTCGCGGCATGACGTGCCGGACAGCACCGGCAGCGTGCACATGAACGTCCATCAACTACCTGACGGCAGTCTGCTCGGGCTGTTTCGCAGTCGCTGGGCCGACTTCATCTACAGCAGTCGCTCGAATGATCGTGGCCGCACCTGGAGCGTGCCCGCGCCAACCGAGCTGCCGAACAACAACTCGTCGATCCAGTTCGTCAGGCTGGCCACCGATGAGCTGGCGCTGGTCTACAACCCGGTCAGTGCCGAAGGCCATGCCCAGCGTCGCGCCTCGCTGTACGACGAGATCGAGGACGAAGGCGATGATCGAGTCACACCCGGCGCGCGCAGCGACGGCAAGGTCGCCATCTGGGGGATTCCCCGCGCGCCGATGAGCCTGGCGGTCTCGCGGGACGGCGGCCACACTTGGCCGACCCGTCTGGATATCGAGCTGGGCGATGGCTTCTGCATGACCAACAATTCACAGGAAAAGCTCAATCGCGAGTTCTCCTACCCCAGCATCATTCAGGCGACCGATGGTAGCCTGCATGTCGCCTTCACTTACTTCCGGCAGAAGATCAAGCACGTGCACCTGCCGCTCAATGCCATTCGCTGACAGTCTGGCGCCGGCTTGCAGGCCGGCGCCGCTGCGGGAAACCTGACTATGTCCGACCCGATCAAATCCGTACTCGTGACCGGTGCCAGTTCCGGCATCGGCCTGGCCATCGTCGAGCGTCTGCTTGAACAGGGCATGCAGGTCACCGGCCTGAGCCGACGCGCACCCGACCTGCAACACCCGGATTTCAAATGGATCGAATGCGACCTCAATGATTTCAATGCGCTGGACCGGGCACTGCAACAGACGCCGCAGATCGATGCCCTGGTGCATGCTGCCGGCTTCATGCGCACCGCGCCGCTGGGGCAACTCAACGATGCCGATGGCCAGGCCATGTGGCATCTGCATGTAAATGCTGCCAGCCATATGGTCAATGCGCTTTATCCGCGACTCAGGTCCGGCGCACGCCTGTTGCTGATCGGCAGTCGCACCATGCAGGGCGCTGCCGGACGCAGCCAGTACGCTGCTACCAAGGCCGCACTGCAAGGCCTGGTCCGCTCATGGGCCATCGAACTGGCGCCACGCGGGATTACCGTCAACCTGATCGCTCCCGGTGCCACCGAAACCCCGATGCTGCTCGATCCGGCCCGCAGCGCCACACCGCCGAACAAACCGCCGCTGGGACGCTTTGTACAGCCCCATGAGATAGCCGGGCTGACTGCCTTTCTGCTTGGCCCGGATGCCGGCGCCATCACCGGTCAAAGCCTGGTGGTATGCGGCGGTGCGTCGTTGTAAGGTTGCACCTCGTTTTCCTGTGCCAGAAGAGCTTGAATGAAAGTCGCCAATCGCCGCCAATCGATACTCGAACTGGTTCTCTCCGGAAAATCCAACGTCGATGAACTCTGTGCCCAGCTCGGGGTTTCCGAAGCCACGGTGCGCCGCGACCTGACCGCGCTGGCCGAAGACGGCCTGATCGTGCGCACCTATGGCGGTGCCGCGCATATCGGTCAGCGCGAACCGGAAACCACGATTGAAGAGCGCAGTCGCCAGCACAGCCGGGAAAAGATGGACATCGCCCTCGCCGCGCTGGCGCACATCAACGATCACGACACGTTATTTCTCGAAGGCGGCACCAGCACCAGCGCTTTGGCACATGTCCTCAATCAGCGGCGTGGCCTGCATGTGATCACCAATAACCTGACGGCGCTGGGCGATCTGGCACTGATTCCCGAGGGTCGGGTCACGGTGCTGGGCGGCACCTTGCGCCCGGCGAGCATGTCGACTTATGGAGTTGCCGCACAGGCTGCGCTGGAACACCTCAGCGCCGACAAACTGTTCGTCAGCGCCGATGGCGTGGTGGCCGACCTGGGCTTGTGCGAAGCCAGCGCCGAGCAGGCCTATCTCAAGGAAAACATGCTGGCCCGCGCTGCGCAGATCTTCGTCCTGGCCGACTCCACCAAGCTGGGCCGCGCCCGTCAGCAGCACTGGACGCCACTGCGCCAGCCCTGGACGCTGATCACCAACCCGGTGGACGATGAATCCTTGCTCGCGCCGTTCAAGGCGCGCAAGTCGATTCAGGTGGAAATAGCCCCGCCACCAAAGGCCTGAACCAGAGAGTTACAACTTGCCTATGCCACCGGGCTCGAACACCGCCTCACTCGCCGCCAGGCCATTGACCAGCGACTGGCCGAAATCAGGCTGGCTGATCTCGAAGCGATCCCCGGGCTGAGTTCGCACGCCGTCGGCAAAGGACAGTGTCGCGGTGCCGAAGAAATGGATATGCACATCGCCCGGGCGCAGGAACTGGTTGTACTTGAAGTGGTGATACTCAAGGTTCTCCAGGCTGTGGCACATGTTGGCTTCGCCGCTGAGAAACTCTTTCTCCCACAACAGCTCACCGTCACGCCAGATGCGGCTGGTACCCACCAGGTTCTCGGGCAGGTCACCGACCCGCAGCTCAGGTCCGAACGAGCAGGCGCGCAGCTTGGAATGAGCCAGGTACAGATAATTGCGGCGCTCCATGACGTGGTCGGAAAACTCGTTGCCAATCGCAAAACCCAGGCGATACGGCTTGCGGTCATGACCGATCACATACAGGCCGCTCAGTTCCGGTTCTTCGCCGCCGTCTTCGGCAAACGGCGGTAGCGTGAAAGACGCTCCGGGCCGCACCACAATGCTGCCATCGCCCTTGTAGAACCACTCCGGCTGCACACCCGCCTGACCGGCCAGCGGCTTGCCGCCCTCCACGCCCCATTTGAAGATACGCATGGTGTCGGTCATCGACGCTTCGTCACCGGCCTGCTGATGCATCTTGTCCCGCGCCGAGGCGCTACCCAGATGCGTCAACCCCGTGCCGCTGACCAGCAGGTGCGCAGGATCGGGATGATCCAGCGGCGGCAGGACCCGCACTTCACGCAGCAACTGCGCATAGTCATGGTCGGTGCCCAGCCCCTGAAGATCGACCTGTCGGGCCAGACTGGAGCCCGCCTCAATGGCTTTCAGGGCCAGCTCGCGCACGCTTTCGGCGCCCAGTACTTCACGTACCCGCTCGCCATCCACCAGGCCAACCCGGCGCTGGCCATGACTCAACTCGAACTGTATCAACCGCATGAGACTCTCCTTTCAACGATGGGTCGAAGCGCTTGCCGAAAATTCGGACTCCGGCAACACATGCCGACGCTCCAGGACGCGATAGACAATGCCGGTCAGTACCAGCCCGAACACCATGACGCCGGACAGGAAGTACAGGCCCGAAGCCAGATTGCCGGTGATTTCCTTCAGCGCGCCGATGACGAACGGGCCGATGTAGCCGCCCAGATTGCCGACCGAGTTGATCAGCGCGATGCCCGCCGCCGCACTGGCTCCGGCAAAGAACCGCCCCGGCAGGGTCCAGAACACGGCGGTGCAGGAAAACAGCGCGAACGCGACCAGACACAGCGCCGCCAGTTGCGCGACCGGCAACGTCAGCCAGGCACTGCAGAACAGACCGATGGCTCCCAGCACATAAAGTACCGCCAGATGTCCGTAACGGTCGTTGAGGCGGTCGGAACTGCGCGGCACGATCAGCAGGCCGATGATGCCGAAAATGTACGGCACCGAGGAAACGAAGCCGGTGGTCAGGTCACTGCCGCCAAACTGTTTGATCAGGGTCGGCAGCCACAGGCCCAAGCCATAGATGCTCAGTGTCACCGGCAGATAGAACAACGCCAGCAACAAGACCCGCTTGTCCTTCAAGGCATGCAGCGGATTGCCGTGCCGGGTCTGGCCGTAGGCTTGCAGATCGTTTTGCAGTTCACCGTCCAGCCAGTCCTTCTCGGCCTGGCTCATCCATGACACCTGCTGCGGAGCATCCGGCAGCCAGCGCAGGACCGGCCAGGTCAGCAGGATCGCCGGTGTACCGATGACAATGAACAGCCACTGCCAGCCATGCAGACCGAGAATCCCATCCATGCCCAGCAGACCGCCGGACACCGGACCGGTAACCATCATGGCGATGGGTTGCGAAAGAATGAAAAAGCCGAGGATCTTGCCGCGATGGCGTACCGGGAACCATTGGGTGATGTAGTACAGCACGCCGGGAAAGAACCCCGCCTCGGCCGCGCCCAGCAGGAAGCGCATCACATAGAAACTGTAAGGCCCCTGCACGAAGGCCATGCCGATGGTGATTGCACCCCAGGTGATCATGATCCGCGCGAACCAGCGACGCGCACCGAAGCGCTCCAGCATCAGGTTGCTGGGAATCTCGAACAGAAAGTAACCAATGAAAAACAGCCCGGCACCCAGCCCGTAGGCGGCATCGCCGATGCCGATGTCGGCGCCCATGTGCAGCTTGGCGAAACCCACCGCAGAGCGATCCACATAGGCGATCAGGTACAGCAGGATCAGGAAGGGAATCAACTTCAGGGTGATGCGACGTATAAGCCTCAGTTCCTGGCTCATAAAGACGGTCTCCATTTTGTTTTTGTTATGGAACCTCGATTACCACTGACTATATAGTATTACTATTTAGACTTACAACTCTTCCAATAGCGGATATTTAGGCTTACCTTAGCCGAATGCAACGCAATTAAGTCTTACAATAAGAGAGCCGACCATGTCTGATTCCGATAAAAAACCGACCCTGCGTTCTGCCCAATGGTTTGGTACCGCCGACAAGAATGGCTTCATGTACCGCAGCTGGATGAAGAATCAGGGCATCGCCGACCACCAGTTTCAGGGCAAGCCCATCATCGGCATCTGTAATACCTGGTCGGAACTGACACCGTGCAACGCGCACTTCCGGCAGATCGCCGAGCACGTCAAACGCGGCGTGATCGAAGCCGGAGGCTGGCCGGTGGAGTTCCCGGTGTTTTCCAACGGCGAATCCAACCTGCGCCCCACTGCGATGTTCACCCGCAACCTGGCCAGCATGGATGTCGAAGAAGCGATTCGCGGCAATCCCATCGATGGCGTCGTGTTGCTCACCGGCTGCGACAAGACCACCCCGGCCCTGCTGATGGGCGCCGCCAGTTGTGACATACCGGCCATCGTCGTTACCGGCGGACCGATGCTCAACGGTAAGCATCAGGGCAAGGACATCGGTGCGGGCACCATCGTCTGGCAGATGCACGAATCCTACAAAGCCGGGCAGATCGGCCTCGACGAATTCCTTTCCGCCGAAGCCGGCATGTCGCGCTCGGCCGGCACCTGCAACACCATGGGCACCGCCTCGACCATGGCCTGCATGGCCGAAGCGCTGGGCACGTCCCTGCCGCACAACGCCGCGATTCCGGCAGTGGATTCACGGCGCTACGTGCTGGCGCACATGTCCGGCATGCGTGCGGTGGACATGGTTCGCGAAGACCTGCGCCTGTCGAAGATCCTCACCAAGGCCGCGTTCGAGAACGCGATCCGGGTCAATGCCGCGATTGGCGGTTCGACCAACGCCGTCATCCACTTGAAGGCCATTGCCGGGCGCATTGGTGTCGATCTGGAGCTGGATGACTGGACCCGCATCGGCCGCGGCATGCCGACCATCGTCGACCTGCAGCCCTCGGGGCGCTTCCTGATGGAAGAGTTCTACTACGCTGGCGGCCTGCCCGCCGTATTGCGGCGCATGAACGAAGCCAGCCTGCTGCCCAACCCCGATGCCCTGACCGTGAACGGCAAGAGCATTGGCGAAAACACCCGCAACGCGCCGATCTACGGCGAAGACCAGGTGATCCGCGCACTGGACAACCCGATCCGCGCCGACGGCGGCATTTGCGTGCTGCGCGGCAACCTTGCACCGCTGGGCGCCGTGCTCAAGCCTTCGGCGGCGACTCCGGCCTTGATGCAGCATCGTGGCCGGGCGGTAGTGTTCGAGAACTTCGAGATGTACAAGGCACGCATCAACGATCCGGATCTGGAAGTCGATGCCACTTCAGTGATGGTTCTCAAGAACTGCGGCCCCAAGGGTTATCCGGGCATGGCCGAAGTCGGCAACATGGGCCTGCCAGCCAAACTGCTGGCTCAGGGTGTAACCGACATGGTACGGATTTCCGATGCGCGCATGAGCGGCACCGCCTACGGCACCGTGGTGCTGCATGTGGCGCCGGAAGCTGCAGCGGGCGGACCGCTGGCGGTGGTGCAGGAAGGTGACTGGATCGAACTCGATTGCGCCAGCGGGCGGCTGCATCTGGATATTCCGGAAGCGGAACTGGCTGCGCGCCTGGCCGACTGGCAAGCGCCGCAACAGTTACTGCTCGGCGGTTATCGCCAACTGTATGTCGACCGGGTAATGCAGGCCGATCAGGGCTGCGATTTCGATTTCCTGGTCGGCTGCCGGGGCGCCGAAGTGCCTCGCCATTCGCATTGATCAAACGGGCACTTGAAGATAATGGCGGGAAGCCACAGGTACGGCTCCCGCCCTCTGCGTTGTGCAATGTTATGATGCGCGGCATCACTGCCAGGATCGACTTGCGTTCCCATGGATTACCGAAAGCCCTCCGACCGTAAAAGCATGCACTCGCGCATCGTCCAGGAACTGGGCATGCAGATCGTTTCCGGCCGCTTCAAGCCGGACGATAAACTGCCGGCCGAAGCCCTGCTCTGCGAGGAATACGCCGTCAGCCGTCCGGTCTTGCGCGAAGCTACGCGGGTACTGGTGGCCAAGGGACTGGTGTATTCGCGCCCGCGGGTCGGCACGGTGGTCAAGGCACGACGCGAATGGCATCTGCTCGATCCGGATGTGTTGCATTGGGTGATGCAAAGCTCGCCGCAGAACGAATTCTTCAATCTGCTGACCAGCGTACGCGCCGTGATCGAACCGGCGGTTGCCGCACTGGCTGCGCAGCATGCCACCGACGAGGAAATCGCCTTGATCGGCGAAGCCTACCAACGCATGGAAGACGCCCCCACGCCCGAAGCCCTGCTGCAGCCGGACCTGGACTTTCACAGCCGGATCGCCGACGCCACCCACAACGACCTGCTGGCGCACTTGTGCAATATGCTGTCGCTGGCCCTGCGTGAAGCGCTCAAGCACTCCAACAAACGTCCCAACCTGCATGAACTGGCCTTGCCAAGACACAAGGCCATTCTCACCGCCATCCAGAACCGCGACGCCCTTGGCGCCCGGCACGCAACCCTGGTGCAGCTCGACGATGCCCGCAATGCGTTGAGTGTCGTGTTAGGGGTTCGCGAATAAATTCGCTTCTACCGATGCCTGATATATATGGTTTTTGGAAGACCGCCGTCGCGGGCAAGCGCGCTCCTGCCACTGTAGGAGCGCGCTTGCCCGCGACGAGGCCATGAACTCAATGCGAAAACAATGAGTTCCCTGTCTTGCCGGCCATTTTCTCCGGTTTGATCAGGAACCGCGCCAGCGCCGGCAGCAGCCATAGCGCGCCAAACATGTTCCACAGCAGCATGAAGGTCAGCATCAGACCCATGTCTGCCTGGAACTTGATCGCCGAGAAGATCCAGGTACAGACCCCGATCGCCAGGCACAGACCGGTGAACAACACCGCCTTGCCGGTGGACTTGAGGGTTTCGTAATAGGCTTCCTGCAACGACAGCCCGGCACGCAGGAAGCTTTCCAGGCGACTGTAGATGTAAATCCCGTAATCGACCCCGATCCCCACCCCCAGCGCCACCACCGGCAAGGTCGCGACTTTCACTCCGATGCCCATGAAGGCCATCAGCGCGTTGCCCAGCACCGAGGTCAGCACCAGCGGCAGCACGATGCACAGCGTCGCCGCCCAGGAACGGAAGGTGATCATGCACATGGCCGCAACACAGATATAAACCAGAATCAGGATGATCAACTCGGACTGCTTGATCACCTCGTTGGTCGCAGCCTCGATCCCGGCGTTACCGGCTGCCAGCAGGAACTGCAGGTCCGGCTTGTTGTTTTCCCTGGCGAAGTCCTGCACCGCATGCACGGCGCGGTCCAGTGTTTCGGCCTTGTGGTCGTTGAGGAACACCAGCAGCGGTGCCAGCGAGCAATCGTTGTTGTACAGGCCGTCAGCACGGGCGATGGAGCTGTTGAGCACGTCCTTGTTGCGCGACAGCGACTCCCATTTCAGGTTGCCCTCGTTCATGCCCTTGATGACCTGTTTGGAAACGGTCACCAGCGATATCGCCGACTGTACGCCCTGGGTGTTTTCCATCTTCCAGGCCAGCTCGTTGATGGCCGACATGGTCGGATAGGCCGAGCAGCCTTCACGCGGAGTCTTGACCATCACCACCAGCACGTCCGAACTGGTGGAGTAATGGCTGATGATGAAGTTGTTGTCCTGGTTGTAGCGCGAATCGGGACGCAACTCGGGCGCGCCCTGATCGAGGTCACCGATCTTCAGGTTCTGGCTGTACCAGAGGCCGCCACCAAAAGCCAGCAACGCCAGAACGATGGAAACCGGGGCCACTTTCGGGCTGGCAAAGTTCGACAGCAGACGCCAGAACGGATGTTCCGAGACGGCATCCTGCTTGCTGCGCACCACCGCTCTCTTGCTGATGCCAACGTAGGAAATCGCCACCGGCAACAGAATCAGGTTGGTGAACACGATCACCGCGACCCCGATGGAAGCCCCGATGGCCAGTTCGCGGATCACCCCGATGTCGATGATCAACAGGGTGATGAAGCCCACCGCATCGGCCAGAATCGCAATCATCCCCGGCAGGAACAACTGGCGGAATGTACGGCGTGCCGCGGTCAGGGCGTTGTCCGCGTCACTGGACTGCAAGGCGATACCGTTGATTTTCTGCACGCCATGGGAAATACCGATGGCGAAGATCAGGAACGGCACCAGCATCGAATATGGATCGATGCCGAAGCCCACCACATGCATCAATCCCAGTTGCCAGATCACCGCAATCAGCGTGGTACTCAACACCGCGATGGTGCTGCGGATGCAACGGGTGAACCAGATCAGCAAGACCAGGGTAATGACAAACGCAATGCCGAAGAACATCACCACCATGAACAGGCCGTCGATCAGGTCACCGACCTTCTTGGCAAAACCGACGATGTGAATCTTGATGTTGGGGTTCTGCGCCTGATACTTGTCGCGGATCTTTTCTTCGAGCTGATGGGAAAACTGCTGGTAATCCAGGGCGAGCAACTTGCCCTGATCCGCTGGGTCCGGATAGGACTCCATCAACGGCACGTCAATGATGCTGGACTTGAAGTCGTTGGCCACCAGCCGTCCGACCTGCCCGGACTTGAGGACGTTGTTGCGCAACTGGTCGAGGCTGTCGTCCGAGCCGTCATAGCTCTGCGGAATGACTTCGCCACCGGCAAAGCCCTCTTCGGTCACTTCGGTCCAGCGGACGCTGGGGCTCCACAGCGACTTCAGGCCGGAGCGGTCAACGCCGGAGATGTAGAACACCTCGTCATTGATCTCGCGCAGGGTTTCCATGTAGTCCTTGGAAAAGATGTCGCCATCCAGTGCCTCGACGGAAATGCGCACGGTATTGCCCAGGTTCGCCAGGTCGTTGCGGTGCGCCATCATGTTCTGGATGAACGGATGATCCAGCGGGATCATTTTCTCGAAACTGGTCGAGGGCCGGACCTGAAGCGCCTGCCAGAACAGAAAGATACTGGTCAGCAGACACAGCAGAATCACCGTCGGGCGATTGTTGAAGATCAGGCGCTCAAGGAAAGTTGCCTTGTCGCCTTTGTGCTGCTGTTCGTGATGAAGGTTGGTCATGCCTGAATGTCCCGCCCTGAAGGTTCTTATTGTTGGGTCGTCTCGGCACCCGTAGGCGAGGTGACGCGCACGCCGCCCTGCCCGACCAGAATCAGATTGCCCCGGTCATTGGTCGTCACACCCGCCAGCGAAATGCGATCGGGGCGGTTGAAGATCTGAAACGTCTGGCCATCGTCGCTGCTGCGCATCACGCTGCCGCCATTACCCACCAGAACCAGCGAGCCATCGGCCAGCAAGGTGGCATTGGCCAGACCAAACTCCAGCGGCCCACGCGCCGCCTCCAGCGGGATGGTTTCCCAGTTGTCGCCAAAATCGCTGGAGCGGAACAGATTGCCGCGCAGGCCATAAGCCAACAGAGTCGAAGACTGGGCGGTGCCGGTTACCCCGAACAGCGAGCCTTGATAAGGGCCTTCAAGCTTTTCCCAGCTCTGCCCGTCATCGCTGGAGCGGAACATGCTGCCCGCCTCACCGACGATGAACAGGCCAGCATCCTTGACCTGGGCGATACCGTTGAGGTGGAACTGGTCTTCGTTATCGAGGCGGTCACTGACATCTTCCCAGTGCTGGCCGCCATCGGTGGTAGTCAACAGCGCACCATAGGCGCCCACTGCAAAGCCGTTGTTCAGGTCCTTGAACCAGACATCCAGCAAGGGCGCCTCGCGCTTTAGGTCCTCGAACTGCTTGTTCCAGGTCTTGCCCCCATCGCTGCTGGCCAGAATCTGTGCGTCATGGCCCACGGCCCAGCCGTGCTGCTCGTCGACGAAATACACTGCCGTCAGCAGCTGGCGGGTCGGCACTCTGGCCTGGACCCAGGTCTTGCCCTGGTCGTCGGAATAGAGAATGTGGCCGTGATCGCCAACCACCACCAGCCGCGCCCCGGCGTGGGCCACGTCCAGCAACAGGCCGCGTACGGCCTTGGCCGATTCGATGGAGTAGATGGGGTCTGTGGAATTGTTTGCGGCATCGGATGCAGCGTGCGCAGGCATGGCAATCGCCGATGCCAGTAGCGCGACCCAAAGCGTCAGGGACATGCCCGCAGATGACCGGGTGCGCCGGATGAAAGGCTCACTCATGGACTTCTCCCGTTATTGTTATCAGGTCTTTATGTGGGCCAGAAGGCTCTAGCCTTACCCTTTTGGAAGCAGCCACATCCTAGTCGGCTTTTCAAATCCATGACAATCGGCAAGTCGTTATCTTTTGTTAAGCGGGCAACAATTCGCGAATGAATTGGCTCCTGCACAATGAAGGCTGGAACGAATTCATTCACAAGGCACAAATCAATCAATCACCACATGCGGCAGAAACCGGCTGGTGTCCTTGGTGATGAGGCTTTCGTCTTCGCGGATACCGATTCCCGAGGCCAGGTCGCCGATGACCCAGGAGCCGATCAGAGTGTAGCTGTCGTCAAAACGCGGCAGTGGCGAATAGGCCTGCAGGATGTACGGCGCATCGGTGTAGGGCCCGTCGACAGCAATCACCTGGTCACCCGGCGTACGCATCTCGATATTGGCTCCCTCGCGAGAGAAATATGGCTTGCGCACCCAGCCTTTGGGCACCGGCTTTTGGGGATCGCGGTCGGTATGCGCAGGCAACAGGTTCGGATGGCCTTCGTTGAACTGCCAGAGCAGCGGCAGGATGCCCTTGTTGCTGAGGATCGCCTTCCAGGCCGGTTCGACGAACCGGGTACCACTGGCCGCCACGTGCTGGCCGAACGGCTCGTGAAAGATGTGCTCCCAGGCATGCAGCTTGAACAACCGCTCGATCCAGCCGCCTTCCAGGTCGACAAAGCGCCCGTCAGCCGTGAGCCCGATGTCTTCGATATCGATATGCCGTGCATCGATGCCGACATGCGCGGCCATTCGGCGCAGGAAATCCGTGGTGCCCCGGTCCTCGACAGAACCGGACATGCAGGAAAAGTAGAACGGGCTCTCCAGTGGAAACTCGGCAAAGGCCCGCACTACGTCTTCGGCGATGGAGTTGAACTGAGTGGCATGCGCGGGCAGCACCCCGCGCGCCATCTGCTCTTCGAGCCAGAGCAACTGAAAGGCACCGGCCTCCATCAGGCTGGTCGGCGTATCGGCATTGATCTCGTACATCTTCGCCGGGCCGTTGCCGTCGTAGGCAAAGTCGAAACGGCTGTACAGATGCTGGTGACCCTGCTGCCATGAAGTACGGATCAGGTCGAAAAAAGCTTCGGGAATCGCCAGTTGGCCGAGCAGTTCCTCACTGTCGACGATCCGCGCCACCGCATCCAGGCACATCTGGTGAAGCTCCTGGGTCGGCGCTTCAAGGTCGCGGGTGATCTGCTGTTCGGTGAACAGGTAATACCCGCGTTCGTCCCAGTAGCGCTCGCCATCGATGGTGTGGAAATTGAATCCCTCACGCTCTGCGGTGCTGCGCCAGTCCGGACGCTCCTCGATGCTGATCTTTTTCATGACCCGGGTTCCCTAACCGCCGAAACTGCTGCTGCCGCTGCTCTTCCCGCCCCAACCGCTGCGCGCCGAAGCCTGGCTGCCGAAACCGCCACGGGAAATCGTCGAGGATACCGACGAGTTGGAGCCGGAACTGCCAAGGCTGCGGCCCAGCGTGTTCTTGCTGTAGCTCTTGTCCGGACTCGACCTGGCCTGGATCGAACGATTGAAGGTCTTGCCCCGGTCAATCTGGCCTGGCAGAGAAGAGGTGTAATAGCCGCCACGGTCATCGCGGGTCTGATAGACGGGCTGCGAGTAATAGCGCTGGTTGCCGAAGCCGTTGCTCAGCAGATTACCGATCAGCAGGCCGGTCAACAGGCCACTGGTGCCGCTCATGCCGGCCGGAGCGGACTGAGCGACTTCCTGATTGGCCCGGTCGAGCGCTTCCTTGGGCACATTGCCGGAAAAGCCCAGCTCGAAACCGCCCATCTTCGGCATGTATTTGCCATCCGAGGTGACCTGGCAGTAATCCGGCACGAAGTCGGCATCGCAGGCAGCCTTGTCATCATAGGTAGGAGCAATCCGTCGATGATCGGCCAGGGCCTGCATGTAGGCATCCGAGCACACATCCACCGGTACTTTGGACTCGACACACTCCTGCACCGACTTGAAGTTGGCCTGGGTAGTGAAATTCGGTGCGTCGTCCGGCGAGCCGCAAGCGGAAAGCGCCAGAGGAAGCGTGCTGGCGAGCACAAGTTTTGCTGAACTACGTCTCATCGTGAGTCTCCTTGACCTTGGCCGCTGTCAGACCGAAGGGGTCATGCAAGCCGCGTTGAGAAGACCGACGCTGATCGCGACACTGGCCGAGTAGATCGCTGCCGCTGTCTCGCCCCTGGCAATGCGCGCCGAAAGCCCCTTGAGCACCAGACTGGTGATGCCGAACGCCAACAGTTGCACCACCGCCGCGATCACCACCCAGACGATCACATCCAGAATGCCGACGCTGTAGGTGATGATATTGCTGGCCGGCAGCGCAAAGCCGATCAGCGAACCGCCCAGCGCCAGCGCCGCAGCATTGTTGTTATCGCGGATCAGGGCAAATTCCTTGTGCGGCGTGACCCGGCTGTAGATGAACTGGAACAGGGCAAACAGGATGCCCGCGACCAGGATGTACATGATGAAACCAAACACGGCAGTGGCATTGAGCGACATACGCAGCGCGTCGATCATGAGGATTTCCTTGTCATAGAACGTTGATATCAGTGGATTGCAGCGTTACACCAACCGCCGTTGTCAGGGTGATGGCACCCTCCTCGTCTTCTTCCACTGAAAACAGCAGAAATTCCCGACGGTTTATCAAGCCCGTTTCACGGGCGTACAGCATGCTCAGGTGCTTGATGCGATAGTTGCCGTCCGGGCTGCTCACACTCTCGTCCATGGGGGTCAGCTCGGTCTGTCCGGGCTCGGTGCCCCACTGCCGCTCAAAGACTTCGCCATCGTGCTCATAGCTCGGCAAACCGAGCTTCGAGTCCGGGCCGGTCAGGCGCAGCAGTTCATCCTTGCTGGCTATCGGCGAGGCACTGTAATAGCCGAACAGAATGATGTCCTGGATATCTTCGGGATTGGGGCCATTGCTGACCACTTGCAGGAAGTAATCCTCGTTATCCAGATAGAAACGATGGATGGTCATCGACTGGCCCAGATCAATGCGCCCCAGCGCCCAGACTTTCTCATCGCCGGGCAGCACGACCTCGGAATGGCCGTCGAGGAGCATTTTCAGCGAGGAGTCCAGACACAGCATGCGCCCCGAAGCCAGGCCAAAGGGGTTGCCCGGTTCGCTGCGATTTCCGGAGGCCTTGGGCGCTTCCAGGCCCATTGCACGTTTGAACCAACTCATAACGCATCTCCCTGAAGTCGACTGGAGGCAATGTAGAAAATTTCCCCGCCCCGGATAGAGACATCGTTGCCGGGATTGATTTCAAATTGTCCCTGAGCAGACGAACGATAACCGATCAGCGTGGCATTGAACTCCTGGCGCAGGCGCACATACAGTTCGCCGCATGAGGTCGTGAAGTCGGCAGGCAGGACATGGCGGAACTGCGTGGCGCCCTGGCCGATGCACAGCAACTCGTTGATGACGCTGCTGGAGCCCGGATCCTGGGAGGAGCGGACCAGCATTTCGATAGCCATGTTCGAGGTGCATTCCAGTTCCGGCGCATAGGTTCTGGCCAGTGCGGCCCGCTCGGAGTTATTGAAATGGGCCACCACATGACCGGCTGGCCCCAGACTCTTTAAGGTCAGCACAATCGCAAGCGTCAGGCTGTCGGACTGGGTATGCACCAGAATCCGCTGGGCACCGATGACGCCTGCGCGCAGCAGCAGCGCTGGCGAATCCAGCGAGTCGCCGCGGATAAATGATGCCCGGCCCGGCATCGGGTTTTCGGCGATGATCGAGTCGCAGATCACCAGTCCGCCACGACTGGTCGAAGCGTCCTGATCGAGCAGTTCGACAATACGTTCGCTGGATTCACCATCCCAGCCGACCAGCACCGTATGGCCCTTGAGTGCAGAGCAATCGCCCTGTCCCTTCATGTTTCTTCTCCAGATATCACCGACCGAAGTCGATGCCTTGCCGATCACGGTGGTCAGCAAGGCGATACCGCCCAGCATGATCCAGGTGGTAGTGATGACTTTGCCCCAGCCGGATTTGGGCGACAGATCGCCATAGCCGACAGTGGTTGCGGTCGTCAGATAGAAATAGGTGAAATCGGCGCCCTGGAGCAGATGCTCTTCGCCCGCCAGGGTCAGCAGCAGCCATGAAACGGCGTAATGCACGACCAGCAACATACCGATGCCGGCCCAGCCGAACCGGTCAAAGAATACCGATACGTGACGCCGCAACAACAGAAACAGGGTCATCCGTGCAAATCCTTGAGTCAGCGATCACTTTCCTGCAAGCCAGGGCACAGGCGAAAGCGCGGGGATCGCCTTCGCCTGAATTCGGTACGGCTTATTGTGCCGGAGTCTGCCGGGCTTTCAGGCGCGCCAACACATCTTCGGCACCGCCATTCTTCGCGCCGATCCCGGCGTCCTGCAGACGACGCTCAAGATCGCTGCCACTCGACTGGCTGGCCAGTTCTTCAGCCGCTTCCAGCTTGGCGTCCTGTTCATCCTGGCGCTGCTTCAGGCGCGCCAGAGAACTTACCGCATTCTCGACCGCGCCGCTGGCGCCACCGGTAGCCGAAGCCGTCGCGACCCGCGCCTTTTGCACGGTTTCCCGGGCCTTGGCCATCTCGACCTGCTGCTTGAGGCTCTTGATCCGCGACTCGGCCTTCATGACCTGATCCTGCAACAGGCTGACCTGCTTGTTGAACTGGTCGGCCAGTTCCTGTTCCTGATCGCGCAGGGTTTCGATTTCTGCGATCTTTGCCGCGCATTCAACGGCCAGGGCTTCTTCACCCTTGTTCAGCGCCTGCAGCGCGCGACCTTCCCAGTTGGCAATGCTGGTGGCATGTTCTTCCAGGCGCTGGGCCGAGAGTTTGTGTTTGGCCTTGATGGTGATCAGGCCGTCGCGGGCCTTGACCAGCGCGCTGTCGGCGTCACGGATTTCCTGATCGAGGATGCGGATCGCATTGGCATCGACAATCGACTCGCCCACTTCGGAAGCACCGCCACGTACGGCAGTTACCAGCTTTTTCCAGATACTTGTAGTCATGAATTCTCTCCTCCTGACAGGACTATTCAGCGGATGAAATGATCTTCAAAGGCTTCGGCCGCACGGATCACGTTGTCCGCGAGGGTGAAGATTTCCTGAACAATCACGGTAAGGGACGATGCGGCGCTCAGCGCGCCGAACAGGCAGTAGACTTCCTGATCATCGGCCAGGGTTTCGATACCGACCGACGACAACGGAAACAGGTCGCGGCTGCGCAGCACGACAGCGTTGAAAGCGGCCACGTCCTTGATACGGCTGACCTCGATCAATGTGGCATCGGCGAGGATCTGGTCGCCGGCAACAGCGATGTAGATCGGCAGATCGCCGTAACCCTTCATGGTCAGGCGGATACCGGCATCCGCGCCTTCGGTGACAGCCAGTTCAATCTCACCCTGCGTGACCAGATCCAGTTCGGCCAGAGATTTCTGCAGGGAGCTGATGGTCCAGTTGGTGTTCTCGGTCATGAAATCCTCCAGTTTGATTCTCTCGCCCAGAAAGGGCTGCCTTAACGCTTTTTCGATGCCGCGCAACGCATCGACGTTTTCCGGGCGGATCCAGAATTCACGCTTGACCAGACCCGCTTCCTTGAGTCGCAGACGCATTTCACGCATGTAATCGGTGGAACTCTTCGACACTTTGCTCGGGACTGCTGCACGGTCGTCTCTGGCTTTACGAGGCATTGGTATTCCCCTGTATATCGCCTTGGATCAGGTGCGAAACGTAACAGATGTCCTGGCGGATAGATACGCCTCACATGTGAGATTTTTCTCAAGCATGATACGGAGCCTGCAAGCCCCTGGCAGGCCATGGACACAGGCTCTGCAAAGGCTGACTCCCGGGCGCAAAAAAGGTGCTATCCGCAATCGCGAACAGCACCCTCTGCAAAGTGCGAATGACGCACTCAATGACGCATCGGACCTTACTCGGCCAGACTTTTGCTCACCACCTCGAACACGTCCGAGGAAAGCTCGCCCGAACCGCGAATGCGCTCCAGTTCCGCTTTCATCAACGCCTGACGGGCGCTGTCGTATTTACGCCAGCGGGTCAACGGCGCCAGTTGGCGGGAAGCGATCTGCGGGTTGAAGCCATTGAGTTCGATCACCAGGTCCGCCAGGAAACGATAGCCGGAGCCGTCCGCCGCATGGAAGTTGATCAGGTTCTGGCCGGCAAAGGCGCCGATCAGCGCACGAACCTTGTTCGGGTTCTTGATGTTGAACGCCGGATGCTCCATCAACGCCTTGACCCGCTGCAGGCCACCCGGTTGAGTGCTGCCCGCCTGGACGCTGAACCACTGGTCCATGACCAGCGGGTTGTCCTTGAAGTTTTCGGCAAACACGGCCAAGGCCTTGGCCCGCTCTTCGCTGAACGGCGAGTTGACCAGCACGGCCAGCGCAGTCAGGCGCTCGGTCATGTTGTCACTGCTATCGAACTGCTCGATGGCTGCGCTCAGCACCTGCGGCTTGCCACTGAGCATCAGGTACGACAGGGCGATGTTCTGCAGGCTGCGGCGGGCGAAATGCTCGGCGGCGGCGACGTAAGGCGTGGTTTTCGACAGCTCGCGGTTGGCCTGATAGCGCGCCCACAGAGCGTCGAACAGACTGTCGGCGATCTGCTGACGGGCAAATTCGCGGGCCGCGTGAATGGCATCGACATCCGCCACGTCACTGATTTCCGTGAGGTAAGCCTCACCCGGCAGCGACAGCATTTCCGCGACCATGGCCTGATCAAGCTGTTGATCCGCCAGGACCGTGCCCAGCGCGGTAACCAGACGCTGATCCATGACCAGTGGCTGGCCCTGCTGATGCTGGCCGATCATTTCCTGCAGCACCTGCACGGCAAGTTGCTGGCCTGCATCCCAGCGATTGAAGCCATCGCTGTCGTGCTGCATCAGGAACATCAACTGGTCGCGGTTGTAAGGGAAGCTGAGCTTGACCGGTGCCGAGAAGCCACGCAGCAGCGACGGCAGCGGCTGCTCGGCAATATCGACGAAAGTGAAGGTCTGCTCGGCCCCGGTCACCGACAGCACGCGGGAAGTACCGCTGGCCGCGGCTTCGCCGGACAGACGCAGGGCAATCTCGCCGCCCTGTTTGTCCAGCAACCCCAGCGCCACCGGAATCACGAATGGCTGCTTCTCCTGTTTGTCCGGCGTCTGCGGGCAGCTCTGGCGGAAGGTCAGGCTGTAGGTGCGCGCCGCGCTGTCGTAGGACTCGCTGACCGCCAGACGTGGCGTGCCGGCCTGGCTGTACCAGCGCTTGAACTGGGTCAGGTCGACGCCGTTGGCATCTTCCATGGCCTTGATGAAATCGTCACAGGTCACGGCCTGGCCGTCGTGGCGCTCGAAATACAGGTCGCTGCCCTTGCGGAAGCCTTCGGCGCCCAACAGGGTGTGGATCATGCCGACCACTTCGGAACCCTTTTCATAAACGGTCAGGGTGTAGAAGTTGGAGATTTCAATAAAGCTGTCCGGGCGCACGGCATGCGCCATGGGACCGGCGTCTTCGGCGAACTGGTGAGTGCGCAGGTAGGCGACGTCCTGGATGCGCTTGACCGTGGCCGAGTTCATGTCCGCCGAGAAGCCCGAATCACGGAACACCGTGAAGCCTTCCTTGAGCGACAGCTGGAACCAGTCGCGGCAGGTCACGCGGTTGCCCGACCAGTTGTGGAAATATTCGTGGGCGACAATCGCCTCGACCCGCTGGTGAGCGGCATCGGTCGCGGTTTCGGCACGCGCCAGCACAGCGCTGGAGTTGAAGATATTGAGGCCCTTGTTCTCCATGGCGCCCATGTTGAAGTCGTTGACCGCCACGATCATGAAGATATCCAGGTCGTACTCGCGACCATAGGTTTCCTCGTCCCAGCGCATCGACTTCTTCAGGCTGTCCATGGCGTGCTGGCACTTGTCGATATTTTCCGGCTCGACGTAGATACGCAGCGTGACGACGCGCTGACTCATGGTGGTGAAAGTGTCTTCGACACACCACAGATCACCGGCCACCAGTGCAAACAGGTAGGCAGGCTTCATGAACGGGTCTTCCCAGGTCGCCCAGTGCCGACCGTCGTCTTCCTGGCCGCTGGCAATCGGGTTGCCATTGGACAGCAGCACCGGGAAGTCATGCTTGTCGGCGCTCAGGGTCGTGGTGAACTTGCTCATCACGTCCGGGCGGTCGAGGTAATAGGTGATCTTGCGGAAACCTTCGGCCTCGCACTGGGTACAGAACATGCCGCTGGACTTGTACAGGCCTTCGAGCGCGGTGTTGGTTTCCGGATGAATGCGCACGGTGCTGTCGACCGTAAAGCGCTCGGTCTTTGGCTGCAGGGTCAGATGGTCGGGCGTCAGCTGATAATCGCCGGCGCTCAGCTCGACATCATCCAGTTGCAGCGACACCAGTTCCAGCAACTGGCCATCGAGCACCAGAGGCGGCAAGCCTGCGCCGCGCTCCGGGTTGCGGCGCATGATCAGTTGCGCGTGCACCAGCGAATGGTCGTCGAACAACTCGAAGGTCAGGTGCGTTTCGTCAATGAAGTACTCGGGCGCCTGATAGTCTTTCAGGTAAATCATTTTCGGTTGCTCAGTACGCATACTGGAGTCCTTATTACTGATGCACGGCCAGTTGATAGGCCGTGTACTTGCGAATATTGACCACGCCGGTATCGAAAATCAGGTATTGGCCCTTGATCCCCAGCAGCGTGCCCTCGGCAATCGGGTTCTTGTCCAGGTTGAAACTGACGATCTTGGTCGGATACGCCTCGACCGGATAACGAAACTCGACGGGCTCGGCGTCCTGCAGCAACTGGATGGCCTGCAGGCCGAATCGGTCCTGCAACTCCTTTAATCCGGCAGCGCAACTGTCGAACAGTTCCTGGCGAATGGCCTTGAGATCCACCGGCTGCGCATCGCCCTTGAGCAAGGCGCGCCAGTTGGTGCGGTCCGCAACCTGACTGCGCAGCAGGTCTTCGACGAAGCCGGACTGCTGCCGGGTCGCCACGCGCAGGATCGGCAGGGCCTGGCTCGCACCCTGATCCAGCCAGCGGGTCGGCAACTGGGTGGAACGGGTGATGCCGACCTTCACGCCCGATGAATTGGCGAGATAGACGATATGGTCGGTCATGCAGAACTGCTCGCCCCATGACGGATCACGGCACGTACCCTGATCGTGATGGCACTTCTCCGGGCTCATGATGCACACGTCGCACTGGGCCAGCTTGAGCATGCAAGGGTAGCAATAGCCCTGGCTGTAGCTGGACTTGGTCTTGCGACCGCAATGGCTGCAATGGATCGCGCCCAGGTATTCCAGGCGCACGGTCTTGCCGATCAGCGGATTGACCGGAATTTCCACATCGCCCAGGCGAAAGTTGTATTGCACGAACGACGCCTCATCCTGGCGCGCCGACATTTTGTTGACTGCTCCGCGACCAATCTCGATCAATGGATGGCATCCGACTTGAACAGGATATTGGCCACCGGCTCGGACTTGGACGCACATTCCTGCGGGCCCATGTAGCCGATGCGCTGGTCTTCCGGCAGGTTCTGCGCTTCCCAGGCGATCAACGCCTGCAAGGACAGCTCGCGCTGCTCCTGAGTCAGCTTGCGGCCATCGGACCATTTGCCGATTTCCACGGCCAGCTTCAGGCTCTCATAGATATCCGGGGTGATGTTTTCAATCATTTCTGCAAAAGAGGACATTAAGGTGCTCCAGAAAATAGCGGGCAATTTCAGGTTCTGCGGCGAGCGATGGCTCCGCCCAAAAGCCCTGTGACACAACCGATGATCAGACCGCCGACATGAGCGCCGTTGGCGATTTCGCCAAAGCCCAGCATGCTCACCAGCCCGGACAGACACAGCACCAGCCAGACCAGCATCATTATCAGCACGCCACGTGGCATGCGGTAGACCGGATTGGGCGCCAGCAGCTGGAAAATCCAGCAATGGCCCAGCAATCCATAAAGAACACCCGACAACCCGCCAAACAGGCTCGGGCCGCCGAACACATATTGAACCGAGTTGGAAACCGCGGCGAACAGCAGGGTCAGGCCCAACAGATGCCAACGGCCCTGACGCAGCTCGATGCGACGTCCAAGCTCCCAGTACCACAGCCCGTTCATGGACAGATGCAGGATGCCGAAATGAATCAGCATCGGCGAAAAGATCCGCCACCACTGCCCCGCTGCCAGACTGTCGGCAAGCGGCGTGAACATCGCGTAATCGCCCTGTACCTGAAAATCCAGGAAAGTCAGCCAGCGCAGGGTATCGAGGTCATCGCCCAGCAGGGTGAAGCAGGCAACGATCAGAGTCGCCAGCAATACCAGCGCAGTCATCGGGCTGGCGCGTAGTTGCTGCATGAAGCCAGGACGCTTTACCTCGATAATGGCGGCGCCAGGCGGCAGTTGGTAGGTGTCGTCACCCTCGGGAAAGCGGGCGTACAAATGACGCACATCTTCGGCAAGTTGCCCGGCATCCGGTACCCACAACACTTGCTCGCCAGCCTCTTCGCTGACCCGATGCGGAACGCCAAGGCGTTGCAACAAGCTGATGAAACCGGTCAGGTCCGTGCTCAAGGGCAAACGCAGAGCGGCGACGGGAATCATGATGCAACCTCGGGCCGCTGCACATCGACCCAGACGAACTTGTCCGGGTCGAGCCGGGTTTCCTGATCCAGACGATAAGCCACGAGCTTGCCGTAAAGCACCGCGCTGTAATCCAGGCAGGCCAGGTTGGGCCGGATCGGTGCCGGTATGCCGCTGCGCCAGTAATGGCCAACAAACAGCAACGGCTCGTCGATGCCATAACGCAACAGGGCGTTCTTTTCCGAAGTGGACAGCGGCGTCTTGGCCACGCCTTCGGGCAGCGCATCGGGCTGGAACACCACATCGCCATAAGTCTGCGGATCGTCTTCCCAGAACTTGGTGCGGAAAAAGGCGCGGGACAGGCCGTCACCGCCGGTCAGGGTCAAGCCGTGCGGCAGGCGCATGTCGGTGCCGCGCAGCAGGCGGTTGAAAACGCCACTGGCAAAACTCCCCGGTACTGCCGAGGCCTGGACGAAATGCTTGTCGATGCAGCCATTGCCGTGCAGGCCGCGCAACGGCTTGATCAGACTCGGGTCCCAACAGGCGTGAACCACGCGAAAGCGGTCGGCGTCGATATACAGCGGCAGCTCATAGAACCATTGGACAAACTCGCTCCATTCCGCCGGATACTGCTCGAACTGCGCCAGGGTTTCGCCGATCAACCGCGCATGCCGCGGCGTGTGCTCGCGTACAAAGCGCTGGCTGCCCTCAGGCAGGGCCGGGGTCACCCAGCCCAGCGCATTGAACTCATGGTTGCCCATGATGCAATAGGCCTGCCCCGCCTGGACCATATCGCGCACGATATGCAGCGCTTCGCGAATCCTCGGGCCGCGATCAATGATATCGCCGAGGAAAATCACCATGCGTTCAGGATGACGCCAGACGCCCGCCTGAAAACGGTAGCCGAGCAGTTCCAGCAAGTGCTCAAGGGTATGAGCACAACCGTGCACGTCACCGATCAGATCGTAGCCACGCGCAGGATCGAGCATCAGTCGCCTCCGGCGCCGAGTCTGCTGCCCCAGCCGAGCTTGGTGCGGCAGACTTCGTAATAGTTGTGATCCAGCGGATGAATCAGGCGCAGCTTCTGTGATTTCTTGCTGACGGTAATGGTGTCGCCCGGCGCACAGGTGAAATGGTTCTGGCCATCGCAGGACACCTGGGGATAGATCGTCATGTCCTTGGAGACGACGATTTTCAGCTCGCTGTTGCCGTCGACCACGATCGGCCGACCAGACAGGGTGTGCGGGTACATTGGCACGATGACGATGGCATCGAGCTTGGGATGCATGATCGGCCCGCCTGCCGACAGCGCGTAGGCGGTCGACCCGGTCGGCGTGGCGACGATCAGGCCGTCAGCCTTCTGGCTGCAGACGAACTGGCCATCGATATAGATCTCGAATTCGATCATCCGCGTCGACTTGCCGGGATGCAGCACTACATCGTTGAGCGCATCGCCCTGGCCAATCGCCTCGCCATGCCGACGGACCTCGGCCTGGAGCAGGAAGCGGTTTTCCACCAGATAGTGGCCTTCGAGAACTTCAGCGACCTTCACTTCCAGTTCGTCGGGACGGATATCGGTCAGAAAACCCAGGCTGCCACGGTTGATGCCCAGCACCGGAACGTTGTGCTTGGCCAGGGCCCGCGCCGCGCCCAGCAGACTGCCGTCGCCGCCGACCACAATCACCATGTCGCACACTTCACCGAGCATCTTGCGCGACGAGGTCTGCAGACCGTGACCGGGCAGGACTTCAGCGATGGTGTCTTCCAGAATGACGTGCAGATGCCGGTCCAACAGGAATCTCTTGAGTCGGCGAACGGTATCGAGCACCTGGACACTGCCCAGACGGCCGATGATGCCGATATTGCGAAATTGCTCCATGGGGCTCCTGCTGCGGGTTCGATACGGCTTTAAAGAAGTGGATTATGGGCGAAATGGCCTTGCAGCGGCAATGTATGCCGTTTTCGCGAATGAATTCGCTTCTACCGGAACAGTAAAGCTATCCTCGATACATGACTCTCTTCCCCAGCCTCATCGATCTGCCGCGTCAGCTGCGCCATCCCGAGGTGCGCGACCTGGCCTGGGTCATCCTCGCCCCGCCGATGCTCGATCAGACACCCTGGCCGCAACGCCATCCGCTGACCGGCAGCGCCTGGGTGCAGGAACCCGGACAACTGGCGGACTTCCTGCTGCAACTGGATCAGGACAGCAGCCCTCTGGAGCACTGGCTGTCGCTCAGCGCGACACGGCGGCTGGGGCTCTATTACGAACGGCTCTGGCAGTTCGCGGTACATCATGCACCGGGGGTCGAAATCATCGCCGCCAACCTGCCGATTCGCCAGGAAGGCCATACGCTGGGCGAACTGGATATGCTGCTGCGCGACCGCGATGGCGTGCATCACGTGGAACTGGCCATCAAACTCTATCTCGGCCCGCAGGACGGCGACGGCCGCGACACCGCGCAATGGCTGGGCCCTGGATGTCATGACCGGCTGGACCGCAAGCTGACCCACCTGAGCCAGCATCAACTGCCGATTTCCGCACGGCCGGAAAGCCGCGCAACGCTGGCGGCGCTGGGTATCGAGGCCTTTTCCGCAGAATTGTGGCTAGGAGGCTATCTGCTTTATCCATGGCCGGGTCACAGCAGCGCGCCCACCGGCGCGCACCAGCAGCACCTCAAGGGGCGCTGGCTGCATCAACGTGACTGGCAAGCGTTCATCGCCCAAAGTCCGGACGGTCGCTGGCAACCGTTGCCGCGCCATGCCTGGCTGGCACCGGCGCATTACGCCCAGGCGTGGAGTCATGAGCAGTTGCAGGACTGGCTGGAGCAGCTCGACCCGCTGGCGCCGGCGCAACTGCTGGTGCGCCTGAATCAGAACCCGCAGGGCGACTGGGAAGAAACCGAGCGCCTGTTTCTGGTATCGGACATGTGGCCCAATCTGGCCGATACCAGCAACACCGTCAGCCCTCTCGAAGTGTCGACACCTTCGGCCTGATCACTTGGTCCTGGGCAGGAACACGGTCAGGATCCCGAGCAGCGGCAGGAACGAGCACAGGTTATAGACAAACAGGATGCCGTGACTGTCGGCCAGATAACCGAGCAGCGCCGCACCAATCCCGCCAAAGCCGAACATCAGGCCAAAGAAGATCCCGGCAATCATGCCCACGTTGCCCGGCACCAACTCCTGGGCATACACCACGATGGCGGAAAACGCCGAGGCCAGGATGAAGCCGATAATCACGCTCAGCACGCTGGTCCAGAACAGATCGGCATAAGGCAGTGCCAGGGTGAACGGTGCCGCACCCAGAATCGAAAACCAGATCACTTTCTTGCGGCCGATTCTGTCGCCAATCGGGCCACCGAAAAAGGTCCCCGCCGCCACCGCGCCGAGAAACAGGAACAGATGCAATTGCGAGCTGGCCACTGACAGGTCGAACTTCTCGATCAGGTAGAAAGTGAAGTAACTGGTGAGGCTGGTCATGTAGAAAAACTTGGAAAACACCAGAAACGCCAGGATGCCCAGCGAAACAATCACCCGCTTTCTCGACAGCCCGTGCGTTGCAGCCTGCCCGGCCTTGAGCTTGAACAGATTCAGGTGCGCCCGATACCAGCGGCTGATGGCATACAGCAAACCAAGGGAAAACAGCGCAAACAAGCCGATCCAGACCACATTGCCCTGACCGAACGGAATGATGATCGCTGCCGCCAGCAGCGGACCGAATGCCGAACCGGTATTGCCTCCAACCTGAAAGGTCGACTGCGCCAGGCCAAAACGGCCACCGGAGGCCAGCCGGGCAATACGTGAGGCTTCAGGGTGAAAGGTCGAAGAACCAATGCCGATCAACGCCGAAGCCAGCAAGATCAACGGAAAGCTGCCAACCATCGACAGCATCACGATACCGATCAAAGTACAGATCGAACCCAGCGGAAGCACCAGCGGGTTGGGATGCCGGTCGGTGTAATAACCGACCCAGGGTTGCAACAGGGAAGCGGTGATCTGGAAGGTCAGAGTAATCAGCCCGATCTGGGTGAAACTCAAATCGTAGCTGGCCTTGAGCATTGGATAGATCGAAGGCAGTACCGCCTGAATCAGATCGTTGATCAAGTGCGCCAGGGCGACCGCGCCGATAATGCGCATCACCAATGGACTGCTCTGAGGAGTCGTCGAGGCCGCGGGAGAACCGGGCTGAGCGCTGATCGCCATGGATTTCATCCGTAAAAATGGTTTTGGTATGCCCTCAATCTGATATTACAAAATGTGTCATATCCAGACGAGGGCCGCCAATGTGCCATTTTTCGCTGCGCGCGTGGCATTTTTTGTTGAGTATTTGCGACAGGCTTAAACCAGTAGCGAATTTATTCGCGAACCAGTTCCGACAAATCCCCGCCCTTCCCCACCACCGCCACATCATGCAATGAAACCTTCGAGGTTTCCGGCAATGCCAGACCACCCAGCAAGGCCAGAACCGCGACAGCAATCAGGTAGAAAGCCGGTGACAGGTTGCTGCCGGTGCTGCTGATCAACCAGGTCGCCACCAGCGGCGCGGTCCCGCCAAACAGGGTGTAAGCCATGTTGTAGGTAATGGCCGACGCGGTGTAGCGGGTGCGGGTCGGGAAGGTTTCCGACAGCAACGCCGCAGTCACCACGCCGCACAATACTGCGCCAATCGCCAGCAGCATCACGCCCAGAATCGAAGCCGCGAACGAGCCCGAACTGGCCATCAGGAAAGATGGAAACACCACCAGCATCAACAACACGCAGGCCGTCACCATCGTGGCACGCCGCCCGACCCGGTCGGAATAGGCGCCGGCCAACGGGCAGATCGCGGCCGCGAACAGCAGCGCAATCAACGACACCAGCAATGCCGTGGCCCGACTCAAGCCGCCTGCGACTTGCAGGTAGGTGGCGAAGTAAGTGGTGAACATATAGAACGACAACGCCGTCAGGGAAATGAAAGCCCCCAGGCAACAGATGGCAGCCCCGTGATTGCGCAAGGTTTCCTTGAGCGGCGAATGAGCCACTGCATGCTCCTCGGTTACCGCCTGGAAAGCCGGGGTTTCATCCAGCCTCCAGCGCAGATACAAACCAACCAGCCCCAGAGGAGCCGAGATCAGGAACGGCAGGCGCCAGCCCCAACTGCCCATGGTTTCAGCCGACAGGGCCGCTTCGAGCGCATAGGCCACCACCGCCGCAGCGGCGAAGGCCGAGAATGTCGAAACCGGCAGGAAACTGCCGTACCAGGCACGCTGGTCCTGCGGAGCATGTTCCATCAGATAGGCGCAGGCACCGGCATACTCACCACCCGCCGAGAAACCCTGGGCACAGCGGATGATGGTCAACAGGATCGGAGCGGTCACGCCGATGGCTGCATAGGTGGGCAGCAGGCCAATCAGGGTCGTGGCGGCCGCCATCAACAGGATGGTGAAGGCCAGGGTGCGTTTGCGTCCGATCCTGTCGCCCAGCATGCCAAAGAAAATCCCGCCCAGAGGCCGGAAGGCAAAGGCCACGGCAAAAACCGCGAAGGTTTTCAGCAAGGCAGCGCTGGGGTCGGTACTGGGAAAGAATTGCAGGGCAATGGTGGTGGCCAGAAAGCCATAGACCGCAAAGTCGAACCATTCGACAAAATTACCGATGGCGGCAGCCACGATGACTTTTCTCAAAGTCGCAGGATCGACCTGCTCTACAGCGCTAGTTGTCATGCTGACCTCGGCCATTGATGGGGGAATGGACCGATTATCAGGACAGTGAATGGAAGGCTTTACTCTGAAAGTGTCATCCACGTAGTCAGGGACGACGCCCGACTTCAGGACATCATGGCCCGCCGACCTTGCAGGCCGCCGGTGTGAACGAAAATCAGGCGAGTGCCCGGAATGAAGCGCCCGGCTGCCACTTCATGGTGCAGGGCCAGCAGCGCCTTGCCGGTGTAGAGCGGCTCCAGCGGGATGCCGCTCTGTGCTTCGGTACGAGCAATGAAATCCAGCAGATGCGCATCGGTTCTGGCAAACGCACCACGACTGGCATCGATCAGATGATAGTGTGGGCAATCCCCAGCCAGCGCCGCCACATTCTGCGCCACGCCATGATCGTCCGGGACCGCCAGCGCACCGTACACCGCATGCGCCCCGGCTTCCGCCAGCACCAGCCCGGCCAGAGTGGTGCCGGTGCCTGCCGCCAACCACCAACCGTGATAATCCTCCCAGCCCAGGGACTGCAACGGCTGTTTTATCAAGTCCAGCAATCGGGCACAGCCCAGCGCGCCGGACATTCCGCCGCCACCCTCGGGAATCGGGTAAAGCTCGGGATACTGGGTCTGCCAGGGCGACCAGAACCCTTCGGCATGCCGTGCGCGATAACCGGCATAACCCAGCCAGTGCAGTTGCATACCGAACGCTTGCAGATCGAGCACCGTGGGCGTCAGTTGCTCATGGCCGCGCAACAAGCCAACTGTGGGAAAACCGAAACGCTTGCCCGCCGCGGCCAGCGCATGCAGATGATTGGAATGCGCACCGCCCAGGCTGATCACCCCGGCAGCGCCCTGCCGGACCGCGCAGGCCAGATGCTCGGTGAGCTTGAACCACTTGTTGCCACTGATCAGCGGGTCGATAAGGTCCAGTCGCAGGATCGCGACTTCGATACCTGTCCGTTTCAACCAGGGCAGGTTCAGGAGTTCGAGCGGGGCAGTCGGACGCCAGGTCAGTGCAGAGGCAAGCATGAAAAGATCAGAAATGAGGGGACGGGCCGAAGTGTACAGCTTTTGTATACCGCTGGGCCCTGGTCCCCACACTCAGCAACTTGCAGACATCCCGATCACTCGACCTTGAACCCCGGCTTGCCGTTTTCGGCTCGCCACTGCTTGATGGTATTCACGATGCCTTCTGGAGAAGAGTCTGCATCTGGCTGTGGGTAAAAAATGAGATCGTCTCCGAAAGGATGCTCGATGATCGCTCTGAAGTGATTGACCCATAGTTGGTGTTCAACCTCAGTTGCTGCGTTGACCAAGCAAATATCCGTCACAAAATGGATAAATTCCTGCTCGGTGTAGTCCTCGATTTTATTTTTCAATTTAGTCATGTTTCAGCTCCGAATTAATTTAATAGCGTTCATGATTTTTCTGAAAACTCGGCCTTAAACCCTGGCTTACCATTTTCAGCTCGCCACTGCTTGATGGTGCTCACGATGCCTTCTGGAGAAGAGTCTGCATCTGGCTTCGGATAATAAATTAGATCACTACCATCTGGATGCTCGATAATCGCCCTGAAGTGCCTAACCCATTGCCTGTGTTCAGCTTCACTTGTTGCGTTGACTACGCAAATATCCGTTACAAAACGGATAAACTCTTGTTCGGTGTAACTCTCAATTTTATTTTTCAACTCAGCCACGCTTCACCTCCGAATGTAACTTAATATGAACCCTAGGAGTCACAACACGTAGATTATCAACATCATAAACAGCTCCCCCTTTGAAAATAAAGTCTACATGATGTATCTCGAACACATCTCTCTTACCAACAACATATTCCATGGTTACGGTCGGAGCGTAACCTTTTTTCATCTCCGCTATATTATGCGCAGTAAAATGAAGCACTAACTTTTCATCATTCGCTACCAGCTTCCAGAAGGCCTCTCTAAAGCGAGAAAAATTACTGAACTGCTTACCTCGTAATTGTTCGGCTATCTGCTTCGGTATAGGAGCCCCGCCCCCCTCTACGAGTGCTCCTAGCCAGTTACCTGAAACAGTCTGCCCCTCACCGCTCACGACTCCTGGCATATTTCTAGGATTTTGGAAAACCACGTAAAGTGCAGGCAGTCCAGAATCAGCAGGGAATATAAAAACATAATCATCGATCTCGACATCATCGAGTTCCGGGTAAGTGTCAATACTGCCAGCAACAGGTATCAATGTGGCACCGCCATACACTGACACTTGAGGTGTATCGACAGGTAGTGCAGTAGAACTGTTGCCAGGATCGGCTATTGGCGTCCAGATCATGGTCTTGGACGGTATATCCGGCGTTGAGACCGAGTAAACATTCTGTACAGAATCATATATCGCAGCGACAACCCGCACGTTTCTCGATATATGTACCCCGTCAGCGGGAATGGCGATAACCTCCGTGTGCCCGCTGCTCGCCGATTTAAAGCCGAGACGGACAGGTAGATTTATCGGGCCATGGTTTATCTCAGTAATCGGCGATGCTGTCAGATCCGTTAGCGGCAACGTGAGTGCGTAGCGATTTGGCAACTCACCGTTTCCCAGTTCGGAGGGATAAATCAAGGCACTTACACCGACCAAAAGACCAGAAGCTGCACCAGTAGCCAACTCACTCAAAGCGGCAATCGAGGCGCGCATAGAGGCCTGCAAGGTTAACGCAGCACCTTCGGCCGCCAAAATCCTCCCGGCCGTAGTAACAAGTTGAGCACCGGCCGCAATTGTCGCCCCTGAAAGATATTTGAAGCGACCTGCTCTGGCCCCCGCTCTTTTTGTAACCTCTCGGCTTCCCTCTGAACTTGTTCCGCCACTGCTCGCGCTGCTGCTTCCGCCTGAGCCTGTTCCGCCGCTGCTCGCGCTGCTGCTTCCGCCTGAGCCTGTTCCGCCACTGCTCGCGCTGCTGCTTCCGCTTGAGCCTGTTCAGCTGCGGCCCTGGCTGCTGCCTCTGCTGCTTGCCTTTGCAGTTCCGCCAGTCTTGCGCGTAATGCAGCCGATTGGCCTGCCAACTTCCCAAGTGACTCCTGTGCAAAACGGCGCTTATAAGCTGCTTCATGAGAAGTCTGGGCAAACCAATGAAGTTCTCTAGGGCGAGGGTGACCATTTATAAGGCGGATAACTACATCCATTTGCTGTTTATGAGTCAACGACAATGGATCAGCCCCATAAAATCGATCCGCCTCCGAAGAAACCTGTTGGATTTCAGCTCTCTTTTTTTCCATAAGCTGTCCGCGCAAAATCAACTCACGCTGAAGCCCTTCGATCGTATTTGTGTCTTGAATAGTGCCCCCACGAGCGACACTGAGTTCTTGACCAAGAACAGAATCAAGCAAAGCCAGACTGGTTTGAAAGCTTTTCTCCCAATCCAAGAGGGTGTGATACATGAAAGGTCCAAACCGCATAGCTTCCGGTATCGCGGGCGCTGATGCTCCCGTTGAGCGCCCAAGACTAAAATCCACAGTCGGAGGCTGCGCCCCAATATAAATAGGCGGTAGTGTTATTTGTTTCTTTGACATTAATCATCCTTAAAACAACGCCCCCCTGAATACAGGACTTCAGGCACGTATAAAAATGCATCCATGCAGTTATTAAAAGTAACAGAACAATAGGGCAAGGCCACTAAACAAATCCGTTTAAACACTACACAGGAAAAATGTACAGCAGCACAAAAAACAAGACCAATACAATTTATTACAAGCAAAGATCACAAATATAAAGTTCGATTTTTTGAAAAATCAAAAGCAGACACGCCGCAACTGGCCGTAGGAAACACCCGAAGCCAAGAAAGTATTTTTCGCACCAAAAAGAAAAGGCGCTTGCGCGCCCTTTCAACCAAAAAGAATGGATCAGTTCAAAACTACAAGGCCGCAGCCAGTCGTGATCCCTGATCGATCGCCCGTTTGGCATCCAGCTCCGCCGCGACATCCGCGCCGCCGATCAGGTGCACGCTCTGCCCTGCCTCGACCAGACCGTCATACAACTCACGCAAAGGGTCCTGCCCGGCGCAGATAACAATGTTATCCACCGGCAGCAGTTTTTCTTCGCCTTCGCCAATCCGGATATGCAGGCCGGCATCGTCGATCTTCAGGTACTGCACGCTGTTGAGCATCTGCACCTGCTTGTTTTTCAGGCCAGTGCGGTGAATCCAGCCGGTAGTTTTGCCCAAGCCGTCACCAACCTTGGTGTCCTTGCGCTGCAACAAGAAGACCTGACGCGCCGGGGCAGGCACTTCGGCCTTGATGCCCGCCACACCGCCACGCGCCTGCAAGGTGGTGTCGATGCCCCACTCTTTCCAGAAGGCGTCACGGTCCTGGCTGGTAGACACACCCTGATGGACCAGAAACTCCGACACATCGAAGCCGATTCCACCCGCGCCGATCACCGCCACGCTGCGTCCGACCGGCTTGCGTTGCAGGATCACGTCCAGATAGCTCAGCACCTTGGGGTTATCGATGCCCGGAATGGCCGGTGTGCGCGGAACGATGCCGGTGGCCAGCAGTACTTCGTCAAAACCACCCTGCAACAGATCCTGCGCTGTGACCCGAGTTTCAAGGCGCAACTCAACACCCGTGTTCTCCAGCTTGTGCTTGAAGTAACGCAAGGTTTCATAGAACTCTTCCTTGCCCGGTACCCGCTTGGCGATGTTGAATTGACCACCGATTTCACTGGCCGAATCGAACAGTGTCACCTGATGCCCGCGCTCTGCCGCCACGCTTGCAGCGGCCAGCCCGGCAGGTCCTGCGCCCACCACCGCGATTTTCCTGACCTGGCGCACGGGCAGGTAATTGAGTTCGGTTTCATGACAGGCACGCGGGTTGACCAGGCAACTGGTCAGCTTGCCGCCGAAGGTATGGTCGAGGCAGGCCTGGTTGCAGCCGATGCAGGTATTGATTTCCTCGGCGCGACCGGCTGCGGCCTTGTTGACGAACTCCGGGTCGGCCAGGAATGGGCGGGCCATGGACACCATGTCGGCATCGCCTTCGGCAAGAATCCGCTCGGCGATTTCAGGAGTATTGATCCGGTTGGTGGTGATCAGCGGGATCTTCACCGCGCCTCGCAACCTGGCCGTGACCTTGCTGAACGCTCCGCGCGGCACCTTGGTGGCGATGGTCGGGATGCGCGCCTCATGCCAGCCGATACCGGTGTTGATGATGGTCGCACCGGCCTGTTCGATGGCCTTGGCCAGGGTGACGATTTCTTCCCAGGTACTGCCGCCTTCGACCAGATCCAGCATCGACAGGCGGAAAATGATGATGAACTCGGCGCCCACCGCTTCGCGAACCCGACGCACGATCTCGACCGGCAGACGCATGCGGTTTTCGTAGCTGCCACCCCAGCGGTCGGTACGATGATTGGTCTGCGCCACCAGGAACTGGTTGATGAAGTAGCCTTCGGAACCCATGATTTCCACGCCGTCATAGCCGGCGCTACGGGCCAGGGTCGAGCAGGTCACAAAATCGCTGATCTGCTTCTCGATCCCCTCTTCGTCCAGCTCTCGTGGCGTGAAAGGGTTGATCGGTGCCTGAATGGCGCTGGGCGCGACTTGCTCGGGGCTGTAGGCGTAACGCCCGGCATGCAGGATCTGCAGACAAATCCTGCCGCCCGCCTCATGAACCGCTTCGGTGACGATACGATGCCGCTCGGCTTCTTCGGCAGTGGTCAGTTTCGCTGCGCCTTTATAAACCCCGCCCTCCTTGTTGGGCGCTATGCCGCCAGTGACCATCAGCCCTACGCCACCTTGCGCACGCTCGGCAAAATAGGCAGCCATCCGCTCGAAACCTCCCGGCTGCTCTTCGAGACCGGTATGCATCGACCCCATCAGGGTACGGTTGCGCAAGGTAGTGAAACCCAGATCCAGCGGGGCCAGCAGGTGCGGATAGCGAGTGGCAGTCATGAGACGCTCCATCGGTTTCATCACGGAAAAACAGAGGCCTCTGCGTGCCCCCTTATTTTATTGCGGGCCATTTCTGCGGCCCGTTCATGACACAAACAGTAAAGAGCCGACCGGCGTCGCTCAATGACCGAAAGTGACAAGTTATTGATCCAAACGTGCAGGCAGGCTAGTGTCCTGTCTTGACCACGGATCAACAGTCTTCCATGCGTAAATTCTTCGTTGCCTGCCTCATCCTGGCGAGTGTGGCCACCCTTGTCAGCTATGGCCTCTGGACCGGACAACGTCCCGAGGGGCATTACCTGTCCGACCTGCGCATTCACCTGGCCATCAATTCCGGCCAGCCCGCCGAGCGCGGCAATCTGCTGGGAATCGAGCCGGAACTGTTTCCCACCGACTACCAGAATCCGCAACGCTTGCATCGAAAACTGGCCGCCTACCTGCAACATGCCCGCGAACAGGGCCTGATCAATGCCCGGACCATTGTGGTGTTGCCGGAACATGTCGGCACCTGGCTGTTTGTAACCGGAGAGAAAAACCAGCTGTTTCAAGCCAGCGTCCGGGATCAGGCCATGAGCTGGCTGCCTTGGAGCAATCCGCTGACGTTCATCAAGGCCTTTGTCCAGGCAACCGGTGAGAATCGGCTGGAAGATGCTTATCTGCGCATGAAGGCAAGCAGCATGGCGCAGGATTACCAGACATTGTTCGGTGGTCTGGCCAGAGAGTTCGGCGTAACGCTGGTGGCGGGCAGCATCGTCCTGCCGGAACCTTATGTCGAAGCGGGCCAGCTACGGATCGGCAGTGGAGCCCTGTATAACAGCAGCCTGGTGTTTGGCAGCGACGGCCTGCCGCTCGGCCAGCCGCAACGCCAACTGTATGCAGGCCCGTATCAGCACGATTATGTCCAGAGTGCAGGCAACAAGGCCGCGCTGAACGTCATCGATACCCCGGCAGGCCGCCTGGCAGTGTTGATCGGCAGCGACAGCTGGTATCCGGCCAATTACGCACGCCTGAATGACAACGGCGCCGAACTGATTGCCGTGCCGGCCTTCGTGGCTGGCAGAAGCAGTTGGGACAGCCCGTGGCGCGGCTACTGGGGCAAGACCGAAGCCGCGAGCAGCGAGCTGAAAGCCGGCTCCGTCAGCGAAGGCGAAGCCTGGCGCCAACTGACCCTCACCGGCCGCGCCCCGCAAAGCAACGCGCGGGCAGGCATCAGTGTGTTCATGCACGGGCAGTTCTGGAATCAGGGCAGCTCCGGACAAAGCTTTGCCAGCCACAACGGGCAGATCATTGGCGAGTCGCCCGGGGGGGGCCGTGCCATGAACGGTGCCCGCCTGATCAATCTGTGGCTCTAGACATGCCTGACCTGACGCTGCGTCTTGGTGATCTCTCCGTCGGCTTTATCCAGAGCCTGGGTGAAGCCGTGCGCAGCTTTGATCACGACCCTGCCCCGCTGCTGGAGCAATACGGCCTCGATACGGCGCGCTTGAGTGAGGCTGGAGCGCGTTTGTCGATCCCGCGCTACATGCGCCTGGGCCATGCGGCAATCCAGCTTACCGGGCAGGCCGGGCTGGGTTTGCGCATGGGCCAACTGACACGCCTCGGCCAGCTCGGGCTGGCTGGCGTCACCGCCGCGCAAGCACCGACAGTGCGCGAGGCGGCGCGAGTCCTGATCCGTTTCGAGGCGCTGTATGGCTCCAACTATCGCGGCCAGTCGAGCTTTCATGAAGACGCCGAAGGCGCCTGGCTACGCTTCTACTCCATCAGTCCCTACAACGCTTACAACCGTTTCGTGGTGGACTCGATCCTGTGCGGCTGGCTTACCCAGCTGTCCACACTGGCTGGCAAGCCCTTGCGTGGCCAACGGGTCGAGATCGAGTTTGAAGCGCCCGAATATGCAGCCGAGTACAGCTTGCTGAGCGATAACCCGGTGATCTTTGGTGCAGCCACCAACCAGTTGCGCCTGGATCAGACCAGCCTGGAATTGCGCAATCCCGAGCATTGCCCGAGCACCTGGCAGCACTTGCTGCAATTGTGTGAAAAGGAACTGGAACAACTGACCCGCACGCGCAGCCTGCGCGAGCGCATCATTCGCTTGCTGGGACCGTTATTGAACGGTGGCAGGGAGCCCGATCTGGAAGAAATTGCAGCCCGGCTCAAGTTGCCGACCTGGACGCTGCGCCGAAAACTGGCCGATGAAGGCACGCGCTTTCGCAGCATTCTCAATGACACACGTCGTGACTTGGCGATGACCTACATTCGCGACACTGAACTGGCGTTCGGCGAGATCGCGTATCTGTTGGGATTTGCCTCGGCAGAGGCCTTTCAACGCGCCTTCAAGCGCTGGAACAGCCAGACCCCGGGAGAGTTTCGCCGCAGCCAGCGCCAGAGCGCCTGAGGCCCTTCACAGCTCGGTAGCGTCGTCGGCGGGTTCCAGCGGATCCAGTTCAAAGGCGCGGGATTCGAGCAGCTCTTCTTGATAGTCGTCCATTTTTCAGTCCTTTTGGCTTAATGATTAGTTCTTTTACAACAGTGGGATAACTGACCACAGCTCGCAGAATAAAGTGCCGACATGAAACAAAAATGTCACTGCATAGAAAAATACGAGTCGCAGACGGGGGAATTTAGCGCCCTCTTCACCCTTGACTTGGCAGCACCTCTGGCCATAACCTCCAGCCCATGAACGCACTCAAGCAAAACCTCGGCCAGATTATTATTACCGTCATTCCAGTCATGGCGGGTTAGCCGACGTTTGCAAAAAACCCGCCCTGGAGGCGGGTTTTTTCTGTCTCCCGGGCCACTTACCAGACCAGGAGTCAGACATGATCATTATCCATCGCTCTATCGCCCTTCTCTCTGCGTTGAACCTGAACGTCATGCCTCTGCACAAGGTAACGACGCGATGACCGATCTGCTCAACCACTACGCCCGCAAAATCCTCACCTCCCGCGTCTACGATGTCGCTGTCGAAACCCCGTTGCAGAGCGCTCGCCAGCTTTCCGAGCGGCTGGAAAACCAGATACTGCTCAAGCGTGAAGACCTGCAGCCGGTGTTTTCCTTCAAGATTCGTGGCGCCTATAACAAGCTGGCGCAGTTGAGCCCCGAGGAACTGGCGCGTGGCGTGGTCACCGCTTCGGCGGGCAACCATGCACAAGGCCTGGCGCTGGCAGCCAGGGTGCTGGGTATCAAGGCGACTATCGTCATGCCCAAGACCACGCCTGAAATCAAGGTCGAGGGCGTGCGCTCGCGGGGCGCTCAGGTGGTGCTGCACGGCGATTCGTTTCCCGAAGCGCTGGCCTACTCGCTGAAGCTGGTGGATGAACAGGGCTTCGTCTACATCCACCCGTACGACGATCCCGACACCATCGCCGGCCAGGGCACCGTGGCCATGGAAATCCTGCGCCAGCAGCCCGGCCAGCTGGACGCGATCTTCGTGCCCGTGGGTGGCGGCGGCCTGATTGCCGGGATTGCCGCCTACGTCAAATACCTGCGCCCGGATATCAAGGTGATAGGCGTCGAGCCGGACGACTCCAACTGCCTGCAGGCCGCCATGGCTGCCGGTGAGCGCGTGGTTTTGAGTCAGGTCGGGCTGTTTGCCGATGGCGTGGCGGTGGCGCAGATTGGTCATCACACCTTTGAAGTGTGCCGTCAGTACGTCGATGAAGTGATCACGGTCAGCACCGATGAAATCTGTGCAGCCATCAAGGACATCTACGACGACACCCGTTCCATCACCGAACCGGCGGGTGCGCTGGGTGTGGCCGGGATCAAGAAGTACGTCGAGCAGCGCGGCATCAGCGGCCAGACGCTGGTGGCCATCGACTCCGGCGCCAACGTCAACTTCGACCGCCTACGCCATGTCGCCGAGCGTGCCGAACTGGGTGAAGGCCGTGAAGCCATCATCGCGGTAACCATTCCCGAGCAGCCGGGCAGCTTCAAGGCGTTCTGCCAGGCCATCGGCAAGCGCCAGATCACCGAATTCAACTACCGCTACCACACCGACCGCGAAGCGCACATCTTCGTCGGTGTACAGACCCACCCGGAAAACGA